>JBLXFD010000021.1:0-71735 GCA_048262455.1 Rhodobacter sp.
TGCTCCCCACACTTTCGCACCTCAGCGTCAGTATCGAGCCAGTGAGCCGCCTTCGCCACTGGTGTTCCTCCGAATATCTACGAATTTCACCTCTACACTCGGAATTCCACTCACCTCTCTCGAACTCAAGACCAGGAGTTTATGAGGCAGTTCCGGGGTTGAGCCCCGGGATTTCACCCCATACTTTCTGATCCGCCTACGTGCGCTTTACGCCCAGTAATTCCGAACAACGCTAACCCCCTCCGTATTACCGCGGCTGCTGGCACGGAGTTAGCCGGGGTTTCTTTACCAGGTACTGTCATTATCATCCCTGGCGAAAGAGCTTTACGACCCTAGGGCCTTCGTCACTCACGCGGCATGGCTAGATCAGGCTTGCGCCCATTGTCTAAGATTCCCCACTGCTGCCTCCCGTAGGAGTCTGGGCCGTGTCTCAGTCCCAGTGTGGCTGATCATCCTCTCAAACCAGCTATGGATCGTCGGCTTGGTAGGCCATTACCCCACCAACTACCTAATCCAACGCGGGCTAATCCTTCTCCGATAAATCTTTCCCCCGTAGGGCGTATGCGGTATTACTCTCAGTTTCCCGAGGCTATTCCGCAGAGAAGGGCATATTCCCACGCGTTACTCACCCGTTCGCCGCTCCCTCCGAAGAGGGCGCTCGACTTGCATGTGTTAAGCCTGCCGCCAGCGTTCGTTCTGAGCCAGGATCAAACTCTCAAGTTGAAATCCGATTGCTCGGATATCCTTGACGTTCGAACCTCTGCACATCTTCCCATCCTGGCTAGGATGGGAAAGTCATCTGTCTGATGCGTGCTTCAGTACTCCGAAGAGAACCGAAACCTACTCAAACAGTGAAGCTGACACTTCATCATCGGCCGAAGCCTAGAAGCGTTGATATGCAGGATTGATCCATCGAATGAACCAAACCGCCCACATATCTCTTCAGTTACCAGCAATTTCAAAGAGCGTAGAGACAAAATCAACTGGCTGCGCCCTATCTTGTGCGGCGCGCCCGGCCTCGTTCATCCCTAATTTTTTCTTCCGCCTCGTTGCCGTCCCGTTTCCGTTGGGCCCGTCTGGCGCCCCGTTGGCGCCTCAGCGCCGCCGGTGAGGGGGTATTTACGGATGAGGCCGGGTACCCGCAAGAGCTTTTTTCGAGGAAATCGGAACTTTCTCGATCTTTGTCATGAAACCGTTGTTTTACAGAGGGATACACAGCTTCGAAATTCGCACTTTCTGGCCGCTCCCCGCTTGGCGGGGGGCTTCCCGGGGCTGAATCGGGGGTTCGGCCGACTCGAAAACGGAATCATTGGTCAAAAATCGGGGTCTCCCGCCCCGGAATCGGCCCCCGACTCCCCGGATTTCCCGGATCGGAGGTCAGATTTTTCTGCGACTCGGCGAATTCGGCCTCTCGGGAATCGGAATCAGCGCGAAAAATCCGCCGGCGAGCCGAGATTCTTTCCAGCGTGAATCGGAATCGAGAGGAATCGCACGCTTCAGGCGCGCGCGGGCTTCCTGCTGGCGGTCGGAATCGCCCGCAGCGCCAGCAGCACGATCACCGCGCCTGCATATAGCAGCGGCTCGTACTGGAACCCCTTGGTCAGGAGCACGAAGTGCAGGCCGCCCAGCAGCGCTGCGCCGTAGACCAGCTTGTGCAGCTTGCGCCACCGCGGCCCCAGCTTGCGGACAGAGAGGTTGTTCGAGGTCACCGCCAGCGGCAGCAGCAGCACGAAGGCCAGCATGCCGGCGATGATGTAGGGGCGCTTGACCAGGTCGGCGAGGATCTCTCCCCACCGCATGCTCATGTCCAGCAGCAGCCAGATCAGCAGGTGCAGCAGCACGTAGAAGAAAGTGACGACCCCTAGCGCGCGGCGATGCTTGATCAGGTTGATCTTCAGGAAGCGGCGCAGGGGCGTCACCGCGAGACCGGCGATCAGCAGCTGCAGCGCGAACAGCCCCACCTCTTTCTCCAGCGCCCGGATCGGTTCGGGCCCGAGGCCCCCGGTAAAGCCGAGGTAGAACCACCAGATCGCGGGAAGCGGGGCGAGTATATAGAGAAGCACCGGCGGCACCGACCGGACAAGCGCATTGATCCGGTCGGTGAGGCTCACGGCTGCAGGCTTTCCGCGCAGGCCTGCAGGTCCACCTGCACTTCCGCCTCGGGGTCATAAAGGGCCGCCACGACAAGCCTTGCGTAGCAGATCACCGGCACTGCCTTGCCGCCGGCATCGGTCGCGATGGTAAAGACCTCCACAGCCCCGTCGCTCAGTTCCGCCTGGAACCGTTCGACCGCGTGGTCTTCGTCTGCCGCCTCGTAGCGAGCCAGCATCTCGGGGGAATCGATCGCGCGGGCGAGAGAGCCCGCCTGTTTCCAATTCTTCACGAAGAAGACCGCCACCTCGAAATCCGCCGCGCCGGCCTCCTCCATTCCGATGACCCTGCCCACCACGCCTGCGACGTCCGCCTCGGCCACCGCCTCCTCGAACCCTTCGGGCGGCATCATCGACACCACCGTCAGCTTCTCTGCCCCGTCCAGCAGCGCATTGGGGCGCGCGATCGGGGGCATCACCTGCCCGGTGGGATCGCTGGCAATGCCATCGGCCCCCGCGGGCAGGCTCATCGAGAGGGCAAGAAGACAGGCGGCGGTGCGGTGCATCAGTAGAATTTTGCCAGGTCCATGCCGTCGTACATAGAGGCGACTTCGGCCTCGTAGCCGTTGAACATCTGCGTTGGCACCCGGCTGGCGAACAGGCCGCCACCGATCATCCGCTCGCTCGACTGGGTCCAGCGGGGGTGATCCACCTGCGGGTTCACGTTGCTGTAGAAACCGTACTCGCGCGCGTTCATCATGTTCCATGTGGTAGGCGGCTGCTCTGCCACCAGCGAGATCTTCACGATCGACTTGATCGACTTGAAGCCATACTTCCACGGAACCACCAGCCGCATGGGCGCGCCGTTCTGCTTCGGCATCGGCTCGTCATAAAGGCCGGTCGCCATGATCGTCAGCGGGTGCATCGCCTCGTCAAGACGCAGCCCCTCGCGGTAGGGCCAGTCGAGGATCGGACGTTCCTGCGCCCACATCTCCTCGGGGCGCATAAGGGTTTCGAAGGCCACGTACTTCGCGCCCTCCTGCACCCCGACCTTGTTCAGGATGTCGGCCAGCTCATAGCCCGCCCAGGGCACAACCATCGACCAGGCCTCGACACAACGGAACCGGTAGATCCGTTCCTCCAGCGTCAGCCCGTCCAGCAGCTCGGCCAGATCGTAGTCGCCGGGCCGGTCAACCATCCCGTCCACCGTCACCGTCCAGGGATCCACCGTCAGCGCATCGGCATACTTCGCGGGATCGTCCTTGCCGGTGCCGAACTCGTAGAAGTTGTTGTAGCTGGTGATCGCCTCGAGATCGTTGGGCTCGGCGTCGGTGGAATAGGGGCTGGGCTTGGCCTCCAGTGCGGCGAAAGCCGGGGCAGCGATGCTGCCGGCCGCAAGCGCGCCGACGCCCGTCATCCACTGCCGACGGTTCAGGAACAGCTGCTTCGGAGTAACGTCGCTTCGCTTCAGATCGTTGGTCCAGCGTCCGGCCATGGGTCTCTCCTTCGCCTCGGGTTCACCATGGAGATATCCGTCTTCCCGGCAAGCCCAAACACAACAAGACTCACATTCACGCGCAGATCGTTACAGCCTCAGGCGTAGATCTCGCTCATCGGGGTCGAGGTGCCCTTGTCGGTGACGATCCGCACGTGGTGCCGGCGCATCAGCCGGGGTTCGGCCACGCCCACGGAGTGGGCGATCGTCTCGACCTCCTGCACGATGCCCTGCGCGTATTGCGCCACCTTGCGGAACTTGTCCTCCACCACCAACCCACGCTGCAGGCGCGGATCGTGGGTGGTGACCCCGGTGGGGCAGGTATTTCGGTTGCACTTCATCGCCTGGATGCAGCCGAGGCTGAACATGAAGCCCCGCGCCGAGGTGACGAAGTCGGCGCCCGCGCAAAGCGCCCAGGCCACGTCCGAGGGGTTCACCAGCTTGCCCGCCGCGATCAGGCGGATGCGCTGTTTCAGCCCCGCCGCGTCGCGCAGGTCCGCCACCATCGGTAGCGCCTCGCGGATCGACATGCCCACCAGGTCCATCAGCGGCAGCGGCGAGGCGCCGGTGCCCCCCTCGCCCCCGTCCAGCGCGATGAAATCCGGCGCGCAATCCTCGCCGCGCTCACGGATCAGCGCGAAGAACTCGCGCAGCGGCGCGTCAGAGCCGGCGACGGTCTTGATGCCCACGGGCTTGCCCGTGACCTCGCGCACCCTGCACACCAGGTCCAGCAGGTCGTTCCAGTCGTCCACCGCCGGATGCCGGTTCGGCGAGATGCTGGAGACGCCGGCGGGAATGCCGCGGATCGCCGCGATCTCTTCCGTCACCTTCACGGCTGGCAGGATGCCGCCCTTGCCGGGCTTGGCGCCCTGGGCCAGCTTGATCTCGAACATCCGCACCTGCTCGATCGCCGCGATCTCCCGCAGCCGCTCGTCGCTCAGCCGCCCCTCGGCGTCGCGCACGCCGTAGTTGGCGGTGCCGATCTGGAACACCAGGTCACAGCCGCCCTCCAGGTGCCAGGGCGAAAGCCCGCCCTCGCCGGTGTTCAGCCAGACCCCCGCCTCCTTCGCACCCCGGCTCAGCGCCCGCACCGAGGGGCGCGACAGGGCGCCGTAGCTCATGCCGGAGATGTTGAAGAAAGACGGTGCACTATAAGGAACGCGCGCGCGAGGGCCGATCACCATCGGCTCGCTCGCCGCGCTCTGGTCGCTCAGCGGCGGGAAGGCGGCGTTGACGAAAATGGGCGTGCCGATCACCGACAGGCTGCGGGTCGAGCCGAAGGCCACGGTATTCCCCGCCCCGGCAGAGGCCCGGCCGATCCAGTCCCGCTGCGCCCGGTTGAAGGGCATCTCCTCGCGGTCCATCGCGAAAAAGTACTGCCGAAAGAATTCGCCCAGCTCGGTGAAGAGGTGCCGGAAACGGCCGATGACGGGATAGTTGCGCCGGATCGCGTCGGCGGTCTGGGTGCGGTCCACGACCCAGAAAACCGCCGCCATGGCCAGCGCGCAGCCGATCGCCGCCACGAAGGCCAAGGCCATCACCTGCAGCACCTGCGCGACGAATTGCACCCTCTGCCTCTCCCGCTTGCCTGGCCGCACCTTCCCCCGGCGCGGGCGGGACTGCAAGCTTCCTGCAACACTCGCCGGGAAACCGTTCGGCACGGGGGGTGCCACGCGATTTTCCGCCCGCGGCAGGCCTTGAACTACGCGGGCGTTCGCGCATCGTTCGCACGAATGCGACAGGCCCGTGCACCCGACGCGCGGCCGGTGTCTGTGTGCTCTCGCCCCTGCCGGAACCGGCCCCGATTCGACGGAGATTCCCCGATGAGACGCGCGCTCATTGCCCTGTGCCTGCTGATCGCCCCCGCCGCCCATGCCGCGTCCATGGCGCAGACCGATGCCGATGGCGACGGGCTGCTGACGCTGGAAGAGATCCAGTCGCTACACCCCCACGTGACCGGCACGATCTTCCGCAGCTGCGACCTGGACGGCAACGGCCGCATCAGCGAGTCCGAGTTGCTGCGCGCCCAGCGCGAGGGGCTGATCCCGGTAGAGCTGCTGGGCTGACGGCCCCCTTCCCCCGCCCCATGCAAAAAGGCCCCGCCAATCCGGCGGGGCCTTTTCATTTTCACCCAAGGCGCGTCAGTGCAGCACCGCGTCCTGCGGCGGCTGGCGGTTCGACCGCGAGATCCGGTCGCCGACGATCAGCCCGTCGGCCCCGGCGCTGACGTGCACCGTGTCGTTGTCGGTTACGTCGCCCGCCAGCAGCATCTCGGCCAGCTGGTCCTGCAGGCTGCGCTGGATCACCCGCTTCAGCGGCCGCGCCCCGTAGATCGGGTCATAGCCCTCGTCGGCCAGCCACTTGCGCGCACCCTCGTCCAGCTCCAGCCCGATCTTGCGCTGCGCCAGCCGCTTCTGCAGCCGCTTCAGCTGGATCGAGACGATGCCGTCCATGTCGCTCCGCGTCAGCCGGTCGAAGACGATCATGTCGTCCAGCCGGTTCAGGAACTCGGGGCGGAAGTGCGCCCGCACCGCGTCCATCACGTCGCGCCGCGCGTGTCCGTTGTCGGCCCCCTCGGGCAGCTGGCTCAGCGCCTGGCTGCCGAGGTTCGAGGTCAGCACGATCAGCGTCTGCTTGAAGTCCACGCGGTGCCCCTGCCCATCGGTCAGGACACCGTCGTCCAGCACCTGCAGCAGCACGTTGAAGACCTCGGGGTGCGCCTTCTCGACCTCGTCGAACAGCACGACCTGGTAGGGCCGACGCCGCACCGCCTCGGTCAGCACGCCGCCTTCCTCGTAACCGACATAGCCCGGAGGCGCGCCGATCAGGCGGGCGACGGAGTGCTTTTCCATGAACTCCGACATGTCGATGCGCACCATCGCCTTGTCGTCGTCGAACAGGTACTCCGCCAGCGCCTTGGTCAGCTCGGTCTTGCCGACGCCGGTGGGGCCGAGGAACAGGAACGAGCCCAGCGGACGGTTCTCGTCCTGCAGCCCCGCCCGCGCCCGCCGCACGGCGTTCGACACGGCGGTGACGGCGGCACGCTGGCCGATCACCCGCTTGCCAAGCTCGGCTTCCATCTGCAGCAGCTTCTCGCGCTCGCCCTCCAGCATCTTCGTGGTGGGGATGCCCGTCCAGCGCTCGACCACCTGGGCGATCTGCTCTGGCCGCACGGCTTCTTCCACCATCGGGCCGTCGTCGTTGTCCTCGGCGACCGCCAGCTGCTTTTCCAGCTGCGGGATGATGCCGTAGGACAATTCCCCTGCGCGCTGCAGGTTGCCCTCGCGCTTGGCATGCTCCAGCTCGATCCGCGCGCGGTCCAGCTGCTCCTTCAGCTCGCGCGACTGGTTCAGCTTGTCACGCTCGGACTGCCAGCGCGCGGTCAGCTCCGCGCTGCGCTCCTGCAGCTCGGACAGTTCCCGCTCGAGGCTCTCCAGCCGGTCGCGGGACGGCTGGTCGTCCTCCTTGCGCAGGGCCTCGGCCTCGATCTGCTTTTGCAGGATATCGCGGTCCAGCGCGTCCAGTTCCTCTGGCTTGCTGTCCACTTCCATCCGCAGCCGGCTGGCGGCCTCGTCCACCAGGTCGATCGCCTTGTCGGGCAGGAACCGGTCGGTGATGTAGCGATGGCTGAGCGTCGCCGCCGCCACCAGGGCAGAGTCGCTGATCCGCACGCCGTGGTGCAGCTCGTACTTCTCCTTGATGCCGCGCAGGATCGACACGGTGTCCTCCACCGTGGGCTCGTCCACCATCACCGGCTGGAACCGCCGGGCCAGGGCCGCGTCCTTCTCGACGTACTTGCGGTACTCGTCCAGCGTCGTGGCGCCGACGCAGTGCAGCTCTCCGCGGGCCAGCGCCGGCTTGATCAGGTTGGCCGCGTCCATCGCGCCATCTGTCTTGCCCGCACCCACCAGCGTGTGCATCTCGTCGATGAACAGGATCACCTCGCCGGCGGCGGCGGTGATCTCGTTCAGCACCGACTTCAGCCGCTCCTCGAACTCGCCCCGGTACTTCGCCCCGGCGATCAGCGCGCCCATGTCCAGCGCCATCAGCTTCTTGTTGCGCAGGCTTTCCGGCACGTCGCCGTTGATGATCCGCAGGGCAAGGCCCTCGGCGATGGCGGTCTTGCCGACGCCGGGATCTCCGATCAGCACCGGGTTGTTCTTGGTCCGCCGGCTGAGCACCTGCATGGTGCGCCGGATTTCCTCGTCCCGCCCGATGATCGGGTCGATCTTGCCTTCCTCGGCCGCTTCGGTCAGGTCGCGCGCGAACTTCTTCAGCGCGTCATAGCCTTCCTCGGCACTCGCCGTATCGGCGGTCCGGCCCTTGCGCACGTCGTTGATGGCGGAATTCAGCGCCTGCGGCGTCACCCCGCCGGTATCCAGCGCGTCCTTGGCCTTCGAGCGCACCATCGCCAGCGCGGTCAGCAGCCGCTCGACCGGAACAAAGCTGTCGCCGGCCTTCTTCGCCAGCTTCTCGGCCTCGTCCAGCACCTTGGCGGTGGTCCGGTCCATGTAGGTCTGGCCGGCGTCGCCGCTGACCTTGGGCAGTCGGCCCAGCGCGGCGTCGACAGCCTCCTGCACCCGCTGCGGCGAGCCGCCGGCGTTGCGGATCAGGTTGCTGGCCAGCCCCTGGTCGTCATCCATCAGTGCCTTCAGCAGATGCTCGGGCGCCAGTGCCTGGTGCCCTTCGCGCATCGCGATCGTCTGCGCGGCCTGAAGGAATCCGCGAGACCGCTCCGTGAACTTCTCCAAGTTCATGGTCTTCTCCTTTATATCAAGCGCCTTTTGCCCGTCGCCCGCCCATGCGGCACGGCCAGACCCGGCCTTCGCAGCAAGATTTGGGACCCCGCCCCGCAGGGTTCAAGAGGCGGCTTTCCGCCGATTTCTCGCGGCGTGGTGAAACAATCCACAGGCTCGCGCGTCTTGTTAGCAAGAGCAGGGCGCAAAGCCCGCACGAGGAGCAGTGAAAATGACAGGCACCCCTTGCCCCACCGCCGCCGCCGATACCAATGCGCGGCTTCGGCTCGTCCCCCTCACCTGCCGCACGGCCGGCGCCGCCCCCGCGAGCGCCCCGCACAGGAGCACCGAAATGCGTATCATCGAGACCCGCGTTGCCGACATGCACTATGACGCCGACTTCGGCCGCGTTGAAGCCGCCGTGACCCTGATCGTCAAGCCGCAGCCGGGCCAACCCACCCGCCGCCTGCGCCTGCGCACCAACGTGCCGCTGAAGGGCGCGCGCCCGGTCGAGGAACGGCTGGCCGAGGATGCCGTGCGCCTTGCCCGCGCGATGGAGGCCCGGCCGCAGCAACTGCCGCAGCCGCACACGCTGGAACCGCACGCGGCCTGACCCGCGCTTGACGCCCGCCCCGCAAACACGGACATAGGCGCGATTTCCATTAAAGGAGTTGCGCCATGTCCCTCGCCCCCACCGATGACCGGCTGATCGCCGCGCTCGACGTTCCCAACGCGCTGGACGGGCTGTCGCTTGCCGGCAAGCTGGGCAACGCGGTGTCCTTCTACAAGATCGGCCTCGGAATGCTGACGGGCGGCGGGCTGGCCCTGGCGAACGAGCTGAAGCAGGATCACGGCAAGCGCATCTTCCTCGACCTGAAGCTGTTCGACATCTCCGCCACCATCGAGGCGGCGGTGCGTGGTCTCGCGCAGTACGACCTGGACCTGCTGACGGTGCAGGGCGACCCCGCGGTGGTGCGCGCGGCGAAAGAAGGCGCTTCGGGCTCGCACCTGAAGATCCTCGCCGTCACCGTCCTGACCTCCTACGACCGCGCCGACCTTGACGACGGGCAGATCCGCGCCGGGGACGTGGCCGAGATCACCCTCGCCCGCGCCGCCGCCGCGCTGGAGGCCGGGGCCGACGGTGTCATCGCCTCGCCGCATGAGGCCGCGGCCATTCGTGCGCTGCCGGTGGCGGACGGCCGGCTGATTGTCACCCCCGGCGTCCGCCCCGCCGGCAGCGAGGCCGGCGACCAGAAGCGTATCGCCACCCCGGCAGAGGCGATCACCGCCGGCGCCGATCACATCGTGGTCGGCCGCCCCATCTGGACCGCCCGCGACCCCCGCGCCGCGGCGCAGGCGATCGTCGACAGCCTTCCCTGAGACTCGGCCTCAGTCGCCGGCGATGAACACCGTCATCTGCCATTCCCCCTGCCGCCGCTGGAAGATCGCGCGGTAGCCGACGAAGGACCGGACGTATTCGCGGGGCACGAACCCCTGGCTGCCGTTCGCCAGCTCGACCCCCTCGTAGGGCGTCCCCTCGGCGCCGCCCATGTAGGCGACCACGTCCCAGTGCAGGCGCCCCAGTTCCTTGCCCCAGCGGGAAGGGCGGTCCAGCAGCGGCACGTCCTCGCCGGTGATCCACATGGCGTCGAAGGCGTCGAGGTCGGCGGGCGGCTCCATCACCCAGATGTAGGGCGCGGTGAACTCCGTCCCGCCGGCAGAGAACACGCCGCCCAGCCGCAACACGGCCTCCAGCTCGGCCCAGAACTCCTCGCGCAGGCGGTCGGCCGCGAACCAGTATTCCTCTCCCATGGTCTCGGGGTCCGCCAGCAGCCGCGCGCGCAGCTCGCCGCGCCCGGCGCCGCCGCCGTAGTCCAGCAGGACCTCCGGGTGCGCCGCCGCCAGCACCGCGTCCAGGTCCCGCGTCACGATCGCCTCCAGCAGGCGGGCGCGGTAGGTCTGGAACTCCGGGTCGATCTCGGCCTCGTCGAAGGGCGCGATGCGCACCCCCTGCGCGTCGGCGGCCGGCGCGCCAGCTATCCAGCCCGTCATCCAGATTGCCACTGCAAGTGCCGCAAACATCGCTTTCATCGCTTCCCCTCCTTCGCCCTCGCCCCAGCCAAGCACGTCCCGCCGCCGCCGGGCAAGCTTGCAGGCCGCGCGCGGCCACACTAGGTCAGGGCCACCCGCACCCGGAAAGGTCCCCCATGTCCGACCGTCTCGAGACCCTCACCGCCCACCTGCTCGATGCCGCCCGAAAGGCCGGGGCCGAGGCCGCCGATGCCGCCGCCGTGGCGGGCACCTCGCTGTCCATCGACGTGCGCGGCGGCGCGCTGGAACAGGCAGAGCGGGCCGAGGCGATCGACATCGGCCTGCGGGTGCTGATCGGACGGCGGCAGGCCTGCGTCTCTGCCTCCGACACCTCGGACGAGACGATCCGCACCATGGCCGAACGCGCTGTCGCCATGGCGAGAGAGGCGCCGGAGGACCCGCACGTCGGCCTCGCCGACCCGGAACAGCTGGCCCGCCACTGGGATCTCGCGGCGCTGGAACTGGACGATCCCGCGCCTGAACCAGAGCCCGCCGCGCTGGAAGAGGCCGCGCGCCGCGCCGAGGCCGCCGCGCTGGAAGTGGCCGGAGTGACGAAGTCCGACGGCGCCGGCGCGGGATATTCCCGCCGCCACAGCCATATCGCCGCCAGCAACGGCTTTTCCGGCGGCCTGTCGCGCACCAGCACCGGCATCGGCTGCACCGCCATCACCGGCTCCGGCACAAAGATGGAGCGTGACAGCAACCACGAGGCCCGCGTCTTCGCCGCCGACCTGCCCTCTGCCGAGGAGATCGGGCGCATCGCCGGCGAACGCACCGCCGCCCGCGCCGGCAGCCGCAAACCGCCCAGCGGCGCCTTCCCGGTGATCTATGACGAGCGGATCGCGGCGGGGCTGATCGGTCACCTGTTGTCGGCGATCAACGGCACCGCCATCGCCCGCGGCGCCTCCTGGCTGTCGAATGCCATGGATCAGCAGGTGCTCTCCGCCGGCCTGACCCTGACAGAGGACCCCCTGCGCCCCCGCGTCTTCGGCGCCCGCCCCTTCGACGGCGAGGGGCTGCCCACAGCCGCCCGCGACATCGTCCGCGACGGCCGGCTGACGGGTTGGGTGCTGGACCTTGCCACCGCGCGCAAGCTGGGCCTGCCCAGCACCGCCAACGCCGCCCGCGGCATCAGCCACCCGCCCTCGCCCGCACCGCACCCGGTGTCGCTGTCGCAGGGCGGGCAAAGCCCGCAGGCGCTGATGTCCGACATGGGCACCGGCCTGCTGGTCACCTCTCTGATCGGCGCCTCGATCAACCCCACCACCGGCGACTATTCCCGCGGCGCCTCGGGCTTCTGGGTGGAAAAGGGCGAGATCGCCTACCCCGTCAACGAATGCACCATCGCCGGCAACCTGCGCGACATGCTGAAGACGCTGGTGCCGGCCAATGACGCGGTGGCCCACCGCAGCCACAGGGTGCCCTCGCTGCTGGTCGAAGGACTGACCATTGCCGGAGAGTGACCTGTCCCTGCTGGTGGACGCGGCGCGCGAGGCGGGGCGGATCGCCAACCGCTACTGGCGCACCGACCAGAAGGTCCGCGACAAGGGCGCCGGCGCGGGCCCGGTCAGCGAGGCCGACCTCGCCGTCGACCGTTACCTGCGCAAGACCCTGACCGCCGCGCGCCCCGGCTACGGCTGGCTGAGTGAGGAAACCATGGACACCCCGGCGCGGCTCGATGCCCGCCACTGCTTTATCGTCGATCCCATCGACGGCACCCGCGCCTATGTCGACGGGCAGCAGGACTGGGCGCATTCCCTCGCCATCGTCGAGAACGGACAGCCCGTTGCCGCCTGCGTCTACCTGCCCCAGCGCAAGAAGATGTACACCGCCGCCGCCGGCACGGGCGCCTACCTGAATGACGCGCCGATCCGCGTCACCGACCGCGGCGCGGCAGAGGGCGCGCGGGTGCTGTCGAACAAGGCCTCGCTGAACCCCTCGCTCTGGCCCCGGGGCGTGCCCGACGTCACGCGGCACTTCCGCCCCTCCATCGCCTACCGCCTGTGCCTGGTGGCCGAGGGCGCCTTCGACGCCATGCTGACCCTTCGCCCGACCTGGCACTGGGACATCGCTGCCGGCGCCCTCGTCTGTACCGAGGCCGGCGGCAAGATCACCGACCAGGCCGGCGCCCCCCTGCGGTTCAACACGCCCCAGCCGATGAGCCCCGGCTGCCTCGCCGCCTCCCCGTCCCTCGCCGATGCGCTGCTGGCCGGGCTCGCCCCCGCCTGAGCGGCCTTTCCGCCGCGCCCGCCCGCGACTACCTTAGCCCCCGGCACCTGCACCGAAGGAGACCCCATGACCCAGCGCCTGCACCTCGTCTTCGGAGGCGAGCTTGTCGATCCCTCCGGCACCCAGTTCAGCGATGTCGACGCCATCGACATCATCGGCATCTTCCCGAACTACGCGGCCGCCTACGACGCCTGGAAGGCCGCGGCGCAGCGCACGGTGGACAACGCGCACATGCGCTACTTCATCGCCCACCTGCACCGCCTGCGCGACGAGGGGCGCGAGGCGTCCTCGACCGAGGAACTCGACAGCTGAGGCATCCATGGCCGGCCCGCTCGCCCTGAAACTCTACCTCGCCACCCGCGCCCGCTCGGATCGCGGCGTGCGGCGGCGGCTGTCGCGCGACGCGGGTGAGGACATCCAGGCGCTGGAGCGCGAGCGGCTGGGCGAGGCGAGCGAGCCGCGCCCGGAGGGCCCCCTCGTCTGGGTCCACACCGGCCGCGACCGCCACGGCCTCGCGGCGCGCGAACTGGCGCACCGGATGCGGCTGGAGCATCCCGAACTCAGCTTCCTCTTCACAACCGCCGCGCAGAAACGGCGGGTCAGCGAACCGGCGCACCCCTCGCAACTGGCGCCCGCCGACAACTTGCCGGCGGTGCGGCGGTTCCTCGACCACTGGCGCCCGGACATCGCGCTCTGGACCGAGGCGGACAGTCGCCCCGCGCTGATCACCGAGACCGCGGGGCAAGGCGTGCCGATGCTGCTGGTCGATGCCCATACCGCGCCGCCCGAACTGCAGGGCTGGCGGCTGTGGCGCGGGCTGACGGGGGCGCTGCTGTCGCGCTTCTCCCACGTCATCACCGGCGATTCGACCTCTGCCGCCGCGCTGCGCCGGCTGGGCGCCGTGCCGGGCCGGCTGCAGATCGCCGGGTTCCTCGAGGAAGGCACCGCCGCCCTGCCCTGCAACCGCGGCGACCGCGACAGCTTGGCCGAGACCCTCTCCGGCCGCCCCGTCTGGCTTGCCGCCAATACCGCCGATTCGGAGATAGAGGCGGTGATCGAGGCGCACCGGCAGGCGATCCGGCGCACCCACCGCCTGTTGCTGATCCTGCTGCCGGAGGACCCCGCCGCCGGCCCCGACCTGGACCGCGCGCTGCGGGCGGAGGGTTTCGTCACCGGCCTGCGCTCTGCCGGGGCGGAGCCGGAGGCCGACACCCAGATCTTCATTGCCGACACCGAGGGAGAACTGGGCCTGTGGTACCGCCTCGCCGCGATCTCCTTCCTCGGGCAGTCGCTGGAGGCCGGCGGCGGTATCAACCCCTTCGAGTCCGCGGCGCTCGGCTCGGCCATCATCCACGGTCCCAACCTGCGCAACTTCCGCCGCGCCTACGGGCGGCTCGGGTCCGCCGGCGCCACCCGCATGGTGCGCAGCGCGGACGAGCTGGCCGAGGCGGTGGACGCACTGCTTTCGCCCGACGTCACCGCCACCATGGCCCACGAGGCCTGGAAGATCTGTTCCTCCGGCGCCGAGGTCACCGACCGCACGATCGAACTGGTGCTGGGCGAGCTTGACGCCCGCGGCGTGCTCTGATGCGCCCGCCCGCCTTCTGGGACAATCCCCCGGACCGCCCCGGCTGGCAGGCCCGGGCGCTGGCCCCCCTCGGCGCGCTCTACGCCGCCGCCACCGCGCGGCGCCTGCGCCAACCGGGGCACCGCGCCGGCGTGCCGGTGATCTGCGTCGGCAACATCAACGCCGGCGGCACCGGAAAGACCCCCACGGTGATCGCCCTGGTACAGCACCTCGCGGCGCGGGGGGTGACGCCCCACGTGGTCTCGCGCGGCTACGGCGGCTCCCGGCCCGGCCCCCTACGGGTGGACGAACGCCGCCATGACGCTGCCACGGTGGGGGACGAGCCGCTGCTGCTCTCGGCCTTCGCGCCCACCTGGATCGCCCGCGACCGCGCCGCCGGGGTGCGCGCGGCCGAGGCCGCGGGGGCGCCCCTTATCCTGCTGGACGACGGGCACCAGAACCCGCAGGTGGAAAAGGACCTGTCGCTGGTGGTGGTGGACGCGGTGCAGGGCTTCGGTAACACCCGGGTGATTCCCGCCGGCCCGCTGCGCGAGCCGCTGGAAACCGGCCTCGCCCGTGCCGACCTGCTGCTGTCTATCGGCAACGCCGCGGCGCAGGCCCGCTTCGCCGCGCGCCGCCCCCCCGGCCTTGCCCACCTGACCGGCCACCTCGCGCCACTGGCCACGGGGATGGACTGGCAGGACATGGCGGTGCTCGCCTTCGCCGGCATCGGCCGGCCGGAAAAGTTCTTCGCCACCCTGCGCGGCCTCGGCGCCAACCTTCTCGCCGCCGAACCGCTGGAGGATCACCAGGCGCTGCCCGAACCCCTGATGCGCCGCCTGGAACTGCAGGCCCAGGCTCTCGGCGCACAGCTGGTGACGACAGAAAAGGACGCCGTCCGCCTCCCCCCCACCTTCCGCCGCAAGGTCCTGACCCTCCCCGTCCGCCTGCAACTGGACAACCCAACCGTCTTGGACACCGCCCTCAACCGCCTGCTCTGACCCCGCATATTTCTTCTGGTCCGAAAATATCCCAGGGGGGCCGCCCCTGGCGGCGGGGGACAGCGTCCCCCTCCCACCCCACCACCCGCGCATAGAAAAAGGGCCCACGCCAACCGGCGGGGCCCCTTGATCCGTTCAGACCGTCCGGCAGATCACTCGGCCGGCACGCCCTTCTTCTTGTGCGGCGCCCAGATCCTGCGGTTGGTCATCCACAGCAGCAGCGTCAGAACCGCCAGGAACAGCACGGCGACGAAGCCGGTGTGCTTGCGGTCCATCATCTTCGGCTCGGCCGCCCACATCAGGAAGGCCGCCACGTCCTTGGCTTCCGAGGTCACATCCGCCGCGTGTTCGTCCTGGAACACCACGTCGTCGCCGATCAGCGGCGGCGCCATGCTGATCCAGCCGCCGGGAAAGGCCTCGTTCTGGTACAGCGTCACGCCCGCTTCCTCGCGGGTCTCGCCGGTATAGCCGGTCAGGATCGAGGCGATGTACTCCGCCCCGCCGATGCCCTGCACGAACTGGTTGATCCCGCTGCCGTAGGGCCCGTGGAAACCGGCCCGCGCCTTGGCCATCAGGCTGAGGTCGGGGGCGCCGACGGCGGTGTTGGCCGGGAAGTTGTCGGTGGGCCGCGCCGGGCGGAAGTCGCCGGTTTCCTCGTCGACCACTTCGAAGAACTGCTCGGCGTAGGCGCGTACCTGGTCTTCCGGCAGGCCGACGCCCTGGGGGTCGGAGAGGGTGCGCAGCGGCACGTAGCGCAACCCGTGGCAGGCCGCGCAGACCTCGGTGTAGACCTGCAGGCCGCGCTGCAGCTGGAACTGGTCGTAGCTGCCGAAGGGCCCCTCGAAGGAGAAGGCGTAGTCGGTCACGTGACCGGCGCCGTGGTCGTCGCCGGCCTCCTCGGCATGATCGCCCCCGGCCTCGCTGGTGGGGGCGTGGCCGTCGTCGTTCTGCTCACCGGCATAGCCGGTGACCTCGTCGTGGGACTCGGTGGTGGTAAGCACCTCCTTGCCCGTGCCCTCGCCTTCCGGCGGGGTGACGGTATCGGCAGGGGCGCCTTGGGCGTCGGCGCCGGCCTCGGGCTGGGCGGCGTCCTGCGCCCAGCCGGTCAGCGGGGCGAGGCCCAGCATCAGCGCGAGCGCGCCGGCGGAAAGGGTCTGTGTCGATTTCATCTCGTTCTTTCCTCTCGCGCTCATTCCGCCGGGTCGACCACGGTGTGGGTCCCGCCGGTGGGCGACACGTGACGGGCGAAGTCTTCCTCGATCGTCGCCGGCCGCGGCAGGGGTTTCTCGATCACGCCCAGCAGCGGCAGGATCACCAGGAAGTAGGCGAACCAGTAGGTCGCGCCGATCAGCGAGATCGTCGAATAGGGCGGCTCTGCGGGCATGGCGCCGGCCCACATCAGCACGACGAAGTCGACCACCAGCAGCGCGAACCACCACTTGAACATCGGCCGGTAGCGGCCCGAGCGCACGCTGGAGGTGTCCAGCCAGGGCGCCAGCGCCATCACCGCGATCGCGCCGAACATCGCCAGCACGCCGAAGAACTTGGCGTCGACGATGCCCGCGGTGATCCAGTTGGCCAGCATCACCACCCAGACGTCCGAGGTGAAGGCCCGCAGGATCGCGTAGAAGGGCAGGAAGTACCACTCCGGCACGATGTGCGCGGGCGTCGCCAGGGCGTTCGCCTCGATGTAGTTGTCGGGGTGCCCGAGGTAGTTGGGCATGAAGCCGACGATGGCGAAGAACACCACCAGGATCAGCGCCAGCGCGAACAGGTCCTTGATCACGAAGTAGGGCCAGAACGGCAGGGTGTCCTTGCGCGCCTCGGCCTTCGAGGTGCGGCGCACCTCGACCCCGGTCGGGTTGTTGTTGCCGGTGGAGTGGAAACACCAGACGTGCACGATCACCAGCCCCGCGATCACGAAGGGCAGCAGGTAGTGCAGGCTGAAGAAGCGGTTCAGCGTGGCGTTGTCCACCGCGGGCCCGCCCAGCAGCCAGGTCTGGATCGGCTCGCCCACCAGCGGGATCGCCCCAAACAGGCCGGTGATCACCGTCGCGCCCCAGAAGGACATCTGGCCCCAGGGCAGCACGTAGCCCATGAAGGCCGTTGCCATCATCGCCAGGTAGATCAGCATGCCGACGATCCAGGTGACCTCGCGCGGTTCCTTGTAAGACCCGTAGTAGAGGCCGCGGAAGATGTGGATGTAGACCGCCAGGAAGAACAGCGAGGCGCCGTTGGCGTGCAGGTACCGCAGCATGTAGCCGCCGTTCACGTTGCGCATGATGTGCTCGACGCTGGCGAAGGCCATGTCGACGTGCGGCGTGTAGTGCATCGCCAGCACGATGCCGGTGACGATCTGCAGCGCCAGGCAGAACACCAGGACGATGCCCCAGATCCACATCCAGTTCAGGTTCTTCGGGGTCGGGATGACAAGCGTGTCGTGCAGCAGCGCGCCCACCTTCAGGCGGCGGTCGAGCCAGCGCTCGGCCCCGGTCTTCGGCTCGTAGCTGTCGTGGGGAATTCCGGCCATGATCTTTTTCCTTACCCGAGCACGATGGTGTCTGCGCCTTCGAAGGCGGCAACGGGGATGTGCAGGTTCTCCGGCGCCGGGCCCTTACGGATCCGCCCGGCGGTGTCGTAGTGCGAGCCGTGGCAGGGGCAGAACCAGCCGCCGAAATCGCCGGCGTCGCCCAGCGGCACGCAGCCCAGGTGGGTGCAGACGCCGACCATCACCAGCCATTCCTCGGCCGCCGCGCCCTCTGCGCCCTCGGGGGCCAGCGCGCGGTTGGGGTCGGTCGCGGGCGCCTCGCCGGCGATGTTGGCGTTGCGCGCCACCGGGTCCGGCAGGCTGGAGACGTCGACGCCGTTCGCGGCCTCGATCTCCTCGGCGGTGCGGCGGCGGATGAAGACCGGCTTGCCCAGCCACTTCACGGTCAGCTGCGTGCCCTGCGCGACGCCGCTGACGTCGACACGGATCGAGCTGAGCGCCTGCACGTCGGCGGAGGGGTTCATCTGGTTGACGAGCGGCCAGACGGCAGCGCCTGCCGCGACAACTCCGGCGCCGCCGGTCGCGTAATACAGAAAGTCGCGACGCGTGCCTTGATGGTCGTCTGCGTGGGACACGAGCGTTTCTCCATTCCTGGGCCGCGGTCGGCCCGCCATATCCTTCGGGCGCGGAATCCCGCGCCTTTTTTTGCACCGCCGTATTAGGCGCTCGGGCATGACGGGTAAAGCGGACATTGGCCGATGCTTGGGGCGCATTGTCGCGGGGGCCCGCCGGAAACCCTGCCCGGCAGGCAAATCTGCGGCACGAAGCGCACACACCCGCGCGATTGCGGAAGATCGCATTTGAAATTCATCCGGGTGCGCGCCACATGTATCTGTGATACACGGAACCCGAACTGGAACGGAGCACGCAGGCCACATGACCGGTGTACGCCTCATAGCAGCAACCGCCCTTGCCGCGGCCGGCCTTGCCGCGCCCGCTTTGGCGGAGACGGAGCTGAGCTTTTACACCGGGTACCAGACCGCGCCGCACAGCCGTGTCGAGGGCAACGATCCCGGCGGCCTGGGCAACTACAACTTCCTGTCGGGCTGGGAAGGCCGCTCTTTCGAGATGCCGCCCTACTACGGCCTTCGTGCGACGTACTGGATGGAGACGAATCCCAACCTGGGCTTCGGGCTCGATTTCTCGCACAACAAGGTCTACGCCGACGACGCCACGCTGAAGAACAACGGCGTCTCGACGCTGGAATTCACCGATGGCCTCAACACCCTGACCGCCAACGTCTGGTGGCGCTGGCCGGGGATATGGGCGAATGGCGCGGTGACTCCCTACGTCGGCGCCGGTGCCGGTGTCGCGGTGCCGCGTGTCGAATTCGCCACCGCGGGCGGCCGCACCGAGGAATACCAGCTGACCGGCCCCGCCGTGCAGGTGGTGGCCGGGGTGAAGTACAACTTCAACGAAAACTGGGGCGTCTTCGGCGAATACAAGGGCACCTACTCGCACAACGAGGCCGAGCTTTCGAACGGCGGCACCCTGGAAACCGACATCGTGACCAACGCGATCAACGTCGGCGTCGCCTTCAGCTTCTGACCGTCGCCTTCCGGCTCGCCACCCTTTCTCGCCACAGCGCGAACAGCCCCGCGCCGACGATCAGCGCCGCGCCCAGCGCGATGTTCCATTCCACCGTCTCGTCGAAAACCGTGACCCCCAGCGTCGCGCCGAAGACCAGCTGCAGGTAGGCGAAGGGCTGCACCGCGCTGGCCTCGGCCACGTCGTAGCACTTGATCAGCGTGTAGTGCCCCAACGCCCCGGTCACGCAAAGCAGCGCCATCCAGGCCCAGTCGGTGCCGACCATCGGCTCCCAGAACCAGACGCCGATCAGGGTCATGGTCACCGCCCCGGTCGTCCCGGTCCAGAAAAAGCTGGTGGCGGCGCTGTCACGGCGCGCGGCGTAGCGGGTCAGCAGGCCGTAAAGCGCGAACATCGCGGCAGAGACGATTCCCACCAGGGCGGCAGGCTGGAACACCGCGAAGCCGGGGCGCAGGATGATCAGCACGCCGACGAACCCCGCCGCGATCGCCATCCAGCGGCGCCAGCCCACCTTTTCCCCCAGGATCGGCCCCGACAGCGCGGCAATGACCAGCGGGTAGCAGGCGAACAGCGCGTGGCTGGCCACCAGCCCCAGCAGCACGAAGGCCAGCACCATCACGCAGACCTCCAGCGCCAGCAGCACCCCGCGCGCCGCCTGCAGCAGCGGCTGAACGGTGGCGGCGGCACGGCGGATGCCCCCGGCCTTGCGCCCGCCCACCACGATCACGAAGGCGGCGAAGAACCAGTAGCGGATCATCACCACCATCATCACGTTGTACTCGCCGGCGAGATGGCGCGAGATCCCGTCCTGCATCGCGAAGATGAAGGTGGTGATCACCATGAAGATGATGCCCAGCCGGGTATTGTTCTCGCTCATGCCAGCCGGGCCACCGTCATGTGCCGCTTGCGGCCGAAGCCGGGGCGGCGCTCGACCTCGAACCCCGCCTCGCCCAGCGCCCGCCGCACGGCGCCGGCGGCGGTATAGCTGGCGGCGGTGCCCCCGGGGGCGGTGTGCCGCGCCACCTCGGCCAGCAGCGCCGGCTCCCACAGTTCGGGATTGCGCGCGGGGGCGAAGCCGTCGAGGAACCAGGCATCAGCCCGACCCTCCCACGCCGGCAGCGTCCGCCGCGCGTCGCCGATCACCACCTCGGCCTGCAGCCCCGGCAGGTCCAGCCGCGTCTGCCCGCGCCGCCATGCCGCCACCAGGGGCGCGGCCAGGTCGGCCAGCGCCGAGAAGGCGCCCAGCGCGCGGGCGAGGTCCTCTGCCGGAAGCGGAAAAGCCTCGAAACTGGTGAAACGCAGCGGCCCGTCCAGCCCCGCCTGCCGCCAGGCCGACCAGGCGCAGAGCAGGTTCAGCCCGGTGCCAAAGCCAAGCTCGGCCACGTGGAACCCCGGCACGAAGCGCTCCGGCAGCCCGTTGCCCTGCAGGAAGACATGCCGGGTCTCCGCCAGCCCGTTCTCCAGCGAGAAATACGGGTCGTCGAAGCGCGCCGAAACCGGCACGGCCCCGTTCCAAAGGGTCGGAAGCTGTTGGTCAGTCTGCATCGGATGGCCTAGAAGGTCGCGGCGCGACAATGGGCAAGGCGGGCGGCAATGGCAATGGCGGAGGTCACCGTGCGCGGTGCGGGGGTTTTCGGGCTGGCGTGCGGGTTTGCCTGCGCCCGGCGCGGCGCGAAGGTGCGGGTGATCGACCCGCGCGGCGTGGCCTCCGGGGCCTCCGGCGGGCCGGTTGGCGCGCTGGCGCCGCACGTGCCGGAGAACTGGAACCTCAAGAAGGCCTTCCAGCTGGACAGCCTGCTGATGTCGCAGGATTTCTGGCAAGCGGCCGACGAGTTGTCGGGCCGATCCTCGGGCTACGGGCGCACGGGCAGGGTGCAGCCGCTGGCCGACGACAGCGCGGTGGCGTTGGCGCATGACCGCGCGCGCGGCGCGGAGACGCTGTGGCAGGGCCGCGCCAGCTGGCAGGTGGTGGCGGACCCCCTCGGCTGGCCCGTCACCAGCCCCACCGGGCTGTTCGTCCACGACACCCTCACCGCCCGCCTCGCCCCCGCCGCCGCCTGTGCAAGCCTCGCCGGGGCGATCGTCGCGCTGGGCGGTGAGATCGCAGCAGAGGGAGAGGACCGGGGGGCCGTGCTCTGGGCCACCGGCTACGAGGGGCTGCGGATGTTGTCAGAGGGACGGCCGCGCAGCGTCGGCGCCGGCGTGAAGGGGCAGGCGCTGCTGCTGGCGCACGGCGCGCCGGACCTGCCGCAGCTGTTCGCGGAGGGGCTGCACATCGTGCCCCACGGTGACGGCACCCTCGCCATCGGCTCCACCACCGAGCGGGAGTTCGACGATCCCGCCGGCACCGACTCGGGGGCGGACGACCTGCTGGCGCGCGCGGTCGCCGCGGTGCCATCCCTCGCCGGGGTTCGCGAGCTGCGTCGCTGGGCCGGGATCCGCCCCCGCGCCCGCAGCCGCGCGCCGATGCTGGGGCCATGGCCGGAGCGTCCGGGACATTTCATCGCCAACGGGGGCTTCAAGATCGGGTTTGGAATGGCGCCAATGGTGGCAGAGGTGATGGCGGACCTGATGCTGGAGAACTTGGGCGAGGTGCCGGAGGGCTTCCGCGTCGAGGACAACCTGTAGGGATCAGTAGCGGCTGAGCGCCTCTGCCGTATTGCCGGCGGCCCGCATGCCGCCGCGCGCGGTGGTCAGGTCGAAGCGTGTGTCGTGGTTGTTCGCGTAGGCCGCGCCGGGCATCAGGGTGGCGCCGCCGATGACGACGGGGCGTCCCTTGGACGGTTCGGCGGCATGGCTGCCCACCAGGAACAGCGCGCCGAAGGCAAGGATCGACAGCAGCTCTGTCATCGTCGCCATCCAGGGCCGCGCGGTCATTCCCGTACCTTTCCGTCGTACCACAAAGACCCCGTCAGAACGCCGGGTCCGGCAGCTAAACGCACGGCAGGCCCTCCGGTTCCATCGTTCACAACCTTTTTCAACGCCCCCGCACCTTGCCGTTCCACGGGCCCGGTGACATGTTCGCGCCGGATTTCACGGGAGGTGGGCGACATGCGGCACGGTGGGCGGATTCTGACGGACGCGCTGGCGGCGCATGGTGTTCGGCGCGTGTTCTCGGTGCCCGGCGAAAGCTTCCTCGCCGCGCTGGACGGGCTGTACGAAAGCGGGATCGAGAACGTGGTCTGCCGCCAGGAAGGCGGCGCGGCGATGATGGCCGAGGCCACGGGCAAGATGACCGGCAAGCCCGGCATCGCCTTCGTCACCCGCGGCCCCGGCGCCACCAACGCCTCTGCGGGGGTGCACGTGGCGCGGCAGGATTCCACGCCGATGATCCTGTTCGTCGGCCAGATCGCCAGGGGCCACCGCGACCGCGAGGCCTTCCAGGAGGTCGACTACCGCGCGATGTTCGGCCCGCTGGCGAAGTGGGCGGCGGAGATCGAGGACACCGCCCGCATCCCCGAGTACATCAACCGCGCCTTCCACGTCGCCACCTCCGGCCGCCCCGGCCCGGTGGTGCTGGCGCTGCCCGAGGACATGCTGTCGGCGCAGTCGGACGCCCCCGACCTTGCCCCCACCGCGCCCGCCACCCCCGGGGTGGGCGAGGCGCAGGTGCAGGCGGTGCTGGACTTTCTTGCCAAGGCGGAAAAGCCGCTGGTGATCGCCGGCGGACCCGGCTGGTCGGCGCAGGCCGCGCGGGACCTGCGCGCCTTCGGCGAGGCGCAGGCGGTGCCCGTGGCGGTGTCCTTCCGCCGGCAGGACCACATCGACAACCGCTCTCCCGCCTATGTCGGCGAGCTGGGGGTGGGCAGCAATCCCAAGCTGATGCAGCGGCTGCGCGAGGCCGACGCCCTGCTGGTGCTCGGCTCGCGCATCGGCGACTGCGTGACCCAGGGGTACGAGCTGCTGGACCCCGCCGCGCCGGGCAAGGCCATCGCACACGTCCACCCCGAGCCGGAGACGCCGGGTTCCGTCTACCGCTGCGATCTGGCCGTCACCGCCTCTGCCGCCGACATGGTGGCGCGGCTGGCGCAGGCGCCCAAGGCGAAAGGCTGGGACGGTTGGCAGCAGGCCGCGCGGGCCGACTTCGAGGCCTGGCAGCAGCCGAAGGAGACCCCCGGCGCCGTCAAGCTGGAGCAGGTGATCCGCTGGCTGTCCGAAAACCTGCCGGACGACGCGATCCTGACCAACGGCGCGGGCAACTACGCGGCCTTCCTGCACCGCTACTACCGCTACCGCGACTACGGCACCCAGCTGGCGCCGACTTCGGGTTCCATGGGCTACGGCTTTCCGGCAGCGGTGGCGGCCTCGCTGCACCACCCCGACAAGGTGACGGTCTGCCTGGCCGGGGACGGCTGCTTCCAGATGACTCTGAACGAGATGTCGACGGCGGTGCAGTTCGGCGCGACGCCCATCGCGATCGTGGCCAACAATGGCCGCTACGGCACCATCCGCATGCACCAGGAAAAACACTACCCCGGCCGCGTCTCGGGCACCGAGCTGGCGAACCCCGACTTCGCGGCGCTGGCGCGGGCCTACGGCGGCTTCGGCGCCTTGGTCGAGAAGGACGCCGACTTCGGCCCCGCCTTCGAGGAAGCCCGCGCCTCCGGCAAGCCCGCGGTGATCGAGCTGCGGCTGGACCCGGAAATGCTGACCACCGGCCAGACCGTCAGCGAGGTGCGCGCGGCCGCCCGCTAGGGTGCCGCGCGTCCCCGGATGCTGGAACTCGCCGTCCTCGCCATCGCCGGGTTCCTGGCCGGGGTGCTGAACGCCATCGCCGGTGGCGGCACGCTGATCAGCTTTCCCGCGCTGATCTGGGTGGGGGTGCCGCCGATCATGGCCAATGCCACCGCCACCCTCACCGCCCTGCCCGGCTACATCGGCAGCGCCTGGGCCTACCGGCGCGAGATCCGGGCCGAGGGGGCGCTGGGCCTGCGCGCCATCATCATCGCCACCGCCATCGGCGGCGGCATCGGCGCCGGGCTGCTGCTGGTCACGCCGGGCGAAAGCTTTACCGGCATCGTGCCATGGCTGCTGTTGACCGCCACCGTCATGTTCGCCGCCGGTCCCCGGCTGGTGGCCGCCGTGCGCGCCCGGGGCGGGGCCGGAGCGGGGCCGGTGCTGTCGGCGCTCGCCATCGGCGCGGTGGCGGCCTACGGCGGCTATTTCAACGGCGGGCTGGGGATCATGCTGCTGGCGGTCTTCGGGCTGATCGGGTTCCGCGACCTGCACGGAATGAACGGGCTGAAAAGCCTGCTGGCCGCGGTGCTGTCCATCGTCTCGGTGGTCGCCTATTCGGCCGCCGGGCTGATCGCCTGGGAGCAGGCGGCGCTGCTGGCCGCCGCGACCACGGCCGGGGGCTACGTCGGCGCGCGGCAGGCGCGGCGCATCACCCGCACCGGCCCGCTGCGCGCGGCGATCGTGGTGGTGGGCCTGGTGCTGACGGTGATCTTCTTCAGCCTTTAGCGCCCTCGGCCCGCATCCCCTGCCCCGCGCGGCCGACGATGTCCGAGATCCGCCGCAACTGGTCGGCCAGCGGGCTGTTCTGCCGCCAGATCATGCCGATGCTCCGGCTGGGGCGCGGCGCGCGGAAGCGGGCGACCGAGACGGGGGCAGAGCGTGTCTCCACCCCCACCGCCATCTCGGGGATCAGCGTCACGCCGATGCCCGCCCCCACCATCTGCACCAGAGTCGACAGCGACGATCCTTCCAGCAGCTCGCGCGGGGCGGCGGCGCCCATCTCGCAGAACGACAGCGCCTGGTCGCGAAAGCAGTGGCCCTCCTCCAGCAGCAGCAGCCGCATCTCGCGCAGCTTCTCCGGCCCCGGCACCGGCCTGTCGGCGTCGGCCGCCGGGCGCACCAGCACGAATTCCTCGGAAAACAGCGCCACCTCGGTCAGCGCGGGTTCCGACAGCGGCAGCGCGACGACGGCGCAGTCCAGCCGCCCCTCCTCCAGCTCGCGGATCAGGCGGGGGGTCAGGGTCTCGCGCACGCGGATGTCCAGCGCGGGGTGCAGCCGCGTCAGGTCGGCGATGATCCGCGGCAGCAGGTAGGGCGCGACGGTGGGAATCACCCCGATGCGCAGCGGCCCCACCAGCCCGTCGCGCGAGGCGCGGGCCAGATCGCCGAGGTCGTCCACCGAGCGCAGGATGCCGCGCACCCGGCCGGCAAGCGCCTCTCCCAGGTGGGTCAGGCGCACCTGCCGCGCCCCCCGCTCGAACAGCGGCGCCCCCAGGGTTTCCTCCATCTCCTTGATCTGCACGGAAAGCGCGGGCTGCGAGATGGCGCAATCCTCCGCCGCGCGGCCGAAGTGCCCCAGCCGCGCCAGCGCCTCGAAGTAGCGCAGCTGCTTCAGGGTCAGGTTTATCATAATCCTACATTATCTCCGCGATCAGTAAATCCAACTTAAACTAATCGCCGGGCTTTGCTATGTCCCTGTCACAGATTGCGAGGAAGACGCGGGGCGCCCGGCCCGTGCGCCGCCTCGCCGCAGCCATTGCGGCCCCCATGAAAGGGAGCCGCCGACGATCAGCCAGAGACGGAGAAGATCCATGGACGGAAACGACGCCCCCGCCGGCAAATGCCCGGTGATGCACCACACCTTCCGCGGCCGCACCAACAAGGATTGGTGGCCGAACCAGCTGAGCCTGAAGATCCTGCACCAGAACCCGGCCGAATCGAGCCCGCTGGCCGGTGACTTCAACTATGCCGAGGCCTTCAAGTCGCTGGACCTCGACGCGGTCAAGCAGGACATCTACGCGCTGATGACCGACAGCCAGGACTGGTGGCCGGCCGACTGGGGACACTACGGCCCCTTCTTCATCCGCATGGCATGGCACAGCGCCGGCACCTACCGCGTCGGCGACGGTCGCGGCGGGGCGACCTCGGGCAGCCAGCGCTTCGCGCCGCTGAACTCCTGGCCCGACAACGCCAACCTCGACAAGGCCCGCCGCCTGCTGTGGCCGGTCAAGAAGAAGTACGGCAAGGCGCTGTCCTGGGCCGACCTGATGATCCTGACCGGCAACTGCGCGCTGGAATCCATGGGCTTCAAGACCTTCGGCTTCGGCGGCGGGCGCGAGGACGTCTACGAACCGCTCGAGGACATTTACTGGGGCACCGAGGAGGAATGGCTGGGCAGCGACAAGCGCTACCCCGGCGAGGAGCGGGTGCTGGACAACCCGCTGGCCGCCGCCCACATGGGCCTGATCTACGTGAACCCCGAAGGGCCCGAGGGCCAGCCCGACCCGCTGGGCGCCGCCGCCGACATCCGCCACACCTTCGACCGCATGGGGATGAATGACGAAGAGACCGTCGCGCTGATCGCCGGCGGGCACACCTTCGGCAAGACCCACGGCATGGGCGACCCCGAGAAGGTCGGCGCCGAGCCCGAGGGCGCGGACATCGCCGAGCAGGGCTTCGGCTGGACCTCCGGCAAGGGCAACGAAACCTTCACCTCGGGGCTGGAAGTCATCTGGACCACGACCCCGACCCAGTGGGGCAACGGCTTCTTCGCCAACCTGTTCGGGTTCGAGTGGGAGCTGACGCAAAGCCCCGCCGGCGCCTGGCAGTGGAAGCCCAAGAACCCCGAGGCCGAGGGCACCGTTCCGGACCCGCACGAGGAAGGCAAGCGGCGCACGCCCAACATGCTGACCACCGACCTCGCGCTGCGGATGGACCCGGAGTACGAGAAGATCTCGCGCCGGTTCTTCGAGAACCCCGACCAGTTCGCCGACGCCTTCGCCCGCGCCTGGTTCAAGCTGACCCACCGCGACATGGGCCCCAAGGCGCGCTACCTGGGCCGCGAGGTTCCGGCCGAGGACCTGCTGTGGCAGGATCCGGTGCCTTCCGTGGATCACCCGCTGATCGACGACAACGACATCCGTAACCTCAAGGCTCGGCTGCTCGATTGCGGTGTCTCGGCACAGGATCTCGTCCGCACCGCCTGGGCCTCGGCCTCGACCTTCCGCGTTTCGGACAGCCGCGGCGGCGCCAACGGCGCGCGCATCCGGCTGGCCCCTCAGAAGGACTGGGAGGTCAACGACCCGCAGCGCCTGGGTGATGTTCTGGGGACGCTGGAGCAGGTGCAGGCCGACTTCAACGGCGGTCAGCAGGGCGGCAAGAAGGTCTCGCTGGCCGACCTGATCGTGCTGGGCGGCGCCGCCGGGCTGGAAGCGGCGGCGAAACAGGCCGGGCATGACATCGAGGTGCCCTTCGCCCCGGGCCGCACCGACGCCAGCCAGGAGCAGACCGATGCCGAAAGCTTCGAGCACCTGGAGCCCAAGGCCGACGGCTTCCGCAACTACGTCGACGCCTCCTTCGAGGTGCCGGCAGAGCAGCTGCTGATCGACCGCGCCAGCCTGCTGGGCCTGTCCGCGCCGGAGATGACGGTGCTGGTGGGCGGCCTGCGGGTCATGGGTGCCAACGCGGGCGACACCGAGCACGGGGTCTTCACCGACCGCAAGGGCGCGCTATCCAACGACTTCTTCGTCAACCTGCTGGACATGGCCACCGCGTGGAAACTGGCCGAGGGCAGCGAGCACCTTTACGAGGGCCGCGACCGCGCCACCGAGCAGGTGCGCTGGACGGCGAGCCGCGTGGACCTGGTGTTCGGCTCCAACTCGCAGCTGCGGGCGCTGGCCGAGGTCTACGCCGCCGACGACGCGCAGGAGAAGTTCCTGACCGACTTCGTCGCCGCCTGGAACAAGGTGATGAACGCGGACCGCTACGACCTGCGGGCCTGATCCTTAGCGGGAGCGATGAAACAGGGGGCGGCGCCGAAGGGTGCCGCCCCTTTTCCATGGCTTTCGCCCTGCGGGAGCGAGGGTGGTGTTCATGCTGGAGGCGGCCATGCGGACAGAACCGACATGCGGCTCCACCTACATCAAGCGCTGGGACGCACTCCAAGGTCCTGAAAAAATCGCAGCAGATAGCCATCCGGGTCGGCGACAACGAATTGCCTGTTTCCGCCTTCGCCATCGCGCACCCGATACCATTTATCCTCCACGGGTAGGAAAAGCGGGTGGTTGATGTTGGCAAGAGCTTCAACAAGCGGGTCTCCAGAGGGCACACGGATTTGAACATTCAGGCCCATGCCAAAGGGATAGCTTACCGGAAGATACCCATCATCGAAGGTGCGGCCCTGTCCTATCTGATCGATCATCAGCTCTGCATCGCCAAGTTGGAGATAGCAGAAGCCTTCCTCGGGACGTTCATAGGCGCACTCGAAACCGAGCACATCGCAATAGAACGCCTTCGATCGACGCCAGTTTGAGACTGAAAACTCCGGAACCAGTGCGTTGCCCAAGTCATGCTCTCCGATAATTCTTGGGCCAGCTTTAGGTCGAGGCGACCCATCCGGAAAGGGCTCTCGGCAGACGAGGCTTGTCCGGCCGCCGCCCCTTCCCCCTCCCGGCGTTGCACCAATCCCACCACGGCTCTTTGATTCGCCCGCGCGCTTGCCGGGGGGCGCCGGTTCGGCAATCCTCCGGCCCGATTGAGAAGCCAGCGACGCGGTCCGCCGCGCCCCGCCAGGAGACATCGTATGCGTGCGTCCGCCCTGTTTGCCTATGCCCTGACCGCCGCCGCCCTGCTGCCCGTGCCCGCGGCGCACTCCGGCGAGGGGGCCTCGACCACCTACCTCAACGTGCGGTCGGGCCCGAGTGCCGGGAACGCGCGGGTGGGCGGGCTGGCCCCGGGGGACGTGGTCAGCATCTTGCGCTGCGAGACCAGCGGCTGGTGCCAGGTGGCCGGCGCCGGGGTCGAGGGTTGGGTCTCCGCCCGGTTCCTGACCGCCGGGCCGAGCCGCCCGCAGCTGGACCCGCGCTGCAGCTGGCAGCTGGACGTGACCCTGCCCGACCCGGTCTTCAACGCCCTGTGCCCCCCGGGGGTCGAACCGCCGCCGCCGCCCCCGCCGCCGGGCGACCTTGCCTGCTTCTTCGAGCGCGACAATTTCGGCGGCACCCGTACCTGCCGCGAGGTGGGCGACTACCCGGTGCTTCCGCTGGAAGAGAACGACCGGATCGGATCGGTCCAGATCTCCGGCGAGGCCCGCGTGCGCATCTGCGAAGAGCCGGAACTGGGCGGCGCCTGCGTCGACCTGCTGGAGAACGCGCTGTCTCTGGAGAAGCGGTTCGAGGACAACGTCTCGTCGCTGAAGATCTACACCGGCTTCCTGCCGCCCCCGCCGCCCCCGCCGCCGGAAGTGCATGCCAAGGGCACGGTGGAGCTGACGGTGAACGGCCGCGCCAACCTGGACAGCGTACGCCCCGGCCCCGCCGGCGCCGACATCTGGTGGCGTCCCATGCGCGGCGACCTGCAGCTGCTGGAGCCGGTGAACGGCGCGCAGCTGTCCCTTGGCGACGGCAACGACCGCGACCTGCAGGCCTGCCGCGCCGAAAGCTACAGCGAGACCCCGCTGGACGCGGCCTCGCTGCGGGACGGGGCGGTGGTGTGCATCAAGACCAACCTCGGCCGCACCGGCCGTTTCCAGGTGGTCGAGGCCGATAAAGACCGGCTTTCCGTGGGCTTCACCATCTGGGTGACGGAGTAGCGGGACCCGGCAAAGGGGGCGTTTTGCGGAATCGTCACAAAACCTGCAACACCCCCCTTGAGGTCCCCCGGCAAACCGACTAGGTCATGCCGCGTTGGCGCGGGGTGGAGCAGCCCGGTAGCTCGTCAGGCTCATAACCTGAAGGTCGTAGGTTCAAATCCTACCCCCGCAACCAACCAACCTCCGCCACATCGCGATCACACGGCCACCAGGCCTTGCCGCCCGGCAGCCGCGGTCGTTCAGTAGACCTCGCAGACATCCGGGATCGGCGTCATCTCGGTCCAGCCGGTGATCTCCACCGCCTGGATGCCGGCGGAAACGTTGCGCTTGGGCCCGTCGCCGCGCTGCAGGGTTCCCTTGCCGTTCAGCAGGTTCAAATCGCATTCGCCGCTGTCGTTGCTGAGGGTGTCGTACCAGGAGTACGTGTAGCCCGCGACGCGGTAGGCGCCGTTGCGGAAGGCCAGCGTCAGGGTCTGGCGCCAGCGGCTGCGCCCCACGCCTTCGTTCATCGAGGTCAGCCGGACCGAGCCGTTGGGCGCGAGGTCCAGCTCCGGCTCCTGCCCGATGCCGCCGATCCAGGCGATGTCGGTGGCGGTGATCCGGCCATAGCCGGTGTCCTCGATGATCAGGTCCACGGTGTCGGCGCCGGGGTACTGCAGCAGGGTAAACCGTTCGCGCAACCCGTCGCCGTTCAGGTCGGACTGGGTGCTGTCGACGACGGTCTGCGCCGCGGCCGGCAGCGCCGGCAGCAGCAGGGCGAGACAGATCGCGGCAAGGGGTCTTGTCATGGTGGGGGTAATCCGGTTGCTTGGAGACATGGGTACAGCCTTGTTTACACATGCCTCCGCCACCCGTCATCTCACACCTGCGGGACATCCAGAGCGGGTGGCGCGCTACGACGCCGTAACGCGGGCGCTGGCGGCGGAGCGTTTCGCCGCGCTGGACCGGCGCGAGGCGCCCGAGGCCGCGCGCGCCGACCTGCTGCGCTGCCATCCCGAGCGCTACCTCGCGCGGGTGGAGCAGGCGATTCCCGCCACGGGCCAGCGCGCGCTGGACGCCGACACCCACGTCTCGCCGGGATCGCTGGAGCCGGCGCTGCGGGGCGCGGGAGGCTGCTGCGCGGCGGTGGACGCGGTGCTGTCGGGCGAGGCGCGCAATGCCTTCGTCGCCATGCGCCCCCCGGGCCACCACGCCGAGCGCGAGACCGCCATGGGGTTCTGCCTGTTCGGCAACGCCGCCATCGCGGCCAAGCGGGCGCTGGACCATCACGGGCTGGGGCGCGTCGCAGTGCTGGACTTCGACGTGCACCACGGCAACGGCACCCAGGACCTTCTGTGGGACGAGGCGCGGGCGCTCTTCGCCTCCAGCCACCAGGTGCCGCTTTATCCCGGCACCGGCGCGGCCTCGGAAACCGGCGCCCACGGCAACGTCCTGAACCTGCCGCTGCCCCCCGGCTCCGGCGGCGTCGAGATGCGCCGCGCCTGGGACGGGGCGATCCTGCCGGCGGTGGCGGACTGGCGGCCGGAGCTGATCGTGATCTCCGCCGGCTTCGACGCCCATGCCGACGATCCTCTGGCCAATCTGGAGTGGACCACCGGGGATTTCGCCTGGCTGACGCGGCGGATCTGCGAGGTGGCGGGCGAGGTCTGCGCGGGGCGCGTGGTCTCGACACTCGAAGGCGGGTATGATTTGCAGGCGCTGGCCGCCGGGGTGGCGGCGCATGTGGACGTTCTGATGGAGTTTTCGGCGTGAGCGACCGGCCTGTGGAAGAGCTGACCTTCGAGGAAGCGATGAAGGAGCTGGAGACGGTGGTCGGCCAGCTGGAATCCGGCGACGTGGAACTGGAGCGGTCGATCGCGCTCTACGAACGCGGCGCGGCGTTGAAGAAGCGCTGCGAGGACAAGCTGCGCGAGGCCGAGGAGAAGGTGGCGGCGATCACCTTCGACGAATCGGGAGAGCCGAAGGGGACGACGCCGGTCACCGGCCTGTGACGTTCCAGCAAAGCCTCGCCGCCCGCGCGGAAGAGGTCCGCGCGCTGCTGCGGGGGCAGCTTTCCGGCAACGCCCGCCTCGAGGCGCCGATGCGCTACGCGCTGGAGGGCGGCAAGGGGCTGCGCGGCTGGCTGGCGATGGAATCGGGGCAGATTCTCGGGGTCGACCCCGGGCGCACCCTCTGGGCCGCGGCGGCGATCGAGGCGATGCACGCCTACAGCCTCGTCCACGACGACCTGCCCTGCATGGACGACGACGACCTGCGGCGCGGCCAGCCCACGGTGCACGTGAAATGGGACGAGGCCGCCGCGGTCCTGACCGGCGACGCGCTGCAGGCGCTGGCGTTCTACCTGTTGGCGCAACTGCCGGGCGATCCGGCCGCCGTGGTGCAGCTGGTGCAAGGACTCGCCGAGGCGGCGGGACACCGGGGCATGGTGCAAGGGCAGGCGCTGGACCTCGCCGCCGAGACCGCCGCCCGGCCGCTGACGCTGGACCAGATCACCGAGCTGCAGCGTGGCAAGACCGGCGCCCTGATCGAATGGTCCTGCCTCGTCGGCCCGGTGCTGGCCGGTGCCCCCCAGGCGCCCATGCGACGCTATGCCGAAGCCATCGGCCTTGCTTTCCAGATCGCCGATGACATCTTGGACGTGGAAGGCGACGCGGACTCCGCCGGCAAGCGCGTGGGCAAGGACGCGGCCGCCGGCAAGGCGACCTTCGTGTCCCTCATGGGGCTGGAGGGGGCTAGGGCGCGCGCACAGGCGCTGATCGACGAGGCCTGCGGCGCGCTGGACGTGTACGGCGCGGGGGCCGAGACCTTGCGGCAAGCGGCCCGGTTCGTTATCGCGCGCCGGAACTGAGGGCGAGGCTGATGGCAGAGCGACCGAAGACACCGACACTGGACCGCGTGCACGCGCCCGCCGACCTGAAGGCGCTGAGCGATGCCGAGCTGCGGCGCCTGGCGGACGAGTTGCGGGCAGAGACGATCTCTGCCGTGTCGGAAACCGGCGGCCACCTCGGCGCGGGCCTCGGGGTGGTGGAGCTGACGGTGGCGATCCACGCGGTCTTCGACACCCCGCGCGACCGGCTGATCTGGGACGTCTCGCACCAGTGCTACCCGCACAAGATCCTCACCGGCCGCCGCGACCGGATCCGCACCCTGCGCAAGAAGGACGGGCTGTCGGGCTTCACCAAGCGCTCCGAATCCCCCTACGACCCCTTCGGCGCGGCGCATTCCTCCACCTCGATCAGCGCGGCGCTGGGCTTTGCCGTGGCGCGCGACCTGGGCGGCGCGCCCGACCCGGCGCTGGGCGACGCCATCGCGGTGATCGGCGACGGCGCGATGAGCGCGGGCATGGCCTTCGAGGCGATGAACAACGCCGGCGCGCTGGGCAAGCGGCTGGTGGTGATCCTCAACGACAACGAGATGTCGATCGCCCCGCCGGTGGGCGCGCTGTCCTCCTACCTGTCGCGGCTCTATGCCGAAGCCCCGTTCCAGGACCTGAAGGCCGCCGCCAAGAACGCCGTGGGCCTGCTGCCGACGCCGTTCCAGGAGGGCGCACGGCGGGCCAAGGAGATGCTGAAAAGCATGACCGTCGGCGGCACCATGTTCGAGGAACTGGGCTTTTCCTACCTCGGCCCCATCGACGGGCACGACCTCGACCAGCTGCTGCCGGTGCTGCGCACGGTCAAGGCGCGCGCCACCGGGCCGGTCCTGATCCACGCCATCACCCGCAAGGGCAAGGGCTACGCCCCGGCCGAGGGCGCCTCGGACCGCGGCCACGGCGTCGGCACCTTCGATGTTGTCACCGGCGCGCAGGTCAAGGCGCCGTCCAACGCGCCCAGCTACACCAAGGTCTTCGCCCAGTCGCTGATCCGCGAGGCCGAGGCCGACGACAAGGTCGTCGCCGTCACCGCCGCGATGCCCGACGGCACCGGCCTGAACCTCTTCGCCGAACGCTTCCCGCGCCGCTGCTTCGACGTGGGCATCGCAGAGCAGCACGGCGTCACCTTCGCCGCCGGCCTCGCGGCGGGCGGGATGAAACCCTTCGCGGCGATCTATTCCACCTTCCTGCAGCGCGGCTACGACCAGGTGGTGCACGACGTGGCGATCCAGCGGCTCCCGGTGCGCTTCGCCATCGACCGCGCCGGACTGGTGGGGGCCGACGGCGCCACCCATGCCGGCAGCTATGACATCGCCTTCCTCGCCAACCTGCCCGGCTTCACCGTCATGGCCGCCGCCGACGAGGCAGAGCTGGTGCACATGGTCGCCACCGCCGTCGCCCACGACGCGGGGCCGATCGCCTTCCGCTTCCCCCGCGGCGAGGGCGTGGGCGTTGAACTGCCAGAGCGCGGCCAGGTGCTGGAGATCGGCAAGGGCCGCCTCGTGCGCGAGGGCGGCCGCGTCGCGATCCTGTCGTTCGGCACCCGCCTGAAGGAGGTGCTGGAGGCCGCCGAGGCGCTTGCCAGCCGCGGCATCACCCCCACCGTGGCCGACGCCCGCTTCGCCAAGCCGCTGGACCGCGACCTGATCCTGCGGCTGGCGCGCGAGCACGAGGCGCTGATCACCATCGAGGAGGGCGCGGTCGGCGGCTTCGGCAGCCACGTGGCGCAGCTGCTGGCGGAGGAAGGCGTGTTCGACAAGGGCCTCGCCTACCGCTCCATGGTGCTGCCCGACACTTTCATCGACCAGTCCAGCCCCCACGACATGTACGAGTCCGCCGCCATGAACGCGTCGCACATCGAGGCCAAGGTGCTCGAAGTCCTCGGCGTCTCCAAACTCACCTCCCGCCGCGCCTGACGCCCCCCTGCTCCCATTCTTCTGGTAGAAAAATATCCCGGGGGGAGTCCCGGCGCAGCCGGGGCGGGGGGCAGCGCCCCCCATCAACCTCACCCGCCCTCGCCCTCGCCTGCCAGCAGCGCCGCCAGCCCCTCGCGGAAACCCGGGTAGCGCAGCCGCACCCCCAGATCCCGCTTGATCCGGTCATTCCGCACCCGCTTCGATTCCGCGTAAAAGCTGCGCGCCATGGGGGTCAGGTCGGCCTCGGCGAAACCCTCCTCCGGCGGCAGCGGCAGGCCCAGCAGCCGCGCGGCCTCGGCGATGACCTCCTGCGGCGGGGCCGGGTCATCGTCGCACAGGTTGTAGATGGCGCCGGGATCGGGCCGCGCCATGGAGGCCTCCAGCACCTGCGCGATGTCCTCCACGTGGATGCGGCTGAACACCTGCCCCGGCTTGACAATCCGCCGCGCGGTGCCGGCGCGCACCTTGGCGAAAGGGCCGCGGCCCGGCCCGTAGATGCCTGCCAGCCGGAAGATGTGCAGCGGCAGCCCGGTCTCGGCGGCCAGCGCCTGCCAGTCACCCTCTGCCTCCACCCGCAGGCGGCCGCGCCGGGTCGAGGGGGTCAGCGGCGTGTCCTCGTCCACCCAGCCGCCGCCGTGATCGCCGTAGACCCCGGTGGTGGAAAGATACCCGGCCCAGCGCAGCCGCGGCGCGGCGGCGGCGACCTCGGCCCGCGCCTGCCGCAGCACCGGGTCGCCCGCCTCGTCCGGCCCGGCCGAGACCAGCAAGTGCGTCGCTTCGGCCAGCGGCGACAGGTCCTCCCCGGGCCAGACCAGCGGCTCCACCCCCTCGGCGCGCAAGGCCCCGGTCTTGGCCGCGTCGCGGGTGGTGCCGATTACCCGCCAGCCCCGGGGCAGCAGCCGTGCCGCCAGCGCGCGGGCGCTGTAGCCGTGGCCGAAGGAGAACAGTGTGCCGGTCATGACCCGGACCTTCGGGCGGCGAAGCGGCGATGGCAAGGGCAGAGAAGGCTTGCCATGGGGACGGCAGAGTGCGTGACTGGGGGAATTGAAGGGAGACATATCATGCCGAACTACATGTTCATCTACCACGGCGGCGAGACCCCGGATCCGGCCGACTTCGACAAGGTCATGGCCGAGTGGGACGCCTACTACCGCGACATGGGCGAGGCCGTGCTGCACGGCGGCGGCCCGGCGGGCAAGTCCCATACCGTCAGCGCCGGCGGCGTGGCGGAGGATGGCGGGGCTAACCCCGTCTCGGGCATCACGCTGGTGAAGGCCGCCGACCACGCGGCCGCCTGCGAGATGGCCAAGGGCTGCCCGATGGTCAAGGACGGCACCGGCACCGTCGAGGTGGCCGAGATGATCGAGATGTAGGACCGGCTCAGGCGGCGTAGTCGGACCCTTCGCCGTCGAGGATCGCGCGCAGTTCGGCCAGGTGCCGCACGTCCTGCTCGGGGTATGCCTCAAGCTCGCGCGCGGTCTTCTCGGCCACGTCGTCGGGCAGCACCCGCAGCGGCCGGCCGGTCTGCAGCGCGCGGATATAGGTCTCTGCCGCGCGTTCGAAGTAGTAGAGGCGGTTGAAGGTCTCGGCCACCGTGTCGCCGATCACCATCACCCCGTGGTTGCCCATGATCATCACCTTCTTCTTCGGGTCGGTGAACAGCGCGGCGCAGCGTTCACCCTCGGCCTCGAAGGCCAGCCCGCCGTAGTGGGTGTCGACGATCTGCCGGTCAAAGAAGGTCGCGGCATTCTGGTCCACCGGCGGCAGGGTACTGTCCTCCAGCGTTGCCAGCACCGTGGCGAAGATCGAGTGCACGTGCATCGCGCAGCGCGCATGCGGCACCCGCCGGTGCAGCGCGCCGTGCAGGCCCCAGGCGGTGGGGTCGGGGGCGTCCGGCCCCTCCAGCGTCGCGGGGTCTTCGGCATCGATCAGCAGCAGGTCCGAGGCGCGGATCCGGGCAAAGTGCATCTGGTTGGGGTTCATCAGGAACCGCGTGCCGCTATCGTCGACTGCCAGCGAGAAATGGTTCGCCACCCCCTCGTGCAGGTTCAGCCGCGCGGTCCAGCGGAAGGCGGCGGCGAGGTCGGCGCGCTCGGTCCAGTGGTCGAGGTTGGGGCGGTGCGTGTCCATCGGTCTCTCCTTCGCTGACGCGGCGACGCTAGCGGCGCGGGGCGCGCGGGGAAAGGCCGCTGCGTGCCGCGGCGGCGGGGGTTGCACCGCCCCGCGATCTGGGGATGATCGCTCCATGACGATCAAAGCTTTTGAAACATGGGCCGAGGCCGCACCGCACTTGGTCGCCGTCGCCGCCGGCCGCACCCCCGCCGACACCGTGATCCAAGGCGGGAAGCTGGTGAACGTGCACAGCCGAGAGGTGCTGGACGGCTGGCAGGTGGCGATCGCGCGGGGCCGCTTTGCCTACGTCGGTCCCGATGCGGGCCATTGCATCGGCCCGGAGACTCAGGTGATCGAGGCCGAGGACCGTTACCTGGTGCCCGGCCTCTGCGACGCGCACATGCACATCGAAAGCGGCATGCTCACCCCCGCAGAGTTCGCCCGCGCCGTCACCCCCCACGGCACCACCACGATGTTCACCGATCCCCACGAGATCGCCAACGTCATGGGGCTGGAAGGCGTGCGCCTGATGCACGACGAGGCGCTGGCGCAGCCGATCAACATCTTCACCCAGATGCCCAGCTGCGCCCCCTCCGCCCCGGGGCTGGAGACGACGGGCCACGAGATCGGGCCGGACGACGTGGCCGAGGCCATGGGATGGCCCGGCATCATCGGGCTGGGCGAGATGATGAACTATCCCGGCGTGGTCGCCGGCGACGCGAAGATGCTGGCAGAGATCGCCGCCACCCAGCGCGCCGGCAAGACCGTGGGGGGCCACTATGCCTCGCCCGACCTCACCGATTTCCACGCCTACGCGGCGGGCGGCCCGGCGGATGACCACGAGGGCACGCAGGAAGCCGACGCCATCATGCGGGTGCGGCAGGGGATGCGGGCGATGCTGCGGCTGGGCTCGGCCTGGTACGACGTGAAGGCGCAGATCACGGCGGTGACGGAAAAGGGGCTGGACCCGCGGAACTTCATCCTCTGCACCGACGACTGCCATTCCGGCACGCTGGTGAACGAAGGCCACATGAACCGCGTGGTGCGCCACGCCATCGACTGCGGCTGCGATCCGCTGGTGGCGCTGCAGATGGCGACGATCAACACCGCCACCCACTTCGGGCTGGAGCGGGAGCTTGGCTCGATCGCGCCGGGCCGCCGGGCCGACCTGGTGCTGACCTCTGACCTTGCCCGCCTGCCGGTGGAACAGGTGATCGCCCGGGGCGTGACGGTGGCCAGGGACGGGCGCGCGCTGGTGGACTTCCCGCACCACGACTGGCCCGCGCGGGCCCGCCAGACGGTGAACATGGGCGCGGCCAAGACGGCCGGGGATTTCGCCGTTCCCGCGCCCGAGGGCGCAACGCGGGTCACCGCCAAGGTGATCGGCGTGGTCGAGAACCAGGCCCCCACCCGCGCGCTGACCGCCGAGTTGCCGGTGCGCGGCGGGCTGGTGGAGCCGGAGGGCGAGGTCTGCCGCATCGCCTTGGTGGAGCGGCACCGCGCCACCGGCAAGGCGGTCAACGGCTTCGTCTCCGGCTTCGGCTACCGCGGCGAGATGGCCGTGGCCTCCACCGTGGCGCACGACAGCCACCACATGATCGTGGTCGGCACCTCGCCCGCAGACATGGCGCTGGCCGCGAACCGGCTGGCCGAGGTGGGCGGCGGCGTCACCGTCTGGAAGGACGGGCAGGAGCTGGCGCTGGTGGAACTGCCGATCGCCGGTCTGATGTCCGACGCCCCCGCGACCGAGGTGGCGGCCAAGGCGCAGCGGATGGTCGAGGCCATGGCCGCCTGCGGCTGCACCCTGAACAACGCCTACATGCAGCATTCGCTGCTGGCGCTGGTGGTGATCCCGGCGCTGCGCATTTCCGATCTCGGGCTGGTGGATGTCACCCGCTTCGAGATCACCGACCTTTTCGAGGTGACTGCTTGACCCTGTCCTACCGCCAGACCCCGGTGCAGACCCCCGATCTGCCCGGCCCCGAACGCTTTACCGACGCCGCCGCCGCCGTCGACCGGCTGACCGAGCTTTACGAGACCGCCGTCGGCTTCCTGCGCGAGAAGTTCGCCGAGACGCTGGGCGGCGACTGGCCCGACTGCCGCTACCGCGCCTATTACCCCGAGATCCGGTTTTCCACGACCAGCCACGTGCACATCGACAGCCGGCTGAGCTTTGGCCACGTCGCCAGCCCCGGCACCTATGTCACCACCGTCACCCGGCCCGACCTGTTCCGGCACTACCTGATCCAGCAGGTGGGCCTGCTGATCGAGAACCACGGCCTGCCGGTCTCCATCGGCCCCAGCGTCACGCCGATCCCGGTGCATTTCGCCATGGACGGGGCCAGCGGGCTGACGGTGCCGCAGGAAGGGGTGATGGAATTCTCCCTGCGCGATGTCTTCGACGTGCCGGACCTGTCCACCACCAACGACGACATCGTCAACGGCTACGGCTTTCCCTACGGCGACGGCATCCAGCCGCTGGCGCCCTTCACCGCGCAGCGCATCGACTACTCGCTGGCGCGGCTGGCGCATTACACCGCCACCACGCCGGACCAGTTCCAGAACCACGTGCTGTTCACCAACTACCAGTTCTACGTCGAGGAGTTCGAGGTCTTCGCCCGCAAGATGCTGGAGGACGAGGACAGCGGCTATACCGCCTTCGTCGGCCCCGGCAACGCCGAAATCACCAAGCCCGACCAGCCGCTGGCGGTGCCCGCGAAGCTGCCGCAGATGCCTAGCTACCACCTGAAGCGCAGGGGTGGCGGCGGGATCACCCTGGTTAACATCGGCGTCGGCCCCTCCAACGCCAAGACCGCCACCGACCACATCGCGGTGCTGCGGCCCCATGCCTGGCTGATGGTCGGCCACTGCGCCGGGCTGCGCAACAGCCAGCGGCTGGGGGATTTCGTGCTGGCCCACGCCTACCTGCGCGAGGACCACGTGCTGGACGACGACCTGCCGGTCTGGACCCCGATCCCGCCGCTGGCGGAGATCCAGATCGCGCTGGAACAGGCGGTCGAGGACGTGACCCGGCTGGAGGGATACGAGCTGAAGCGCATCATGCGCACCGGCACCGTCGCCACCATCGACAACCGCAACTGGGAGCTGCGCGACCAGTCCGGGCCGGTGCAGCGGCTCAGCCAGTCCCGCGCCATTGCCCTCGACATGGAGAGCGCTACCATCGCGGCCAATGGTTTCCGCTTCCGCGTGCCCTACGGGACTCTGCTTTGCGTCAGCGACAAGCCGTTGCACGGCGAGCTGAAGCTGCCGGGCATGGCGACAGAGTTCTACCGCACACAGGTGGCGGCACACCTGCTGATCGGCATCCGCGCGATGGAGTTGATCCGCGAGATGCCGCTGGAAAGGATCCACTCGCGCAAGTTGCGCAGCTTCGAGGAGACCGCGTTCCTGTGATTGCGTCAGAAAGTGACCACAAAATGCAGGAAAACATGAGGAAAGCTTGCACTAACAGTTGTGCGGATCACCTATATGACGTTAAATCCGGCCGAGAACCCGCAAGGGCGGGAGATACGAGGAGAGCTTAACATGGCCAAACCGATGACCAAGACCCAGCTGGTCGCCGCCCTGGCGGACGAAATGGGGTCGGACAAGAAATCCGCCTCGGCAGCGCTGGACGCGCTGACCAACGTGATCACCAACGAAGTGTCGGGCGGCGGTGCCGTGACCCTTCCCGGCGTCGGCAAGATCTATTGCCGCGAGCGGCCCGAGCGCATGGTGCGCAACCCGGCCACCGGCGAACAGATCAAGAAGGACGCCGACAAGGTGGTGAAGATGACCATCGCCAAGGCGCTGAAAGACAGCGTGAACGGCTGAGGCCGTGTTCTCGCGAGAGTGAAGGAGCCGCCCCACGGGCGGCTCTTTTCGTTCGGCGTGCCGGGCTTATGTTCCCCTGGCACGCCGCCGGCCGCACCCGGCAGCCGGCGCCAAGTTCCCCTGCGGCAGCGGTTTCCCGCCACCGCTCCCTTGCTACCGGCCCCGCTTGCACGCTAGGAGGCCGGGACCGATGGCGAAAGGCGACCCTTCGATGCGTTTGCGCGACACCTTCCTTCCCCCGATGCATCCCGAAGGCCGCCGGTTCGTGGCGATCTTCCTGGGCATCTCGGTACTGCTGTTCCTGCTTTGGGAACCGCTGGGCTGGATCGGCATCGGGTTGACCGTCTGGTGCTACTACTTCTTCCGCGACGCGCCGCGCATCGTGCCGCAGCGCGAGGGGCTGATCGTCAGCCCTGCAGACGGCGTCGTCTCGTTGATAGAGCCCGCCGCGCCGCCGCCGGAACTGGGCATGGGCAGCGCGCCGCTGACCCGTGTCAGCGTCTTCATGTCGGTGTTCAACTGCCATGTGAACCGCGCCCCCATCGGCGGCACGGTGCGGACCATCTCCTACCGCCCCGGCAAGTTCTTCAACGCGGTGCTGGACAAGGCCAGCGAGGACAACGAGCGCAACTCGCTGGCGATCGAACTGGCGGACGGCCGGCGCATCGCGGTGGTGCAGATCGCCGGGCTGGTGGCGCGGCGGATCCTCTGCTTCACCTCCGAGGGCGGCACCCTGCGCACCGGCGAACGCTTTGGCCTGATCCGCTTCGGCAGCCGGCTTGATGTCTACCTGCCGGAGGGCGTCGCCCCGCTGGTGGCGATCGGCCAGACCATGGTGGCGGCCGAGACGGTAATCGCGGACCTGACGGCAGACGAGCCGCGCCGCGAAGGACGGACGGAATAGCCATGCCCCTTCGGCCCGACGCAGAACGCGACCTGCCGATCGTCAAGCTGTTGCCGAACCTGCTGACGCTGACCGCCGTCTGCTTTGGCATGACCGCGATCCGCCTTGCCTTCTCGGGCGATTTCGAATGGGCGGTGCGGCTGATCATCCTGGCCTCGCTGCTGGACGGGCTGGACGGGCGGCTGGCCCGGCTGCTGCGCAGCCAGTCGCTGGTGGGGGCCGAGCTGGACTCGCTGGCCGATTTCCTGAACTTCGGCGTTGCCCCGGCGATGATCCTCTTCACCTGGTCGCTGCAGGACGCGGGCGGCATCGGCTGGATCGCGGTGCTGTGCTTCTCGCTGTGCTGCCTGCTGCGGCTGGCGCGGTTCAATGTCGGGATGCGGTCGGGCGAGCAGAGCGCGACCGACTATTTCACCGGCGTGCCCTCGCCCGCCGGGGCGCTGCTGGCGCTGCTGCCGCTGATGATCTCGCTGGCGATGAAAGAGCCGCCGCTGCTGCCCGCCTGGCTGACCGCCATCTGGGTGGTGGGCGTGGGGCTGCTGATGATCAGCCGCATCAAGACCTATTCATTCAAGAACATCCGGGTGTCGCGCGGCTACGCGCGCTACGTCCTGCTGGGCGCCGTGCTGCTGGCGGCGGTGCTGCTGATCTACACCTGGGCCACGCTGATCGTGCTGACACTTCTCTACATCGGAGCGATCCTGGTGGCCCTGACCTCGCAACGGAAATTCACGCGCAAGGACTGATCTGTTGGATATCGACGCCGTAACCTCCTCCTACGCCCGCTGGGCGCCGGTCTACGATCGCACCTTCGGGGCAGTGACCAGCAGCGGGCGCCGCACCGCCGTCGGCTACATGAACCGGCTGGCGGGCAGCGAGATCCTAGAGGTCGGCGTTGGCACCGGCCTTGCGCTGCCGCTTTACGCCACCGACCGCCGGGTCACCGGCGTCGACTTTTCCGAGGACATGCTGGCCAAGGCCCGCCGCCGGGTGCAGCGCGACGGGCTGCGGCAGGTGCGGGCGCTTCGGCAGATGGACGCGCGGTCGCTGGACTTCCCCGCCGCCAGCTTCGACGCCGTGGCGGCGATGCACGTGATCTCGGTGGTGCCGGAACCGGCCAAGGTGATGGCGGAGATGGTGCGGGTGCTGCGCCCCGGGGGCAAGCTGGTGGTCACCAATCACTTCGCCACCGAAAAGGGCGCCATGGCGCGGCTGGAACGCTGGATCGCGCCCTTCGCGAACCACCTTGGGTGGCACTCGGACTTCGACATCGGCACCGTGGTGGACCACCCCCAGCTGCGGCTGGAGGACCGGAAGGCGCTGCCGCCCGTGGGGCTGATGACCTTCCTGGTGCTGGAGAAGCGCTGAGGCTCCCTCGCCGCCGACCATGGCGCTCCTGACGCCGCTGCGGTAGGAGCGACGGAGCACCCGCAGCGAGAGGCAGACATGGATTTCCGCGCCGTTTTTATGGGAGTGGCCTTCGCCGTCATGTGGGCCTCGGCCTTCACCTCGGCGCGGATGATCGTGGTGGACGCGCCGCCGCTGACCGCGCTGTCCCTGCGGTTCCTGATCTCCGGCATCATCGGCGTCCTGCTGGCCCGCGCGCTTGGGCAAAGCTGGCGCCTGACCCGTGGCCAGTGGATCGCCACGCTGATCTTCGGGTTGTGCCAGAACGCGCTGTACCTCGGGTTGAACTTCGTCGCCATGCAGACGGTCGAGGCCTCGCTTGCCTCCATCGTCGCCTCGACCATGCCGCTGCTGGTGGCGCTGGGGGGCTGGGCGATCTACGGCGAGACGGTCCGGCCCATGGGCGCGGCGGGGCTGGTGATCGGGGTGCTGGGCGTGGCGCTGATCATGGGCTCGCGGATCAGCGGCGGGGTGGACCTGCTTGGCCTCGGCCTGTGCGTGCTGGGGGTGCTGTCGCTGACCGTTGCCACCATGTCCATGCGCGGCGCGTCTTCGGGCGGCAACTTCCTGATGGTGGTGGGCCTGCAGATGCTGGTGGGCAGCCTCGGCACCGGTATCGCGGCGGTGGGGCTGGAGGACTGGCAGGTGAACTGGAACTGGCGCATGGGCGCGGCCTTTATCTACACCACGCTGGTGCCCGGCCTCGCCGCGACATGGGTCTGGTTCCGGCTGGTGGCGCGGATCGGCACGGTGCGCGCGGCGACCTTCCACTTCCTCACCCCGTTCTTCGGCGTCGGCATCGCGGCGCTGCTGCTGGGGGAACGGCTGGGCGTGCTGGACGTCGCCGGGGTCGCGGTGATCATGCTGGGGATCCTTGCCGTGCAACTGTCGAAACAATCCGACCGGCGTAAAATCGCCGCAGCGGCTTCCGGCCCTGCTTAACAAGGCGTTCAGACCACTTGCACCCCTCAGGAAGCGTGGCCGCCTAACGCCAATTCACGAAGTGTCAACGAATAAGGGAACCCATGCGGCTGCTCTGTCATTGTGGTGACAACGGAGTGACGCAAATGATGACCGAACACAAAACAGAGCAGAGCGGCTTTACCAGCCGTATCATGAACAGCATGAACCGCGAGGCCGCCCAAGCCACGCGCCGCCGGTTCGGCTGGAAAACCGCTGTCGGCGCCCTGCTGTTCAGCACTGTCGCAATCGCCTCTGCCGGGGCCGGCGCCTGGATCTACACGCGCCCCAGCCTCGACCAGATGGAGGCCCGCACCGTGACGGCGCCCTTCCTTCAGGACGCCAGCGGCGAGCCGCTTGTGCTGGGCCAGAACGAGGCGACCGAGTATGTCCGCTTGAAGGACATGCCGGAGATGCTTGCCGAGGCCGTGATCGCGCTGGAGGACCGCCGGTTCCTCAGCCACGGCGGGGTCGACTTCTGGGCCATCGGCCGTGCCATGGCCTCGAACTACGCCGCCGGCGGCATTGTCGAGGGCGGCAGCACCCTGACGCAGCAGCTGGTGAAGATCAGCTACCTCAGCTCTGAAAAGAGCTACCTGCGCAAGGCCCACGAGGCGCTTCTGGCCCGCCAGATGGAGGAACGCTTCACCAAGGAAGAGATCCTCGAGCGGTACCTGAACACCGTGTACTTCGGCAGCGGCGCCCATGGCGTGCAGGCCGCGGCGCGCACCTACTTCGACAAGGAAGCGTCGGAGCTGACGCTGGGCGAGGCCGCGATCCTGGCTGCGACCATCCGCGCCCCCTCCGAGGTGAACCCCTACCGCAACAGCGACGCCGTGCGTGACCGTGCCACGCTGGTGATCGACCTGATGCAGCGGCAGGGCCGGGTCGACCGCGAGATCGGCAACAACGCCCGCATCGACATCGCCACCATGAGCTTCCACCGCGCGCCCTCGCTTTACGGTGCCTGGTTCGCCGACTGGGTCGATGGTGAGGCCGAATCCATCTCGCGCCGTCTCGACGGCCCGGTGACGCTGCGGACCACGCTGGATCCCACGATGCAGCGGCATGCCGAGCAGGTGGTGAACGAGGTGCTGGACGGCACGTCGATGCAGGGCGCCCTGGTTGCGCTGCGTCCCGACGGGTCCGTGGCGGCGATGGTCGGCGGCCGGAACTACGGCGAAAGCCAATTCAACCGCGCCACCAACGCGGTGCGGCAGCCCGGCTCCACCTTCAAGACCTTCGTCTTCCTGACCGCGCTCGCCAAGGGCATCCGTCCGGACGACACCGTCGCCGACAAGCCGATCGACATCAACGGCTACAAGCCCGAGAACTACAACGGTCGCTACCAGGGCAAGGTTACCCTGCGCGAGGCCTTCACCCGCTCGCTCAACGTGCCCGCCGTGACGCTGGCGATGCACGTCGGCCTGGACGAAGTGATCGAGACTGCCCGTGCCCTCGGCATCGAGGCCGAGCTGTCGGCCACCCCCTCGCTGGCGCTGGGTGCCTCCGGCATGACCCTGCTGGACCTGACCGAAGCCTACGCGGCCCTCGCCACCGGCGAAGCCCCGATCAAGGCCCGCGGCCTGGCCGGGATCTCCACCGACGGCTCCGACTACCAGCGCTTCCGCTGGACCAAACCGGCGATGACGCCCGAGGCTGCCAAGCTGATGGAATATCGCGTCGACATCGCCGCCATGCTGCATGACGTGGTGCAGAACGGCACCGGCAAGGCCGTGCAGGAGATCCCGGGCGCCGTGGGCAAGACCGGCACCAGCCAGAACTTCCGCGACGCGCTGTTCGTGGGCTGGAACGGGGAATACATCGTGGGTGTCTGGGTCGGCAACGACGACAACTCCCCGATGGACAAGGTCACCGGCGGCGGTCTGCCCAGCCAGATCTGGACGAAGTTCCTCGGCGGCGTCACCCAGCCGAAGCCGGAGCAGCCGGAAGCCACCCCGGTCGCCATGGCCGATGCCTCGAACGAGGCGCCCGTGGACGGCACCGTCATCACCGACGCCCCTGCCGTTGCCGATAGCCCCGCCGTTGCCTCGGCCAACCTGATGTCGCTGCGGGACCTCACCTCTGCCCTGTCCCAGGCGCAGGAAGAGCGGGCCAGCTGCAACGTCAACGCCTGCTCCAGAGCATACCGGTCGTTCCGTGCCTCGGACTGTACCTTCCAGCCCTACGGCAACCGGCCGCGCGAGTTGTGCACCCGCTGATCATCAGGCGGCGCACTCCGTAGAAAGGCCCCGGCGCTGCGCCGGGGTCTTTCGCCTTTTCAGGTCAGCAGTGCCAGCAAGACGGACACGGTAAAGAAGGCGCCGACCGTCGCGATCAGCATCGCCCGCGCCGCGATCCCCTCGTGTCCGTAGGGCTGCGCGAGGATCGTGTAGATCCCCACCATCGGCACCGAGGCGGACAGGATCAGCGCGGCGTAGAAGTCCGCCGTCAGCGCCGCCATGCCCGCCGCCCCCAGCACCAGCGCCGCCAGCGCCGTGACCGCGGGATGCAGCAGCAGCTTGCCCCCCGCCACCTGCGCCGCCAGCAGCATGTCGCCCCGCGCCGGCAGCCCCGCCAGCGTCCCCCCCACCACCGCCAGCGCCAGCGCGCTGGCCGAAGCCGCGAAGAGATCCACCAGCCGGAACAGCGCGTCCGGCGTCGGCAGGCCCGACAGCGATACCGCCAGCCCCGCGAAGAGCGCCAGAACGAAGGGGCGCGTCAGCACCTGCCAGGCGATGCCGCCTACCAGCGCGGGCAGCGACCGCCCCTCGCGCGGGCGCGACAGTTCCAGCAGGATCAGCCCGGCGGGCAGCAGGAAGAAGTTGTCGATGATGACGTTCATGGACAGCGCGGCAGGCGCGATCTCCGGCAGGGTCAGCAGCAGCATGGGAAAGCCGATATAAGCGCTGTTCGAGGCCGCGACCCCCAGCACCCCGATCGCCCGCCGCGCCGGCCCGGTGCCCGTGGCGGTGAAGAAGACGAAGGCCAGCACCATGGTGGCGTAGCTGCCAAGCAGGTAGGCGGCGAAATAGCCGGGCAGGATCAGCTCCCCTAGCTCGCGCCGCGCCACCGCGCCGAACAGCAGCGCCGGCAGCCCGATGTTCAGCACGTAGCGTCCCAGCACCCGCATGTCGGCGGCGGAAAACAGCCCCGCCTTCGTCACGCCCCAGCCCACGGCCATGGCGGCGAAGACCGGGAAGGTGATGCCGAAGACTTCGAGCATGGGCGTGGGTTAAGCCTCGGGTCCGATGGCGCCGCGCTGGCCGCCGGTCTGGGCGCGGTCCAGCAGCAGGTGGTCCAGCAGCACGCAGGCCATCATCGCCTCGCCCACCGGCACCGCGCGGATGCCGACGCAGGGGTCGTGCCGCCCCTTGGTGACGATCTCGGTCTCCTGCCCCGTGCGGGTGATGGTGCGCCGCGGCGTCAGGATCGAGCTGGTGGGCTTCACCGCGAAGCGCACCACGATGTCCTGCCCGGTGGAGATGCCGCCAAGGATCCCGCCCGCGTGGTTCGAGCTGTAGCGCGGCTGCCCGTCGTTCCCCATGAAGATCTCGTCAGCATTGGCCTCGCCGGTCAGCATCGCCGCACCCATGCCCTCGCCGATCTCGACCCCCTTTACCGCGTTGATCGACAGCATCGCCGCCCCCAGCTCGGTGTCCAGCTTGCCGTAGACCGGCGCGCCCAGACCGGCGGGGAAGCCGCTGGCCACGACCTCGATCGTCGCGCCCACCGAACTGCCGGACTTGCGCAGACCATCGAGGTAGCCGGCCCAAGTTGCCGCCGCCTCGGCGTCGGGGACCCAGAAGGGATTATTCTCGATCTCGGCCATGTCCATGCGCGCCCGGTCGATCCCGTGCTCGCCCATCCGCACCATGTAGCCCTGCACCCGCGCCCCCGGCACCAAAGCCTTCAGCGCCTCGCGCGCCACGCCGCCCGCCGCCACCCGCGCCGCGGTCTCGCGCGCCGAGGACCGGCCGCCGCCGCGGTAGTCGCGAATCCCGTACTTCTGCCAGTAGGTGATGTCGGCGTGACCGGGGCGGAACTTGTCGGCGATGTCGCCGTAATCCTTCGACCGCTGATCGGTGTTGCGGATCATCAGCTGGATCGGCGTGCCCGTGGTCACCCCCTCGAAAACCCCCGACAGGATCTCCACCTCGTCGCCCTCGCGCCTTTGCGTGGTGTACTTCGAGGTGCCGGGCTTGCGCCGGTCCAGCCACTGCTGGATCATCCCCGGCTCCAGCGGCACCCCCGGGGGGCAGCCGTCGACGGTGGCGCCCAGCGCCTGCCCGTGGCTTTCGCCCCAGGTGGTGACGCGGAAGATGTGGCCGAAGGTGTTGAAACTCATGGATCCCGCCTTTCGCTGCCCGCCGGTCTAGCGCCGGCGGCGGCCGGAGAAAAGGGCCCCCGCGCCCGCGCTTGCCAAGCGGTGCGCGGCGCATTACCTCTCGGATCACCTCGGGGTGCCGCCGGAACGCGGCTGAGATGCGCAAGCGAACCCGTCGAACCTGATCCGGTTGATACCGGCGGAGGGAAGGTTGGATTGCCTCCGGCCCCGTCCGTCGCCATGGAGGAACTTTCATGCGACTTGCACTTTCGATCATCCTGGCCGGGGCGCTGGCCCTGCCCGCCGCCGCCCAGGACAAGCCCGTGCTGCGGGTGCTGACCTACGACAGCTTTGTCACCGACTGGGGCCCCGGCCCGAAGATCGAGGAAGCCTTCGAGGCGACCTGCGACTGCGATCTCGAACTGGTGGGCGCGGGCGACGGCGCCGCGCTGCTGTCGCGGCTGCGGCTGGAAGGCGCCCGCTCCGACGCCGACGTGGTGCTGGGGCTGGACACCAACCTGACCGCCGCCGCCGAAGCCACCGGGCTGTTCGCCAAACACGGCATCGACGCTGGTTTCGACCTGCCCATCGAGTGGCGCGACGAGACCTTCCTGCCCTATGACTGGAGCTACTTCGCCTTCGTCTACGACAAGACCAGGCTGCAGGACGTGCCTTCAAGCCTGAAGGACCTTGCCGCGAGCGACCTGAAGATCATCGTGCAGGACCCCCGCACCTCGACCCCCGGCCTCGGCCTGCTGCTCTGGGTCGAGGCGGCCTATGGCGACGAGGCCCAGGCGGTCTGGGAGGATCTGTCCGACAACATCCTCACCGTCACCAAGGGCTGGTCCGAGGCCTACGGGCTGTTCCTCGACGACGAAGCGGACATGGTTCTCAGCTACACCACCTCGCCCGCCTACCACGTGATCGCGGAAGAGGATGACACGAAATCCACCGCCGCCTTCACCGAGGGCCACTACATGCAGATCGAGGTGGCGGGGAAACTGGCGGGCTCGGACCAGCCGGAGCTGGCAGACCGGTTCCTGCGCTTCATGGTTTCCTCGGGGTTCCAGGACCTGATCCCCACCACCAACTGGATGTACCCTGCGGTGATGCCCGAGGCCGGGCTGCCCGAGGGTTTCGCCACCGTCCCAATCCCACCCAGCGCGCTGCTCTACCCGGCCGCCGAGGCAGAGGCCGCCCGCGAAACCGCGCTGGCCAAGTGGCTCGCGGCGCTGGCGCAATAGGCCGGCTTGCCGGCCCCGGCGCGGCGGCGCTCGTCGCCGCGCTGACGCTGGGGCCGCTGGCGGCGGTGGCCCTGCGCGCGGAGGAAGCCCCGCGCCTTGGCCCCGCCGACTGGGCCGCGATCCGCTTTACCCTGGTGCAGGCGGCGCTGTCGGCCCTGATCAGCGTCACCCTCGCCATCCCCGTCGCCCGCGCCCTGGCCCGCCGCGCCTTCCCCGGCCGGGGGCTGCTGGTGACACTGCTGGGCGCGCCCTTCATCCTGCCGGTGATGGTGGCGGTGCTGGGGCTGCTGGCGGTCTTCGGCCGCAGCGGCATCCTCTCGGCGCTGCTGGGCCTCTTCGGCCTGCCGCCGCTGCCGATCTACGGGCTGCACGGGGTGGTGCTGGCGCATGTCTTCTTCAACCTGCCGCTGGCCACGCGCCTGATCCTGCAGGGCTGGCTGGCGATCCCGGCGGAACGCTTCCGCCTTGCCGCCGCGCTGGACCTGCCGCCGCGCAGCGTGGCGCGGCTGCTGGAATGGCCAATGCTGCGCGCGGTGCTGCCGGGGGCGGCGCTGGTGATCTTCCTGATCTGCACCACCAGCTTCGCGGTGGCGCTGGCGCTGGGCGGCGGGCCGCGCGGCACCACGGTGGAACTGGCGATCTACCAGGCCTTCCGTTTCGACTTCGACCTGGGGCGCGCGGCGCTGCTGTCGCTGATCCAGTTCGCCATCTGCGCGGGCGCCGCCTTGCTGGCCTGGCGCGTCAGCCTGCCCTCTGGCCTGGGCGGCGGGCTGGACCGGGTGGTGGACCGGCGCGGCATCGGCGGCACCGGGATGCGGCTGCTGGACGCCTTGGCGATCGGACTGGCTGCGCTGTTCCTGCTGACGCCGCTGGCGATGATCGTGCTGCGCGGCGCGCCGGCGCTGGCTTCGCTGCCGCCGGAGGTCTGGGCCGCCGCCCTCCGAAGCCTCGCCGTCGCCGCGGCCTCGACGGCGATCACCCTGGCGCTGGTGCTGCCGCTGGCGCTGCTGTCGCAACGGCTTCGCGGCGCCGGCCCCGGCGCGGTCGAGGCGGTGGCCGCGCTGCCAATCGCCGTCTCGCCGCTGGTGATCGGCACCGGCCTTTTCATCGTGATCCACCCGCTCGCCGATCCCGTCGCGCTGGCCCTGCCGGTCACCGCCCTCGTCAACGCGGCGATGAGCCTGCCCTTCGCCTACCGCGCCATCGCCCCCGCGCTGGCAGAGACCGAGGCAGTGCACGGCCGCCTCGCCGACAGCCTCGGCCTCACCGGCTGGGCCCGCCTACGCCTGCTGGTGCTGCCGCGCCTCGCCCGCCCGCTGGGCTTCGCCGCCGGGCTGGCCGCGGCGCTGTCCATGGGCGACCTCGGGGTCATCGCGCTTTTCGCCGACCCGGGTCACGTGACGCTGCCGATGCAGCTTTACGGGCTGATGTCCGGCTACCAGATGGACCGCGCCGCGGGGGCTGCGCTGCTGCTGCTGGTCCTGTCGTTGGCGCTGTTCTGGCTTTGCGACCGCGGGGGGCGCATGCATGCTGCGGCTTGACGGACTGCAGATCACGCAGGGCGACTTCCGCCTCGCCGCCGACCTCTCGGTCCCCGAAGGCGCGCGGGTGGCGGTGATCGGCCCCTCCGGCACGGGCAAGTCCACCCTGTTGGCCGCCATCGCCGGCTTCATCCGCCCCGCACGCGGCCGGATCCTGTGGAAGGACACCGACCTCGCCCCGCTCGACCCCGGCGCCAGGCCCCTGTCGATCGTCTTCCAGGACAACAACCTGTTCCCGCACCTCACCGTCGCGCAGAACATCGGCCTCGGCCTCTCCCCCCGGCTGAAGCTGGACCCAGCCCAGCACAAGCGCGTGGAGCACGCCCTCGACCGCACCGGCCTCTCCGGCCTCGCCGCCCGTCGCCCCGCCGCGCTCTCGGGCGGCCAGCAAAGCCGCGTCGCCCTTGCCCGGGTTTTGCTGCGGGGCCGCCCCTTGATGCTGCTGGACGAACCCTTCGCCGCCCTCGGCCCCGCCCTGCGGGCAGAGATGATGGCGCTGGTGCTGGACCTCGCCGCCGAAACCGGCGCGACGCTGCTGATGGTCACCCACGACCCCCGGGACGCCGCGCGCCTCGACGGCCAGACCATCCTCGTCGCCGAAGGACGCGCCCACCCGCCGCAGGACACCGCCCCCCTGCTGGCCAACCCGCCCCCGGCCCTGCGCGCCTACTTGGGGTAAACCCCAACTCCCAATTTCTTCTGGTCCGAAAATATCCCGGGGGACGTCGCCGCAGGCGGCGGGGGGCAGCGCCCCCTCTACCGCTTCAGCCCGGCGCGCACCTCGGCCCCATGGGCATCCAGCCCCGGCGAGGCCCGCTCCAGCTGCAGTTCGGCCTCCGAGAACCGGAACGGCGGGCGGACCGTCGGCACGCCCTCCAGCTCCATCGCAAGGCCCCGGTGGCGCACCTGCGGGTCGGCGAAGGCCTCGCCCAGGTCGTTGATCGGCCCCGCCGGAATCCCCTGCGCCTCGCAGGAGGCCAGCAGGTCCGCCTTGCTGCGCGCCCGGGTCGCCTCGGTCAGCGCCGCGATCAGCGCGGCGCGGTTGGCGATGCGCAGGGCGTTGCTGGCGTAGTCAGGATCGTCCTTCAGCCCCGGCAGTCCCAGCATGTCGCAAAGCCGCCGGAACTGCGCGTCGTTGCCGGTGGCGATGATCATGTAGCCATCGGCGCAGTCGAAGACCTGGTAGGGCACGAGGTTCTGGTGCGCGTTGCCGATCCGCTGGGGCGGGGTGCCGGTGGTCAGGTAGTTCATCGCCTGGTTGGCAGTCACCGCGGTGGCCACGTCCAGCAGCGCCATGTCGATGTGCTGCCCGCGCCCGGTCGCCTGCCGCTGGTGCACCGCGGCGAGGATCGCGGCGACGGAGTACATGCCGGTGAAGATGTCGGTGATCGCCACGCCGGTCTTCTGCGGCTGGCCAACGGGATCGCCGGTGACCGACATCAGCCCCGACATCCCCTGGATGATGTAGTCATAGCCGGCCCGGTGCGCGTAGGGCCCGTCCTGCCCGAAGCCGGTGATGGAACAGTAGATCAGCCGGGGGTTCAGCTTCGACAGGCTGTCGTAGTCCAGCCCGTATTTCACCAGCCCCCCGACCTTGAAGTTCTCGATCAGGATATCCGCCTCGGCCACCAGCGCGCGCACCAGTTCCTGGCCGTCCGGGGCGCGGAAATCGGCGGTGACAGAGCGTTTGCCGCGGTTGCAGGCGTGGAAGTAGCTGGCCGAGCGGTCGCCGTCCTTGTCGATGAAGGGCGGCCCCCATTGCCGGGTGTCGTCGCCGTCCGGGCTTTCGACCTTCACCACGTCGGCGCCGAGGTCGGAAAGGGTCTGGCCGGCCCAGGGGCCGGCCAGGATCCGCGCGAGTTCGACGACCTTCAGGCCGGACAGCGGCGCCGACATCAGTCGGCGAGCTTCTCGTCCAGCACCTTCGCGAACTCGTCATAGGGCATGTTCGAGTATTTCTCGCCGTCGATGATAAAGGTCGGGGTCGAGGTGACATCGTCCGCCTCGGCGTTCTCCTGGTACAGCGCCACCATGGCCTGGGCCATCTCGGCGTTCTGCAGGCAGGCGTCCACCTGGTCGGAGGACAGGCCGGCGGTGCGGCCGATCTTCGACAGGTTCTGCGCTATCGCGGCCGGGCCGTCGCCTTCCAGCCACTCGGATTGCTGGCGGTAGATCATGTCCATGATCGCGAAGTAACGCTTTTCCGCGGCCGACATGCGTGCGGCATCGGTCTCTTCCCCGGCCGGGGCGCCGCAGCGCGCCACCATCCCGGCCCACAGACCGAAGCGGTCGAAGTAAACCTCGCGGTAGATGAAGTGGACCTTGCCGGTGTCGATGTAGTTTTCCTTCAGCTGGTCGAAGGCGGTCATGTGGAAATTCCTGCAGTGCGGGCAGGTGGCCGAGGCGTACTCGATCACCGTCACCGGCGCGTCGGCGTCGCCCAGCGTCATCTCGGTAACGATCGAGGTGTCGACCTCGCCTTCCTGCGCCTCCACCGCGCCGAACGTCAGGGCGCCGTTGCCGGAAACCGGCCAAAAGACGGCAGCGCCGGCGGCAAGCACCAGGGCGGCGGCGAAGGGGATAAGCTTGTTCATGGTCTCTCTGCCTCAGGACTGTTTGTGTCGGGATAGGACGTTTTGGCCCAGCGCTTCAAGCGCCCGGCGCAAACCGTCGTCGGAAACCGGGGCGGCGGCGGCCCGCGCCTCCTGCCGCAATGCGGGGTCGGGGGCGGCGGGGCGCGTGGGCGCGGGGGTGAATTCCACCTGCCCCTCGGCGAAACCGGTGGGCGCGGTCTGGGTGATCCGCACCCGCTGGATCGCGGCATAGCCGTAGCAGGTGTTCACCCGCTCGCGGATCTGGTCCTTCTGCATCTCCAGCATCGGGGCCTGCGCCCCGGTGGTCAGCACCGTCAGGGTCGCGCCGAAACCGCCGCGGGAATGGCTGATGTTCACCGGCCGCGCGACGGCGGCGGTGTCGGGGCCGACGATCTCTGCCCAGTGGGTCAGCAGCCGCGACACCGCGAAACCGCGCGCCTCGCCGGCCTCGCGGATGCGGGTCTGCAACAGCCCCGCCGCGCGCTCGAATCCGCGCATCCGCCGGGGGTTCGGCTTCGGGGTCGGCTTCATGGCTGGCACTCGCGTGGCATGGCGCTATTGTAGCGGCCGCGCCGCGAGCGGCGCCAGCGCAAAGCCCGGCAAGGAATCATAAACATTGCGTGACGAGGCAGCTGCCGCGGATCTCGCCGCGGACCTTCTGGACTGGTACGACCGCCACGCCCGCACCATGCCGTGGCGGGTTCCGCCCGGGGACCGGCGCGCGGGGGTCCGGCCCGATCCCTACGCCGTCTGGCTGTCCGAGGTGATGCTGCAGCAGACCACCGTCGCGGCGGTGCGGGACTACTTCCGCCGCTTCCTCGCCCGTTGGCCCACCGTCACCGCGCTGGCCGCCGCCGAGGACGGCGAGGTGATGGCGCAATGGGCGGGGCTTGGCTACTACGCCCGCGCCCGCAACCTGCTGAAATGCGCCCGTGTCGTCGCCGCCGAGCATGGCGGGCGCTTCCCCGAAACGCGCGAGGCGCTGCTGGCGCTGCCGGGGATCGGCCCCTATACCGCCGCCGCGATCGCCGCCATCGCATTCGACGAGCCTGCCTGCGTGGTGGACGGCAACGTGGAACGGGTGATGGCGCGGCTGCACCGGGTGGAGACGCCCCTGCCCGCCGCCAAGCCGGAACTGACCGCGCTGGCCGCCGCGCTGACCCCGCGAAAGCGGCCGGGCGATTACGCGCAGGCGGTGATGGACCTTGGCGCCACGGTCTGCACCCCCACCTCTCCGGCCTGCGGCATCTGTCCGTGGATGACCCCCTGCGCCGCCCGCGCCGCCGGGGTGCAGGCCAGCCTGCCCGCCAAGACCCCGAAGAAGCCGAAACCCGTGCGCCACGGCATCGCCTACCTCGCCCGCCGCAGCGACGGCGCCTGGCTGCTGGAGCGGCGGCCGGACCAAGGGCTGCTGGGCGGCATGCTGGGCTGGCCCGGTGGCGGTTGGGGCGACCAGGCGAGCGAAGCCCCGCCGCTGCCCGCCGACTGGCGCGACCCGGGGGCAGAGGTGCGCCATACCTTCACGCATTTCCACCTTCGGCTGGCCCTGCGCATCGCCGAGGTGCCGCGGGACGCCGTGCCCCTCACCGGCCATTTCGTTGCGCCCGGGGACTTTCGCCCGGCAAGCCTGCCCACTGTCATGCGCAAGGCCTACGACCTTGCCGCCGCGGCGCTGAAGAATTGATCCAAGCCCCGCCCGCGCGCTATACTGCGCCCCGGGGCAGGCACCACGGAGCAGAACAATGAACCCGCCACCCATGGCAGGCCGCCTGCGCGACGCGCTGCCGTTCTGGCTGTCGCTCGGCCTCGTGCCGCTGATCGTCCTTGCCGCGCGCCATGGCGGCTGGGCGCTGATCCTGCCGCCGCTGGGCACCTGGTGGCTGTACTCCCTGCTCGACGCCCTGCTGGGCCTGAACGACGAGAACCCGGACCCCGAGACCGGGGACGAACAGCTGTTCTGGTATCGCCTGATCACCCTGATCTGGTTCCCGGTACAGTTCGCGGTGATCTTCGGCGCGATCTGGTACGCCACCCGCGCCGGGCACCTGGCGACTTGGGAGAAGATCGTGCTGTTCTTCGACGTGGGCATCGTCTCCGGCACCGTCGGCATTGTCTACGCCCACGAGCTGCTGCACCAGAAGAACCGGCTGGAACGGTGGCTGGGCGACCTGCTGCTGGCCTCGGTTCTGTACGGTCACTTCCGCACGGAACACCTGCTGGTCCACCACCACCACGTCGCCACCCCCCGCGACGCCGTCACCGCGCGCTACAACGAGGGGTTCCACCGCTACTTCCTCCGGGTGCTGTTCGAATGCCCCCGCTCCGCCTGGCGGGCCGAGACGGCGATGCTGGCGCGGCGCAGGCGGTCGGCTTGGCACCGCGGCAACCCGTTCTGGCGCTACCTCGCGCTTCAGGCGGCGATGCTGGCGCTGGCCTTCGCGCTGGGCGGGCTGGCGGGGCTGGGGCTGTTCGCGGTGCAGGCCTTCGCCGCGATCTGGCAGCTGGAACTGACCAATTACATCGAGCACTACGGGCTGACGCGAAAGCACCTTGGCGAAGGCCGCTATGAACATGTCCTGCCGCGCCATTCGTGGAACGCCGCGCACAAGGCCTCGAACTGGCTGCTGATCAACCTGCAGCGCCATTCCGACCACCACTACAAGCCCAGCCGCCGCTTTCCGCTGCTGCAGACCTACAGCGCCGACGAGGCGCCGCAACTGCCCTATGGCTATCCGCTGATGACCATGGCGGCGATGATCCCGCCGCTTTGGCGCCGGGTGATGAACCCCCGGGTGCGCGCCTGGCGGCGGCAGCATTACCCCGAGATCACCGACTGGGCGCCCTACAAGGCGGGGACGCTGCCGGTCGGCGCCTGACGAAAAAAACCCCGCCGTGCGGACACGGCGGGGCAAGTTCGTGCCGTGGCGCTAGCCACAGGCACCGGCGGTAACCTTTTATTGGTGTATCAACTCATCTCGGCCCGGATCTGCTGGCGCAGCACGTCGATCGGCACCGTCTTGCCGTCGCGGCGGAAGGTCCAGTAGGTCCAGCCGTTGCAGGAGGGCGCGCCTTCCAGCGCCGCCCCGACCTGATGGATCGAGCCTGTCGCCTCGGCCGATACCAGCGTTCCGTCGGCGCGGACCTTGGCGGTCTTGCCGTTCTGCGACACCAGCACCTCGCCGGGGCGCAGCATGCCGCGCTCGACCAGCTGGCCGAAGGGCACCCGCGGCTCGGCGCGCTTGCTGGTGGAGACCTGCAGCGCGCTGCGGTCGAACTTGCGCACCCGGGCCAGCCGCCGCTCGGCGACCTTGCGGTAGGCTTCCTCGCGCTCGATGCCGATGTAGTTGCGGCCCAGCATCTTCGCCACGGCGCCGGTGGTGCCGGTGCCGAAGAAGGGGTCAAGTACCACGTCGCCCTCGTTGGTGGTGCCCAGCAGCACCCGGTGCAGCAGCGATTCGGGCTTCTGCGTGGGATGCGCCTTGTCGCCGGCGTCGTTCTTCAGCCGCTCGTGCCCGGTGCAGATCGGCAGCACCCAGTCCGAGCGCATCTGGATGCCCTCGTTCAAGGCCTTCAGCGCCTCGTAGTTGAAGGTGTACTTCGAGGCCTGTTCCTTCGAAGCCCAGATCAGCGTTTCATGGGCGTTGGTCAGCCGCTTGCCGCGGAAGTTGGGCATCGGGTTGGACTTGCGCCAGACCACGTCGTTGAGGATCCAGAACCCCTGGTTCTGCAGCTCGGCGCCCAGCCGGAACACGTTGTGATAGGACCCGATCACCCAGATCGCGCCGTTCGGCTTCAGCAGCCGCCGCGCGGCCGACAGCCAGTCGCGGGTAAAGCTGTCGTAGGTCTGGAAGCTGGCGAACTGGTCCCAGGCGTCATCCACCGCGTCAACGCGGGAATTGTCGGGGCGGTGCAGCTCTGACTTCAGCTGAAGGTTGTAGGGCGGGTCGGCGAAGATCAGGTCGATCGATGCCTCTGGCAGCGCCCGCATCGCGGCGATGCAGTCGTCCGCAATTATCTGGTTGAGCGGCAGGCCCGTGGCCGCCCCCGTCTTTACCGTCATCGCCTCTGCCTCTGTCCCCGTGCCATTTTGCCGGCACGTCGTTCTTGTTGTGGATAAGGTTAACGAAAGGCGAATCGCGGTCAAATTGTTTATCTAATCAGACGCTTATAGTTTTCTCTTGATACAAGATATTGTGGATGGGCGCGAAGCTTCGTCTATGGTGTGGAGTGACACCGTGTCTTTCCAGCCCATCGAGGTGCGCGCGCGTGCCGTAGCCCGCGTTCGTCTCCCATCCGTAGCCGGGCCAGTGTTGCGCCAAGTCCATCATGACATGATCTCGACAAACTTTCGCCACAATCGAAGCCGCTGAAATCGAAAGAGATTTACAGTCTCCCTTCACGATGGCCTCGGCGCTGCAACGTAGTTCCCCGGGCAGGCGATTGCCGTCCACCAGCGCGTGATCGGCGGCGCGCTGCAGCCCCTCGACGGCACGGCGCATGGCCAGGTGCGCGGCATTCAGGATGTTGATCGCGTCGATCTCGGCCACGCTGGCATGGGCGATGCAGACATCGGCGCAGGCCAGAAGCTCGGCATGAAGCCGCTCGCGGTCCTCGCGCTTCAGTTGTTTGGAATCGCAGATCCCCTCGGGGATGCAGGCAGGGTCCAGCCGCACCGCGGCGGCGGTCACGGGGCCGGCAAGCGGCCCGCGCCCCACCTCGTCGATACCCACCACCCAGTAGGCTCCGCGGGCGAAAGCGGCTTCTTCGTAAGTGAAATCGGGGATGTCCTTGGGCATGGGCCGAAACAAGACCATTCCCGCGCCGGGAGCAAGGCAAACGGCACCGTCGCCGGCGGCATCCCGCAATAAGAAAGGGCGGACGCCCCCGCAATGGCGCCCGCCCTCCGTAATGGCCCGGGGCTGCCCGGGCCACTGCTCGAAAACTGTGTGGCCGCGCCTTAGCGGTGGCTTTTCACGCAGTTCTTGTCGATGTAGCGGCTGCCGCCATGGCCGTAGACGCAATGGGCAGGCACGCGCACCGTGTTGTTGTTGTACCGGTAGTTCGGCTGCGGGTTGTAATAGGTGGGGCCGTTGTAGCCCCGGTTCACAACCCGGCGGTTCTGGTTCCGGCCGGCCAGGTGGCCGAGGTAGAACACGGCACCGGCGCCCAGAAGCAGACGGGCGGCTTCGCCGGTGTCCAGCTTGCCCGCATGTACGGGAGCGGCGGTGAAGGAGGTCATCGCGAGAGTGGCAGCGGTGACGGCGGCGATCAGTTTGGTCTTCATGGGTACAGTCCTTTTCTCCGGGGTGGCAGCCGGACTGTGCCGGCCATCACGCAATGAACGGAGAGATGGGGCCTTCCGTTCCCGCTATGCAATGTCGCCAAGGTGTTATCGAATAACCCCGGGGCCAGACGGCGGGTGATATCCGATAACAACCGCCCCGTGCCCCGCGGATATTGTATAACGCGGGCGCAGGTCCCATCCTCTGGGCATGAAAGCCACCACCCTCATAACCGCGCTGTTTCTCGGCGCCACCGCCAGCACCGCTGACGCGACCTGTACCGTCGAGTACAAGGCCCGCAGCGGGACCGAGTACGTCCACACCCGCGCGCTGATCCCGGATTCGGAATGCACGCGGGAGGCCGCGACGGTCTTCCTGGCCGATCAACTCGCCTCTCAAGGCGTTGAACTGTTGTCTATAGTAAAGGTCACGCCCGGCGGATAACATCGCCGGATGAGCCTGATAGACAATGGGCAGGACATTGCGACCACCCGGCGCTCCGGCAGCCGGGTGGTCGCGTTTGGGATTGTCGCGATCGTATCGATCCTGGCCGTCGCCTTCGTCCTGCTGTTCCTGAAACTTCCGACCGCGACGGCCTTCGTCGATCGTGTGGACCGGATTTTCGTCGAGTATGACCTGACCTCGCCCGATTCTAGCGCCGAAACCACGCTGCTGGGGATCCTCGCGGAATCGGGGTCGGCCTTTTCCGAGGTGCTGGCGAGCTACCGCATGATCATCTTCGTGCTGCTGATCTTCGCCACCGCCCTGCTGATCGCCTCGCTGGTGTTCCTGATCACCATCGTCGCGCTGAACCGCCGGGTCAGCGAGATCGAGCGGTCGGGGCTGCAGGTGTCCTCGCTGGTGATCAGCCGGGAGGAGAACAAGGTCTACCTGAACAACAACCTGGAGTTCACCCTGACAGGCGCCGCGATCGAGACGCTGGCGGTGCTGGCAGAGGCGCGGATGGACGAGGACGTGCTGTCGGGCGCAGAGATCGAGGCGATGATCTCTGGCAAGAACGCCGCCGACTGCGACGAGGCCTCGGGCGCCACCCGGATCAAGCGGCTGCGCGATTCGCTGGGCAACCAGATGGTCAGCGAGATGCTGGTGAAGAACATCGCGCGAAAGGGCTACATGCTGGCGATCGACAAGAAGGTCATCCGGATGCTGTGATCCGGCACGCCCATGACCTTTCGTACCCTGATCCTTCGCTACGCCGGCTTTGCCGTGATCGCCACGCTGGCCAACCTGGCCGCCCAGCGCCTGGTGCTTTGGGCGCTGCCCGGGGCGGCGGCGCTGATTCCCGCGATTCTCGTGGGCACCGGCGTGGGTCTGGTGATCAAGTACCTTCTGGACAAGCGCTGGATCTTCGCCGACGCCGCCACCGGCCTGCGCGCCCATACCAGCCGCTTCAGCCGCTACACCGCCACCGGCATCGTGACCACTGCGGTCTTCTGGGGGATGGAGACGCTGTTCTGGGCGCTCTGGCAGACCGACCTGATGCGAGAGCTGGGGGCGGTGATCGGCCTGTCCATCGGCTACGTGGTGAAGTTCCTGCTGGACCGCCGCTACGTCTTCGCCCCGCCGCAGCGTGACAATCGCGCAACGGTCACAAAGCGTTAGCATCCGCACCCCGCCCGCACCGATCACATTTACCGTGGGGTGCTTTACCGGCCGGAACCCCCTGTCATAACTGGACCCAGATGTCCCGGACAGACGGTCGTCGCCGCGACGACACCGCGACAGGGGCCCCCTTCCAAGGAGCCGGACCATGACCTTGCGCCGCACCCCTATTCCGTATCTCGCCCTCGCCAGCCTGAGCGGCCTGCTGGCTTCCGCCGCCGGCGCCATGCCGATCGAGGACCGCCTGGCGCAGCAGCGCGCCGCCTTCGATGCCGAGGTGGCGAAGTCGGTGATCGAGCTGCAGCCCTTCCGCACCACGGAAGAAGGCGTGCTGAGCGACGGCACCCCGGTTCAGCTGATCTCGCTGAACCCCAACATCAATTCCTGGTTCCTGCTGGGCATCGGGGCCGAGGGCAACCGGCGCTACTTCCACCTGGAGAACCCCTCTCCCGATTCGCGCGCGCTGACGCTGGACAACGCCGTCACCGGCGCCTCGCTTCTGATCTCGGATGGCCCCCGCACCGCCGAGTGCGCGCCCTGGGACGGCGCGCCCTCCATGCTGACCCAGGCCGCGCAGGCCGACCTGCCCTACGCGCCGCTTTGCGACAACAAGCTGTTCCTGCGGATCGAGACCTCCGGCTCCCGCACCAGCCTCGAGGCCACGTCGGAGTTCCTGCGCGATCACGTCTGGGGCGGCGATGCCATCGTCACCTGGGTGAAGGCGACCCTGAACAAGGACAAGTTCGCGCTGCTCGACGACGCCGGCGCGGCACAGGGCGATGCGAACATTGCGGCGCAGGGGCCGATTCCCGCCCGCGTGCGCTATGCCGACGACGCGCGGCCGCTGGTGGCCGCCTACCACACCTTCGACCTGGTGGGCGCGGAAAGGGGCATGGCCACCGGCGCCTGGTACCCGGTGAAGGACCAGCCCGGCATCTTCGTCAGCGGCATCCAGCCGCAGTCGATCTCTGACGACGTGCTGCGCGGGCCCGGCCGCACCAACTGGCTGGACAACATCGAGGGCCGCGCGATCGACTACCTCGTCGCCTTCGAGCTTGACCGTTTCAACGTCAGCTACGCCCGCGGCACCGATCACCCGCGGCTGGACTGGTCGCCGCGCCCGCCCGCCTACCTGCGCCCCCGCGGGCTGCCGGGGCCGGACGGGATCAAGACCGACCGCCCCGTCGTTTCGCTGGGCATGGTCAGCCCCTACCTGTCCGACAAGGTGGTCGCCGCCTTCACCGCCGGCTTCAAGCGCCAGCACGCGGCCTTCCGCGGCGGCCCGCTGCGCGACCAGAACTACGGCACCCACTACGGCTTTCTCGAGCACGGGGTGGTGCTGTCCAAGCTCTGGCCGGGGCTGTCGACGCTTTACGTCATGCAAGACGGCACCGTCGGCATGAAGACCTGGGCCGAAGAGGACGAGGCGATGCTGCCGAACCTGCGCTTTGCCCGGCAGAACGGCACGCCGCTGATCGAGGAAGGCGTGCCCGGCCCCTATGTCACCCAGTGGCTGCCCGGCAACTGGTCCGGCTCCGCCAACGCCGACCTGCGCACCCTGCGCGCCGGCGCCTGCCTGATGACCTCGGGCAAGACCCGCTACCTCGTCTACGGCTACTTCTCCACCGCCACCCCCTCGGCCATGTCGCGCACCTTCCAGGCCTATGGCTGCGAGCACGCGATGCTGCTGGACATGAACGCGCTGGAGCACACCTACCTCGGCCTCTACGGCTGGAAGGACGGCAAGATCGACGTCTCGCACGTGATGCGCGGGATGGAGAACCTGGACAAGCGTGGCAACGACGGGGTGATCCCGCGGTTCATCGGCTTCCCCGACAACCGCGACCTGTTCTACCTCACCCGCAAGGAGTGACCGGGATGAAGCTCGCAGTCGCCCTCTCCCTCGGTCTCGCCGCGCTGGCGGGGCCGTCCGGGGCCCAGACCCTGGCGCAGAACAACGAGACGCTGTTCGGCCAGATCCGGCAGGTGCACCAGGTCTCCGCCGGGCAGATCGACCGGATCCGCCAGATCTTCGCCCGCTCCGGGGTTGCCGGGCAGGGCAACCCCTCCGTCACCCGCCACCCGATGACGCCAGAGCAATGCGCGGCCCGGGTGCCGGGCGGACCCGCCGCCTACAACAACCCGCGGTTCGAGAAGATCTGCGGCAACAAGTACATGGCGCCGCTCTACGACCCGCGCACCCAGCAGCCGGAGGACGCCACCGCCTGCATCGACATGTTCGAGTTCCCGAACATCCCCTGCACCTACCCCGTCACCTGGGTCCGCGCCAACGAGGCGGCCGAGATCTGCTCGGCCATGGGCAAGCGCATCTGCGACGCCCACGAATGGGAAGGCGCCTGCGCCGGCGCGCTGGAGCCGCCGGACTACGCCTTCGGCGCCGGCTCGGTCGCGGCGATGCGCACGATCCACAATAACCGCTACGCGGGCAATAAGAGCTGGGCCTACGGGTCCGACTTCCGCACCGGCGTGTGCGCGCAGGACTCGAACAAGAGCCCCGGCTGCAACGGCGGCGACTTCCGCGCCTGCGGCACCAACACCTACCCCACCGGTGCCTTCCCCGGCTGCACCAGCGCGCTGGGGGTCTACGACCTTCACGGCAATGCGGCAGAGCACATGAACCTGCCGATGGCGCCGAACCAGATGGCCAGCAACGGCAGCACCACCCTCGGCGTGACCGAGATGAAGGGTTCCTGGTTCATCTGGGACAAGTACCGCGCCCACGAGGACTGGTGCCGCTGGCGCGCCCCCTTCTGGCACGGCAGCAAGGTGATGGCCGGCAACAGCCACCACAACTACCACCTCGGCTTCCGCTGCTGCAGCACGGTGGACTGAAAAAGAAGCCTGATCGCTCCTTCTTTTGGTAAAAAATATCCCGGGGGCGCGGGGGCAGAGCCCCCGCCGATCGGATCACCGCAGGTGATCCGATCCCACTCCACGAGCCCTATCCACGGTTTGACTGGCAGAGCCGCAGCTGACGGAAGTGCCACAAGCCCCTTCAGGCGCACAGCGGTGTCAAGTCACGCCGGATCAGCCTCATCTGACCGCGCTCAGGTTGATCGTGATCCCTGCCAAACTGCGAGGGCGTATTGCCGCTTCAACTCCAACGAACACCATTCCCGTGCCGCTGCCAGCTCATCAGCACTAAGGGCAACCAGCACCCGAAGGCCGATGCACAAGCCCATCGATACCGAGCACCTGACGAGATCCTTAGCCTTGGCGACCTCCCCCCAAAAAAGCGAACCGCACGCGTCCTGCGACGCGGGCGGCCCTGTCCCTCGGATCTTGTCGTCCGTAACTTGCTATCGATAAAGCGACGCGATCAGCCTGCGTACGTTGCGCATGGGCCCTTCGCTACCCGTGACGATGGGGGCGATGTCAGGGTCCTGCATCACCTTGTCCAGCGCCACCGGCCGCCTGTTGATGAAGGCGATCCGGCTGACCAACCGCACGCCGTGGCTGTAATCGGCGTATTCCTCGCCGTGCACCAGGCTGAGCGGCTGGATCGGCTTGCCGTTGGTACGGTGCCAGCCGTAGATCGCCACCCGACCGGGCTGCTTGCGCAGCCGCTCGGAGATCACCAGGTCCTTCTTGATGCCCGCGACCAGCGCCGCCGGATGCAGCCCATAGGGGCCGGCCTGTCCGTCGACGGTGCGATCGTGCTGCATGAAGTAGCTGGTGGTGGTCATCGCGTCGCCCGGAGCCATCGGGTTCGGCGAAAGCTGCACTTCGGCCTGCTCGTAGATGATGTCGACCATTTGCGGGGTCGGCAGGATGAAGCCCAGCTCGTCCGCGATCCGCGCCGCCGCCGCCATTCCCAGCGGGGTCCGCACGAAGTCGCGGTCGTTTCCGACCGCCAGGTAGTCCGGGGTCACGCAGATCGTGATCTCCAGCTGGTGGCCGTTGATCGCCCCGGTCATGGAGACCGGAACGAGGTCCCGCATGAAGCCCGGCATGTTCCCTGCCAGGATCTCCTGCGAGAGGACGCTGTCGCGCTCGGTGCCGCCGAGTTTCAACACCCGGCCCACCACGTCACTGCCCGACGGGGCGCCTGATTTGCGTTGCGGGATCAGTTTCGCGAGTTTCTCGCTGCACAATCCGTGCGTGTTCCCGGCTTGCACCGGAGAGGAGAGCGCCAGCGAAACAGCAATCGCCAGCGGCCCAAGAAAGCCAAGCCTCGTCATCCCCAAGATGCCTCTGTCCCTAGTGGGCGTTTCTGCGCCGCAGGTCAGGCTTCCGACCCCGGTCCATCCCCGACCGGCATCACCCGTTTTGTCCCGCAAGGCTTGTCGAAACGCCTCGTTCCATGTGCCCTCAAGAAGCTTTTCTAGGGCTGTTATGTCAAGTTTCGGTTAACAGCGTTGGCGGGTATCCGCCCGCGCGGCGGCAGCGGCCCGCCAGCCCGCCGCACGGCGCGCGCAGGTGTCCCGTTGACCCGCCGCCGCGCCAAGGCGGCCGCTCCTGCTCACGAGCGCGTGCGCGCCGCCCCGGCGCCGGGAACATCGGGCACGGATCCACGTTGCTCTTGCGCCGCGCGTGAAGCGACAGCGCGCACCCTTCGGAGGAGCAGGATGCCGCGCACATCAATCGCTTACAGTGCCAGCCCCGGGTCGACCACCAGCCGGGAGACGGCGCTTTGACCGGCATGATCTCGATCGAGGAGGGGCTGCGGCGGGTCGCCGGCGGCCTCGTCTACTTCCCTGACGATAGGCCGGGAATCATCCGCCGGCGGCGCGGGCGCGGCTTCAGCTACCTCGCCCCCGACGGCACCACCATTCGCGATACGGCCGAGCGCAGGCGCATCGAGGCGCTGGCCGTGCCGCCCGCCTACGAATCAGTCTGGATCTCGCCGCTGCCGAACGGCCACCTGCAGGCCACGGGGCGCGACGCGCGCGGGCGCAAGCAATACCGCTATCATCCTAACTGGACAGAGCAGCGCTCGCGCCGGAAGTACCGCCAGCTGGCAGAGTTCGGGCGCACCCTGCCCCGCCTGCGCCACCGCATCGCCCAGGGCCTGCGGGCGCCCGCCGGATCGCTGGAACTGGCCGTCGCCGCCGTGCTGGCGCTGCTGGACCGCGCCGCGATCCGTATCGGCCATCCCGACTACGCGCGCGACAACGAAAGCTTTGGCGCCACCACGCTGTTGGCCGCGCACGCCAGCTTTGATGGTGACCGGGTGGAGCTGTGCTTTCCCGGCAAGGGCGGCACCCAGGTGGCCTGCCGCCTGCAGGGCGCCCGGCTGCAGCGCGCCCTGCACCGGATCCAGGACCTGCCGGGCGCCGCGCTGATCAGCTGGCTGGACGAGAACGAGACGGTGCGCGGCATCCGGTCCGACATGATCAACGACCGCCTCGCTGGGATCTGCGGTGACGGCATGACGGCCAAAACCTTCCGCACCTGGAACGGCACCCACGCCGCCTTCTGCCGCGCCCTCGTGCCGGGGCCGCTGAAGATTGCCGACCTGGCCGAGGCGGCTTCCCAGCGCCTCTGCAACACCCCCGCCATCGCCCGCTCCAGCTACATCCATCCCAAGGTGATCCGGCTGGCGGAGACCTCCGACGACCGCCGCATCGCGCGGCTGGAGAAGCTGAAGGACGTGGGGCTGGCGGGGCTGCGGGCGGGCGAGGGGAAGCTGATCGACTTTCTCGAGAGTTGACCCCATTGCGATGGCGCGGGACCCGTCGCCCCGCTACCTAGGCCAAGGCGCATAAAGCCGGCGCGTGCCGAACAGGACCGGCGACAGCCCCAGCGCGTCGGATAGCCGCGCCGCGGCAAGCCCGGCGACCACCGCGACCGTCACCACCACTGCAGAGAACAGCAGGCCCGTCGCGTCCAGCGCCAGGAACAGCGGCGCCGCCGGCTTGGACGCCACCGTGATCAGCGCGTGCGTCACCAGCAGCACCAGCGTGTTCTGCCCCAGCCAGGCGAACATGTTCACCAGCGGCGCGGGCAGGACACGGCTGCAAAGCATCAGCAGCGCGATGATCGCCAGTACCCAGGCCACCTGCAGCAGCGACAGGTCGATCGGCTCTCCGCGGGCCAGCAGAAGGCACAGGAGCGCCACGGGCCCCGCCGCCAGCAGCGGCAGGCGCAGGGACAGGCCCTGCCGCCCCATCAGCACGCCGAGCACGAAGAACACCGCCGCCCATTCCCGCAGCAGACCCAGCGCGGCCAGCAGGCCCGCCAGCCCCGCCACCACCAGCCAGACCGTACCGGTGCCCCCCAGCCGCCCCGCGATCCAGCGCGCCGCGGCGAAGGTCAGCTGCAGCAGGATCAGCGCGTGGATGAACCAGAAGGCCCCGATAGGGTGCAGGAACACGAGGCGCAGGAAATCCGCCAGGCTCTCCGGCGGCGCGTTCACCGTCAGCAGCCCGACCCTCGCGGCGATCACGAGGCCGATAAGGTAGAGCGGCTCGAACACCAGGTAAGGAAGCGCCAACTTGCGCAGCAGCGGCTTCACGATAGGCCTGCCCCCCAGCCTCCCGGCAAAGTAGTAGCCAGCGACCAGCAGGAAGGCCTCCATGTGGAAGGAATAGATCCAGAGCACGGCGTAGGCCTGCTCCTCCTTCAGACTGCCGGTGAGGTAGGTGTGCCCGTAGATCATCAGGACGATCAGCACGCCCTTCAGGAAGTCCACCGACATGTCCCGCGCCGGGGCCGGCGGAGAGGCGGTTTGCCCTGGAGTCGCCTTCATCCCTGCTCCCCGCGAAATGGTCGGGAAATGGTGACCCCGGCAGGACTTGAACCTGCAACCTATCCCTTAGGAGGGGATTGCTCTATCCAGTTGAGCCACGGGGCCAGCGCCGCCCCGTGATAGTGCAGCCGCCGCGGCCTGTCATCCCGGAATTGCGGCTGATGGACAGCCCCCCGGCGCTTCGCTACCGTGCCGCCGTATCGGCACACGGCAGGGAAGGGCGGGGCGCTGGCGGACAGGACGATCCTCTGCTTCGGGGACAGCAACACCCACGGCACCATCGCGATGACCGGCCCCGAGGACCGGCGACGGCATCCGTTTGGCGCGCGCTGGCCCTCGGTCATGGCGGCGCGGCTGGGCGCGGGCTGGGAGGTGATCGCCGAAGGGTTGCCCGGCCGGACCTCGGTCTTCGACGACCCGGTGGAGGGCACCCACAAGAACGGGCTGCGGATGCTGCCGGGGCTGCTGGAAAGCCACCGGCCGCTGGACCTGGTGATCGTCATGCTCGGCACCAACGACACCAAGCGCCGCTTTTCCGCCCCCGCCGGCGACATCGCCCGGGGGCTGGAGCGGCTGGCGCTGACGATCCGGCAGTCGGGTTGCGGCCCGGACGGTGCGGCGCCCCGGGTGCTGCTGGCCGCGCCGGTGCCGGTGATCGAGACCGGGCTGCTGGCGGGCATGTTCGAGGGCGGCGCGGAAAAGTCCCGCGCCCTCGCCCCCGCGCTGCAGGAAGCCGCGGCACGGCAACAGGCGGCTTTCATCGACCTCGCCAACGTGGCAGAGGCCGACCCGGTGGATGGCATCCACCTGACAGCAGAGGCCCAGACCGCCATCGGCGCCGCCATGGCCTCCGCCGTCCAAGAGATTTTCGCCTGAGGGAGAGGGCATGACCGGAAACATCGTAATCCTCGGCGTCTTCGTCGCCGACACCGCCTACCGCGCCGACCGGATGCCGAAGATGGGCGAGACCATCATGGGCAACAGCTTCGCGCTCGGGCCCGGGGGCAAGGGCTCCAACCAGGCGGTCGCGGCGGCGCGGGCCGGGGGCGCGGTGCACATGATCACCAAGCTGGGGCGCGATCCTTTCGCCGACATGGCGCTGGAGACCTGGCGCGAAGCCGGGGTGACGCCGCAGGTGGTCCAGGAGGACGAGGGCTATACCGGCGCCGCCTACATCTTCATCGAGGAATCCACCGGCGACAACGCGATCATCATCAGCCCCGGCGTGGCGGCCACGATCTCTGAACCCTTCGTCGAGGCGCAGGCCGACCTGATCGGCGGGGCCGCGGTCTTCCTGACCCAGCTGGAACAGCCGATGCCGGCCGCCATGCGGGCCCTGCAGATCGCCCGCGAGGGCGGCGCCCGCACCATCCTCAACCCCGCGCCCGCCGCCGAACTGCCGGAGGGGATGCTGAAGCTCTGCGACTTCGTCACCCCCAACGAAAGCGAGACGGAAAGCATCACCGGCCTGTCGGTCACCACCATCGATGAGGCCCGCGAGGCGGCCGAGCTGCTGCTGGCGCGCGGCGCCGGGGCCGCGGTGATCACGCTGGGGGCCAACGGGGCGCTTTATCACGACGAGACCCGGTCGGAACACGTCCCCGCCTTCAACGCCGGCCCGGTGGTCGAGACAACGGGCGCCGGCGATGCCTTCAACGGCGCCTTCGCGACCGCTTTGGCCGAGGGGCGCGACCCGGTGGATGCCGTGCGCTTCGGCTGCGCCTGCGCCGCCATCTCCGTCACGCGCAAGGGCACCGCGCCCTCCATGCCGACCCTTGCCGAAATCGAGGCGCTGCTAAGTAAAGAGGCATGAGCCTTACACGACGCCACTTCCTTACCGCGCTCGCCGCGCTTCCCGCCGCCCCCGCGCTGGGCCAGCAGCGCGACTGGCGGCGCTACATGGTGGAACGCTTTGGCACCCGCATCGACTATCCCGCCGACGTCTTCGCCCCGCAGCCCGCGCCCGCCAACGGCGACGGCCGCGCCTTTGCCAGCTTTGACGGCAGGGCGAGCTTTCTGCTTTACGCCTACGAGAACACGCTGGGCTACAGCCTTCAGGGCCTGCGGGAATCCGACAAGACGCTGTATGACGACGTCACCTACGAGACCGGCGAAAGCAGCTGGTACGTGGTGTCGGGCTTCATCGGCGACCGCGTCGGCTACCACCGCAAGCTGCTGCGGCGCGGCGTGGTCCATGCCTTCGAGATCAGCTACCCGGCCTTGGCCAAGCCCGCCTACGACGGCATCACCGGCCGGATGAGCCGGTCCTTCGGCGCGGGCTGACCCACGCGAAAGCGTCGGAACGCGGAAGCGGCCTGGCAGGGGCGGAGGGGCTCGAACCCCCGACCCTCGGTTTTGGAGACCGATGCTCTACCAACTGAGCTACACCCCTAAGGCCGGGTTGTCGGGTACGACACTTCAGGCGGTAAGATCAAGGGCAAAGCAGGGCCGATCCCGCCCGCTGCGCTTTTTCCCGCCTCAGGGTGGCGGCGCAGCCCCGGCCAGCCGCGCGGCGGCCTCCAGCGCCGCAAGGTCCCCGCCGCAGATCGCCGCCTCCTGCGACAGGATCAGCTCGATCGGCCAGTCCCACCAGGCGATCCGGGTCAGCCGCTGCGCCACCGGATCGGGGAAACGCCGGCGCACCGTCTTGCCGGGGTTGCCGGCGATCACGCTGTAGGGGGCAAAGCTGCCCCCCACCACCGCGCCCGCGCCGACGATGCAGCCGTCGCCCAGCCGCGCGCCGGGCAGGATCCGGGCGCCCTGCCCGATCCAGACGTCGTTGCCGATCACCGTGTCCGCCCCCGGCCCGGGCATCGACGCACGCCCCTCGAACCCGCCGCCGAAGATCGCGAAGGGAAAGCTGGAGAACCCGTCATGCCGGTGGTTGGCCGAGGCGGTGATGAACTGCACCCCGTCGGCAATCTGGCAGAAACGGCCCAGCACCAGCTTCTCGGGCGAGAACTCGAACAGATACGGCGCCAGCCGCGACGCCCAGTCGAGCGGCGGGTCGAAGGCGCTGGCGTAGGTGTAGTCGCCCACTGTGATGCGCGGGTGCGTGAGGACGGGTTTGAGAAAGACGATCCCCTCGTGCACGGTCTCGCCGTCCAGCTGGACGGGGTTCCGCGTCTCCGGGGCAGGAAACGGACGGGTCATGGCAAGCCTCTCGATACTGATGTCGGAAAACGGTCAGATCGCGGCTTTGGTCATGTCACCCTCCATGGTTCGGCGGCAATTCTAGGACTTCTTCCGCCGCCCCGCAACATCCACCCAGCGCAGCATCCACAGCAGCATCAGCTGGATCACCAGCATCACGCAAAGCCCGGCGGTGAAGGTCCAGAAGGCCCCGTCCCACTGCGCCCCGGGCATGCCGGCAAGGTTGATGCCCATCAGGCCCGTCAGGAAGCTCAGCGGCAGGAAGACCGCCGAGATCACCGACAGGATGTAGAGGTTCCGGTTCAGCCGGTCGGAATGCGCGCTGGCGATCTCGTCGCGCGCCACCAGCAGCCGTTCCGCCAGCCCCTCCAGGTCCTCGACCGTGCGCGTCAGCACGTCCTGCGCCTCGGCGATGCGCACCCGGGTCTCATCGTCGATCAGGGACAGGCGGGTGCCGGCCAGTTGGGCCGCCGCGTCGCGCTGCGGGCGCAGGTAGCGGCGCAGGTCCACCAGTTCCTGCCGGATGTCGGTAATCCGGGTGCGCAGGTTGCCCTGCTCGCCCTCGCCGGTCAGTACCGCCTGTTCGATCACCTCGCCATCGTCGTCCAGCGCGTCCACCCTGTGGACGATTCGTGTATTCAGCCGCTCCAACAGCTCGGCGACGAAGGCGCCGGCGTCCTGCGGGCCCCGGCCGTCGGCGATGTCGGCGCGCAGCTCGCGCACGGCGGCCAGCTGGCGCTTGGACAGGGTGACGATCCGCGCCGGATCGACCCAGAGCCGGAGAGAGACCATGTCCTCGGGCTCCGCCCCGGGGTTGGTGTTCACCCCCCGCAGGAACACCATGGCGCCGTCGCCGTGAAAACTGACGCGCGGCCGCGTCGCCTCGGCGGTCAGGGCATGGCGCACGGCGGCGGGAAGGTAGGCCATGTGCCGCTCGATCCACTGGTCCGAGGCGGGGTCCGAGGCATCCATGTGGACCCAGGCCAGCATCGGCGCCTCCAGCGAGGCGGCGACGGCATCGCCGGTCAGTTCGGCGCCGGGTCGGTCGCCGTCGAGGGCATGGGCGAAGAGGATGTGCTGCGGCATCGGCGGCTCCGTCGTTGTGCCGTCTGGAATGTAGGGCGCGGGGGGCGGAGGGCAGGGTGCAACGCGAAAGGGGCCGCGCGGGGCGGCCCCTTTGTGGGTGGTGTGTGGCGCTTACGCGCCTTTGATCACCGTGCCGCTCCCGGCGATCCTTTGGATCGCCTGCCGCGGCCAGGCGGGTTTCGCTGCGCGAAGCCCCGCCTTACTCGAGGATTTCCGACACCACGCCGGCGCCGACGGTGCGGCCGCCTTCGCGGATGGCGAAGCGCAGGCCGTTCTCCATGGCGATCGGCGCGATCAGTTCAACCGAGAACGACACG
>JBLXFD010000022.1:0-66255 GCA_048262455.1 Rhodobacter sp.
CCCCACCCGATCCGCCGACGACGAACCCGGCCACCACCCGCCCCCCGTCGCGCGGCTCCCAGTCGCCCTCCACCATGTAGCGCAGCTGGCGCCGGCGCTGCTCGTCGCGAAACTCCGCCATGGCCGGGGCGAAACGGTCCTCTGCCGCGTGCTTGCGCAGGAACACCGCCTGGCTGGCGCCGACCTCGAACAGGCTGCGGGGCATCCGCGAGGGGTGGCGGCGTTCCGAGGCGGCGAACCCGTGGTGCACCTGCGCCAGCGGCACCAGCGCGGTGCGCGCGCCCCGGGCGGCCAGCCGCAGGTTCAGGTCGCTTTCATCCAGGTAGAAGCGGAAGGCCGGGTCGAACCCGCCCATGGCCCGCAGGATACCGGCGCGGAAGGCGCAGTTGGTGCCCTCGGTCTTGACCCCGCGCCCGACGCGGCCGGCGATGATGCGGGGCCTGCCGCGCTCCAGCTCCAGCGGGCGGTGGCGCCCCTCGGCGTCGATGCTGCGCGCTGTGTGCTGGAAGGTGATGCCGTTGCGCCCGATCACGTAGCCCCCGGCGGCGGTGACCTCGGGATCGTCCAGCGGCGCGGTCAGGCGGGACAGCCAGGTTGGCTCCGGCACCGCATCGTCGTCGATGAAGGCGATGATCTCTCCCCCGGCGGCGGCGATGCCGAGGTTGCGCGCGGCGGAGATGTTGGGCTCTTCGAAGGGCACGGCGCGGATGCTGTCGAAGCCGGCGGCGCGCAGCCCTTCCAGCCCCTGCGGGTCGGCGACCACCACCACCTCGAACCGGGGGTGGTCCAGCTGCTCGATCCCCGCGAGGCAGTGCAGCAGGGCGTCCGGGCGATCACGGCTGACAACGACGACCGAGACCGCCGCCCCGCTCATTCCTGCCCCATCTCCGCCAGCATCGCCTCGATCCGCGCCACGTCGCCGGGGTTGTTCAGCTCCCAGAACTTGCGGCCGCGCCCTTCCACCTCGACGCAGAGCATCGGGTGCTCGTGCTCGAGGAAACGCAGTTGCTCCAGCCCCTCCAGCGTTTCCAGCGGCCCGACCTTCAGCAGCGGGTATGAGGCCAGCGCCGAGGGTTTGTAGGCATAGACGCCGACGTGGTGGAACACCGGGGTCGGGGCATCGTCGGCATAGGGTTCGGAGGTGTAGGGGATCACCTCCTTGGAGAAGTAGAGCGCCCGGTTGTCGCGGGCGAAGACGGCGGTGGTGCCGCCCACGCGCCCCTCGGCCCGGTCGCCCAGGAAATCCTTCAGCGCGCGGCCGTCGCAGCGCAGCACCGGGGTCGCCACCTCGGCGGTGGGATGCCCGTCCAGCCGCGCCACCAGTTCCTCGATGAACCACGGCGGGGTCAGCGGCGCGTCGCCCTGCAGGTTCACCACGATGTCGAAGCCGCCGCCCAGCGCCGCCAGCGCCTCTGAACAGCGCTCGGTCCCGTTGCGGCAGCGGTCGGTGGTCATCACCACCTCGGCGCCGAAACCCTCGGCGGCCTCGCGGATGCGGGCGTCGTCGGTGGCGATCACCACGCGGTCGGCGCCCTTCACCTGCATCCCCGCTTCCCAGGTCCGACGGATCAGGCTGCGCGCCTCGCCGGTGGCGCCGCGCAATTCCACGAGCGGCTTGCCGGGATAGCGGGTGGAGGGGTAGCGCGCGGGAATGACGATGAGGGTGCTCATGGTTTCTGCAGCTCCACCCCCGGCGCGTGGGCGATGAAGAAGGGGTTCTCGAACCCCGGCTTGCCGTAGCGCAGGGGGGTATGGTCGTCGAACCGCACCACCTGGCCGCCTGCGCCGCGCAGCACGGCGTCGCCCGCGGCGGTGTCCCATTCCATGGTGCGGCCAAGCCGGGGGTAAAGGTCCGCCTCGCCGGTGGCCACCAGGCAAAACTTCAGCGAGGAGCCGGCGCTGCGCATGTCGTGGACATCATAGCGGTTGATGTAGTCGTCGGTGGCCTGGTCGCGGTGCGACTTCGAGGCCACCACCATCAGCGCCCCGTTGTCCGGGATAGAGACGGCAAGCGGCGTCACCGGCCCGGCATGGTCCGGCGACTGGTCGCCCGTCTCCTCGACGGAACGCCCGTCGGCGCCGGTGTAGAACAGCCGCCCCTTTGCGGGCGCGTAGACCACGCCCCGCACCGGCACGCCGTTCTCGACGAAGGCGATGTTGACGGTGAAGTCGCCGCGGCGCTGCACGAATTCCTTGGTGCCGTCCAGGGGATCGACGATCAGGAAGGTCGCCACCTCCTGCCCGTGGGTGTCGGCCTGTTCCTCTGTCACCAGCGGCAGGTCCGGGAAGGCCGCCCGCAGCCCGGCAGAGATCAGCGCGTCGGCGGCCTCGTCGGCCTCGGTCACGGGACTGGCGTCGGACTTGCTGCGGACCTCGAAGTCGTCGGAACCGTAGATCTTCAATATCTCGGCCCCCGCCTGCAGCGCCAACCGACGCATAACGTCAACCAAGTGATCCATTTCCAACATCTGTTCCTCGGCCATGAACGGGCAGCACCTTGCGATTGATCCGGTTTGCGGCCCCACTTATGCTTCCCCGGTAAAGGATCGGCAACAATTCCCTGCCACAAAGGGAAAAGGCCGCCGGCAGGCGCTATAAGGGCAGCGATGTTCCAGCAACAGGTCAGACGCTCCACGCTGCATTCGGCGCTGTCGATCCTCGAACGGATCTACCACGCCACCGTGCGCAGCGTGCGCAAGTCCCACGGCAATGCCCTGATCGGCCTGCTGATGAGCATCCTGCAGACGGTGATCCTTGTCGCCGTCTTCTGGGCGATGTTCACCATCCTCGGCATGCGCGGCAACGCCATCCGGGGCGATTTCCTGCTGTACATCATGTCCGGCATCTTCCTGTTCCTGACCCACAACAAGGCCGTGTCGGCGGTGATGGGGTCCGAGGGGCCGACCTCGGCAATGATGAACCACGCGCCGATGAACACCACGATCGCCATCGCCTCGGCCGCGCTGGGCAGCCTGTACATCCAGACGCTGGCGCTGGTGGTGGTGCTGTTCGTCTACCACGTCGGGTTCTCGCGGATCGAGATCCTGCACCCGGCGGCGGCCTACGGCATGGTGCTGCTGTCCTGGTTCTCCGGCTGCGGGGTGGGGCTGGTGCTGCTGGCGATGAAACCCTGGGCGCCGGGGGCGGTGGGACTGCTGTCGCAGATCTACACCCGCGCCAACATGATCGCTTCGGGCAAGATGTTCGTGGCCAACGCCATGCCCGGGTACATCCTGGCGATGTTCGACTGGAACCCGCTGTTCCATTGCATCGACCAGGCGCGCGGCTTCGTCTTCGTGAATTACAATCCGCACTACAGCAGCGTATCCTATCCCTTGATCGTGACGTTGGTGCTGATCGTTCTGGGGATGCTGGGCGAATTCTACACGCGCCAGCATGCCTCTCGCAGTTGGGGAGCGGGGAAATGAGGCTGGTTTTCGCGTTGTTGCTGGGCCTGCTTGGGCTGGCGCAGGGGGCCGCGGCGCAGGGCGCGCTGCCGGCGCTGTTCCGGGTGGTGGACGTGGCCGCGGACGACGTGCTGAACGTGCGCGCCGGTCCTGGTGCGGGGCACGCGGTGGTCGCCACCCTGCCCCCCAACGCCGCCCCGGTGGAGGTTGTGGCGGAAGACGCCGCCAGCGGCTGGCTGCTGGTCAATGCCGAGGATCTGTCGGGCTACGTCTCGCCCCGCTACCTCGAAAGGCTGGCCCCGCCCGCCTCGCCGCTGGACCTGCCGCTGCCGCTCGCCTGCTCCGGCACCGAACCCTTCTGGGGGCTCGAGCTGGCGGCGGACGGCAGCGCGGCCTATTCCGACCCCGAGACCTACGAGAAAACGCCGCTGACCCAGGACTGGAGCGGCGCCGCCAATGCCCGCGGCGGGGACGAGCTGGGGGCGGTGCTGTCGGGCGCCGGGCTGCGGGTGCAGGCGGTGCTGCAACGGCAGGAATGCTCTGACGGGATGAGCGACAGGGCCTACGGGCTGAAGGCCGACGTGCTGGTACAGACCGAAAGCCAGAGCTACATGGTCACCGGCTGCTGCGCGTTGCGATAGGCGGTCAGTCGTCCCGCCGCGCCAACGCCAGCGCCTCGCTCAGAACCTTGCGGTCGCCGATGTGGTTGGCGAGGATCAGCAGCAGCTGGGCGTTCAGCGCGTGGCTCTGCGCCTCTGTCAGTCCGCGGTGCGCCTCCAGCAATTCGGCGTAGAAGCCGTCGTGGTCGGGCAGGTTCGGGGTGTCCTTCAACGTCGCCATCACGCGCCCTCCCAGATCGTATCCAGCACCCGCGCCACTGCCGCCGCATCCACGTAGGGCCAGCGCGCCGCCACCACCTGGTCTGGCCGGATCACGTAGACCGCGTGGTCCTCGGCCCCGAGATAGCGGGCGCGGATCGTGTCGGTTGTCGGTACGGACACAGCCTCTGCCCCCTCGACCTGCGGCGCGTCGCAGCCGACCCCCAGCACAATCACCCGCCGGCCCAGCCGGTTCAGCAGCCAGCCATCCTCCAGCGGCGCGTCGGGGGCGACGCTGCCGGGGCGGGCGGTGGCAGGAAAGCCGGGGTCGTCGGGCCCGTCGCAGGGATAGGTACAGGGCAGGGACAGCCGGCCGGAGTTGACCCAGGCCCGGGCGAAGGGCGCCTTGGCCGCCAGCGCCAGCACCTGGTCGCGGAACAGCCGCTCGACCCCCTCCGCCGGGGTCATGAAGCGGGTGGCACGGGCGGAGTTGGCGATGTTCTCGTCGGTGGCGAAGACCCGCTCGCGGTCGTAGCTGTCCAGCAGCCCCGCCCCTGCGCGCCCCTGCAGCACCGCCGCCAGCTTCCAACCCAGGTTATCCACGTCCTGCATCCCGCCATTGCCGCCGCGCGCGCCGAAGGGCGAGACGACGTGGGCGCTGTCGCCGGCGAAGATCACACGGTCATGCACGAAGCGCCGCAGCCGCCGGCACTGGAAGGTGTAGACACTGACCCAGTCGAGCCGGAAGTCGGAATGGCCCACCACCTTCTCGATCCGGGGGATCACCTTTTCCGGCTGCTTCTCTTCCTGCGGGTCGGCGTCCCAGCCCAGCTGCAGGTCGATCCGGTAGATGTTGTCGGGCTGCTTGTGCAGCAGCGCGGACTGGCCGGGGTGAAAGGTGGGCTCGAACCAGAAGTGCCGCTCCGGCGGGCTGTCAGAGGTCATCTCGATATCGGCGATCAGGAACCGTTCCTCGAACAGCTCGCCGTCAAACTCCAACCCCATCATCCCCCGCATGGGAGAGCGGGCACCGTCGCAGGCGACAACATACTCCGCCTCCAGCGTGTAGGGACCGTCCGGCGTCTCGATCTCCAGCCGCGCGCTGCCGTCCGCCTGCGTGACCCCCGTCACCTTGTTGCGGAACCGCAGGTCCACCAGATCGTGCGCCAGCGCGGCCTCGGCCAGGTATTGTTCGACGTAGTACTGCTGCAGGTTCACGAAGGCGGGCATCTTGTGGCCCTCCTCCGGCAGCAGGTCGAAGTTGAACACCTCTCGGTCGCGGTGGAAGGTGCGGCCGACCTTCCAGGTCACCCCCTTCTCCACCGCTCGCTCGCCCACCCCCAGCCGGTCGAGGATCTCCAGCGAGCGCTTGGACCAGCAGATCGCGCGGCTGCCGACAGAGACCACGTCGTTGTCGTCCACCACCACGCTGCGCACCCCCTGCCCCGCCAGTTCCATGGCCAGCGCCAGGCCTATGGGCCCGGCGCCGACGATCACCGCGGGGTGGCGCGGTTCGGGTGCGGTCAGGCCGGGGGGCGCGATGTAGGGGAAGGGGCGATAGTCGTAAGGCATGGGGGCACCTTCAGGGCAGGGACAGAACGGCGGAAAGGAGGGACAGGGCCAGCAGCAGAAGGGTCACGTACAGCAGGCGGCGGCGTTCCTCGCGGTGGGCGGGGTCGGACAGGTAGGCGCGGTAGGCGCCGATCACCTCCAGCGGGCCCAGCCACGCCCGGCCATCCACCGGACGGCTGCGGCGGCTGATGCCGAACAGGGCGCGGAACATCAGGAAGGCCCAGAACAGGAAGACCGCCCCCTGCACCACCAGTAGCGCGATGCGCGCCGCGCTCATCGCCAGGGCCCCGCCAGCAGCATCGCGATGCCCGGCACCACGTTGGCCGCCGCGTACCACAGCGCCACCAGCCGCGCGAACCGCAGCAGGGTGGCGGAGGGCGCGCCAAGCGCGGGCGGGGCCAGGCGCAGGATCATCCGGCCAGCGCCTCCCACATCATCTTGTCGCGCTCGGCGGTCCAGATCCGGGGCGTGTCGATGTCGCGCGCCTCGTCGTAGGCGCGGGCGACGTTGAAGGGCAGGCAGTGCTCGTAGATGGCGTAGTCCGAGAACTTCGGATCGCATTCCGCGCGCACTGCGTCGTAGGCCTCTTTCAAAGTGCCGCCGCCCAGCGCGACCTTCGCCGCGGGCCGATAGGTGGAGCGGACGAAGTCGGTGGTGGAATCCAGCGCCTTGTTCACCATCTCGCTGCCAACCAGAGCATCGCCCCGGCCCGGCGCGATGGCGTCGAGGTCCCAGGCGCGGATGTTCTCGACGGTGTCGGGCCAGTCGTGGAAGTGCCCGTCGCCGCAGTAGCAGGCAGAGTGGTATTCGACGATGTCGCCGGTGAACATCACGTTCTGGTCGGGCACGTAGATCACCGCGTCTCCGGCGGTATGGGCGCGGCCCAGCTGCATGATGTCGACCCGGCGGCCGCCGAGGTAGACCGACATGCGGCCGTTGAAGGTGGTGGTCGGCCAGGTCAGGCCGGGGATCTCCTCGTGCCCCTGGAACAGGCGGGGGAAGCGGTCGAACTCGCTGTCCCAGTCCTCCTGCCCCCGCTCCACCACCATGGACCGCGCGGTTTCCGACATGATGACCTGCGGCGCCTCGAAGGCGGAGGCCCCCAGCACCCGCACCGCGTGGTAATGGGTCAGCACCAGGTGGCTGATCGGCTTGTCGGTGACCTCGCGCACGTGCTCGATCACCTTGCGCGCCAGCCGCGGGGTGGCCTGCGCCTCGACGATCATCACCGAGTCGTCGCCGATGATCACGCCGGAGTTGGGATCACCCTCGGCGGTAAAGGCGTAAAGCCCCTCGCCTATCTGGGTGAAGCTGGTCTTCTTCTCGGTCATGTCGCCCTGCGAGGCGAAGGCCTTGGCCATGTGTCGTCCTTTCATTTCGCTGGACGCCCTCGCGCCCCCGTGATTGCCTGCGCCGATGACCCGGCGCATCCTACCCCTGTTCGTGACACTCGCCCTCGCCGCCGCGACGGCGCTGGCGCTGTACCTGATGGGGCGGAACGTGATCTGTCCCTGCGGCTACGTGCAGCTTTGGGCCGGCAGCGCGCCGCCCGAGGAAAGCAGCCAGCACCTGCTGGACTGGTACAGTCCCAGCCACCTGCTGCACGGCATCCTGTTCTTCGCCGCCCTCTGGCTGGTGGCGCGGCGCATGCCGCTGGGCTGGCGGCTGGCGATCGCCATGGCGGTGGAGTGCGCCTGGGAGATCGTGGAAAACTCGGCCTGGGTGATCGAGCGCTACCGGCAGGTCACCGTATCTTTCGACTACAACGGCGACAGTATCGTCAACATGCTGGCCGACCTTGCCGCGATGGTGGTTGGCTTCTGGCTGGCGCGGGTCATCCCGGTCTGGGCCAGCGTCGCGATCGTCATCGGGTTCGAGCTGCTGACCGCCTGGCTGATCCGCGACGGCCTGGCGCTGAACGTGCTGATGCTGCTCTACCCGCTGGACGCGGTGCTGGAGTGGCAGCAGGCCGGCTGAGGCCGCCGCGGTCATTCATCCCTCGCGTAAGGGTCCGCCAGCGCCGGCAGCAGCCTGCCCACGCAGTCGCCGAAGCCGACGCGATAGCCGTCGCCCTCGGCCGCGCCGGAGAGGATCAGCGTGTCGTTGTCCTCGATGAAGCTGCGGGTGCCGCCGCCGTCCAGGGCGATAGGCTCCTTGCCGCCCCAGCTCAGCTCCAGCAGGCTGCCGCGCTCCTGCTCCGTCGGGCCGGAGATGGTGCCGGAGCCCAGCAGGTCGCCGGTGTTCATCGGGCAGCCGGAGGTGGTGTGATGCGCCAGCTGCTGCGCGGCCGAATAATACATGCGGCTGTAGTTGGTGCGCGCCAGCACCTGCGGCGCCTCCGCGCCCTCGGGCTGGATCGCCACGGACAGGGCGATGTCGTAAAGCATCGGACCCGGCTCATGCAGGTAGGGCAGCAGCTGCTTCTCGCGCTCGGGGGTCGAGGTGCGGAAAGGCTCCAACGCCTCCTTCGCAACGATCCAGGGGCTGATGGTGGTGGCGGTGGCCTTGGCCTGGAACGGTCCAAGCGGCTGGTATTCCCAGGCTTGGATGTCCCGCGCCGACCAGTCGTTCAGCAGCACGTAGCCGAAGATCATGTCGTCGGCCTCCTGCACCGTCACCGGCCCGTCCGAGGCGGTGCCGACGATGGCGCCCATCTCCAACTCGATGTCGAAGCGGCGGCTGGGCCGGAACTCGGGCATGTCCTGGTCGGGCGCCTTCACCTGCCCCCAGGGGCGGCGGATCTCGGTGCCGCTGACCACCACGGAAGAGGCGCGGCCGTTGTAACCGATGGGAATGTGCAGCCAGTTCGGCGGCAGCGCGTTCTCGGCGCCGCGGAAGATGGTGCCGACGTTGGTGGCGTGGTGCCGGCCGGCGTAGAAGTCGGTGTACTCGGACACGTGCAGCGGCAGGTGCAGCCGCACGTCGCGCATGGGCACCAGGTAGGCCTCGATCTCCGCCTGCCGGTCGCTGCCCTCGGCCAGGAACCCCTGCAGCTCCTCGCGCAGCTTGCGCCAGTATCGCGGCCCCACCTCCATGAGAACGTTCCAGATGCCCTCGTAGAACAGCGGCACCTCCTCGTCGGCAAGGATCAGCAGCCCGTCCTCCTCCAGCGAGGTGACGTCGAGGATCATGTCGCCGATCGCCACGCCGCAGTGGATGTCGGGAAAGTCCTCGTCGTCCGTCTTCAGGCTGAAGGCGCCGTAAGGCAGGTTGTTCAGCGGAAAGTCGGTGCCCGGCGCGTTGGCGCTTTGCACCCAGCTTTTCATCAGCGGCATGGGGTATCCTTTGAGGCGTCTGCGGAGGCAGGGCGGCGCGGCCCCGGCGGCGAGGTTACTTCTTGCCGGGGGTGCCGTCGAACTTCTTTTCCAGCGTGGTCCAGCAGTCGATGTAGTCGTCCTGCAGCGGCGCCTCGGTGGCGGCGAAGGCGGTCAGGTGCTGCGGAAACCGGGTCTCGAACATGAAGGACATGGTGTTCTCCAGCTTGTGCGGCTTCAGCTCCGCGTTCGAGGCGCCCTCGAAGGCCTCGCGGTCCGGCCCGTGCGGCAGCATCATGTTGTGCAGGCTCATCCCGCCGGGCACGAAGCCCTGCGGCTTGGCGTCGTACTGGCCGTAGATGTTGCCCATCAGCTCGGACATGATGTTCTTGTGATACCAGGGCGGACGGAAGGTGTTCTCTGCCACCGACCAGCGCTCGCGGAACAACACGAAGTCGATGTTCGCAGTGCCCTCGACGCCCGAGGGGGCGGTCAGCACTGTGAAGATCGACGGATCGGGGTGGTCGAACAGCACGGCGCCGACGGGGCAATAGGTCCGCAGGTCGTACTTCCACGGCGCATAGTTGCCGTGCCAGGCCACCACGTCCAGCGGCGAATGGTCGATCTCGGTCACGTGGAACTGGCCGCACCACTTGATGGTGACGGTCGAGGGGGTGTCGCGGTCCTCGAAGGCGGCTTCGGGGATCTTGAAGTCGCGGGGATTGGCCATGCAGTTGGCGCCGATGGGTCCGCGCGGGGGCAGGGTGAATTTCTGCCCGTAGTTCTCGCAGACAAAGCCGCGCGCCGGCCCTTCCAGCACCTCGACCCGGTACAGCAGCCCGCGCGGGATCAGCGCGATCTCCTTCGGCTCCAGGTCGATGATTCCCAGTTCGGTGTAGAACCGCAGGCGGCCCTCCTGCGGAACCACCAGCAGCTCGCTGTCGGCGGAGTAGAAATAGTCGTCCACCATCGATTCGGTGACCAGGTAGACGTGGCTGGCCATGCCCACCTGGGTGTTCACGTCGCCCGCGGTGGTCATGGTGCGCATCCCGGTGATCCAGGTCAGCGCCTCCTCGCCGGCAGGCACCGGATCCCAGCGGTACTGGCCGAGGCTGATCACGTCCTCCAGCACGTGCGGGGCGCTTTTCCAGTAGGGCACGTCGATGCGCCGGTAACGGCGCGAGTGCTTGACCGAGGGGCGGATGCGGTAGCACCAGGTCCGCTCGTTCTGGTGGCTGGGGGCGGTGAAGGCGGTGCCCGACAGCTGCTCTCCGTACAGGCCATAGTCGCATTTCTGCGGACTGTTCATGCCCTGGGGCAGCGCGCCCGGCAGGGCCTCCGTCTCGAAGTCGTTGCCGAGGCCGGGCATGTAGCCGGCGTGGGTGCCGACGCCGGTCGCGGCGCGGGTCATGTCGCGCGGGGTGGTCTGCCTGTTCATCGCGTCCTCCGGGGATCTGCGGGCTTGCCACCTGTTATCGTTGCAACTGCAACGAAGTCAAGGCAAGAAGCATTGCACCCGCCGCGCATCCATGACCTCCTTGGGAAAACAAGACAGCGAGCCGATGGACAGTTTCGACCTGGACGCCTTCCTGCCCTACCAGCTTGCCGTGCTGTCCGAGCGGATCAGCCGCGAGTTCTCGGCCATCTACCGCAGCCGCTTCGGCCTGTCGCGCGCCGACTGGCGGGTGCTGGCGCATCTCAGCCAGGCGCGCTCCGTCTCCGTGCGCGACATCCACCTGCGCGCGGACCTGGAGAAATCGAAGGTCAGCCGCGCCGCCAGCCGGCTGGAGGCGGCGGGCTACATCACCAAGACCGGCAACACCCAGGACCGGCGGCTGGTGGCGCTGGCGCTGACCGACAAGGGCCAGGCGCTGATCGCCGAGATGGTGCCGCTGGCGCACGAGTACCAGGCGCGGGCATTGGCGCGGCTTGGTGACGAAGCGGAACACTTCCGGCGCCTCGTCAGCCAGTTGTCAGAGGATACCCCCGAGGCTACGCAGGATTGACAGGACCGGGAGGATCACCATGGACGACATCGTCATCTTGAGCGGTGCGCGCACCGCCATCGGCACCTTCGGCGGCGCGCTGGCCGGCACGCCCCCGATCCAGCTGGGCGCCACCGTCGCCCGCGAGGCGCTGTCGCGCGCCGGGGTCGAGGGCGGGCAGATCGGCCACGTCGCCTTTGGCCACGTCATCAACACCGAGCCGCGCGACATGTACCTGTCCCGCGCCGCTGCGATGGAGGCGGGGGTGCCCGACACCGTGCCGGCGATGAACGTGAACCGGCTTTGCGGGTCGGGCGCGCAGGCGGTGGTCTCGGTGATCCAGTCGCTGGCGCTGGGCGACGCGGACTTCGGCCTCGCCGGGGGCGCAGAGAACATGAGCCGCTCTCCCTATATCTTTCCGCAGGCCCGCTGGGGCGCCAAGATGGGCGACATCACCGCACAGGACATGATGCTGGGGGCGCTGAACTGCCCCTTCGGCACCGGGCACATGGGCGTCACCGCCGAGAATGTCGCGGCCGAGCACGACATCAGCCGCGAGGACCAGGACGCCTTTGCGCTGCAAAGCCAGCAGCGGGCGGCGGTCGCGATCTCCGACGGCCGGTTCCGCGAGCAGATCGTGCCGGTCGAGGTGAAGGTGAAGCGCGACACCGTCGCCTTCGACACCGACGAGCATCCCAAGGCCACCAGCGCCGAGAAGCTGGCGGGCCTGAAGGCGGTGTTCAAAAAGGACGGCTGTGTCACCGCGGGCAACGCCAGCGGCATCAACGACGGCGCGGCGGCGCTGGTTCTGGCGCGGGCCGAGGCGGCGCAGCAGGCCGGGCTGACGCCCCGCGCGCGGGTGCTGGGCTATGCCCATGCCGGGGTGCGGCCCGAGGTGATGGGCATCGGCCCGGTGCCCGCGGTGGAACGGCTGCTGGAGCGGACGGGGCTTTCGGCGAGCGACTTCGACCTGGTGGAATCCAACGAGGCCTTCGCCGCGCAGGCGCTGGCGGTCAGCCGGGGGCTGGGGCTGGATCCCGCGAAGGTAAACCCCAACGGCGGCGCCATCGCGCTGGGCCATCCCGTGGGGGCGACGGGGGCGATCCTGGTGGTCAAGGCAATCCACGAGCTGGAGCGGTCCGGCGGCCGCCGCGCGCTGATCACCATGTGCATCGGCGGCGGCCAGGGCATCGCGCTGGCAATCGAGCGGATCTAGACCCCCGGCGTCAGCGGCCAGCGGCCCTCGTCGGTGAGAATCCAGCAGTCGCGGCCCTCGAAAACCGCGGCGGTCAGCGGCCGGAAGTACCCCGCGCCGGTGTCGAGGTCGATCCGGTTGCCGTGATGCTCTGGCGTCTCGACCGGGGTGTGCCCGTGCACCACCAGCTTGCCATGGTCGCGGCGGTCGTCGAGAAAGCCCTGCCTGATCCAGAACAGGTCTTCGGTGGATTGCCGTGCCAAGGGAATGCCGGGGCGGATGCCCGCGTGCACAAGGATCAGGTCTTCGGTCTCTATATAGGGCGGCATGGCGCGCAGCAGCCGCAGGTGCGCCTCGGGCATCGCGGCGCGGGCCAGCCGTTGCAGCTCTGCCAGATCGCCGGTGGCGCTGGTGTCGATGCCGTAGGACAGCAGCGTCTCGCGCCCGCCCAGCCCGCGCAGCCAACGGTCGGTGACCGCACGGCCGGGGGCGTCGTCCGGGTCCGCCTCGAGGAACTGCAGCCACATCTGGTCGTGGTTGCCCATCACCGTGCGCCAGGGCACGCCCGCGTCGATCCCCGCCACGAGATCGTCCAGCACGCCGCGGGTATCGGCGCCCCGGTCGCAGAGATCCCCGAGATGCACCACCGGGGCGGCCTTGTCCCCGCAGGCCGCGCGGTCGGCGGCGATGCGGGCGTGGGCAGCGCGCAGCATGTCGCGCTGCCCGTGGATGTCGCCGATGGCGTAAAGCCGCATGTGCCGCCCTTCCGCCCCGGCCGCCGGGGCTAGCTGATGTCGAACTGCAGCGGGCGGATCTGCTTGAACAGGCCCGTCTGCCGCAGGGCATCGAGTGCCTGCTGCGCCGGCTGGTCGTCAAGGTACAGCAGCGCGATCGCGTCCTTGCCCCGCTCGTTCCGGCCAAGCGTGAAGTTGGCGATGTTCACCCCGTTGTCGCCCAGCGTCTTGCCCAGCGCGCCGATGATGCCGGGCATGTCGTCGTTGGTGGTGTAGAGCATGTGCTCGCCCACCTCGGCGTCGATGTTGATGCCCTTGATCTGGATGAACCGCGGCTTGCCGTCGCTGAACACCGTCCCGGCAATGGACCGTTCACGGGTCGGGGTGACCACGGTCAGCTTCATGTAGCCGTCGAACACGCCGCTTTTGGTCTGGGTGGTGGTGGAGATGTCGATGCCGCGTTCGCGGGCGACCACCGGGGCAGAGACCATGTTGGCGTCGGGGTTCACCGCCTTCATGATCCCCGCCAGCGCCGCCGAGGTCAGCGCGGCGACGTTCATGTCCGCCGCGTGCCCGTCGTACAGGATGTTGATCGCCTCGATCGGCTCGTCCGTCAGCTGCCCGGCGAAACCGCCCAGATGCCCGGCCAGCTTGATCCAGGGGCCCATGACGCGGGCTTCCTCGGCGGTGACGTTGGGCATGTTCAGCGCGTTCTGCACCGCGCCGGTCAGCAGGTAGTCTGCCATCTGCTCTGCCACCTGCAGGGCCACGTTCTCCTGCGCCTCGGTGGTCGAGGCGCCGAGGTGCGGGGTGCAGACCACGTTGGGCAGGCCGAACAGCGGGTTCTCGGTGGCCGGTTCCTCGGCGAAGACGTCGAAGGCGGCGCCGGCGACATGTCCGGATTTCAGCAGCTCGGCCAGCGCGGCCTCGTCCACCAGCCCGCCACGGGCGCAGTTGATGATGCGCACGCCCTTCTTGGTCTTGGCCAGGTTCTCGCGCGACAGGATGTTGCGGGTCTGGTCGGTCAGCGGCACGTGCAGGGTGATGAAGTCGGCGCGGGTCAGCAGCGTCTCCAGGTCGACCTTCTCGACCCCCAGCTTGTCGGCGCGGTCCTCGGACAGGAAGGGATCGTAGGCCACCACCTTCATCTTCAGGCCCAGCGCGCGCTGGCAGACGATGCCGCCGATGTTGCCCGCGCCGATCACGCCCAGCGTCTTGTTGGTCAGCTCGACCCCCATGAAGCGGGACTTTTCCCACTTGCCGGCATGGGTCGAGGCGCTCGCCTCGGGGATCTGCCGGGCCACGGCGAACATCATCGCGATGGCGTGCTCGGCGGTGGTGATCATGTTGCCGAAGGGCGTGTTCATGACGATCACCCCCTTCTTCGAGGCGGCGTCCTTGTCGACGTTGTCGGTGCCGATGCCGGCGCGGCCGACCACCTTCAGGCGGTTCGCGCTTTCCAGCAGCTTGGCGGTGACCTTGGTGGCGGAGCGGATCGCGAGGCCGTCGTAGTCACCGATGACGCGGGCCAGCTCCTCCTTGTCCTTGCCCAGCTCGGGGCGGAAGTCGACCTCGATGCCGCGATCGCGGAAGATCTGGACGGCGGTGTCGGAGAGCTTGTCGGAGACGAGTACCTTGGGGGCCATGTGCCTGGTCCTTCGAGAATGGATATGTCGGGGGAAGGCGGGGTGAACCCCGCCCTACGGTATGATGTTGGGTGTCCGGGTGGGCGGCAGGGCGGGTTCCCCCACCGCGCCGCGTGCCGGTATCAGGCGGCCTTGGCCTGCGCCGCGATCTCTGCCTCGAACGCCCATTCCAGCCAGGGCATCAGCGCCTCGAGATCGGAGGTCTCCACCGTCGCGCCGCACCAGATCCGCAGGCCCGGAGGCGCATCGCGGTAGGCGCCGATGTCCAGCGCCACGCCCTCGGCCTCCAGCCGCTTGGCAACGGCCTTGGCGAAGGCGGCGCCGTCCCGGATGCGGTCGTCAGTGAACTTCAGGCAGACCGAGGTGTTCGACCGGATCGCCGGGTCGTCGGCGAGGAAATCGATCCAGCCATGCGCCTCGGCGAAATCGGCGATTACCCTGGTGTTGGCATCGGCGCGGGCGATCAGGCCCTTCAGCCCGCCCACGGACCGCGCCCATTCCAGCGACAGCAGGTAATCCTCCACCGCCAGCATCGAGGGGGTGTTGATCGTCTCGCCGGCAAAGATGCCCTCGATCAGCTTGCCGCCCTTGGTCAGGCGGAAGATCTTCGGCAGCGGCCAGGCGGGGGTGTAGCTTTCCAGCCGCTCGACGGCGCGGGGGCTGAGGATCAGCATGCCGTGCGCCGCCTCACCGCCCAGCACCTTCTGCCAGGAGAAGGTGGTGGCATCCAGCTTGTCCCAGGGCAGGTCCTGCGCGAAGGCGGCCGAGGTGGCGTCGCAGATCGTCAGGCCTTCGCGGTCGGCGGGGATCGCATCGCCGTTCGGCATCCGCACGCCGGAGGTGGTGCCGTTCCAGGTGAAGACGACGTCGGTGTCGAAGTTGACGGTGGAGAGGTCGACGATCTCGCCGTAGTCGGCGGTCTTCACCTCGGCGTCCAGCTTCAGCTGCTTGACCACGTCGGTCACCCAGCCGGCGCCGAAACTTTCCCATGCCAGCATCGTCGCCTTCCGCGCGCCCAGCAGCGACCACATGGCCATTTCGACGGCGCCGGTGTCAGAGCCGGGGACGATGCCGATGCGGTAGTCGGCGGGCACGCCGAGGATGGCGCGGGTTTCCTCGATGGCGGCCTTCAGCTTTGCCTTGCCAACGCCGGCGCGGTGTGACCGGCCAAGGGCGGCGTCGGACAGCTTGTCGAGCGAGAATACGGGGGGTTTGGCACAGGGGCCTGAGGAAAAGCGCGGGTTGTTCGGCCGCGCGGCCGGGGTCGTCGGTTCCATGTCTGGATACCCTCTCAGATATTCGCCCCTCGTTGGGGAGGGGTGTCCCGCCGCCGCACTTACGCCCGGTCACGGCAACTGGCAAGAGGGGATGTTGGCAAGGACCCCCGGCGGCAGACGGGACAGACGCTCGTCTGCCGATTCGTTGCTGCCACGGCGAGAAACCGGAAAAATCGCCGTGTCCGCCGTACCGTCACGTCCGGTTGACATGCCGCCGGGGGGTTACCTGATCAACACCTGTGGGCCGCGCCAGGTTCCGACCCGCTTTCACCCGCCGCCGCGCGCCGCTATGACGCCCGCGTCTGCCACCTGCCGCAACCGGGATGCCGCGCCATGTTCACCGCCACGCTGATCTGCAACCCCGCCACCGCGTCGCTTGACCCCGCGCTTTGCGAATCGCTGCGCAATGCCTGGGGGGGTGGCGACGTGGTCTGGCTGGACCCCGAGGCGGCGGCGGAGTTCACCTTGGCAGAGATGCCGGCGAACCGCTGGACCGTCTGGGAGGACTGCCAGCGCCTGGGGGTCGACCTGGTGGTGCTGCCGCGCGAGGGGCGGCGCAAGCAGATGCTGCTGGCGGACATGGATTCGACCCTGATCCAGCAGGAATGCATCGACGAGCTGGCCGAGGAGGCCGGCGTCGGCGCCCATGTCGCGCAGATCACCGCGCGGGCGATGAACGGCGAGCTGGAGTTCGAGGGCGCCCTGCGCGAACGCGTGGCGCTATTGAAGGACCTGCCGGAAAGCGTGATTGCCAAGGTGCTGGCGGAACGGATCACCTACATGCCCGGCGGTAAGACACTGGTGGCGACGATGCGCGCCAACGGCGCCTACGCGATGCTGGTCTCGGGCGGCTTCACCGCCTTCACCGCGCAGGTGGCGGAGCATCTGGGCTTCGACGACCACCGCGCCAACACGCTGCTGGCCGCCGGGGGCTTTCTGTCCGGCGAGGTGGCGGAGCCGATCCTCGGGCGCAAGGCCAAGGTCTCTGCCCTGCAAGAACGCGCCGCGGCGCTGGGAATCACCCCGCAGCAGGTGATCGCCGTGGGCGACGGGGCCAATGACCTGGGGATGCTGGAGCTGGCCGGCACCGGCGTGGCGTTGCATGCAAAGCCCGCGGTGGCGGCGCAATGCGAGGCGCGGATCAACTTCGGCGACCTGACCGCGCTGCTGTACCTGCAGGGCTACGGGCGCGAGGACTTCGTGGCGGGCTAGAAGACGCCCTCGGCCGGCCGCAGCTCTCCCACCGTCACGCCCCGGCGGTTCACCAGCGGCGGCCGCCCGAACTTCACCGCGGCCGGGTGCGCGGCGTCCAGCACCCCCAGCTTGACGAGAATCGCGGTGATCGCGGCTTCGCTGGCGCGGGTGGCGCCGTCGACGATCTTCAGCGCGACCCCCAGCTTCTGCTCCGGCAGGATCGCGACAAAGACCGCCTCTGCCCCGGTCTTGATCGCGGCCGCACCGCCCATGGCCCGCATCAGTTCGGTGCAGGCGCGCCCCTGCCCCGCCACCAGCGATGGGTGCGCGATCATCGCCTGCAAAAGCCGGGCCGAGGACCTTTCGCGCACCGACCCGCCATCCTCCCGCGCCGCCGCGAATCCCGCCATGGCGCGGGCCAACCCGGTGACGGTGGTGGCGTAGTTGGGCGCGGAACAGCCGTCGATGCCATAGCCGGGCGATGTCAGGCCCGTGGCCTCCTCGAAAGCCTCGCGCACCGCGGCCTGCACCGGATGGTGCGGCAGGTGATACTCGGCGTCACAATCAAGATGCCGGTTCAGCGTCAGGAACCCCGCGTGCTTGCCGGAGCAGTTGTTGTGCGCCTGGCAGGCCTCGCCCCCGGCGCAGGTCATCTGGCAGGCGGTCTCGGCGTCGCGGGGAAACTCGGGCCCGCAGCGCAGGTCGGCGTCGCCCAGACCCAGTTGCGACAGCCAGCGTTCCACCCGCTCCGTATGCTCCGGCGCGCCCTGGTGCGAGGCGCAGGCCAGCGCCAGCTGCTCCGGCCCCAGCCCCGCGGCATCGGCGGCGCCGCTGTCCACCAGCGGCAGCGCCTGCAGCATCTTGCACGAGGACCGGGGGAAGATCATCGCCCCGGGATCGCCCCAGGCCGCGACGATGTCACCGCCGGCATCGCAGACAACCGCGTGCCCCGCATGGTAGGATTCCAGCATCCCGCCACGCCACAGTTCCACCATCCGCTCCGGTCCGTTCATGACGCCTCCTGACACCTGCGCGATTTTCCGCCACGGGGGCTTTCGCCAAACGGCTTCTTTCCGTTATTGTCCGCCCCGATTATGGTAATCGCACGTTCGGACGCCAAGGTCACGTCAGACGGGCCGGCGCCCCGAACCAGAGGCAGAAACGGCTGGAGGCTGTGAGACGTATGAAATCCTTCCTTGTCCGTAGCGCGGTATGCGTTGCGCTGGCACTGACACCCGCACTTTCGGCCGCCCAGGAATCGCGTAACCGGGTCGCGGCGCACACCGACTGGAGCGTGTTCGAGGCGCAGGAGCCCCGGCAATGCTGGAGCGTTTCCAGCCCGAAAGAGATCGTCAATATCCGTGACGGCCGCGAGGTCGCGGCGCGGCGGGGCGATATCCTGCTGTTCGTGACCTACATCCCCAACTCGAACGTGGCCGGACAGGTGTCCTTCACCGGCGGCTACCCGTTCCGCGACGGGTCCACCGTGACGCTGGAGGTGGGCAGCGACAGCTTCGACATGTTCGTCAAGGACGAGATGGCCTGGGCCAAGGATCCCGCCGCCGACGCCACCATCGTCGCCGCGCTGAAGAAGGGCGCAGAGGCGGTGCTGACCGGCGTTTCCTCGCGCGGGACCAAGACGGTCGACACCTTCTCGCTGTTCGGCTTCACCGCCGCGGTCGAGGAAGCGGAGAAGCGCTGCAACGGCTAGTCGCGGTCTTGCGGCCCCGGATGGGCGCGGTCACACTGGGTGCATGAGCGCGTCCGACCTGACCATTCTGCTGCCTTCCCCGGAAGAGACAGCGCGCCTGGCCTGCCGGCTGGCGCCGTTGCTGCAGGCCGGGGACACGATCCTGCTGCAGGGCGGGCTTGGCGGCGGCAAGACCCATTTCGCCCGCGCGCTGATCCAGGAACGGCTGCGGCGCGCGGGGCGGCACGAGGACGTGCCTTCCCCCACGTTCACGCTGGTGCAGGTCTACGAGGATGACGAAGCCGAGATCTGGCACTGCGACCTGTACCGTCTTGGCGGTCCGGACGAGGTGGCCGAGCTGGGGCTGGAGGAGGCCTTCGAGACGGCAGTCTGCCTGGTGGAATGGCCGGAACGGCTGGCCGATATGACCCCCGCTGACGCGCTGCTGGCGCAGTTCGAGATGCTGCCGGACCCCGGCGCGCGGCGGCTGCACCTGTCCTGGACCGCGCCGCGCTGGGCTGCTGTGCTGGACATGGCGCGGGAGCGGGCCGATGGCTGACCGCGAGACGCTGATCTCAGGGTTCCTGGCCTCTGCCGGGTGGCACTCTGCCATCCGCGCGCCGCTGGCAGGCGATGCCTCTGCCCGGCGGTACGAGCGGCTGACGCGCGGGACGGACTCCGCGGTTCTCATGGATGCGCCCCCCGCTGCCGGGCAAGACGTGCGGCGCTTTCGCGACCTGGCCGGCCACCTGCGGCGCGCGGGGCTTTCCGCGCCGGAGGTATTTGCGGCAGACGACGAGGCTGGGCTGCTGCTGCTGGAGGATTTCGGCGACGGGGTCTTCGCGGGACTGGCAGACAGCGACACGGTAGTCGAGAAACGTCTCTATCTCGCGGCGACCGACATGCTTCTGGCGCTGTCTAAGGCCGAGATCCCCGCCGGCCTGTCCACCTTCACCCCGCAGGAGATGGCACCGCTCATCGCCCCGGTCTTCGACTTCTACGCCGCCCCCCTCGGCTGCGGGCTTTCCGCCTCGGACAAGTCCGACATCATCGCGATACTCGAACGCGGGCTGGCCACATGCGTGCCGCCCACCCACGTCCTGTCCCTGCGCGACTGCCACGCCGCCAACCTGATGCACTTGCCCGAACGGACGGGAATCGCGCAGGTGGGCGTGCTGGATTTCCAGGATGCGGTGATCGCGCACCCGGCCTACGACCTCGTCTCGCTGCTTCAGGATGCCCGCCGCGACGTACCCGCCGCGCTGGCCGACGCCGCCATCACCCGCCACGCCGCCCGCTCCGGCACGCCGGAGGCGGAGTTCCGCGCCGCCTATGCCGCGCTTGGCGTCCAGCGACAGCTGCGGATCCTCGGCGTCTTCGGCAAACTGTCCCTGACACTGGGAAAACCGGGCTACGTGCGGCTGATTCCCCGGGTCTGGCGGCACCTGCAAACCTTCCTCGCCGAACCGGCGCTTGCCGATCTCGCCGAGGCGCTTCGCGTGCTGCCGGAGCCGACCCACCTTGACCGCCTGAGGCCCCATGCCGCCGCCTGATAGCGCCCTGCTCTTCGCTGCCGGCCTCGGCACCCGCATGGCGCCCCTGACGGACCGCCTGCCCAAGCCGCTGGTGGAGGTGGCCGGCCGGCCGCTGTTCGACCACGCGCTGGCGCTGCTGCAGGCGGGCGGGGTGGAGCATGTCGTCTCCAACACCCACTATTTGCCAGAGCTGATGGGCGCCCATCTTGCCCGGCACGGGATCGCCGAAAGCCGCGAGGCGGTGCTGCTGGACACCGGCGGGGGTCTGAAGCGGGCGCTGCCGATGCTGCGGGAAGACGCGGTGTTTACCCTCAATACCGATGCGGTCTGGACCGGGGAGAACCCGGTGAAGGCCCTGCGCGCGGCTTGGGACCCGGCGCGGATGGACGGGCTGATGCTGCTGGTGGAACGCGCGCGGGCGGTGGGGCACACCGGCAAGGGCGACGTGCTGGTGCAGGAGGACGGCAGCCTGCGCTGGGGGCCGGGGCTGGTTTATTCCGGGCTGCAGATCGTCCGTACCGACTGGTTCGCCCGGCAGTCCGAGGAGGTCTTCGGCATGCGCCGCGCCTGGGACGCGATGATGGCGCGCGGGCGGCTGCACGGGGTGGTGCATCGCGGCGGCTGGTGCGACGTGGGGCGGCCAGACTGCATTCCGATGGCGGAGGAGATGCTGGAAAACGCCCATGTTTGAGCCTTCTTCGGGCCCGAGGCTCTACGCGCTTCCGCCGGGCGCGAACTTTCCGAAAGAGCTTGTACAGGGACTATTGCGGCGCTTGCAGGGCCAGCCGCCGGAGGCGCTGGCGCAGGTGGAGATCTTCGTTAACACGCGGCGGATGCAGCGGCGGGTAAAGACGCTGTTCGACGCCGGCCCCGCACGCCTGCTGCCGCGCATCCGGCTGGTGACCGACCTTGCAGTCGAGGCCGCGCTGGCCGACCTGCCGCCGCCGATCCCGCCCTTGCGCCGCCGGCTGGAGCTGACGCAGTTGGTGGCGGGGTTGCTGGAGCGGCAGCCCGACCTCGCCCCGCGCAGCGCGATCTTCGATCTTGCCGACAGCCTCGCGCGGCTGATGGACGAAATGCAGGGCGAGGGGGTGACGCAGGCGGACCTGGAGGCGCTCGACGTTTCTGACCAGTCGGGCCACTGGCAGCGCAGCCTGTCCTTCGTGCGGCTGGTGGAGGGGTTTGTCGCCGCCGAAAGCAACGGGCTCGACCCCGAGGCACGGCAGCGGCGGGTGGTGGAGCATCTGGCCCAGCGGTGGAAAAGCGCGCCGCCGCAGCACCCGGTGATCGTCGCCGGCTCCACCGGCTCGCGCGGGGCGACGGCGGCCTTCATGCAGGCGGTGGCCGAGCTGCCGCAGGGGGCGCTGGTGCTGCCGGGATTCGACTTTGCCTTGCCCGGCGAGGTCTGGGACAGGATGTCGGAGGTAGACAGCGCGCAGGCGTCGGAGGACCATCCGCAGTATCGCTATGCGTCTCTAATGACGCGTTTAGAGACACATCATTCAGTCGTTCAGCCGTGGCAGGCGAACAGTGAACCGGACGCCGCCCGCAATCGGCTGGTGTCGCTGGCGCTGCGCCCTGCCCCGGTGACGGACCAGTGGATGGTCGAGGGGACGCGACTAGGTGCGGTGGGTCCCGCAGTGGAGAAGCTGTCGCTGATCGAGGCGCCCTCTTCCCGCGCCGAGGCCGGGGCGATCGCGCTGCTGCTGCGCGACGCCGTTGCCCGTGGTGAAAGCGCGGCGCTGATCACCCCGGATCGGACCCTGACTCGGCAGGTGACGGCGGCGCTGGACCGCTGGGGCATCGTGCCCGACGACAGCGCCGGACGCCCGCTGCCGCTGACCGCGCCGGGCCGCTTCCTGCGGCAGGTCGCCGCGCTGTTCGGCGAGACGCTGACCGCTGAGGCCCTGCTGGCCTTGCTGAAGCACCCGCTGACCAACTCCGGCGCCGATGCGCGCGGCCCCCACCTGCTGCACACCCGCGACCTGGAACTGCACCTGCGGCGCTACGGCCCGCCCTTCCCCACCTCCGCCGACCTGACCGGCTGGGCGGGCCACGACCCCGCGCGGCTGGCCTGGGCGACCTGGCTGGGGCATGTGCTGCATGGGCTGGACACGGTGGACGAACGGCACCTGTCCGAGCACCTTGCAGAACACCTGCGCGTCGCCGAGGCGCTGGCGGGCGGTCCCGGAAACGACGGCACGGGAGAGCTGTGGGAGAAGGAAGCGGGGCGCGAGGCACGGCGCCGGGTGGAGGAGCTGTCGCGCGAGGCCTCTTCCGGCGGGAACCTCACCGCCTACGACTACCAGTCCCTGTTCCACGCCGTCCTGCAGCGCGGCGAGGTGCGCGAGGCCGTGGGCACCCATCCCGGCGTGATGATCTGGGGCACGCTGGAGGCGCGGGTGCAGGGCGCCGACCTGGTGATCCTGGGCGGGCTGAACGAGGGGACATGGCCCGAGATCCCCGGCCCCGATCCCTGGCTGAACCGGCCGATGCGGCAAGCCGCCGGGCTGCTGCTGCCGGAGCGGCGGGTTGGGCTGTCGGCGCATGATTTCCAGCAGGCGGTCGCGGCGCGCACCGCCGTGCTGTCTCGGTCCGTCCGGGATGCGGAGGCGCAGACGGTGCCCTCGCGCTGGCTGAACCGGCTTGTGAACCTGATGGAAGGGCTGTCGGACGAGAGCAAGAGCGCCCTTAAAGGGATGCGCGATCGCGGCAACCACTGGCTGCGGCTTGCGGCGCGGCTGGACGCCCCCGGGGCCACGGTGCCGCCGGCCCCCCGCCCCTCGCCCCGGCCGCCGGTTGAACAGCGGCCGACCGGCCTGTCGATCACCGAGATCCAGACCCTGATCCGCGATCCCTACGCGATCTACGCCCGCCACGTGCTGGGCCTGCGCCCGCTGGACCCGCTGCGGCAGTTGCCCGACGCGCCCCTGCGGGGCACCGTGCTGCACCGGGTGATGGAACGGTTCATCGCCGAGGCCCCGGTGCGCGGGCCCGGCGACACCGACAGGCTGATGCGGCTGGCCGAGGCGGTGCTGGAGCAGGAGGCCCCCTGGCCCGCCGCCCGCCGCATGTGGCGGGCCCGGCTGGCGCGGGTGGCGGACTGGATCGTCGCCGGAGAGGTGGCGCGGCAGGCGGATCACGAGGTGCTGGCGCTGGAACGTCCGGGGCAGCTGGACCTGCCGGAGATCGAACTGACCCTGCGCGGCAAGCTGGACCGCGTCGACCGGGGGCCGGACGGGCGGCTGGTGATCTACGATTACAAGACGGGCAATCCGCCATCGAAGGACCAGCAGACGCACTTCGACAAACAGCTTGCCCTCGCCGCGATGATGGCCGAGGCGGGCGCGTTGAAAGACCTGCCGTCGGAGGAGGTGGCGCGGATCGTCTACCTCGGGCTGGGCAGCAAGCCGGTGGAACACGCCCGCGACTGGACGCCGGAGGACAGCGCCACCACCCGCGCCGAGTTCCTGCGACTGCTGGCCGCCTACCGCGACCGGTCGCGCGGCTATACCTCGCGCCGGGCGGTGGACCTGCAGGGTTTTGGCGGCGACTACGACCACCTGGCGCGCTTCGGCGAGTGGGACCAGTCGGAAACCGCGCGCGGCGAGGACGTGGGATGAGGCTGGACGACGCCACCATCGCGCAGAACGTCGCGGCAGAGCCGGGTGCCTCGACATGGCTGTCGGCCAACGCCGGATCGGGCAAGACGCGGGTGCTGACCGACCGCGTGGCGCGGCTGCTGCTGGACCGGGTGCCGCCGCAGAACATCCTGTGCCTCACCTATACCAAGGCCGCTGCCTCCGAGATGCAGAACCGGCTGTTCCGGCGGCTGGGCGCCTGGGCCATGAAGCCGGACGGCGCGCTGGCTCAGGAACTGCAGGTCATGGGCGAGACGGAGGTGGGCGACCCCGCGCGGCTGGCCGAGGCGCGGCGCCTCTTCGCCCGCGCCATCGAGACGCCCGGGGGCCTGCGGATCCAGACGATCCACTCGTTCTGCGCCTCGCTGCTGCGGCGCTTTCCGCTGGAGGCCGGGGTGACTCCGGCTTTCGTGGAAATGGACGACGGCGCCGCACGGCGGCTGCGCGAGGCGGTGGTCGAGGATCTTGCCGACGGCGGCGACGTGGGCGCGGTTGATGCCGTTGCCGCCTGTTACAACGGCGAGGACCTGACGGCCCTCACCGGGGAGTTGGTGAGCCGGGCCGAGGATTTCACCCGCGTCCTCACCCGCGACGAGGCGCTTGTGCTGTTCGGCCTGCCCGCCGGCACCACCCGCGAGAGCCTGCTGCGCGGCTGCGTCGACGGCAGCGAAGCCGCGCTTGTGGCGCAGTTGAAAGAGCTGTGCCGCAACCAGACGCCCACGTACCAAAACTTTGCCGCCGACTTGGGGGCGCTGGACCTCGGCGCGCCCGATGACGCCTGTTTCCAGGCGCTGTGCGGGCTGTTCCTCTATGCCTCGGGCGAGAAGGAGGGGCAGTCGAAGTCGGTCAACTTCCCCCAATCGAACCACAAAAAGGCGGTCGAGGCGCTGACGCCCGTGCTGCCGGAGCTGCACGCCTTCATGGACCGGGTGGCCGAGGTGCGGCGGCAGGAGAACTGCCTGCGCGCCGCCGAACGCGCCGCCGCGCTGCACCGCTTCGCCGCCGCCTTCCTGCCCGCCTACGAGAAGCGCAAGGCGCGGCACGGCTGGCTGGATTTCGACGACCTGATCCGCAAGACCCGCGCGCTGCTGACCGATCCGGCGGTGGCCGACTGGGTGCTGTTCCGGCTGGACGGCGGGCTTGACCACATCCTGGTGGACGAGGCGCAGGACACCAGCCCGGCCCAGTGGCAGGTGATCGAGCGGCTGGCGCAGGAGTTCACTACCGGGCGCGGGGCGCGCGACGGGGTGCGGCGGACGATCTTCGTGGTGGGGGACAAGAAGCAGTCGATCTATTCCTTCCAGGGCGCCGAGCCCGAGGAGTTCGACCGCATGCGCGACCATTTCCGCGCCCATGCCGAGGGGGCCGAGCAGCCGTTCCAGCGGCGCGAGCTGGAATATTCCTTCCGGTCGTCCGAGGCGGTGCTGCGGCTGGTGGACACGGTATTTACCGACGTGCCGGGGGCCGAGATGGCGATGGACGCGCGCCACCGCGCCTTCCGCTCCGCCCTGCCCGGCCGCGTCGATCTCTGGCCCCCCGTGCCCAAGCCCGAGACGCCGGACAAGCCGCATTGGTACGACCCGATGGACCTGCAGGGCGCCAACCACCAGGACGTGGTGCTGGCCCGGCAGATCGCGGCGCGCATCGCCCGGATGGTCGGGTCAGAGACGATTCCCACCCCCGAAGGCACCCGGCGGCCGGTGCGTGCGGGTGACATCCTGATCCTGGTGCGCCGCCGCTCGACCCTGTTCGAGGAGATCATCCGCGCCTGCAAGGCCGCGAACCTTCCCGTCGCCGGGGCCGACCGCCTGAAGCTGGGGGGAGAGCTGGCGGTGAGGGACCTTGCCGCGCTGCTGTCCTTCCTCGTCACCCCCGAGGACGACCTGTCGCTGGCCGCCGCCCTGCGCTCGCCCTTGTTCGGCTGGTCCGAGGCGGAGCTTCACGCGCTCGCTGCCGGGCGGGGCAAGCGGCGGCTGTGGCCGGTGCTGCGCGAGCGCGCCGCAGAACATCCCGCGACCATGGCGATGCTCAGCGACCTGCTGGGCCAGACCGATTTCCTGCGCCCCTACGACCTGATCGAGCGGATCCTGTCGCGCCACGACGGCCGCCGCCGCCTGCTGGCGCGGCTGGGGCCGGAGGCCGAGGACGGGATCGATTCGCTGCTGACCCAGGCACTGGGGTACGAGCGGATGCAGGTGCCCAGCCTCACCGGCTTTCTCACCTGGCTGCAGACCGAGGAGGTCGAGGTCAAGCGGCAGCTGGACACTGCCGGCGACCAGATCCGGGTGATGACGGTGCATGGTGCCAAGGGCCTTGAATCGCCGGTCGTGATCCTGCCCGACACCAACAAGCGCCAGCAGCCCCTGCGCAACGAGGTGGTGCGGCTGGAGGACGGCGCGCCTGTCTGGAAGGCCCCCGCCGCCCAGCAGCCTGCCGAGATGGCCGCTGCGATGGAGGCGCTGAAGGTGCGGCAGGCAGCGGAATCGCTGCGGCTGCTTTACGTGGCGCTCACGCGGGCAGAGACCTGGCTGATCGTCGCCGCCGCCGGCGACGTGGGCAAGGAGCCCGCCGATTGCTGGCACGGGATGGTGGCGGCGGGAATGGAACGGCTGGGCGCCGCGCGGCTGGACACGCCGGTTGGCGAGGGGCTGCGGCTGGCGCATCTCGATTGGGACGCAGGCGAGCTGAAGGGGCGGGAGGCGGCGGCAGATGTCGAGGTGACGCTGCCGGACTGGGTGGACCAGCCGGTTACCGTCGATCCCGCGCCGCGCACCGTCTCGCCCAGCGATCTCGGCGGCGCGAAGGTGCTGGGGGTGGAGGGAGACGGCGATCTGGAGGCCGCCCTTCGTCGCGGGCGGCAGTTGCACCTGCTGCTGGAACTGCTGCCCGCCGTGCCGCCGGAGCGGCGGGGCGTGGTGGGCAAGGCCCTGCTGGCGCAATCCGCCGACCCCGCCGTTGGCGACGAAGCACTATCGCTGCTGGCGGAGGCAGAGCGGGTGCTGCAGGTGCCGGAACTGGCCTTCCTCTTCGCCCCCAAGGTGCTGTCCGAGGTGGATGTTTCCGCCGACATGCCGGAGGGGCTGCGGATGCACGGCACCATCGACAAGCTGCTGGTGGGCCCGGACCGGGTGCTGGCGGTGGACTTCAAGACCAACCGCATCCTGCCCGAGACGCCCGCGCAGGTGCCGGAGGGGCTGTTGCGGCAGATGGCGGCCTACGACGCGGCGCTGCGGCAGATCTACCCGGACAAGCAGGTGGAAACCGCGATCCTCTGGACCGCCTCGGCGCAGCTCATGCCATTGCCCCACGACATCGTGAGGGCTGTCCTGCAATTCCCGGCTATATCTTGACGCCCCAGCGGGGCCTCCCTAGGTTCGCCTCCCGACGCATAGCGCACAAGGAGAAGAGCCAATGGCCACCGTTGCCGTCACCGACGACACTTTCGAGACCGAGGTCGTGAACAGCGACATCCCGGTCGTCGTGGACTTCTGGGCCGAGTGGTGCGGCCCCTGCAAGCAGATCGGCCCGGCGCTGGAAGAGCTGTCGGACGAGTATGCCGGCAAGGTGAAGATCGCCAAGGTCAATGTCGACGAGAACCCCACCATGCCGGCGCAGCTGGGCATCCGCGGCATCCCCGCGCTGTTCCTGTTCAAGGACGGCCAGGTGGTGTCGAACAAGACCGGCGCCGCGCCGAAGGCCGCGCTGAAAGGCTGGATCGACGAATCGGTCTGATCCGCATGATTTTCTCGGGCCCCGGCCCGGACGACAGGGCGCCTTCGGGCGCCCTTTTCGTTGCCGGGCTTGCCCTCTCCCGCCCCGGCTTCCATATCAGGCCCCCACAACACAGGGAGACCTTCCATGGCGCATGACGACTTTCCCGGCTGGCACGGCACCACGATCATCGGCGTCCGCAAGGGCGGCAAGGTGGTGGTCGCGGGCGACGGGCAGGTGAGCCTGGGACAGACGGTCATCAAGGGCACCGCCCGCAAGGTGCGGCGCATCCGGCCGGGCGGGGCCGAGGTTGTCGCGGGTTTTGCCGGGTCCACCGCCGACGCCTTCGCGCTGCTGGAACGGCTGGAGGCCAAGCTGGAGGCGACGCCCGGCCAGCTGCAGCGCGCGGCGGTGGAACTGGCCAAGGACTGGCGCACCGACAAGTACCTGCAGAAGCTGGAGGCGATGCTGATCGTCACCGACGGCACCGGCCTCTACGTCGTCACCGGCGCCGGCGACGTGCTGGAGCCGGAGCATGACGTCACCGCCATCGGCTCCGGCGGCAACTACGCGCTGGCGGCGGGGCGGGCGCTGATGGACAGCGACCTTGACGCCGAGGCGATCGCCCGCCGCGCAATGCAGATCGCGGCGGAGATCTGTGTCTATACCAACGGCAACCTGACGGTGGAGACCATTCAGGAAACCGTGTCGTAGGCCCGTTCGCCGTGGACCGCCAGGTCGAGGCCGGTGGTTTCGGTCTCGGCGTCCACCCGCATCGGGGTGACGGCACGCACCACCAGGATCAGCACCACGGTCATCACCGCGGTCCAGACCCCGACGATCGCCAGCCCGCCCAGCTGCGCCGCCCATGACCCGGCGCCCAGCACCGCGATCATGATGGTGCCGAAGATCCCGCCGACCCCGTGGACCGCGAAGACGTCCAGGGTGTCGTCGATCTTCAGCCGGTTGCGGATCAGCGACACGGCCTCCTGGCAGAGGATCCCCGCGATGCCGCCGATCACCAGCGCCGCCACGGGGCCGACGAAGCCCGAGGCCGGGGTGATCGAGGCGAGGCCGGCGATGGTGCCGGTGACCATGCCCACCAGGCTGGCCTTGCCGAACTTGATCCGCTCCCACAGCGCCCAGCTGAGCGAGGCGGCCGCCGCCGACAGGTGCGTCACCGTCAGCGCCATGGCCGCGCCGCCGTCGGCCGCCAGCTGGCTGCCGCCGTTGAACCCGAACCAGCCGACCCAGAGCATCGCCGCGCCGATCATCACGTAGCCCGGCGCGTGCGGCGGCTTGGTGTTGTCGCGGCGCTTGCCCAGCATCACGGCGAGGATCAGCGCGGCAAGGCCCGCCGTCTCGTGCACCACGATGCCGCCGGCAAAGTCGCGCACCCCGGTCTCGCCGAAGATGCCGCCGTCGGACAGGAAGCCGCCGCCCCAGATCCAGTGCACCACCGGCGCGTAGCAGATCAGCATCCACAAGCCCGAGAACAGCAGGACGAAGCCGAAGCCGATCCGTTCCACGTAGGCGCCGACGATCAGCGCCGGGGTGATGATGGCAAAGGTCATCTGGAAGGAGAAGAACAGCACCTCCGGCAACGTGCCCGACAGGCTTTCCGCGTCGACCCCGGCAAGGAACACCCGGCCGAACCCGCCCCAGAACCCGCCCTCGCCCGGACCGAAGGCGATGGAGTAGCCCAGCGCGAACCAGAGCACCGACATCAGGCAGGCGATGGCGTAGCACTGCATGAAGACGCTCAGCACGTTGCGGGCGCGCACGAGGCCGCCGTAGAAGAGCGCCAGCCCCGGAAGGGTCATGAAGAGGACCAGCGCCGTGGCGACGATGATCCAGGCGGTATCCGCTGCGTTCATTGATGTTCCTCCTATCGATCCCCACGGGCGGTAGAGAGGCGGAAGCGCGATGAAAAGCCGGGCGTGCTGCGCAATAAGCAGGCATTTCGCCATTGCGCGATGTGTGGGCGATATACCGGGCGCGTGCCCATGGATTGGGCAGTTGACGAAAAGGGGTTGCGTTCTGTCCCCGAGCCCATAGCTCAGCATGGCACTCCAGACGAGGAACCAGATGACCGACCTGACCCCCCGCGAAATCGTGTCCGAGCTGGACCGGTTCATCATCGGCCAGAAGGACGCCAAGCGCGCCGTCGCCGTGGCCCTGCGCAACCGCTGGCGCCGCAAGCAGCTGTCCGAGGAGCTGCGAGACGAGGTCTACCCGAAGAATATCCTGATGATCGGCCCTACCGGCGTCGGCAAGACCGAGATCAGCCGCCGGCTGGCAAAACTCGCCCGCGCGCCCTTCATCAAGGTGGAGGCGACCAAGTTCACCGAGGTCGGTTACGTGGGCCGCGACGTGGAACAGATCATCCGCGACCTGATGGACACCGCCATCGCCCAGACCCGCGAGCACATGCGCGACGACGTGAAGGCCGCCGCGCAGAAGGCCGCCGAGGACCGGGTGATCGAGGCGATCGCCGGCGAGAACGCGCGCGAGCAGACGCGCGACATGTTCCGGCGCAAGCTGAGGTCCGGCGAACTGGACGATACCGAGATCGAGCTGGAGCTGGCGGATACCTCGAACCCCATTGCCTCGATGGAGATCCCCGGCCAGCCCGGCCAGAACATGGGCATGATGAACCTCGGCGACCTGTTCGGGAAGGCCTTTGGCGGCCGCACCGTGCGGCGCAAGTTGTCCGTGGCGCAAAGCTACGAGGCGCTGATCGGCGAGGAGGCCGACAAGCTGCTGGACGACGACGCGGTGAAGGCCGCGGCGCTGGAGGCGGTGGAGCAGAACGGCATCGTTTTCCTCGACGAGATCGACAAGGTCTGCGCCCGGCAGGAGGCCCGAGGCGGCGACGTCAGCCGCGAGGGGGTGCAGCGCGACCTGCTGCCGCTGATCGAGGGCACCACGGTGTCCACCAAGCACGGGCCGGTGAAGACCGACCACATCCTGTTCATCGCCTCGGGCGCCTTCCACATCGCCAAGCCCTCGGACCTGCTGCCGGAACTGCAGGGCCGCCTGCCGATTCGGGTGGAACTGCGGGCGCTGACCGAAGAGGACTTCGTGCGGATCCTGACGGAGACCGACAATGCCCTGACGCGGCAGTACAGTGCCCTGATGGAGACAGAGAAGGTAACGGTAAGTTTCAGTAGTGACGGCATTGCCGCGCTGGCGAAGATTGCCGCCGACGTGAACCAGAGCGTCGAGAACATCGGCGCGCGGCGGCTTTACACCGTGATGGAGCGGGTTTTCGAGGAACTCAGCTTCCACGCGCCGGAGCGGGGCGGAGAGGTCATCGAGGTGAACGCCGACTTCGTCGAGACGAATCTCGGCGAATTGACCCGGTCGGTCGACGTCAGCAGATATGTTCTATAGCGCGGAGGGGCAAAGCACGGTAACCATGGGATGAATTCCCATTGGGATACCGCCCGTGCGCAACCTCGTCCTCCTCGTCTTCATGATCGTGCTTACGGGCTGCGCATCGCGGCCCGTGTTGCTGTTCGCCCCGGACCGGGTGGCGGACCTTCCGACCCGCACCGTCTTCGTCGCCACCAGCCGGGCGGTGAAGGGCAACACCTTCGGCATCGGCCGCTCGCCAGAGCCGATCTTCCTGCGCTACGACCTGTCCGTGCCCCCGAGCCGGCCCAAGGGCGACCTGCCCTCGGCGCGGCGTGACATCGACCCCGCCACCCATTTCATCGGCAAGGCGCGCAAGGTCTACCCGACGAACCGCGATTTCCGCGCCGAGCTGAACGCCGCGCTCCTGCGGCGCGAGGCGGGGCACCGGGAGGCGGTGATCTACGTCCACGGCTTCAACAACACCTTCGACGAGGGGGTGCTGCGGATCGCCCAACTGACCGAGGATTTCCAGATGCCCGGCGTCGCCGTGCATTATTCCTGGCCCAGCGCCGGCAGCGTCTTTGGCTATGCCTACGACCGCGACAGCGTGCTTTATTCCCGCGACGGGCTGTCCCAGCTGATTGACGAGGTGCGCGCGGCGGGGGCGCGGACGGTGGTGATCGTGGCCCACTCCGTCGGCTCGCACCTTGTGATGGAGGCGCTGCGCCAGCGCTCGCTGGAAAAGCCGGGCTCTGTCGTGGATGACGTGCAGGGCGTGGTGCTGATCTCGCCCGACATCGACGTGCAGGTCTTCCGCTCGCAGGTGCTGCGGATCGGCAAGCTGCCTTCGCCCTTCGCGATCTTCGTGTCCAAGCGCGACAGGGCGCTGAACCTGTCGGCCCTTGTGACCGGCCAGCGCGACCGGCTGGGCACGGTCAGCGCCGAGACCGTGGCCGACCTGGAGGTGACGCTGATCGACGTCAGCAACTTCTCCGACGGGTCCAGCCACTTCACCGCCGCGACCTCGCCCACGCTGCTGGCGATCTTCGACCGCGCCGCCGCCTTCAACCGCGCCTTCAGCGGCGATAGCGCCGGGCGCGCCGGCCTGCTGCCGGGCACCGTGCTTCGGGTCCGCAACGCCACGCAAGTGGTGCTGTTCCCGGCTGCCATCCAGCGCTGACGTTTCCGCTTTCCTTCCGGTCGCCGCAGCGCGATCAGGTGTCATGGGTATAACGAGTTTCCTGCGCGACAACGCGCCCTTCCTGCTGGCCGGCGCGGTGCTGTCGTTCTGCTCCAGCTTCGGCCAGACCTTCTTCATCTCGATCTTCGCGGGCAACATCCGGGCCGAGTTCGGTCTGGGCCATGGCGGCTGGGGCGCGATCTATACCGCGGGCACCCTCGCCTCGGCGGTGGTGATGCTCTGGGCGGGCGGGTTGACCGACAGGTTCCGGGTGCGGGCGCTGGGGCCGGCGATGCTGGCGCTGCTGGTGCTGGCCTGCCTTGTCATGGCGGCGGCGCCAGCGGCCTGGGTGCTGGTGCCGGCGGTCTTCCTTCTGCGCTTCCTCGGGCAGGGCATGATGAGCCACATCGCCTATGTCGCCATGGCGCGCTGGTTCGTCGCCACCCGGGGCCGCGCGGTGGCGGTGGCGGCGCTGGGCTTCTCGCTGGGCGAGGCGGTGCTGCCGCTGACCTTCGTCGCGCTGATGGAGATCTGGAACTGGCGCGTGCTGTGGCTGCTGGCCGCGCTGCTGCCGCTGGCCGCGATCCCCCTGCTGCGCAAGCTGCTGACGCTGGAGCGGACGCCGCAATCCGTGGCCGCAGAGACCCCATCGCCGGGGATGCAGGGCCGCTACTGGACCCGCGCCGATGCACTGCGCCACCCGGTGTTCTGGCTGATCCTTCCGGTGCTGCTGGGCGCGCCCGCCTTCGGCACCGCCTTCCTGTTCCAGCAGGTGCACCTGGCCACGGTGAAGGGCTGGGCGCATGTGGAATTGGTGGCGCTGTTCCCGATCTACACGGTCACCGCCATCGGCGCGGTCTTTGCCGCCGGGGCGCTGATGGACCGTGTGGGGGCGACCCGGCTGCTGCCGGTCTACCAGCTGCCGCTGGTGCTGTTCTTCCTGGCGATGCCGCTGGTGGAGCGTCCCGCCGCCGCCGGTGTGGTGATGGTGCTGTTCGGCCTGACCCAGGGCGCGCAAAACCCCATCGCCACCGGCATCGGCGCAGAGCTGTACGGCACCCGGCACCTCGGCTCGATCAAGGCCGCGTTGACGGCGGTGATGGTTCTGGGTTCGGCGCTGGGGCCGGGGCTGACCGGCTGGGCCATCGACCGGGGCGTCAGTTTCCCGGCGCAGATGCCATGGATCGCGGGATATCTTCTGGCCGCCTCTGCGCTGGCCGGGCTGGCGGTGACGCTGGCGCGGCGGCGGTCAGCGGCGGCGGCGTAGGTAGACGTAGTAGGCGCCGGTGCCCCCGTGGCGCAGGTGCGCCTCTGACACCTGAAGCACGGCGGCACTTAAGGGCGGCTGCTGCAGCCAGGCCGGCACCTGCCGCTTCAGGATCCCGCGGCGGGGCGGCATCGGCCCCGGCCCTTCCTCGCCCCGCCCCTTGCCGGTGATCACCAGCACCAGCCGCAGCTGCCGCGCATGAGCGTCGAGGATGAAGCGGGTCAGCGCCGGGTGCGCGCGGTCCAGCGTCATGCCGTGCAGGTCGATCCGCGCCTCCGGCTTCAGCTTGCCGCGCTTCATGCGGGTGAAGTTCTTGCGGTCCATGTTCAGCGGCGCGGCGTCCAGTCGCGCGCCGACCGGGGGCTGCAGGTTATGGGCGGGGGCGGTGTCGCCGGTGCGCTCGCCTACCCGGAAGGGCGCGAGGGGCGCGCGTTCCGGCGGGCGCGGGGCAGGCGGCTTGGGCAGGCTGGGTTCCTCGGGGGGTGGCGCGGCGCGGCGCTGCGGGTGCAGCGGCACCGTCCGCTCGGCGACCCGGTTCCATAGCGCCTTTTCCTCTGCCGTCAGGCCGCGCGTGCGGCGGCCCTTCATCCCGCCCCCTCTGCGGCCAGCGCATAGGCGCGCTGGATCGGCATCAGCACCACCATCCGTCCGCTGTCGCGGGTGCGCCCCGCCGCCAGCCCGGCCGCGTCGCCGGTGCCAAAGAAGATATCCGCCCGCTGCGCCCCCTTGATGGCCGACCCGGTGTCCTGCGCCACCATCAGCCGCCGCATGGGGGTGTCGCCGCCCTTCTCTATCCAGACCGGCGCGCCCAGCGGCACATAGGCGGGATCGACGGCGATCGACCGCAGCGCGGTGATCGAACGGTTCATCGCCCCGAGCGGCCCCTTGTGCGGGGGAACCTGGCTGACCTCGCGGAAGAACACGTAGGAGGGGTTCAGACGCAGCAGCTTGGCCCCCTCGACGGGATGCCGCTTTACCCAGGATTGGATCACCTGCGCCGAGACCTGGTGCGGCTCGAAGATCCCGCGCTGCACGAGGATCTGCCCCACGGACTGGTAGTTGTGCCCGTTCTTGCCGCCGTAGCCCACGCGCAGCAGGTCGCCGTTCTCGAACCGCACCCGGCCGGAGCCCTGGATATGCAGGAAGAAGACGTCGACCGGGTCGTCGATATAGGCGATCTCCAGCCCCTTGCCGTCCAGCACCCCGTCCTCCTCGATCTCGCGGCGGGTGTAGTAGAGCTGGCCGTTCAGCTCTGCCGGCTTGCGGTACAGCGGGTAGCGGTAGCGGGGGGTCCAGACCGGGGAGCCGCGCAGTTCAGGCTCGAAATAGCCGGTGAACAGGGGGGCGGTGTGATCGTGGATCAGCACGGGGCGGAAGAACAGCTCGAAGAAGGTGCGGGCGTTCTTCTGGTTGGTGGCAAGGGCGCAAAGCGACAGCCAGTCGGGATCGCGCATGTCCGGGCAGGTTTCCTTGAACACCTCGAGGGCGCGGGATTGGTCGTCATGTTCCCAGCCGCGCAGCTCGTCGAAATCGAGGACGGTATAGTTCGGCCCCTCCGCCGCGACCTGACCCGCGGCAAGCACCGCGGCGGTGGCCAGGGCGAGGAGCCGCCGGGTCATTCCCCGGTCGCGACCAGCTTCCAGTTGGGATCGTCCATGCCCATCACGCGGGCGAACGTCCAGCTGTCGCGCTGGCGCTTGATCTTGGTGGCGTCGCCTTCGATGATCTCGCCGGCCGCGTTGCGGACCACCGAGGTCAGCTCTCCCACGAAACGCACGGTGATCTCGCCATGCTGGGTGTCGCGGTCGAAGGTGGCGTCGGTCAGGGTAACCTCGCGCACGCCGACAAAGTTCGCCTCGATGGTCAGCCCCTGGTCCTCGCGCTCGCCGATCACGTCGACGAAGGTCTGGTAGACCTCGGGATCGAGGAAGGGGGCGACCTGGTCGATCTCGCCCCGCTCGAAGGCCATCAGGATCATCTCGTAGGCGCCGCGGGCACCCTGCAGGAACTCGTTCACCGAGAAACCCGGCTCCACCAGCTTCATCGCGGCCAGCGCGTGGGCGGCGTCGCTGCCGTCGGCCACGTGGTCGGTGATGTCGCGGTCAGGCCCGCCCTCGATCACCTCGAGGTCGGGACCGCGCCGGCGCGCCTGCTCTGGCGCCGCGATAGGCGGTTTCTCGAACCCCTCGCGGGTGCCGAGGACGTTGCGCAGACGGAGGATCAGGAACACCGCAATGCCGGCCAGAACCAATAGCTGAATGATCGCGGAGCTCATCTTACCTCTTTCATCGGGAAGGGCCGGTAGAATTCGGCCCCTGCGGCACATATGTAGGCGCTGGTGGGGGTCAAGTCCACCGCACCCAAAGCGTCTTGCACGAGGTAGTCATGTGGCTTTTTGCCCTATTCGTCGCGGTTCCGCTGATCGAGATCGCGTTGTTCATCCAGGTGGGCGGGCTGATCGGCCTGTGGCCGACCCTTGGCATTGTCGTGGTGACGGCGATCCTGGGCACCTGGCTGGTGAAACAGCAGGGGCGTCTGGCGCTCGGCCAGCTGCGGGGATCGCTGCGTGACCTGCGCGATCCGTCAGAGCCCCTGGCCCATGGCGCGATGATCCTCGTCTCCGGCGCGATGCTGCTGACGCCGGGGTTCTTCACCGACGCGGTGGGTTTCCTGCTGCTGGTGCCGCAGGTGCGCAGCGTCGTGTTCCGCGAGCTGCGCCAGCGCATCAAGGTGCAGCGGTTCGAGATGGGGCGTCCCCCCTCCGGCCCGCCGCCGCGGCACGATTTCGACCTGGAGGGAGAGGTTGTGCAGGACGAGACGGACCAGCCGCCGCCGCCGCGCGCCACCCCCGGCAGCTCTGGCTGGACTCGGCATTGAGGCCGCCCGGGCTTGCTGATAAAGGGCCTTGATCCGAGAGTTACCGCAGGAGGAGAGCATGGCGGAAGAGAACGAAGGCGCAGTGGCGCCGAACGGACAGAACGGTCAGGCCACCGCGGCGCCGGCCCAGCCGCAGATGCGGATCCTCGCGCAGTTCATCCGCGACCTGTCGTTCGAGAACATCCTGGCGCAGAAGGGCATCAACGGCGAGGTCAAGCCGGAGATGCAGGTGCAGGTCAGCATTGACGCCAAGAAGCGGACGGAAAAGCAGTTCGAGGTGGGCATGAAGTTCACCGTCACCTCGAAGAACACCGGCAGCAGCGACACGCTTTACGTGCTGGAGCTGGACTATGCCGGGCTGTTCCAGGTGGAGAACGTGCCGGACGAGCAGCTGCACCCCTACCTGATGATCGAATGCCCGCGGCTGATGTTCCCCTTTGCCCGGCGCATCGTCAGCGACATGACCCGCGATGGCGGTTTCCCGCCGCTGAACCTCGACGGCATCGATTTCGTCGCGCTTTACCGTCAGCAGCTGGCCAAGCGGCAGCAGGAGCAGCCGGCGCAGCCCGCGGCCGAGGGTCAGGCGTAGCGGGCCCAGATCGCGCCCGGGCCCAGTTTCTCGACGAACTTCTCGTGAGCGGCCGCTTCGGCGGCCGTTATGCGTTGGGGCAGGGGCTCTGGCCGTAGTCTCGGTCGCCAGGCGGGGTCGCTTGCACCCGTGGTCCCGGCGCGCGGCTGGCTGGACAGCACCAGCCCCGGCTGCCGACCCCCGATCAGTTCCAGGTACACCTCGGCCAGGATCTCGCTGTCCAGCAGCGCGCCGTGCAGGGTGCGCGAGGAGTTGTCGATCCCGAAGCGCCGGCACAGCGCGTCCAGCGAAGCGGGGCTGCCGGGAAACTTCTTCCGCGCGATCAGCAGGGTATCCAGCGCTTGGTCCATCGGCAGCGGCGGGCGCTTCATCCAGCTCAGTTCGGCGTTGAGGAATTTCATGTCGAAGCTGGCATTGTGGATCACCAGCTTGGCATCGCCCACGAATTCCAGGAAGGCATCGCCGATCTCGGCGAAGCGCGGCTTGTCCGACAGGAACTCCGCGCTCAGCCCGTGGACCTGGAAGGCGTCCTGCGGCATGTCCCGCTCGGGGTTGATGTACTGGTGGTAGGTGCGGCCGGTGGGCATGTGGTTGAACAGCTCGACGCCGCCGATCTCGACGATGCGGTCGCCGCTTTCGGGTTCAAACCCCGTCGTCTCCGTGTCCAGCACGATTTCCCGCATCGATCCGTCTCCTGATGTCCCGCAGGAACTCTTGCACCGCCAGCCGCGCGGCTTCAAGCGAGGTGGTCCGGATCACGTAGTCGGCGCGGGCGCGCTTGTCGGCATCGGGCATCTGCTTGGCGAGGATCGTCTCGAACTGCGCCGGCGTCATGGTGCCGCGCGCCAGCACGCGCTCTCGCTGCACCTCGGGCGGGGCGGAGACGACGACCACGGCGTCCATCTGCCCCTCTGTTCCCGTCTCCAGCAGCAGAGGAATGTCCAGCAGGACGATAGGCGCATCGGTCTCGGCCAGGAAACGCGCGCGGTCGGCGGCCACAAGCGGGTGCACCACCGTCTCGATCTGCCGCAGCGCGCCAGGGTCCTCGGTGATCCACTGCTTCAGGGCCTCGCGGCTGACCGTGCCATCCTGCACTGCCTGCGGTCGCAGCGCGCGCAGCGGCTCCACCGCCGCGCCGCCGGGGGCGTAAAGCCGGTGCACCGCCGCGTCCGCGTCCCATGTCGGCACGCCTTCCTCGGCGAACATTCGTGCGGTCGTGCTTTTCCCCATTCCGATCGAGCCGGTCAGGCCGATCACGAAGCTCACGACAGGATCACCTGCCGCAAGTCGTCGTCCACCTCGGGGCGGATGCCGAACCAACGCTCGAACGCCGGGGCAGCCTGGTGCAGCAGCATTCCAAGGCCGTCCACCGTGGTGCATCCCATTTCCGCCGCGCGCTGCAGGAATCCGGTCCGCAGGGGCGTGTAGACAAGATCGTTCACCACGGCGCCGGGGGACAGGGCGTCCAGCGGCACCCGGAGCTCCGGTTTGCCCACCATGCCAAGCGACGAGGTATTCACCACCGTCACCGCGTCTTCCATCATGTTCCCGGCCTGCACCCACTCGTAGACCGTGACCTTGTTGCCGAAATCGCTGCGCAGGGCGTCGGCGCGGGTGCGGGTGCGGTTGGCCAGCCGGATCTCCGGCACCCCCGCCTCGATCAGCGAGGCGATCACCGCCCGCGCACCGCCACCGGCACCGATCACCGCGGCGGGACCGCTGGCGGGCCGCCAGTCGGGGGCGTTCTGGCGCAGGTTCTCCATGAAGCCGTAGCCGTCGGTATTGTCCGCGTGCACCTTGCCGTCCTGCCGGAAGATCAGTGTGTTCGCCGCCCCGATCAGCGCGGCGCGGTCGGTGACAAGGTCGGCCAGCGCCAGCATCGTCTCCTTGTGCGGGATCGTCACGTTCGCGCCCACGAAACCAAGGCGCGGCAACAGCCGGATACCCTCTGCCAGATCGTTGTGCGCGATGTCGAGCGGCACGTAATGCCCCTCGATCCCGTAGCGCTGAAGCCAGTGGCCGTGCAGTTTCGGCGAACGGCTGTGCGCCACCGGCGATCCGATGATCGCGGCAAGGGGTATGCGGTGCGGTGCTGTCATCCCGGAATGGCCTCCCTCAGCGTCAGATACCCGAGCAACGGCAACAGCGGCAGCCCCAGCACGGTGAAATAATCGCCATCGATGCGCTGAAACAACCGCACGCCTTCCTCCTCCAGCTTGTAGGCCCCGACGGAGTGGCGGATGCTGTCCCAGTTGCGCGCGACGTAGTCGTCAAGAAAGCCCTCGCTGGCCTCGCGCATCTGCAGGCGGACGACACCGATATGGCGCCACTGCGGCTCTCCACCACGGTAGATGACGGCGGCGGACAGTAACTGGTGCCGCTGGCCGTTCAGCGCGGCAAGCTGGGCACGGGCCTCCTCGGGGGTCTCCGGCTTGGACAGGATGGTGCCGCCAAGGTCGAGCACCTGGTCGCAGCCGATCACCAGCGCGTCGGGATGCCGCCCGCTGCCGCGCCGGGCCTTGGCCTCTGCCAGCGCGTCGGCGACCTCGCGGGGGGTGGCGCCTTCGGCGGTCATGCCTTCGCGGATCGTCTGTTCGTCCACGCGGACGGGATCGACGACGTGGGGCACGGCGGCGTTGGTCAGCAGCTGGCTGCGGATCTGCGATCCCGAGGCGAGGATGATTTTCGTCATGGGGGCAAGGCTGTGGATGAAGACGTTATGACTCTGTGGCCGGAGGGGTGGGTAACAGGTCGCACCGGGTCTGTCACGGATAACCCGGCACTTTGCCTCCGGTTACGCGGCCGTCTGTCCCAAGGGATGGTTCGGGCTTCGCGGCATGTGGGAAAGTGTGCGAGTTCTGATTTTATACCTGTAGTTATCCCCTGATCCGGGGTCCATTAATGTTCTGTTAATCCGTTGTTTCTGCTTAGGTATTCGCCTCGCATAAACGAATCGCGACGCGCTGTCGCAGGCAGTTATCCCGCGCTGGACAAGGCCGGGCATAAACAAGTTATCCGAGTTATCCAAACCCCCTACTGAGATCATCATCTCTTCTTTTCTCTCTCTTTTCTTTTTAAGAGAGCCGGGACCGAACGAGGCGCCCATGACCGATTTCCTGACAGCCGGCTATCCCTGGATCAAAAGCCTGCACGTGATCGCCGTGATCGCCTGGATGGCGGGGCTGTTCTACCTGCCCAGGCTCTACGTGTACCACGTGGAACAGGTGGGGCAGGGGGGCAGCACCGACGCCATGTTCCAGACGATGGAGCAGCGCCTGCTGCGCGCCATCATGAACCCGGCGATGATCGCCACCTGGGTCTTTGGGCTGATGCTGGTCTTCACCCCGGGTATCGTCGACTGGTCGCAGGTCTGGCCCTGGACCAAGGCGGGCGCCGTGCTGGTGATGACCTGGTTCCACCATTGGCTTGGGAAACGGCGCAAGGACTTCGCGGCGGGCGGCAACACCCGCAGCGGTCGGACCTACCGGATGATGAACGAACTTCCGACGCTGCTGCTGGTGATCATCGTCTTCTCGGTGATCGCGCGGCCGTTCTAGGCGCGGATTGACTCCGAGCGGTCTTATGCTCTATGTCACCGCCAGCGCCGCCGTCCGGCATTGCGCGTTTCCCTGATGACATACGACCGCGTGCCGCTTTCGGCCGGTCGCTGGATATATGACCCCATGAGCATAGAACGCCTGAACCTTGCCGACCTGAAGGCCAAAAGCCCCAAGGATCTTCTGTCGATGGCGGAGGAGCTGGAGATCGAGAACGCCAGCACCATGCGCAAGGGCGACATGATGTTCCAGATCCTGCGCGAGCAGGCAGAGGACGGCTGGGAGATCGGCGGCGACGGCGTGCTCGAGGTGCTTCAGGACGGCTTCGGCTTCCTGCGCTCGCCCGAGGCGAACTACCTTCCCGGCCCCGATGACATCTACGTCTCGCCCGACATGATCCGCCAGTTCTCGCTGCGCACCGGCGATACCGTGAACGGCGTGATCCGCGCGCCCTCCGAGACAGAGCGATACTTTGCCCTGACCAAGGTCGAGACGATCAACTTCGAGGATCCGGAAAAGGCCCGCCACAAGGTGGCCTTCGACAACCTAACGCCGCTTTATCCCGACGAGCGCCTGAAGATGGAGATCGAGGATCCCACCATCAAGGACCGCTCTGCCCGGATCATCGACCTGGTGGCCCCCATCGGCAAGGGCCAGCGCTCGCTGATCGTGGCCCCGCCGCGGACTGGCAAGACGGTGCTGCTGCAGAACATCGCCCACTCGATCGAGCTGAACCACCCGGAGTGCTACCTGATCGTGCTGCTGATCGACGAGCGGCCCGAGGAAGTCACCGACATGCAGCGCTCGGTCAAGGGCGAGGTCGTGTCGTCCACCTTCGACGAGCCGGCGACGCGGCACGTGGCGGTCGCGGAAATGGTCATCGAGAAGGCCAAGCGGCTGGTGGAACACAAGCGCGACGTGGTGATCCTGCTGGACTCCATCACCCGCCTCGGCCGCGCCTTCAACACCGTGGTGCCGTCCTCCGGCAAGGTGCTGACCGGCGGTGTCGATGCCAATGCCCTGCAGCGGCCCAAGCGCTTCTTCGGCGCCGCGCGGAACATCGAGGAGGGCGGCTCGCTCACCATCATCTCCACCGCGCTGATCGACACCGGCAGCCGGATGGACGAGGTGATCTTCGAGGAATTCAAGGGCACCGGCAACTCCGAGATCGTGCTGGACCGCAAGGTTGCGGACAAGCGGGTCTACCCGGCGATGGACATCCTGAAGTCCGGCACCCGGAAAGAGGATCTGCTGGTCGACGCTAAGGACCTGCAGAAGACCTTCGTGCTGCGCCGCATCCTGAACCCGATGGGCACCACCGACGCCATCGAGTTCCTGATCTCCAAGCTCAAGCAGACGAAGACCAACAGCGAGTTCTTCGACTCGATGAACACCTGATAATCCAGCTATGTCAGGGGCTTGAGCCTCATGGACACGATCTTTGCCCTCGCCAGCGCCCGCGGGAAAGCGGGCGTTTCGGTTATCCGCATCAGCGGTCCGCTGGCCTTTTCTGCGGTGCAGCAACTTTGCGGATCGCTGCCTCCTGTGCGCCGCGCAGGGCTGCGGCGCGTGCGGGACCTGGCGGGGCAGGTGATTGACGAGGCGCTGGTGCTGCTGTTCGAGGAAGGCGCCAGCTTCACCGGGGAACCGGTGGCGGAACTTCAGGTACATGGCAGCCCCGCCGTCGTCTCCGCCGTGCTGCGCAACCTGTCGGACCTGGACGGGCTGCGGATTGCCGAGCCGGGAGAGTTCACCCGCCGCGCCCTCGAGAACGAGCGGCTGGACCTGACGGAGGTGGAGGGACTTGCCGACCTCATCGAATCGGAGACCGAGGCACAACGCATCCACGCCATGCGCGTCTTCTCCGGCGACCTGCGTGCGAAGGTGGAAACTTGGCGCCGCGACCTGATCCGGGCTGCCGCCTTGCTGGAAGCCACGATTGATTTCGCGGACGAGGAAGTTCCGGTCGATGTGACGCCGGAGGTGACGGTGCTGCTTCATGAGACCGTCTCCGCCCTTGAAGCGGAAGCGCGCGGGTCGCTGGTGGCGGAACGGTTGCGAGACGGGTTCGAGGTGGCCATCGTGGGCGCAACGAACGCGGGTAAGTCGACCTTGCTGAACCGTCTGGCTGGACGTGAGGCGGCGATCACTTCTGACGTCGCCGGGACGACGCGGGATGTGATCGAGGTGCGAATGGATCTGCGCGGTATTCCCGTCACCCTGCTTGATACGGCGGGGCTGCGGGAGACGCAGGATGCCGTGGAAACGATCGGGATCGAGAGGACGCGGCAGCGGGCGGAGCAGGCGGAACTGAGGGTTTTCTTGCTTTCCGGCTTAGATGACGGGCCGATGCTGACGCCGATGGCGGAGGACCTTGTTCTTATCGGAAAGGCCGATGTTCAGACGGGCGATATCTCCGGGAGAAGCGGGCAGGGTGTAGATGCCTTGCTGGACCGAATTGCCAGCATCCTCGAATCGCGTGTTGCGGGGGCGGGGCTTACCTCGAAGGAGCGGCACCGCATCGCGCTGAAGCAGGCGGTGGAAATGCTTCGGGAGGGCGCACGAGAGGCGGAGTTTGGCGAGGTGAGGGCGGAACTGGCGGCGGAATGGATCCGTCGCGGCATCGCCAGCCTCGACTCCCTTGTCGGGCGCGTGGATGTGGAGCATATACTCGATGAGATCTTCGCAAGTTTCTGTCTGGGTAAGTGAGGCATGTTTCACGTGAAACATTCTGATTTCGATGTCGTCGTCATCGGCGGCGGCCACGCCGGTGTCGAAGCCGCCTGCGCGGCCGCTCGTATGGGCGTGCAGGTTGCGCTGATAACGCTGAGCCGCGACAACCTCGGCGTTATGTCCTGCAATCCCGCAATCGGCGGCCTCGGCAAAGGTCACCTAGTGCGCGAGATCGACGCTATGGACGGTGTCATGGGAAAAGCTGCCGACGCAGCCGGCATCCAGTTTCGTCTCCTGAATCGTCGCAAGGGCCCCGCGGTCCAAGGCCCCCGCGCCCAGGCAGACCGTTCCCTTTACCGGCAGGCGATTCAAAATCACGTTTTCGGCGAAAAGAACCTGACCGTAATCGCCGCCGAAGTAACCGACCTGCGGATGCAAGGAACCCGTGTGACCGGTGTCGTGCTGTCGGACGGCGTAGAAATTGGGTCGAAATCCGTAATTCTTACCTCCGGTACCTTCCTGCGAGGTGTCATCCACATCGGCCAGATCTCCCGCCCCGGTGGACGCATCGGCGACAAGCCTTCGATCAAGCTGGCAGAACGCATGGACGGGTTCGACCTGCCAATGGGCCGTCTGAAAACCGGCACCCCCCCACGTCTCGATACCCGTAGCATCGATTGGGATCGCCTGGACATGCAGCCGGGCGACGAGGATCCGGTGCTTTTCTCCTTCCTCAACCGGACCCCCAAAGCGCGTCAGATCTCCTGCGGTATCACCCACACTAACGAGCAGACCCACAGCATCATTCGCGAGAACCTGTCCGAGAGCGCCATGTACGGCGGCAGGATCGAGGGGGTCGGCCCACGTTACTGCCCTTCGATCGAGGACAAGGTGGTGCGCTTCGCCGATAAGGAGTCGCACCAGATTTTTCTTGAGCCAGAGGGGCTTGACGACAACGCGGTGTACCCGAACGGTATTTCGACATCGCTGCCTCAAGACGTGCAGGAGCGGTACGTTCGGTCCATTTTGGGGCTGGAGCAGGCGGTGATCCTGCAGCCCGGCTACGCCATCGAGTACGACTACGTCGATCCTCGCGCCCTTCGTTCCACGCTGGAGCTACATGAAGTTCCAGGCCTGTACCTGGCCGGGCAGATCAACGGCACCACCGGCTACGAAGAAGCTGCCGCCCAAGGTTTGGTCGCGGGTCTGAATGCATCGCTGGCTACTCTCGGGCGAGATCCCGTCCAGTTCGGGCGTGACGAAAGCTATATTGGCGTAATGATCGACGATCTGACGACTCGGGGCGTGGCGGAGCCTTACCGCATGTTCACCTCGCGCGCGGAGTATCGGCTGTCGCTACGGGCGGATAACGCCGATCAGCGGTTGACGCCGAAGGGATTGTCGCTTGGCTGTATTGGTGAGGAACGGAGCATCGCCTTCAACGAGAAGATGGAGCAGCTTTCCACAGGTCGCGCTTTGCTCGAAACCCTTTCGGTTTCACCGACTGTGGCGCGTGAGCATGGACTGCCGTTGGGGCGCGATGGAAAAAGGCGTAGTGGGTGGGAGCTTTTGGCGTTTCCAGACATTAGCTGCGAGAGCCTTCTTCCTCTGGCTCCGGAACTCGAGCCGCTTCCCTTTGAAATCCGTCTGCAGCTTGAACGTGATGCCTTGTACGTGAACTATATTGATCGGCAATCTCGCGACGTCGAGACACTGCGTCGGGACGAAGCGACTGAAATTCCTAGCGATTTCGATTTCGAAGGCCTCGACGGCCTGTCGAATGAGTTGACGCTTAAGCTTGGTCGGGTTCGTCCGGAGACCCTTGCTCAGGCTGGACGGATCGAAGGTATGACACCTGCCGCACTGACGTTGATCTTGGCGCGTATTCGTCAGAACCAGCGCAAGAAGATAGCGTGAGCGGGCGGGCGGAGACGCTTGAGGTGCTCGATGTTTCACGTGAAACATCGGAACGCCTCGACCGCTACGAGCAACTTCTGAGGAAATGGAACCCGACGATAAACCTGGTTGCGCAGTCTACGCTCAATGACGTCTGGTCCAGGCACTTCCGGGACTCAGCAGCCGCATATCAGATCGCTCATCAAACCGACGGTCGCTGGACCGACCTCGGCAGCGGAGCGGGCTTTCCCGGCGCAGTGGTGGCAATCATGGCCGCTGACGCAGGCGAGAAGCTCCAAGTAACCTGCATCGAGGCCGACGTGCGCAAAGCCGCCTTCCTACGGATTCTCGCCACGGATCTCTCCATTCCCCTGAACGTGATGTCCCGCCGAGTGGAAGACACGCCGCCCCAAGCCTCTCAAATCGTTTCCGCACGCGCCCTCGCGCCTTTGACGAAGCTACTCGGCTATGCCGAGGGACATCTGGCCAAAGGTGGCCGCGCCGTTCTGCTGAAAGGCGAGAACTGGCGCGCTGAAGTTGAGGAAGCACTTGAAACCTGGAAGTTCTCGGTCGAAGACTATCCCAGCCCCACCAATCCCGGATCGGCCATCCTCGTCGTCGGAGACATCTCGCGTGCTTGACGCCATTCGCCCAAAAATCCCCAAGATCATCGCAATCGCCAACCAGAAGGGGGGCGTCGGGAAGACCACGACGGCGATCAACCTCGGCGCTGCGCTGGTCGAAGATGGATACAACGTGCTGCTGGTGGACCTGGATCCGCAGGGCAATGCCTCCACCGGCCTCGGGATCGTGCCGGAGGCGCGGCGGCTGACGACCTATGACCTGCTGCTCGAAGATGCAGAGCTGTCGGAGGTCATCCAGACCACGGACATCGATGGAATGTGGATCGCGCCGGCCACGACGGACCTCAGCTCTGCCGACCTCGACATGATCGCGAACGAGAAGCGCAGTCATCTGCTGCACGACGCGCTGAGGCAGCCAGCGATCGATCGATACGAGCTGGATTATATCCTGATCGACTGCCCGCCGTCGCTGAGCCTGCTCACCATCAACGCCATGGTCGCGGCAGATTCGGTGCTGGTGCCGCTTCAGTCGGAGTTTTTCGCGTTGGAGGGGCTGTCGCAGCTGATGCTGACGATCCGGGAGGTGCGGCAGTCGGCCAATCCGAAGCTGCGGATCGAGGGCGTGGTGCTGACGATGTACGACGGGCGCAACAACCTGTCGCAGCAGGTGGAGACGGACGCGCGCGAAAACCTCGGGGACCTGGTGTTCCGCACCGTGGTGCCGCGGAACGTGCGGGTCAGCGAGGCGCCGTCTTTCGCGGTGTCGGTGCTGGACTATGATCCGCAGTCGAAAGGCTCCCTCGCGTATCGCGCGTTGGCACAAGAACTGGTGTCTCGGCACCACGTAACGGCAAGATAAGGGGCAGGAGATGGCAGAGAAGAAGCCAGAGCGTCGCGGGCTGGGGCGTGGACTGTCGGCCTTGATGGCAGAGGTGCCGGGCCCGGCGGAAAGCGAAACGCGGCGCGCGGCGCCGGCCGACCGGCATATTCCGGTGGAGCAGATCCGCGCCAACCCGAACCAGCCGCGGCGTCGGTTTACAGAGGACCAGCTGCGGGAACTGGCGGATTCCATCCGCGAAAAGGGCGTTATCCAGCCGCTGATCCTGCGCGCCACCGGCGATGACATGTACGAGATCGTCGCGGGCGAGCGTCGTTGGCGTGCCGCGCAGATGGCGCAGCTGCACGAGGTGCCGGCGCTGGTGCGGGAGTATGACGACACCGAAGTGCTGGAAATCGCGATCATCGAGAACATCCAGCGGGCCGATCTCGATCCCGTGGAAGAGGCCGCCGGCTATCGCCAGCTGATGGACCGCTTCGGTCATACGCAGGAGAAGATCGCCGAGGCGCTGGGGAAAAGCCGCAGCCACATCGCCAACTCTCTGCGCCTGCTGAACCTTCCCGAGGAAGTTCAGCAGATGATGAGCGTGGGGAAGCTGACGGCGGGCCATGCGCGGGCGCTGATCACGGCCGACGATCCGCTGGCACTGGCGCAGGAAGTCGTGGCGCGGGGGCTGTCGGTGCGGGAAACCGAGCGGCTGGTGAAGAAGCCGGCGCCGCGGCAGGCGGTGAAGGATCCGACGGGCTTTGCGCCGGAGAAGGATGCCGACACCCGGGCGCTGGAGCAGGATCTTTCCGCGGCGCTGGGGCTGAAGGTGAAGATCGACCACAAGCCCGATGGCGAGGCGGGGCGCTTGACGGTGGATTACAGCTCGCTCGACGAGCTGGACACGCTGTGCCAGGTGCTTTCACGCGGGCGTTGAGGGTCAGGCCAGCAGGTCCCGCAGGATCGCGTTGAGGACAGGGCGTCCGCTTTGCGTCGCGCGCAGGCGGAAGCCGTCGATCTCCAGCAGTCCGAGGTCGATGAGCGGGGCGGCGGCGGGTGCCAGCGAAACATCCGCAAGCTGTTGATACCGCTGCAGATCAAGCCCCTCGGCCAGCCGCAGCGACATCAGCGCATACTCCGTCGCCTGGTCGGAGCGCGAGACCTCCTCGCGTGCGCTGTCACCGTTGCCAAGCCGCTCCACCCGTTCCAGCCAGGCGTTGGGTGTCAGCGGCGTATCCGTCGCGATGCGGCGACCGCCAAGCGTCAGCCGCCCATGGGCCCCGGGCCCGATCCCCACGTAATCGCCGCCGCGCCAGTAGACCAGGTTGTGACGGGATTCGTTGCCGGGGTGCGCGTGGTTCGATACCTCGTAGGCGGGCAGGCCGGCGGCGGCGGTAATTTCCTGCGTTGCCAGGTACATATCGGCGGCGCTGTCGTCGTCGGGCAGGCCGCGCAGCAAGCCGCGGGCGTGGCGGGCGCCGAAGACGGTGCCGTCCTCGATCGTCAGTTGGTAGAGCGACAGGTGATCGACGGCCATGGAGAGGGCCTGCTGCAACTCCGCCTGCCAGTCCGCCAGCGTCTGGCCTTGCCGCGCGTAGATCAGGTCGAAACTGACCCGGTCGAACGCCGCGCGGGCGATGTCGAAGGCGGCGCGGGCCTCGGCGACGGAGTGCAGGCGGCCCAGCGCCTTCAGGTCCGCGTCGTTCAGCGCCTGCACCCCCATGGATACGCGGTTGACGCCCGCGTCGCGATAATCGGCAAAGCGCCCGGCCTCGACAGAACCTGGGTTCGCCTCCAGCGTGATTTCCAGGTCATTCGCGGTGGTCCAGGTGTCGCGCACGGTGTCCAGGACCGCGGCCACCAGCCCCGGCTCCATCAGGCTGGGGGTGCCGCCGCCGAAGAAGACGGTGCCAAGCACGCGCCCCTCTGTTTCGACGCCGTAACGGCGGATCTCGGACAGGTAGGCCTCGCGCCAGCGGGACTGGTCGATGCTGTCCGAGACGTGGGAATTGAAGTCGCAGTAGGGGCATTTCGACTGGCAGAACGGCCAGTGCAGGTACAGGCCAAAGCCGCCTTCCTGCCAAGGTTCAGGCAAAACAGCCTTCGACCAGCTTGGCGAAGGCGACGGCGCGGTGGCTCATCGCGTTCTTCGCGGCGGGGTCCATTTCGCCGAAGGTTTCCTTGTGGCCGTCCGGCAGGAAGATCGGGTCGAAGCCGAAGCCAAGTTCGCCGCGCATGGGCCATGTGACCTGCCCCTCGACCGTGCCCGCAAAGATCTCGTCGTGGCCATCGGGCCAGGCGAGGCAGAGCGTGCAGCAGAAGCGGGCGGTGCGGGGGTAGGGGGCACGGCGTTGCTCGAGAAGGTCCCAGGTCTTGGTCATGGCGAGGCGGAAGTCCCGGCCCTCGGGGGTTTCCGCCCAGTCCGCGGTGAAGACCCCGGGGGCGCCGTCCAGCGCGTCGACCTCGATGCCGCTGTCGTCGGACAGCGCGGGAAGGCCGGTCTGCTGCGCGGCGTAATGCGCCTTGATTCGGGCGTTGCCGGCAAAGGTCTTCTCTGTCTCCTCCGGCTCGGTCAGCCCGAAATCAGCGGCGGATTGCACGGTCACGCCGAAGGGGGCCAGCAGCGCGCCGATCTCGCGGATCTTGCCCGCGTTGTGCGAGGCGATCACCAGCTTGTCCCCTTCAAAGCGCCGCATCAGGCCACCGCCGCCTTCTGCGCCGCCACCAGTTCGGCCACGCCCTTGCCGGCAAGGTGCAGCAGCTCGCCCATCTGGGCGGTGGAGAAGGTCGCGCCCTCGGCGGACATCTGCACCTCCACCAGCTGACCGGCGCCGGTCAGGACGAAGTTGCCGTCAACGCCGGCCTCGCTGTCCTCGGGGTAATCGAGGTCCAGCAGCGGCTGGCCCGCATAGATCCCGCAGGACACCGCGGCAACGTGATCGGTCAGCGGATCCGACAGCACGTCGCCCGCCTTCATCAGCTTGTTCACCGCCAGCCGCAGGGCCACCCAACCGCCGGTGATCGCGGCGCAGCGGGTGCCGCCGTCTGCCTGGATCACGTCGCAGTCGATGGTGATCTGCCGCTCGCCCAGCGCGACACGGTCCACACCGGCGCGCAGGGCGCGGCCGACAAGGCGCTGGATCTCCTGGGTGCGGCCGCTTTGCCCGTTCTTGGCCTCGCGGCGCATCCGGGTGTTGGTGGCGCGGGGCAGCATGCCGTACTCTGCGGTGACCCAGCCCAGCCCGGTGTTCTTCAGGAACGGCGGCACGCGTTCCTCCAGCGAGGCGGTGCACAGAACGTGGGTGTCACCGCAGCGGATCATGCAGGACCCCTCGGCGTGGCGCGTCACGTTGGTCTCGATGCTGATGGCGCGCATCTGGTCGAGGGCTCTGCCGGAGGGTCGCATGCGGGGGAATTCCTTTCAAATCGGTGCGCCAGTGCTTACCTGTGGCCCGGTGCGGCACGCAACCCCGATTGACGGGCCGCCGCCTTGACCTTTAATACCACCGGCCTTCGCAACATGACCAAGATGAACAACACATCGTCGATCCTGGCAGAGCTGAACGACCGCAGCCGCGAAGTCTTTCGCCGGGTGGTTGAAGGCTATCTGCAGAATGGAGAGCCGGTGGGCTCGCGCACCCTGACGCGGAGCATGAGCGAGAAGGTCTCTGCCGCGACGATCCGCAACGTGATGCAGGACCTGGAGTTCCTGGGCCTGCTGGACAGCCCGCATATCTCCGCCGGGCGGATTCCGACGCAGCAGGGCCTGCGGATGTTCGTCGACGGGCTGCTGGAGGTGGGAGAGCTGGGCGCGGGCGACCGCGAGAAGATCGACGCCAGCATGGGCGGCAACGAAAGCGATGTAGGATCGCTGCTGGACCGCGTGGGATCGGCCCTGTCGGGGCTGACCAGCGGCGCAAGCCTGGTGCTGGCGCCGAAGCACGAGGCGCCGATCCGGCATATCGAGTTCGTCTCGCTCGCCCCCGACCGCGCGCTGGTGGTCCTGGTCTTCGCCAACGGCCACGTGGAGAACCGCGTCTTCCGCCCCCCGCCGGGGCAGACCCCGTCCTCGCTGCGCGAAGCCGCGAACTTCCTGAACGCCATCGCCGAGGGGCGCACCCTGTCGGACTTGCACCGGCGCTTCACCGACGAGATCAGCAAGCGGCGGCAGGAGCTGAACGACCTGGCGCGGGACCTGGTGGAGAACGGGCTGGCGATCTGGGAGAACGAGGGCGAACGATCAGAGCGGCTGATCGTGCGCGGCCGGGCGAATCTGCTGGGGATGGAGAGCGAGGCGGAGGACCTGGAGCGTATCCGCAACCTGTTCGACGACCTCGAGCGAAAGCGGGATATCGCCGAGTTTCTCGAGCTGGCGGAGGAAGGCGAGGGGGTACGGATCTTTATCGGCTCCGAGAACAAGCTTTTCTCACTTTCGGGTTCCTCTCTGGTGGTCTCTCCCTATATGAACGCTGACCGAAAGATCATCGGCGCCGTGGGTGTGATCGGGCCGACCCGGCTGAATTACGGGCGGATCGTGCCCATCGTCGACTACACGGCGCAACTGGTCGGAAGGCTCATCTCCGACCGAGGCTAAGAGGATAAGAATGGCAGACCAGAAGACCGACGAGATGCCGGAGGTGGACCTCAGCGCGCTGGACGACGGCCCCGAGCCAGAGGCGGGCCCGGCACCGGCGGCGGACGAGGACGCGCTTGAACAACTGCGCGCCGAACGCGACGACATGCGCGACCGCTTCATGCGGGCGCTGGCGGACGCCGAGAACTCGCGCAAGCGTGGCGAGCGTGACCGGCGCGAGGCCGAGAAGTACGGCGGCACGAAACTGGCGCGCGACATGCTGCCGGTCTACGACAACCTCTCCCGCGCGATGGAAGCCGCCGACGAGGAGACGCGCAAGAACAAGGCCGCCCTGTTCGAGGGGATCGAGCTGACCATGCGCGAGATCCTGAACGTCTTCTCGAAGCACGGCATCGAGCTGGTGCAGCCGCAGGTGGGCGACAAGTTCGACCCGCAAAACCACCAGGCGATGTTCGAGGCCCCGGTGCCCGGCACCAAGGCGGGAGAGATCATCCAGGTCACGCAGGTGGGCTTCATGATCCACGACCGGCTGCTGCGCCCGGCGCAGGTGGGCGTCAGCTCCAACACCGGCGGCTAGATCAGGTCAGGGCCTTCAGCTCGTACAACAGCTCCAGCGCCGCCTTCGGCGTCAGCTCGTCGGGATGCACCCCGGCGAGCTTTTCTTCGACCGCGGACGGCCCGGCAGGTTTCGCGGGCGGCGGCGCGGGCGGGATCGCGGCGAACAGCGGCAGGTCGTCCAGCAGGGTCTTGCTGCCGGCTTTGCCCTCCCGCGCCCCCTGTTCCAGTTGCGCCAGCACGTCCCGCGCCCGGGCCACCACGGCGGAGGGCAACCCCGCCAGCCGCGCCACCTGCACCCCGTAGGACCGGTCGGCGGCGCCCTTGCGCACCTCGTGCAGGAAGATCACGTCGCCTTCCCATTCCTTGACAGAGACCGTGGCGTTCTCGACCCCCGCCAGCCGGTCGGCCAGCTGCGTCAGCTCGTGGTAATGGGTGGCGAAGAGGGCGCGGCAGCGGTTCACCTCGTGCAGGTGTTCCAGCGTGGCCCAGGCAATGGAAAGCCCGTCGTAGGTGGCGGTGCCGCGGCCGATCTCGTCAAGGATGACAAGCGCGCGGTCGTCGGCCTGGTTCAGGATCGCGGCGGTCTCGACCATCTCGACCATGAAGGTGGATCGTCCCCGCGCAAGGTCGTCGCTGGCGCCGACGCGGCTGAACAATTGCGACACGAGGCCGATATGCGCGGCGCTGGCAGGCACGAAGCTGCCCATCTGCGCCAGCACCGCGATCAGCGCGTTCTGCCGCAGGAAGGTGGATTTGCCCGCCATGTTAGGGCCGGTCAGCAGCCAGATCGCCGAGGCATCCTGCCCGCCGGTCAAGTCGCAATCGTTGGCGATGAAGGGCCCGCCCCCCTGCGCCCGCAGCGCGCGTTCCACCACGGGGTGGCGCCCGCGCTCCACGTGAAACACCCGGCTGTCGTCGACCACGGGTCGGGTCCAGTCCTCCTCCACCGCAAGCTGCGCCAGCCCGGCGGACAGGTCGATCTCCGCCACCGATCGGGCCAGCACGCCGAGAGGCGCGGCAGCCTCGATAACGCGGGACCGAAGCGCATCGTAGAGCCGCTTTTCGATCTCGGCGGTACGCCCGCTGGCGTTGAGAATCCGCGTCTCCAGCTCTGAAAGCTCGACGGTGGTGAAGCGCACGGCGTTGGCGGTGGTCTGACGATGGATGAACCGCTCCGACAGCGGCGGCGCCAGCATCTTCTGCGCGTGTGTGGCGGTGCATTCGATGAAGTAGCCAAGCACGTTGTTGTGCTTGATCTTCAGCGAGTTGATGCCGCTTTCCTGCACGTACTCGCCCTGCATCCGCGCGATCACCCCGCGCCCCTCGTCCCGCAGCTGCCGCGCCTCGTCCAGTTCCGCGTCGTAGCCGGGCGCGATGAAGCCTCCGTCCCGCACCAGCAGCGGCGGCTCTGCGACCAGCGCCTGGTCAAGCTGATCCAGCAGCGCGTCCTGCCCGGTCAGACCCCGGGCCGCGGCATCCAGCAGCCCCGGCAGCTCCAGCGCAGCGACCCTTCCGGCCATGGCCTCTGCCTGCTCCAGCCCGTTCCGCAGGGCGGCAAGATCCCGCGGCCCACCCCGGTCCAGCGCCAACCGCGACAGGGCGCGGTCGATGTCGGGGATACGCCGCAGGGCATCGCGCAACCCGTCGCGTAGGGCGGCATCCTCTCGCAGGAAGGCCACCGCCTCCAGCCGCGCGCGCACCGTTTCCAGCACTCGCGAGGGGCTGGAAAGACGCCGCTCCAGCAGCCGGGCGCCGCCGGCGGTTACGGTGCGGTCGATGGCCTGCAACAGCGATCCGTCCCGCCCGCCGGACAGCGCGTGGGTCAGTTCCAGGTTGCGCCGGGTGGCGGCGTCGATCTGCACGCTGCGGCTGGCGGCCTCGCGCACCGGCGGGCGCAGCAGCGGCAGGTTCCCCTTCTGCGTCAGGTCGAGGTAGTCGACCACGCCCCCCAGCGCCGCCTGTTCCGCCCGCGTGAAGCTGCCGAAGGCCTCCAGCGACCCCACGCCGAACAGCTGCGTCAGCCGCCGCTCGCCCGAGGTGCTGTCAAAGCTGGCGCGCGCCATGGGGGTGGAGACGGCGCCGAGATCGGTTACCAGCCCGGCCAGCTCCCGCTCCAGCCCGTCAGGCAACAGAACCTCACGGGGCGCGATGCGGGCCAGTTCCGGCGACAACCGCGCGCGGTCGCAGGGCATGACGCGGAAGGCGCCGGTGGAGATATCGACCCAGGCCAGCGCGCCGGCATCCCGCACCTCGGTATAGGCGGCGAGGAAGTTGTGCCGCCGCGCCTCCAGCAGCGACTCCTCGGTCAGGGTGCCGGGCGTCACCAGCCGCACAACATCCCGCTTCACCACGGATTTCGAGCCGCGCTTTTTCGCCTCGGCCGGATCTTCCAGCTGCTCGCAGACCGCCACGCGAAAGCCTTTGCGGATTAGCGTCAGCAGGTAGCCTTCGGAGGAATGGACGGGAACGCCGCACATGGGGATATCCTCTCCCAGGTGCTTGCCGCGCTTGGTCAGCGCGATGTCCAGCGCGGCGGCGGCGGCAGCCGCGTCGTCAAAGAACATCTCGTAGAAATCGCCCATCCGGTAGAACAGCAGCGCATCGGAATACTGCGCCTTGATCTCCAGGTACTGCGCCATCATCGGCGTCAGGCCAGCGGCTGCGGCAGTCATGAAGGTCCCCCGGGTCGACGTTCGGGGGACCTTACAAAGCGGGCCGGCGGGACAAAAGCGTCAATCCGGCCGTTGGGCGCTCAGCCGGCGAAAACCGCCTCGTCTCCCCAAAGCTCGCGCACCCGCTGGTCGCGGTTGCAGGCGTCGCGGTAGCGCTTGTAGGCCTTGGCCTTCGAGATGGGGCCGAAGCGCGACAGGATCAGGTCGTCCTTCTTGTAGTAGTCCTGGTGGTACTCTTCCGCCGGATAGAAGGTGGCGGCGTCGCGGATCGGGGTGACGATCTTCTGCCCCAAGTCCGTTTCAGCGGCGACCTTGGCAGCGGTGGCAGCGGCTCTTTCCTCGGGATCAGAGACGAATATCGCGGTGGCATAGCTGTCGCCCCGGTCGCAGAATTGTCCGCCCGCATCCGTGGGGTCGACGGAGCGGAAGAACAGCCGCACCAGCTGCGCGTAGCTGACCTTCTCGCTGTCATAGGAAATCTCCACCACCTCCAGGTGCCCGGTATCCCCGCCGGTGACCTGCTTGTAGGTAGGGTTCGCGGTACGCCCGCCTGCAAAACCGGATTTGGCCCCGATCACGCCGTCTACCTTCTCGAAATCAGCCTCGACGCACCAGAAACAGCCGCCGGCGAACAGCGCGGTGCGGGTCTCGGCAAAAGCAGCGCCGCCGAGCAGCGACAGGGCCAGCGCGGCGCCGGCCAGAAATGTGGTTTTCATGGGATCCTCCGTTTCGCACGAAGGTTGCGGCCCGGCCCGCCCACGGGCAAGTCACCGCTGGGTGATGTCACGCAGCGGTGAAGCCGTTACATGCGAGGAAGGCTACCCCAGCCGCCGCTTGCGCGCCGCCAGCAGCTTCAGCCGCAGGGCGTTCAGCTGGATGAACCCGGCCGCGTCCTTCTGGTCGTAGGCGCCGGCGTCGTCTTCAAACGTAACATGCGCCTCGGAATAAAGGCTGTGCTCGGACCAGCGGCCGACGGTGCGGGCGAGGCCCTTGTACAGCTTCAGCCGCACGGTGCCCGTCACATGCTCCTGGCTGCGGTCGATAAGCGCCTGCAGCATCTCGCGCTCCGGCGAGAACCAGAAGCCGTTGTAGATCAGCTCCGCGTACTGCGGCATGATCTGGTCCTTCAGGTGCGCTGCGCCGCGGTCAAGGGTGATCTGCTCGATCCCCCGGTGCGCTTCCAGCAGGATGGTGCCGCCGGGGGTCTCGTAGATGCCGCGGGACTTCATGCCCACGAACCGGCCCTCGACCAGGTCGAGCCGGCCGATGCCGTGCTTGCCGCCCAGCTCGTTCAGCCGGGTCAGGATCGTGGCCGGGGACATCGCCTCGCCGTTGATCGAGACCGCGTCGCCCTTTTCGAAGCCGATTTCGATATGTTCGGGCGCATCGGGCGCGTCCTCGGGGTGGACGGTGCGCTGGTAGACGTAATCGGGGGCCTCCTGCGCCGGATCCTCCAGCACCTTGCCCTCGGACGAGGTGTGCAGCAGGTTCGCGTCGACGGAAAAGGGCGCCTCGCCGCGCTTGTCCTTGGCGATGGGGATCTGGTTTTCCTCGGCAAAGGCCAGCAGCTTGGTGCGCGAGGACAGGTCCCACTCGCGCCAGGGGGCGATGACCTTGATATCGGGGTTCAGGGCATAGGCGCTCAGCTCGAACCGCACCTGGTCGTTGCCCTTGCCGGTGGCGCCGTGGGCGACCGCGTCGGCCCCGGTCTCGGCGGCGATCTCGATCAGCCGCTTGGAGATCAGCGGGCGGGCGATCGAGGTGCCCAGCAGGTACAGCCCTTCGTACAAAGCGTTGGCGCGGAACATCGGGAAGACGAAGTCGCGCACGAATTCCTCGCGCACGTCCTCGATGAAGATGTTCTCGGGCTTGATGCCCAGCAGCTCGGCCTTCTTGCGCGCGGGGTCAAGCTCCTCGCCCTGGCCTAGGTCGGCGGTGAAGGTCACCACCTCGCAGCCGTACTCCGTCTGCAGCCACTTCAGGATGATCGAGGTGTCGAGGCCGCCGGAATAGGCGAGGACGACTTTCTTGGGCGCTGCGGACATGGAAAGCTCCGGTTCAGAAGGGTCGGCGCCGTTTACCGCGCGCGCCGGGCGGCGGCAAGGCGGGTTGCGGAGCCCGGCGCGGGGTGCTTGGCTGGCCGGGGCAAGGGAGGATGCGATGGCGAAGCGGCTGGAGCTGTTCCGGGGGGTGGTGCATCCTTGGCACCACGATCACTTCGGGCACATGAACGTGCGGCACTACGCGCCGTTCTTCGACGACGCGACCTACCACATGTGGAGCCTTCTGGGGCTGGCCTACTCCGAGATGCTGCCGGAACACGGCGTGCACACGGTCTCGGGCACCGCCACCACGAAGTTCATCAAGCAACTGGTGGCGGGCGACCTGATCCGCATCGACGGCGCGGTGACGCGGATCGGCGGCAAGAGCGTCACGCTGCACCTGCGCATGTTCCACGCCGACACCGGCGCGCTGCATGCCACCTACGACCTGGTGGAGGTGTTCTTCAGCCCCGAAACCCGGTCCTCCGCCGAAATCCCCCCGGCACTGCGCGCGCGGCTGGAGGCGCATCTGACCGGGGATTGACCCTCAGGCCGCGTCGGCGGCGCCGATGTGATGACGCAACTGGTCGCGCGCAGATCGGTACGTGGCCACCAGTGGCGACAGATCCACGGGGCAGCCCGTTGAAGCGGCCTTCTCCGCGTCAAGGCACAGCGCCGCGAAGCTGCGAAAGCCCAGGTTCAGCGCGCTGCCGCGCAGGAAATGCATGGCGGCAGGAACCTGCGCGCCTTCGACCTCCGGCAGACGCTCCATCATCTCGTCGACCTCCTCCAGGAACAGTTCCGCCACCTCTTCAAAGGCTTCTTCGCCAACCTCTTTCCGCAATTCGTCCACACGCAGCCAATCGATCATCAAGATCTCCCACTGCCCCCTTTCCTTCCTGTTGATAGCCCGCGACTCGTTGAAAACAGGTTAAAGCGGAAAAAGACGAAGATCGGCGCGCCTTAGCCGAACCTTTACCCCCGCCGAGGTAGCACCCGGGCCAGAACGTGAGGCCCGTGATCCGTGAACCTGATTGCCGACATCGCTGCCGAGAACCGTCTGGCACCCACCGTGCTGGTGGTGGACGACAGCCGCGCGCAGCGGCGGCTGCTGTCGCACTACCTGACGAAGATGGGTCATCGGGTGATGGAGGCCGGTTCCGCCGAGGCGGCGCTGGAGATCTGCCGCCTCAACGCGCCCGATGTCATTGTCAGCGATTGGGACATGCCGGGGATGGACGGGCTGGATTTCTGCCGGGCCTTCCGCGGCATCCAAGCGAATCGCTATGGCTACTTCATCCTGCTCACCTCGAAGAGCGGCAAGGAACAGGTGGCCGAGGGGCTGGACGCCGGCGCCGACGACTTTCTTGTGAAGCCGGTGGATGCCGGAGAGTTGCGCGCCCGGGTCCGCGCCGGGCAGCGTGTGCTACGGATGGAACGGGAGCTGACGGAAAAGAACCGCATCATCGGCGCCACGCTGGACGAGATGCGCGCGCTGCACGCGGCGATCGACCGTGATCTGCAGGAGGCGCAGAAGCTGCAGCAGTCGCTGGTGCAGGACCGTCACCGCAGATACCCCGGCGCCGAGATCTCGCTGATGCTGCATCCGGCGGGGCGGGTCGGCGGGGATTTCGTGCGGTTGTTCGACCCGGAAAACGGGATGATCGGGCTGGTTGCGCTGGACGTCTCGGGCCACGGGATCGCCTCGGCGCTGATGGCAGCACGACTGGCCGCATGCTTTGCCGGGAACAGCCCCTGCACCAATATTGCGATCGGGCGCGACGCCGTCGGTTGCCCGGTGCTGCGTCCGCCCGCCGAGGTGGCGGCAGACTTGAACGCGCTGGTGCTGGGCGAGTTGCAGACAGAGCAGTACCTGACGATGGCGCTCCTGAACCTGGACCTGGCCAGCGGGCGCGTGACCCTGTGCCAGGCCGGGCATCCGCACCCGGCGGTGCGGCGTGCGGACGGGCAGGTGGAATTCATCGGCAACGGCGGCATGCCGGTGGGGCTGCTGGACGAAGCGCGGTTCGAGGAGGTGCGTTTGCGGCTGCGCCCGGGCGATAGGCTGCTGCTGGGGTCCGACGGAATCTCTGAACGCGAGGCGCCGGATGGGCAGATGTTCGACAAGGCGGGGCTGGCGGACCTGCTGCGGGATCATCCGGAGGTTCGGGGCGAGGCGTTCTTTAACAGGATGCTGGATCGGCTGCGGAGCTTCGGAGGGCGCAGGGCGTTCACCGATGATGTTTCGGCAATCCTTGTGGATTTCGAAGGTACGGAGGACAAGACAGGAGGCAGACGGATGACCCAGTGACCTGAGACGGCGGCGTCACGTGAAACACAAGGCTTCAAGAAGCGAAGGCTTGGTTAGCCCCGGCAGTCTAACCCGCAAGCATCCGCAACGCGAAGTCCCGCTCGCCCTCGTTCGACAGCAGCTCGGTCGCCAGGCCCATGTCGAGCCACAGCGCCTCGTGCCCCGGCTCGGAGGGTGGGCCGTGGGGGCGGACCGGGTGGGCGATGTAGAGCTGGCAAAGCTTCTCGGCCCAAAGATCGTACTCCGGCATGTAGGTATAGCGCCGGTAGGCCCCGATCCGGCGCGGCGCGGCGATGCGCCAGCCGGTTTCCTCCATCACCTCGCGGTGCAGCGCGGCAAGGGGGGATTCGCCGGGATCGATACCGCCGCCGGGCAGCTGGAACTCCGGCACCGGCTCCGCCTGGTGGGTGACCAGCAGCCGCCGCCCCAGCGGCAGGAAGGCGTAGACACCGGGCCGCAGCCGGTAGGCGATGTCCGCTTTGACCGCTTCTCCGTAGCGTCGGATCATGGCTGCCCTGCCTTCCTTGCAAGGTTGTGGTACCTATATGGACGCGGTATGCCAAAGCCGACCGCAAGGAAACCCCATGACACTTGGTTCTAAGATCGCCTGGGATGACACCATCCTGCCCTTCCAGCTGGACCGCTCGGACATCCGCGGGCGGGTCGTGCGGCTGGACGGTGTATTGGACGAGGTGCTGTCGCAGCACGACTATCCCCCCGCGATCGAGGCGCTGGTGGCCGAGGTCGCCCTGCTGACCGCGATGATTGGGCAGACGATCAAACTGCGCTGGAAACTGTCGCTGCAGGTGCGCGGCGACGGGCCCGCGCGGCTGATCGCCACCGATTACTACGCCCCCGCTGCGCCCGGAGAGCCGGCGCGCATCCGCGCCTATGCCAGCTATGACGCAGAGCGGCTGGACCCCACCGGCCCGGCCTTTCCCCAGATCGGCAAGGGCTACTTCGCCGTGCTGATGGATCAGGGCGCCGACACCGTGCCTTACCAGGGGATCACGCCGATCGCCGGCGGCTCTGTCGCCTCCTGCGCAGAGACTTATTTCGCGCAGTCCGAACAGCTTCCGACCCGTTTCGCGCTGGGCTTCGGCGAGACCGCCGAGCCCGGGGGAGAGACCGGCTGGCGCGCCGGCGGGATCATGCTGCAGCACATGCCCAAGGCCTCGCCCTTCGCCAAGGACGGGCCGTCGGGCGAGGCGGGCCTGCTGGCCGCCGAGGACGTACTGGACGGCGAGGAGGGCGAGAACTGGACCCGCGCCAATACCTTGCTGGACACGGTGGAGGTGATGGAACTGATCGGCCCGCGCGTGCAGCCGACCGAGCTGCTGGTACGGCTGTTCCACGAGGAATCGCCGCGGGTGTTCGACCCGCAGGCGGTGACCTTCGGTTGTACCTGTTCTGCCGACCGGGTGCGCCAGAGCCTGTCGATCTACTCGGCCCGGGACATCGGGCACATGACCACCGAGGAAGGCATCGTCACCGCCGACTGCCAGTTCTGCGGCGCGCACTACGAGTTCGATCCCGCGACGCTGGGATTCGAGGCTGAAAAGGCGAATGACGGCCGGGGGTGACACCTTCGGCCGGCTCGCCCGGGCGCTTGCCCTGGCGGAATCCGGCAGTTCCACCGACTTCGACCTGAACCCCGGCATCTCGCTGCCGTCCGACCGGAGGCTGCGGATGGCCGGGGTTCTGGTTCCGGTGCTGGAGACGTCGAAGGGCGCGCAGGTGATCCTGACCATGCGGTCCTCGGCGCTGAAGCATCACCCCGGCCAGATCGCCTTTCCCGGCGGCAAGGTTGACGAGGGCGACGATGGCCCCGTCGCCGCGGCCTTGCGCGAGGCGCGCGAGGAGATCGGGCTGGCCCCGGAGAATGTCGAGGTGCTGGGGGAACTGCCGCCGCACGAGACCGGCACCGGGTTCCGCATGGTGCCGGTGCTGGCACGGCTGAAGGCGGAGTTTCGGGCGATCCCCGAGGCGGGCGAGGTGGCGGAGGTCTTTCGCGTGCCGCTGGCGCACGTGGCCGACCTTTCGCGCTACCGCATTGAGGCCCGGCGCTGGCGCGGCTATCGGCGCAATTACTGGGTGGTGCCCTTTGGCCCCTATTACGTCTGGGGCGCGACGGCGATGATCCTTCGTCGGCTGGCGCTGCGGCTCGATCAATGCGGATAGATGCCGCTTGGATCGACGCGCCGCAGACCCGCGCGGTTTGCGAGATGCTGGAGAATGCTGGTTATCGGGCGCTGTTCGTCGGGGGCTGCGTGCGCAATGCGCTGCTGGGAGAACCGGTGGGGGATATCGACATTGCGACCGACGCGCTGCCTGAAGACGTCTCTGATCTGGCGAAAAGCGCCGGGCTGAAGCCGGTTCCGACGGGGGTGGAGCATGGCACCGTCACGGTGGTCTCCGGCGGTGTGCCCCACGAGGTGACCACCTTTCGCCGCGATATAGAGACCGATGGCCGCCGTGCCGTCGTCGCCTTCACCGACCGGGTGGAGGAGGACGCGCGGCGGCGGGACCTGACGATGAACGCGCTTTACGCCACCTCCCGGGGCGAGGTGCTGGACCCGATCGGCGGGCTGCCGGACCTTCTGGCGCGGCGGGTCCGGTTCATCGAGGACCCGGCGCAGAGGATCCGCGAGGACTACCTGCGGATCCTGCGGTTCTTCCGGTTTCATGCCTGGTACGGCGACCCGGCGCTTGGACTGGATGCGGAGGGGCTCGCGGCCTGTGCGGCTCTATCCAATGGAATAGAGACATTGTCGGCCGAACGCGTCGGGTCGGAAATGATGAAGCTTCTGTCGGCGCCGGACCCCGCGCCTGCCGTCGCCGCGATGGAACAGGCGGGGTGCCTGCGGCCCGTGCTGCCGGGCGCTTCGGCCCGCGCGCTGCCGGTGCTGGTGCACTTGGAACAGCAGGCGGGATTGACGCCGGAGGGTCTGCGGCGGCTCGCGGTGCTGGGGGGCGAGGATGTCGGCGACCGAATGCGCCTGCCCCGCCGCGTGGCAAAGCGGCTGGCATTGCTGCGGCAGGCGGCGGAGGAAGGCGCGGGCGCGGCAGAGTTGGGCTACCGCCTGGGCGCCGGGGACGCGGTGGATGCGCTGCTGCTGCGACACGCGCTGACGGAGCAGCCGCTGCCCGAAGACCTGCGCCAGCACATCGCCCGGGGCGCGGAGGCGGAGCTTCCCATCCGCGCCGCCGACCTGACGCCGCTCTACGAGGGACCCGCGCTGGGCGCCCGGCTGCGGGAGCTGGAGGCGCGCTGGATCGCCTCGGGCTTCACCCTGACGCGCGAGGCGCTGCTGGCCAGCTGAAGGTTTCTTTCCCCCGCGGCGGGGCCTATATCCTGTAGCCCTGTGCCGCATTTCCGGACGAACCCCGTGTTCCGCTTCTTCGAGACCCTCGTCGACCCGTACACCGCGTACGAGGCCACCGACCGGCCGCCGCAACGGCTGCTGCCGTTCCTGCTGGACTATGCCCGGCCGTTCCGGCGCGTGTTCTGGCTGGCGGCGATCCTGTCGGTGATGGTGGCCACGGTCGAGATCGGGCTGATCTTCTACATGGGCCGGCTGGTGGACCTGCTGAGCGCCGGCAATCCCGCCGCGTTCTGGCAGGACTACGGGACAGAGCTGCTGCTGGCGGCGCTGTTCATCCTGCTGGTGCGGCCGGTGATCCAGATGCTGGACGTGCTGGTGCTGAACAACGCGATCCTGCCGCAGTTCGGCGCGCTGGTGCGCTGGCGGGCCCATGCGCAGGTGATGCGGCAGTCGGTCGGCTGGTTCGAGAGCGACTTTGCCGGGCGCATCGCCAACCGCATCATGCAGACGCCGCTGTCGGCGGGCGAGGCGGTGTTCCAGGTCTTCGACGCGATCACCTTCTCGCTAGCCTACCTGGTGGGCGCGGCGGTGCTGCTGTGGGACGCCGACGTGCGGCTGGTGGTGCCGCTGGCGGTGTGGTTCGGCCTTTACGCCCTGCTGGTGCGCTGGACGATGCGGCGGGTGGGCCCGGCGTCCAAGGCCGCCTCTGACGCGCGCAGCCAGGTGACGGGGCGGGTGGTGGACAGCTATTCCAACATCCATTCGGTCAAGCTGTTCGCGCACCACGACCGGGAACTGGAATATGCCCGAGAGGCGATCGAGGGCGCGCGGCGCAGCTTCGGCGCCGAGATGCGGCTTTATACCATCATGGACGTGGCGCTGGTGGCGCTGAACGGGCTGCTGATCGTCGGCGTGGTGGGCTGGGCGATGCTGCTGTGGATCAACGGCGCGGCCTCGGTCGGGGTGGTGGCGGCGGCGACGGCGCTGACGCTGCGGCTGAACGCGATGACCGGCTGGATCATGTGGGCGCTCTCCACCTTCTTCCGCTCGCTCGGCGTGGTGGCCGAGGGGATGGAGACGATTGCCCAGCCGATCACCCTGACCGACACGAAAGGCGCCGTGCCGCTGCGGGTAACCGAGGGCGTGATCCGGCTGGAGGAGGTCGCGCATCACTACGGCCGCGCGCGCGGCGGGCTGGACCGGGTGACGCTGACGGTGAAGCCGGGCGAGAAGGTGGGGCTGGTCGGCCGCTCCGGCGCCGGTAAATCGACGCTGGTGAAGCTGCTGCTGCGGTTCTACGACGTGGAATCGGGACGCATCACCGTGGATGGGCAGGACGTACGGCATGTGACGCAGGACAGCCTGCGCGCGGCAATTGGCGTGGTGCAGCAGGACAGCTCGCTGCTGCACCGTTCGGTCCGCGACAACATCCTCTACGGCCGTCCCGACGCCTCGGAGGAAGAGATGCTGGCCGCCGCGCGGCAGGCCGAGGCGCATGACTTCATCCTCGACCTGCAGGACCCCCAGGGGCGGCATGGCTATGACGCCCACGTTGGAGAACGGGGGGTGAAGCTGTCGGGCGGCCAGCGGCAGCGGATCTCGCTGGCGCGGGTGATGCTGAAGAACGCGCCGATCCTGGTGCTGGACGAGGCGACAAGCGCGCTCGACAGCGAGGTGGAGGCGGACATACAGCAAAGCCTGTACCGGCTGATGGAGGGCAAGACGGTGATCGCCATCGCGCACCGGCTGTCGACGCTGGCGCAGCTGGACCGGATCGTGGTGCTGGACGAGGGGCGGATCGTCGAGGACGGCACCCATACGGAACTGCTGGCGGCGGACCGGCTGTACGCCCGGTTCTGGAACCGGCAGTCGGGCGGTTTCATCGACGTGGAGGCGGCGGAGTAGATGCTAGGCCGCGCCGCCACCTGGTTCGCCACCCTGATCGACGCCGAGCGCCCCGCCGGCGGGCCGCCGCCGCGCAGCCTGGCGCGGTTCCTGCGCTGGCTGCTGGAGGGCGCCTGGCCCGCCATCGGCATGGCCGCGCTGGTCTCGGGCCTCGCGGGCACCTTCGAGGTGGTCACCGCGGGCTTTCTGGGCGCGGTGATCGACGCGGCGCTGGCCAGCGGGCCGCAGGGGTTCTTCACCGCCAACCTGCCGCTGCTGCTGGGGGCGCTGGCCTTCTTCCTGGTGCTGCGCCCGGGCACCTTCGGGCTGTCCAACGCCTTCCAGTCGCTGGCCATCGGGCCGAACGTGAACAACCTCGTGCTGTCGCGGCTGCACCGCTGGACCATGGGGCAGGCGGTGACCTTCTTCGACAACGACTTTGCCGGGCGCATCGCGCAGAAGCAGATGCAGACCGCGCGGGCGGTGACGGACGTGGTGACCGACTTCATCAGCGCGGTGATCTTCGGCCTTGCCTCGATCGCCGGGTCGGTGGTGCTGACGCTGGCCATCGGCCCGGGGCTGGCGGCGATCCTGACGGTCTGGGTGCTGCTCTACTTCGCGCTGATCCGCCATTTCCTGCCGAAGGTCCGCAAGCGGTCCACCGCGCGGGCGGCGGCGCGGGCGATGGTGTCGGGGCAGGTGGTGGACACCGTCACCAACATCAAGACGGTCAAGCTGTTCGCCCACGACGACCACGAGGACCGCGCTGCGCTGGACGAGATGCGGCGCTTTCGCGGTGCGGCCTTCGAGTTCGGCAAGGTCTCCGCCAGCTTCCGCTTCCTGCTGATGGCGCTGGCGGGCACGCTGCCGGTGTTGATGGTCGGCGCGACCCTGTGGCTCTGGACAAGGGGCGCGGCCAGCGCGGGCGACGTGGTGGCGGCGGGCACCGTGTCGATCCGGCTGGCGCAGATGACCGGCTGGATCAGCGGCTCGCTGCTGTCGATGTACGCGCACCTCGGCGAGATCGAGGACGGGATGCGCACGCTGACCCCGCCCCACGCGCTGACCGACCCGGAAGACCCCGCCGCGGCGGACGGGCCGCCCTCGGTCGAATACCGCGATGTCAGCTTCGGCTACGGCCGTGCGACCGGCGGCGTGCAGGGCATCAACCTTGTCCTGCGACCGGGAGAGAAACTGGGGATCGTCGGCGCCTCGGGGGCGGGCAAGTCGACGCTGGTGGCCCTGCTGCTGCGGCTCTACGACACCGAGGAGGGGCGGGTCCTGGTGGGCGGCGAGGACGTGCGCGACGTGACCCAGCAGGCGCTGCGGCGGCGGATCGGGATGGTCACGCAGGAGACGGCGATGTTCAACCGCTCGGCCCGCGACAACATCCTCTACGGTGATCCCGACGCCTCCGACCGGCAGGTGACCGAGGCGGCGCGGCGGGCGCGGGCGCATGACTTCATCCTCGACCTGCGGGATTTCCGGGGGCGCACCGGCTATGACGCCCACCTTGGCGAGCGCGGCGTCAAGCTGTCGGGCGGGCAGCGGCAGCGGATCGCGCTGGCGCGGGCGATCCTGAAGGACGCGCCGATCCTGGTGCTGGACGAGGCGACCAGCGCGCTGGACAGCGAGGTCGAGGCCGAGATCCAAGCGGCGCTGGAGGAGGTGATGACCGGCAAGACCGTGCTGGCCATCGCGCACCGCCTGTCCACCGTCGCCCGGATGGACCGGATCGTGGTGCTGGAGGCCGGGCGCATCGTCGAGCAGGGCACCCACGCCGACCTGCTGGCGCAGGACGGGCTTTACGCGCGCTACTGGAAGCGGCAATCCGGCGGCTTCATGGGGCTGACCAAGGCGGCGGAATGAGCATCACGATCGAGCGGCTGGGCCACCGGGGCGACGGCATCGCGGCGGGGCCGGTCTTTGTGCCGCTGACGCTGCCGGGCGAGGTGGTGGAGGGTGAGGTGTCTGGCGACCGGCTGGAGGCGCCGCGCGTCGTCACCCCCTCGGCCAACCGGGTGCGGCCGCCCTGCCGCCATTTCCGCAGCTGCGGCGGCTGCGCGCTGCAGCACGGGTCGGACGCCTTCGTCGCGGACTGGAAGGCGCAGGTGGTGCGCGAGGCGCTGGCGGCGCAGGGGCTGGAGGCGCCGATCCGCGCGATCCACACCTCGCCGCCGATGTCGCGGCGGCGGGCGGTGCTGTCGGGGCGGCGCACCAAGAAGGGCGCGCTGGTGGGGTTCCACGCCCGCGCCTCGGACGTGGTGATCGAGGTGCCGGATTGCCAGCTGGTGCTGCCGCAGGTCGGCGACACGTTCGACCCGCCAAACCACCAGGCGATGTTCGAGGCCCCGGTGCCCGGCACCAAGGCGGGAGAGATCATCCAGGTCACGCAGGTGGGCT
>JBLXFD010000023.1:0-61604 GCA_048262455.1 Rhodobacter sp.
GACCGGCACCTCGCGGGCGCTGCGGGCCAGCTGCCCGTCGCGCGGCAGGTCGAGGTGGCGCGACCAGACCACCCGCACCGGCTGGCGCACCGCGCCCATGCCGCGCACCGTCAGGGCCGGATCATCGGCGCGGGCCGTGCCGCCGCCCACCAGAACCGCGTCGTGGCGCGCCCGCATGGCATGGACCGCGCGCCGGGCGCCGGGCCCGGTGATCCAGCGGCTTTCCCCCGTGGCCGTGGCGATGCGCCCGTCCAGCGAGGCCGCCAGTTTCAGCGTCAGCATGGGCCGGCCGCGCGTCACCCGCGACAGGAACCCCCGCTGCAGCCGCGCCGCCTCTTCGGCAAGCACGCCTGTCTCCACCGTGACCCCCGCCGCGCGCAGCCGTGCCAGCCCGCCGCCGTCGACCCTCGGGTCCGGGTCCTGCAGCGCCGCCACCACCCGCGCCACCCCCGCCGCGACAAGCGCGTCGGCGCAGGGGCCGGTGACGCCCTGGTGGGCGCAGGGTTCGAGGGTGACATAGGCGCAGCCGCCGCGCGCCGCCGGGCCGGCCATGGCCAGCGCCTCGGTTTCCGCATGGGGGCGCCCGCCCGGCCGGGTCCAGCCGCGCCCGACCACCCGGCCCTCCGCCGAGACGATCACGCAGCCCACCGCGGGATTCGGCCACACGTTTCCCAACCCGCGCGCCGCCAGCCGCAGCGCATGGGCCATGTGGCGCGCGTCGGCCCCGCTCACCCTTCCGGGATCAGGTTGGGCGGGCGCAGTTCAGAGACGAATTCCTCGAAGTCGTCGGCCGCCTGGAAATTCTTGTAGACGCTGGCGAAGCGCACGTAGGCCACGGTATCGATCCGCGCCAGGCTTTCCATGACGATCTCGCCGATGGTCTTGGAGGGGATGTCGGTGTCGCCCATGCTCTCCAGCCGCCGCACGATGCCAGAGATCATCTGGTCGATGCGCTCCGGCTCCACGGGCCGTTTCTGCATCGAGATGCGGATCGAGCGCTCCAGCTTGTCGCGATCGAAATCCTCGCGCCGGCCGTTGGACTTGATCACCACGAGGTCGCGCAGCTGCACCCGTTCGTAGGTGGTGAAGCGGCCGCCACAGGCCGGACAGAACCGCCGCCGCCGGATCGCGACATGATCCTCGGCGGGCCGCGAATCCTTCACCTGCGTGTCGACATTACCGCAAAACGGGCAGCGCATCGGCTCTCCTCGGTCACCCTGTCCCCTTATCCACAGGCACTATAGGGACGCGCCCAGAGGTTGGGTAGAGCCGAAATCGCCCCACCCGATCTAGCGTGTCCTCCGGGGAACAAGGGACGCTGGGGAAGCTTTTATTTAGGCGCAACCGAGGGCCAGCGCCCGTTCGTGGGTGGGCGCCCCCGCCGCTGGTGGTCGCCGCTTTTTCCCACCGCCACTCCCTCGCTCCATCCCCGCGCCAACGTTGACGTAGCGCCCGCCCGGGGGGCGGACGGGCGCTGGCCCGGCGGCACTGCGTGCCTTGTCCCGGGCGGGGTGCTCTTGCCACAACAGAGGGCCAGCGCCCGTCCGTGGGTGGGCGCTCCCGCCGCTGGTGGTCGCCGCTTTATCTCAACGCCACTTCCCCGTTCCACCCCCACGCAAACGGTGAGGTAGCGCCCGCCCGCCGGACGGACGGGCGCTGGCCCGGCGGCACTACGTGCCTTGTTCCGGGCCGGGTGCTCTTGCCCCCCAAAAGAACCTCACCCCTCCGCGAAATGCCCCGCCACCTGCCGCCGGTGCACCCCGTCACGGTGCTCGAACAGGTAGATCCCCTGCCACGTCCCCAGCCGCATCCGCCCCGCCGCCACCGGGATCGACAGGCTCACCGGCAGCAGCGCCGCGCGGATATGCGCCGGCATGTCGTCCGGCCCCTCCGAGGTGTGCCGCAGCCAACCCATCGCAGCCGCATCCCCGCGCGGCACCATCCGGGCGAACCACTCGCGCAGGTCGGCCTGCACGTCGGGGTCCGCGTTCTCCTGCACCAGCAGCGAGCAGGAGGTGTGCCGCACGAAAAGCGTCAGCAGCCCGTCGCCGCGCCCCGCCAGCCACCCGGCCGGCTGCGCGGTGAACTCGGTCAGGCCCGGCCCGCGGGTGGCGATCTCGAATGTGCATTGCATGGGCCGCAGGATGACACGACGTCACCCGGCGGGAAAGCGGGCGCGCGCGGTTTCCCCGCGCCGGCATCGCCTTATGTGGCGCACCAACAGATCACAGGAGACGACATGACCGCCAAGACCCTCTTCATCACCGGCGCCTCCAGCGGCATCGGCGAGGCCGTGGCCCGCGCCGCCGTGCAGGCCGGCTGGAACGTCGGCCTCTTCGCCCGCAGCAATGACCGGATCGAGGCCATCGCCGCCGACCTCGGCGACAAGTCCCTCGCGCTGCGGGGCGACGCCACCGACCTCGAGGCGCAGACCGCCGCGGTCGACCGGCTGGCAGAGCGGTTCGGCGCCGTCCACGCCGCCTACGCCAACGCCGGCACCGGGCTCAAGACCCCCGGCATCGGCGAGGGCGACCCCGACGAATGGCGCGCCATGGTGGAGCTGAACGTCACCGGCGTCCTGCTGACCGCCCGCGCCGCCTGGCCGCACCTGAAGAAGACCCGGGGGCACCTGCTGATGACCGGCTCGGCCGCCGGGCGCCAGCACATCAAGGGCTCGATTTACGGGGCAACCAAGTGGTTCGTGCACGGGCTGGCGGGCAACCTCGCCGACGAGATGCGCGACTGGGGCGGGCGCTGTACGGTGATCGCGCCGGGGATGGTGAACACCGCCTTCTTCGACGAGGAGAAGCCGGACAAGCTGCAACCCGAGGACGTGGCCGCCGCCGTGATGCTGGCGCTGGATGCCCCGCCCCGCGCCGCGGTGCGGGAGATCTTCGTGATGCCGAACGATTAGGAGTGTCCCCGGCGCAGGATACTTCGCCGGACTCACTACCCGCGCCTGGGATCTAGGTGGGGTGGGACTCACCCGATGCACAACGCGAGCCAGCCCGCGGGGGGGGGCGCTGCCGACCTCCGGCGTGGGCGCTTTATTCCCGCCACTTTCGCGCACAGAATGAGCGTTGCCCTGCAGCTCCAAAGCTCCCGCCCGCCCGGGTGGGCAGGCGCTCGCCCCGCGCCTCCGACTTGTTCGGGGCGGATCAGCGCTCAGTCCAAATGGGAAGGTAGGGCGGGGTTCACCCCGCCTGAGCGCAACGTGAGCCTGCCCGTGGGCTGGCGCCTCCTTCCTACGGAATAGGCGCTTTATCTCAGCCACATCCGCGCACAGAAGTAGCGTTGCCCTGCAGCTCCAAAGCGCCAGCCCGGCGGGACGGGCAGGCGCTCGCCCCGCGCCTTCGGCTTGTTCGGGGCGCAACAGCGCGCCAATCGAACCGAGCGCTTGGTCGGGGTTCACCCCGGCACGGCGCAACGTGAGCCGGCCGGTGGGATGGCGCTGCTGACCTTCGATGTAAGCGCTTTATCCCAGCCACACCCGCGCACAGAATGATCTGTTACATTACATCCCCCAAAGCGCCAGCCCGCCGGGGCGGGCAGGCGCTCGCCCCGCGCCTTCGGCTTGTTCGGGGCGCATCACCGCGCCACCCGAACAGAGCCGTAGGGCGGGGTTCACCCCGCCGCTCCCCTACCCCCGCAGCTCAGCGTCCCGCACCACCGTGCCGATGCGCTCGATCACGAACTCCATGAACAGCCGCGTCTTCGGGTCCTGGCGGCGGCGGTGGGTGTAGAGGCAGGCCATCTGGATCGGCTCCGGCGGGGTCTGTTCGGCCACCGCAACCAGCCGGCCGGCCTGCAGGTGCGCCGCCACCTCGAACACCGGCTTCAGCGCGATCCCGTGGCCCCCCAGCGCCCAGTCGGTCAGCACGTCGCCGTCGTCCGACTCGTAGCGCCCGGTGACGCGGAAGCGGCGCGGGCCCTCTTCGGTCATCAGACGCCACTGGAACTCGGTCGCGCCGGGATAGCGCAGGTTCAGGCATTCGTGCCGGTCGGCGATCAGCTGGTCCCCGTGCACCGGGTGCCCCCGGGCCGCCAGGTACTCCGGCGCGGCGCAGAGCACCCGGGCGATGTCGGCGATCTTGCGGATGCGCAGGTTGCTGTCCTCGGGCTGGCCGAGGAAGAAGGCCAGGTCCAGCCCCTCGGCGGTCAGGTCGACTCGGCGGTCGGTCAGCCGCAGCCGCACCTGAACCTCGGGGTACTCGGCCAGGAACGCCGGCACCTGCGGCGCGATCAGCCGCCGCCCCACCCCCAGCGGCGCCGCGACCGCCAGCGCGCCCCGCGGGTGCTCGGGGATGGTGCCCACCCGCGCCCCGGCCTTGTCCACCGATTCCAGGATCTCGCAGGCGCCGGTGTAGAAGGCCTTGCCCTGCTCGGTCGGGTTGAGGCTGCGGGTGGTGCGCTGGAACAGGCGCACGCTCAGGTGCTCTTCCAACTGCGAGATCCGCGAGGAGGTCACCGCCGGAGAGATCCGCAGGTCCCGGCCCGCCGCCGACATGCTGCCCAGTTCGTAGACGCGCACGAAGGTGCGGATATTGTCGAGGTAGGACATTCTTCGGATATTTTTAATGGAGCATGGTTTTCAGGCTCGATAGCAGAACAATGCCGATCCGCCTAGTCTGCGGCGGAATCGGGATCGAGGGAGACGCCCCATGTACGACCTGGCCGTGATCTGGGACTGGGCCGGCTTTGCCGTCCGCTGGCTGCACGTGGTGACCGCCATGGCCTGGATCGGCGCCAGCTTCTACTTCATCGCGCTGGACCTGATGCTGAAGCCCGCGCCGGACATGCCCGAGGGTGCCCAGGGCGAGGAATGGGAGGTGCACGGCGGCGGCTTCTACCACACCACGAAGTACATGGTCGCCCCGGCGCGGCTGCCCGAGCACCTGACCTGGCACAAGTGGCAGAGCTACAGCACCTGGCTGTCGGGGGCGGCGCTGCTGATGATCGTCTACTGGGTCGGCGGCGAGATCTACCTGCTGGATCCCACCCGCGCCGACCTGGCGCTGTGGCAGGGGATCGCGCTGTCGGGCGGCTCGCTGGCGGTGGGGTGGATCGCCTACGACCTGCTGTGCAAGACCCGCCTTGCCGAGCGGCCGACCGCGCTGATGCTGGTGCTTTTCGCTGTTCTCGTGGCAATGTCATGGGGTTACGCCCAGGTCTTCACCGGCCGCGCCGCGCTGCTGCACCTGGGGGCCTTCACCGCCACCATCATGACCGGCAACGTGTTCTTCCAGATCATGCCGAACCAGCGGATCGTGGTGGCGGACCTGAAGGCGGGGCGGCGGCCCGACCCCAAGTACGGCAAGATCGCCAAGGTGCGGTCCACCCACAACAACTACCTGACGCTGCCGGTGGTCTTCCTGATGCTGTCGAACCACTACCCGCTGGCCTTCGCGACGGAGTTTTCCTGGATCATCGCCAGCCTGATCTTCCTGACCGGCGTCACCATCCGCCACTACTTCAACACCATGCACGCCACCGGCCGGGGACCGCACTGGACCTGGGGGGTGACGGTGCTGCTGATGCTGCTGATCGCCTGGCTCTCTGTGGCGCCCATGGGCCTTGGCACGGTGGAGGAAGCCGAGGCGCGGCCCCTGACCGCGGCCGAGCAGCGGTTCGTGGGGGCCGAGGGGTTCGAGGCGGCCTATGACGTGGTGCTGGGCAACTGCTCGATGTGCCACGCGCGCGCGCCCGCCTGGGAGGGGATGCACTGGCCGCCCAAGGGGGTGGTGCTGGAGACGCCGGGGGACGTGGCGCGGCACGCGACGGAGATCTTCCTGCAGGCGGGGATCACGCGGGCGATGCCGCCGCCGAACGCGGTGGCGACGATGGATGCGGGGAGCCGCGCGGTGATCGCGGCTTGGTACCGGGGGGCGACGGGGGGTTAGCGCGTGGGTGGCGGGGGGACTTGGGCGCTGGACTGCCCCCCGGACAAGCCGAATGCGTGAGGTGAGCGCCGGCACGTCCCATTAGGCTGGTGTTGCGCTGCGGCGGGGTGAACCCCGCCCTACATCTCTATATGGACGAAGCGCTGGTCAGCCCCCGAACAAGCCGAAGGCGCGGGGGCGAGCGCCTGCCCGTCCCCACGGGCTGGCGCTGTGTCATCCTCGTGCAACGCTCGTTCTGTGTGCGGACTTGGCTGGGATAAAGCGCCCATGCTCGAATTCGGAAGCGCCATCCCACGGGCAGGCTGGCGTTGCGCAATAGTAGGGAAGCTCGGCCGTTTCATTACCTTCGAACGAAGCGCCGATACGCCCCGAATAAGCCGGAGGCGCGGGGCGAGCGCCTGCCCGTCCGCACGGGCTGGCGCTGTGTCGTCCGCAGGGCAAGGCTCATTCTGTGTGCGGATGTGGGAGGGATAAAGCGCCTATGGTTGATGGTGGAGGCGCCATCCCACGGGCAGGCTGGCGTTGCGCCTTGGTAGGGAAACTCCGGGCGTTCTATTACCTTTCGTATGAAGCGCTGATGCGCCCCGAACAAGCCGAAGGCGCGGGGGGAGCGCCTGCCCGTTCCGGCAGGCTGGCGTTGCGCCATGGCGGGGTGAACCCCGGCCTACCGCTCCTTTGGAACGGCGCGCTGACCCAGCCCCGCGCCGCCCCCTCCTACGGCATCAATTGCCCGCCATTCACCTCGATCGTCTGCCCGATGATGTACCCCGACAGTTGCTCCGAGGCGAGGAACAGGTAGGCGCCCACGCAGTCCTCGGCCACGCCCAGCCGGCCCTGGGGCACCGTCGCCAGCATCGCGTCCATCTGCGCCTGGGAGGAGTAGCGTTCGTGGAACGGGGTGGTGATGACCCCGGGCGCCACGGCGTTGACGCGGATGCCGTCGCCGATCCACTCCTTCGCCATGCCGCGGGTGACGTTCGACACGAAGGCCTTGGACGAGCCGTACAGCCCCGCCCCGCCGCTCGCCCCGTTGCGGGCCGCGATGGAGGTGGTGTTGATGACGAAGCCGCCCTGTTTCTTCAGGTGCGGATAGGCGGCGCGGCAGGTCACCAGGATCGAGCGGGCGTTGAGGTCCATCACCTCGTCGTAGTCCTTGTCCGAGACGTCCTTGTAGGCCACTCGCCGCACCATGCCGCCGGCGTTGTTGACCAGCCCGTGCAGGCCGCCGAAGGCCTCGGCCACCTCGTCCACCGCCGCCGTCAGGGCCGCCGGGTCGCTGGCGTCGGCGCGCACCAGCCGGGTCTCGCCGCCGCCGGCCGCGGCGATCTCGGCCGCCAGGGTCTCTGCCGCCTCGCGGCTGGAGTTGTAGTGGATCCCCACCTTCGCCCCCTGCGCGGCGAAGGCCCGCGCCAGCGCGGCGCCGATGCCGGTGGAGGCGCCGGTGATGAGGATGGACTTGCCCCGGAACTCGGGTAGGCTGAGAGTGGCGGCGGACATGGAAGGCTCCTGTTTCGGGTGCATGACGCGGTGGCGCCGAAGGGCCGGTGGCGGCCCGGATCTGGCCGGCCCGGACGGGCCGGACGGCGCGGCGAGAGTGCAAAATAAACAGGTGTTGCGTGGGCCTGCAATCTAATATCATAGTACATCAACAACAGGGCGCCGGATCAGCGGCGCCGTTCATCTGGGAGGAGAACACATGAAATTCACCAAGAAACTCGCCGCAGGCTGCATGCTGCTGGCCACTACCGCCCTGCCCGCCTCGGCGATCGAGCTGGTGGGCGCGTCGCAGTTCGACGAGAACCACGCCTTCACCAAGGCGATGCGGGAATTCGAGCGGCTGGCGGGCGAATGCTCCGGCGGTTCGATCACCTTCGACCTGCACCTGAACTCGGAACTCGGCCTCGAGAAGGACTACTTCGAGAACATGAGCCAGGGCATCGCGGTGGACTACGCCATCGTCAGCCCCTCGCACATGTCCACCTTCTCGCAGAAGGCCCCGTTGATGGACATGCCGTTCCTGTTCCGTGACATCGACCACTGGAACAACGCGATCGAGCAGGGCGCGCTGGAGCCGCTGGCCCAGGACGTGCTGGAGCAGGCCAACGTGCGCCTGATCGGCTACGCCGGCGGCGGCACCCGGAACCTGATCGTCAACAAGCCGATCACCAACATGGCAGAGCTGGAAGGCCTGCCGATGCGGGTGATGGGCGCGCCGATCCAGACCCAGATCTTCGAGGCCATCAAGGCCGCGCCCTCGGTCATCGCCTACTCCGAAGTCTACAACGCCATCCAGACCGGCGTGATCGACGCGGCCGAGAACGAGGCGGCGGGCATCGAGCAGATGAAGTTCTACGAGGTCGGCCCGCACATCGCGCTGACCAAGCACGCCATCACCGTACGTCCGCTGGCGATCTCCGAGGCCACCTTCCAGCGCCTCTCGGAGGACGAGCAGTCCTGCGTGCTCGAGGCCGGCGCCGCTGCCGGCAAGCTGGGCCGCGACATCGAGAGCGGTCAGGACAGCGAGAAGCTGGCCAAGATGGAAGAGGCCGGGCTGCTGACCACCCACGAGTTCACCGAGCGCGACAAGCTGCTGGAACTGGCCGGGCCGGTCAAGCGGGCCTACGCCGAGGAACTGGGCGCGACGGACGTGCTGGACGCCATCGAGGCGGTTGAATAAGCCGCTTTTCGTCTTCCGGCCCGTGGCGCCTTCCGCGCCACGGGCCGTTTCTTTCCCGTTAGTTCCCTAACACCAAGAGAGGCGCCATGGGTCGGTTGCTGGACGGTGCCTACCGTCTCTTGCAGATCATCCTGACCGTGCTGATGTTCGCGCTGATCGTCCCCGTGGCGATGCAGATCCTCAGCCGCTACACAGGCTTGATCCCGCGGTACATCTGGACCGAGGAAATCGCGCGCTTCTGTTTCGTGTGGATCATCATGATCGGCGCGATGATCGGTGTGCGCGACGGCACCCATTTCGACGTGGACGTGCTGCCGGTCTCCTCCAACCCCAAGGTCAACTTCGCCGCGCGGACCTTCGTGCACCTGGCGATCCTGCTGATGGCGGTGTCCTTCCTGTGGTGGGGCTGGGACTTCGGGGTTCTGGGATCGCGGCAGGTGTCGGAGATCTCGGGCCTGCCGATGCTGGCCATCTACATCGCCTGGCCGGTGGCCGGCGCCTTCTGGGTTCTTTTCACGGTGCAGCGGATCCTGATCGACGTTGCCTCGCTGCACGATGGAGACGCCAATGGGACCCGGTGAAGTCGCTGCCATCCTCTTCGGAACCTTCGGCCTCCTGGTCTTCCTGCGGGTGCCCGTCGCCTTCGCGCTGGGGCTGGCCGTGGTGCCGGTCTTCTTCATCGAGGACCGTCTGACCCCGGTCCTGCTGATGCGCGAGATGTTCAAGAGCTACAACGCCTTCGTGCTGCTGGCGGTGCCGTTCTTCCTGCTGGCCGCGAACCTGATGAACTCTTCCGGGATCACCGACCGGCTGATCCGGTTGGCCCGCGCCATGGTGGGGCACCTGCCGGGCGGGCTGGGCCACGTGAACGTGGTGGTCTCGATGCTCTTCGCGGGGATCTCCGGGTCCTCGACTGCGGATGCGGCGGGCATCGGCTCGCTGCTGATCCCGCAGATGAAGAAGGAGGGTTACGACAGCTCCTTCGCCGTGGCCATCACCGCCTGTTCCAGCGTCATGGGGGTGATCATCCCGCCGTCGATCCTGATGGTGGTCTGGGGCGGGCTGATGTCTGTGTCCATCGGCGGGCTGTTCCTGGCCGGCGTGGTGCCGGGCATCCTGATCGCCGCCAGCCAGATGCTGACCGTCTACGTCTACGCCAAGCGCCGCGGCTACCCGGTGCACCTGCGCGCCACCTTCTTCGAGCTGATGGCCGCCACCGCCAGCGCCTCGCTGGCGCTGATGACGCCGCTGATCATCGTGGGCGGCATCGTCAGCGGCTTCTTCACCCCCACCGAGGCCTCTGTGGTGGCGGTGATCTACTCGCTGATCCTGGGGGTGGTGGTCTACCGCTCCGTCGGGATCACCGAGCTGCCGCGGGTCTTCTACGACAGCGCCCGCTTCGCCGCGATCACGCTGTTCTGCATCGGCACCGCCTCGGCCTTCGGCTGGTGCCTGGCCTACTTCAAGATCCCCGCCGCGCTGGTGGACCAGATCGAGGCCATGGGCCTCGGGGTGATCGGCATCGGCATCATGAGCGCGCTGGCCTTCCTGCTGATCGGCATGTTCATCGACGCGATCCCGGCGATCATCATCCTGGGGACGGTGCTGTTCCCGGTGACCCAGCACGTGGGGATGCACCCGATCCACTTCGCGATCATCGGGGTGATGAGCCTGGCCTTCGGGCTGGTGACGCCGCCTTATGGATTGTGCCTGCTGATCGCGGCCTCGATCGGCAAGATCCGCCTGGTGGACGCGCTGCGCGACGTGGTGGTGATCCTGCTGCCGATGGTGGGGGTGCTGATGATCATCATCCTGCTGCCGGACCTGATCCTGGCGCTGCCGCGCTGGCTGATGCCGAAGTTCGTGCAGTAGCGGGTTGGTTGGGGGCGGGGTGAACCCCGCCCTACGGCTTCGTTCGAGCGGGGTGCTGATGCGCTGCGGACGGGCCGGAGGCGCGGGGGCGAGCGCCTGCCCGTCCCTGCGGGCTGGCGCATTGGAACTGCAGGGCGACGCTCATTCGGAGCGCGGACTTGGCTGGGATAAAGTGCCCATGTCGAAGTTGAGATGCGCCATCCCACGGGCAGGCTCCCGTTGCACCATGGCGGGGTGAACCCCGCCCTACACTCCATTCGAACGAAGCGCTGATCAGCCCCCGAACAAGCCGGAGGCGCGGGGGCGAGCGCCTGCCCGTTCCGGCGGGCTGGCGCTGTGTCATCTTCGTGCACGGCTCATTCTGAGCGCGGATTTGGTTGGGATTAAGCGCCTATGCCTGAGGCCGGCTGCGCCACCCCACGGGCAGGCTGGCGTTGCGCCTTGGCGGGGTGAACCCCGCCCTACCAGGATGTGGCCGTGTCAAAGCGCCCACGCCCCAAGCCAGTCGCGCCCGCCAGCCACCCGTCGCGCCCCAAACCCTACGCCCCCAGCTCCACGCTCCGGTCGCGCGATGCCTTGGCGGTGCGCTCCATCAGTTCATCCAGCCCCGCCCCCGGCGCGGTCAGCTGGCGCAGGGCGGCGGCGGTGGTGCCGGCGGGGGAGGTGACGGCGCGGCGCAGCTCGGCGGGCGGGGTGCCGGTCTGCCGCATCATGTCCGCCGCGCCGCCGATGGTGTGCAGCGCCAGCCGCGCGGCCAGATCCGGCGGCAGGCCCATGGCCTCGCCCGCGCGGGTCATCGCCTCGGCCATGGCGAAGACGTAGGCGGGACCCGAGCCGGAGATGCCGGTGACCGCGTGGATCGTCGCCTCGTCCTCCAGCTCGATGGCGGTGCCCACCGCGCCGAACAGCTCTGCCGCCAGCTGCGCCTGCGCCGCGTCCACCACACCGTTGCGGGCGTAGACCGTGACGCCGGAGCCCACGGCGGAGGGCAGGTTCGGCATCGCCCGCACCACCGGCGGTCCCGCCCCCAGCGCCGTCTCGTAGCGCGCGGCCGGGTAGCCCGTGACGATGGTCACCACCAGCGTGCCGCCGCCGCCGAAGCGCGCCAGCGAGGGCAGCACCTGGTCCAGCAGCTGCGGCTTGACGGCGATCACCAGCACCGCCGGATCCTCCGGCAGCGCCGCGTTCAGGTGCAGGCCGCCCTGCCCCCGCAGCCAGTCGGACGGCGAGGGGTCCTGCACGTGCATCGCTTCGGGACGCACCCCGGCGGCCAGCCAACCCTCCAGCAGCGCCCGGCCCATGAAGCCGCAGCCCACCAGCACCAGCCCGCGTTCGTTGATCGCCTTCAAAGGTCGGCCCCGGTATCGGCGCGGATCAGGTCCTTGTAGAGCGCGCGGATGCGGTTCATCACCGGCCGCTCGCCGCTGCCGATCGCCTTGCCGTCGATGGTGGCCACCGGGGTCTGGGCGCCGAAGGTGCCGGTCATGAAGGCCTCGTCGGCGCTGTAGGTCTCGAACAGGGAATAGTTGCGCTCGAACACCGGGATGTCGTTGGCGCGGCACAGGTCGATGACCTTCTGGCGGGTGACGCCGTTCATGCAGTAGTCGCCGGTGGAGGTCCAGACCTGCCCCTTGCGCACGATGAAGAAGTTGCACGCGTTGGTGGTGTTGACGAAGCCGTGGGGGTCCAGCATCAGCCCCTCGTCGGCGCCCACCTGCTGGGCCTGGATGCAGGCCAGCACGCAGTTCAGCTTGGAATGGCTGTTGTACTTGGCGTCCTGGCTCATGGGCAGGCCGCGCACCTGCGGCACGGTGGCAAGGTGGATGCCCCGGGTCTGCAGCGCCTCGGCGGGCTTTGAATGCTCCATGATGATCACCAGCGTCGGGCCGAAGCGGCTGAGCGAGGGGTGCTGGTAGGGCCGGATCTTGGTGCCCCGGGTCAGCATCAGCCGGCAGTGGGCGTCGCTGGTCATGCCGTTCGCCTCTGCGGTGCGGTTCAGCGCGTCTAGAATGCCCGCGCGGTCCATCCCCACGTCCAGCGAGACCGCGTGGCAGGAGCCGAAGAAGCGGTCCATGTGCTCGTCGAAGAAGGCCCACTTGCCGTTGTACAGGCGCAGTCCCTCCCACATGCCGTCGCCCAGCATGAAGCCGCTGTCGTAGACAGAGACCTTGGCCTCGTCGCGGTGCACGATCTCGCCGTTCACGTAGACCTTTGTGTCGCGGTTGCGGGGGTCCTCGGCGGAATCGTGCGAGGTCTGCTTTTCGTCCAGCATCGTGTTTTCCCTTGTCATCGTTACGTGTCCCCGCGCCCGTCAAGGATCGCGAAGGCGGTCATCAGGTCCAGGTGCGCGCCGCCGCCGTTCTTGAAGACGGTGATCTCGGCATCGCTGCGGCGGCCGGTCCCGCCGGCGGCCAGATCGTAGAGGTCCGCGCGGATGTCGGTCTCGGCGATGGCGCCGGCGGCGAGCGGGATCTTCAGCTCGCCGATGTGGTGCAGCGTGGTGTCACGGCTGTCCACGTACAGCCCGGCCTTCTGCAGCAGCGCGTCGTCGGCCTCGCGCATCTCGGCGCGGAAGGCGCCGATCAGGTCGACGTGGGTGCCGGGGCCGACCCAGTCGCCCCGCAGCACCGGCTCGGTCGCCATGGTGGCGGTGACGATCATGTCGGCGCGGCCCGCGGCCTCCGGCAGGTCCGACGCGGCGGCGGCCGGCAGGCCCTGGGCGCGAAGGTCCGCCGCCAGCGCCTCGGCGCGGTCCGAGGTGCGGTTCCAGACCTCGATCCGGTCCAGCCCCGGGAACACCCGCGCGTAGGCGGCGGCCACGTTGCGCGCCACCTGCCCCGCCCCCACCAGCAGCAGCGAGCGGCTGTCCGGCCGCGCCAGGTAGCGCGCCCCCAGCGCCGAGTCGGCGGCGGTCTTCAGGTCGGTCACCAGGGCGCTTTCGATCACCGCCACCAGCGTGCCGCCGGCCTCGTCGAAGACCAGCATCCCGCCCTGCACCGTCGGCAGCCCGCGCTCCGCGTTGCCGGACATGACCGTCACGCTTTTCACCCCGTAGCCCAGCCCCTTAATGAAGGCCGCGCGGCTCAGCAGGGTCTGGCCGGGCGGGCCGAGGAAGATGTCCTCGACCTGCGCGCGCGGCAGCCGGTGGCCCGCGTCGATCGCCTCGATCACCGCCAGCCAGTCGATGCCGGTGCCGTAGTCCGCCTTCGTAATGGTCCTCACCGCTGCACCGCCTTCATGAAATCGCGTGTCACCTGCCGGGTGGGCGCGGTGAACATCTGCTCTGCCGTGCCCTCCTCGACGATCTCGCCCTCGGCCATCAGGATCACCCGGTCCGCCACGGCGCGGGCAAAGCCCATCTCGTGGGTGACGCAGACGATGGTCATGTCCTCGCGCGCCAGTTCCTGCATCACCTCCAGCACCTCCGAGATCATCTCGGGGTCCAGCGCCGAGGTGGGCTCGTCGAACAGCATGATCCGCGGCTTCAGGCACAGCGCCCGCGCCAGCGCCACGCGCTGCTGCTGGCCGCCCGACAGCTGGTCGGGGTACTTGCCCGCGTGTTCCGCCACCCGCATCCGCCGCAGCTGCGTGTCGGCCTCGGCCGCCGCCGCCTCGCGCCCGCGCTTCAGCGCGCGGACCTGCGGCAGCACGCAGTTCTCCAGCACCGTCATGTGCGGAAACAGGTTGAAGCTCTGGAACACCATGCCGACCTGCTTGCGCACCAGGTTGCACAGGTGCCGGTCGTCGCCCACCTCCAGCCCCAGCACCACCACCTCGCCGGAGGTATAGGTCTCCAGCCCGTTGATGCAGCGGATCAGCGTCGACTTGCCGGAGCCCGAGGGCCCGCAGATCACCACCGTCTCGCCCTCCGCCACCTCGAGGCTGACGCCCCGCAGCGCGTGGTAGTCGCCGTAATGCTTGTCCACCGAGCGGATCGAGATTGCCTGTTCAGCCATGCGTTCAGCCATGTCCCAGCCTCATGCGGGTCTCCAGCCAGGCGCCGTAGCGCGACAGGCCGAAGACGAAGACGAAGTAGATCAGCGCGAGGAACACGTAGACCTCGACGAACTGGTTGCCCCATTCGCCGGTGCCGATGGCGGCGTTGCCAGAGGCCATCAGCTCGAAGAACCCCACGAAGGTCACCAGCGAGGTTTCCTTGAAGGTGATCACCGCCTGGTTGATCGTCGAGGGCAGCGTGTTGCGGAAGGCCTGGGGCAGCAGGATGTCCACCACCCGCGACCAGTAGGGCATCCCCAGCGCCACCGCCGCCTCGTCCTGCCCCGAGGGGGTGGACTGCATCCCGGCGCGGATGATCTCTGCCTGGTAGGCGGCGAAGAACACCGCGAAGGCCACCACCACGCGCATCAGCTTGTTGCCCTGCAGCGCCTCGGGGGCGATCAGCGGCACCACCACGGCGGCGGAGAACAGAATCGTCAGCAGCGGCAGCGAGCGGACGAAGTCGATGATCAGCCCGAAGGATTTCGCGATCACCGGCAGGTCCGACCGCCGCGCCAGCGCGAAGAGCACCGCCAGCGGCATCCCGATCACGAAGACCGCCGAGAAGATGAACAGCGTCAGCGCCAGCCCGCCCCATTGCTCGGAGGTGACCAGCGGCAGACCCGCGAAGCCGCCGCGCATCAGCAGTACGAACAGCGCGAAGCCCCCCACCCAGAGCACCGGCAGCCGGCGCACCGACCAGAAGGCCGGCAGGCAGGACAGCACCATGGTGACGATGATCGCCAGGCAGGCCAGGGTGGACCGCCATTGTTCCTCGTAGGGGTAAAGGCCGAACATGATCAGCCGCCCCCGGTCCTCCACCACCGCCCAGCAGGCGCCGGCCTCGAAGGTGCACAGCTCGCGGTTCTCCAGCCGGAACACCGCGTCCGCCACCGCCCAGTCGAAGATGCTGGCCACGCCCCAGACGATCAGCGCGGCGAAGGCCAGCGACATGACCGTGTCGAACTTCGTGGCGAAGAAGTGCCGGCGCAGGGCGGGGCCAAGCCCGGTGCGGGGGACGGGATGGTGCAGGGCGTGGCTCATCTCAGCTTCTCCCCTTGATCCGGATACGGTCGTTGATGGTGTTCATCACGAAGGCGATGGAATAGTTCAGCGCGATGAACCCGCCCATCAGCAGGGCCAGCAGCTCCAGCGTCTGGCCGCTCTGGTTGATCGAGGTCGAGATGACGGCGAAGTAGTCGGGAAAGCCCACGGCCAGCCCCACGGTGGTGGCCTTCATCAGCCAGATGTACTGGTTGGTCAGCGAGGGCAGCGAGGCGCGCAGCGCCAGCGGCACCAGGATCAGCCGGTTGATCTGCATCGGGCTCAGCCCCAGCGCGCGCCCGGCCTCCAGCTTGCCCTTGTCGACCGAAATAAGCCCGCCCCGGATGATCTCTCCGATGTAGGCGGCGCCGAACAGCACCAGCCCGATCACCAGCGCCGTCATCTCGGGCTTCAGCGTGACCCCGCCCGCAATGCGCAGGCCCTTCAGCTCGGGCAGCGAGAAGACCGGCGTTCCGGGCTCCAGCCCCAGCACCACGAGGGCCGCGAACAGCAGCGCCACGCCGCCCCCCGCTACCCAGAAGCGCGGCGCGGGCGACAAGCGCTTGCGGGTCAGCCACAGCCAGAGCGCGGCGGCGGCGATCCCCAGCGCCAGCCAGACCAGCCCGCCCTGCACGAAGGTAAAGCTGGGCAGCACGATGCCCCGGTTCGACAGCATCGCCACGCCCATCAGGCTGTGCGCGTCGCGCGGTCCCGGCAGGTGGGTCAGCACGGCGTACCAGAAGAACACCTGCAGCACGACGGGCACGTTCCGGAAGACCTCGACGTAGGTGGCGCCCACCAGTTTCATCGGCGTGTTCCGCGAGATCCGCAGCAGCGCCAGCAGCACCCCGAGGATCGAGGCGAAGAACAGCGTCAGGAACCCCACCAGCATGGTGTTCAGCAGGCCCGCGAAGATGATCCGCGCGTAGGTCGAGCGGGCGCTGACCTCGATCACCGAGAAATTGATCGGCCAGCCGGTGGTGCGGTCGAGAAATCCGAACCCGGTGGCGATGCCCTGGTTCACGATGTTGCGCTGGCTGGTGACCACGAGAAGGACCAGCAGGGCGGCGACGGCGAGAAGAAAGCCGGTCTGGATGCCCACGCGCCTGAAGCGGCGGGATGCGAGTAACTGGCGCATGTCGGTGCTTTCGGTGGGGCGGCAGGGAAGGCTTGGCGGAAGGGGCCGCCCGCAGGCGGCCCCTCGCGTCGTCCAGGGTCTAGTCGAGCACCAGCGGGTACAGCAGACCGCCCTTGTTCCACAGGTTGTTCAGCCCGCGCGGTAGCTTGTAGCGCGACCCGTCGCCGACCGTGCGGTCGTAGATCTCGCCGTAGTTGCCCACGGCCTTGATCACGTTGTAGGCCCAGTCGTCGCTCAGCCCCATGCGCTCGCCCACGCCGGGGGTGACGCCCAGCAGCCGCTCGATCGTCGGCGAGGGGGGGCTGGCGCGCATGTCGTCCACGTTCTCCTGGGTGATGCCGGCCTCTTCGGCCATCAGCAACGCGCTGACCATCCAGTTGATCACGTCCAGCAGCTCTTCCTGCCCCTGGCGCACCACGATGCCCTCGGGCTCCAGCTTCATGACGTCGCCGAGGATGGTGAAAGCCTCGGGATCCGGGGCGTTGACGCGGGTGGCCGACAGGAAGGGGCCGAACCCGGCCAGCGCGTCGCAGCGGCCGTTGTAGAAGGCGGCGCGCAGTTCCTCGCCCTTCTCGAAGGCCAGCGGCTCGTAGGTGACGCCGTTGGTCTCCATGTAGTCGGCCAGCACGCGCTCGACCGTGGTGCCGGCGTTCACGCAGAACACGCCGCCCTCGAGGTCGGCGATGGTGGACGCGCCCAGCTCGGTCTTGGCCATGGTGTAGAACGGGCCGATGAAATAGGGGCGCGAGAACTGCAGGCCGAGGTCGGTGTCGCGGGATTGGGTCCAGCCGGTGACCTTGATGATCACGTCCACGTCGCCGGACTGCAGCGCCGGGAAGCGCTGGGCAAAGCTGACGGGGATCACCTGCAGCTTGTCGGGGCTGCCGAGGATCGCGGTGGCCAGGGCCTTGCAGAACTCGATGTCGAAGCCCTGCCAGGCGCCTTCCGCGTCCACTTCGGCAAAGCCGAGGTAGCTGCCGTTGTGCCCGGTGCACAGCAGGCTGCCGCGCTCCTTGATGGTGTCCAGCAGGTTCTCCTGCTGCGCGGCGGCCGGAAGGGCTCCGGCCAAGACCAGCGCGGCGGCGCCCGCCATTTGGGTGATACGGTTGATCATCAGTGTCTCCGTCTGTTGGATGATGAGGGTTGGACCGCTTCGGGCGGCTCTGCGAACACGCGGGACGCGCTCGTGCTGTTGGCCGCCGGGGCAAGGCTGTCCGGCAGCGTGACGCCAAGGCCGGGGGTCTCCGGCAGGGCGAAGGTTCCGGCGTCGAACCGATTGGCTTCGAGGCCGAGGACGTCGAAGAAGACCCGGTGCACCATGTGGTATTCCACGTGGGCGCAAAGCGGCTCTGCCGCGGCAAAGTGGCTGGCGGCGACAAAGGCCACGCCGGTCGAGGATACCTCCAGCGACATGCGGGTTTCGGTGCCCCTGCACAGCGCCGCCTGCCGCCGCAGCCCGGTGATGCCGCCGCAGGCGACGGGGGCGGTCTGCAGGAAGGCGACGCGGGCCTCCTCCACCAGCAGGCGGTGCATCTCGGGGCGGTATTCGGCCTCGGTGGCCATCACCGGCACCCCGGCGCGCGACAGCTGCGCCATGCCGGCGATGTCATGGGCGCGGGTGGGCGACTGGAAGGCCTCGATCCGCTCCGCGGGCAGCGCGCCGTAGATCCGCGCGGCATCGTCGGCGCTGTAGGAATAGACCCCGTCGATGATCAGCCGCGCGTGGTCCGGCAGGGCCGCCAGCACCGAACGGACCCGGGCAAGGTCCTCTTCAAGGCTGAGCGCCCCGATCTTCATCTTGCACAGCGGGAACCCCTGCCCCGCCATGCCGGCCATTTCCCGGCACAGGTCGTCCGTTGTCTTGTCCACCCCGTAAAGCCCGCCGCTGGCGTAAAGCGCGGCCCGGCCGCTGCCCTGCCCGTTCAGGCTGCGCCACAGCGGCAGCCCGGCCTGCTGCGCCTGCAGGTCCCGCACCGCGAGGTCGATGCCCGACAGCGCCGAGCACAGGATGCCGTGCCGCGCCGTCAGGGTGGCCCGCGCCAGCAGCCGGTCGGCGATGGCCTCTGCCTCGTCCAGCGGCGCGCCCTCGAAATGGGGCAGCACCTCGGTTCGCAGGAAGGCCAGCAGCGCGTCGGGGGCGCTGTCGAAGCACCAGCACTCGCCCAAGCCCACCTGCCCCGCGTCATCCTCCACCAGCACGAAGACCGCGTGCTTGCGGGTCCAGCGGATCGCCGGGTTGTACAGCTTGCCGCCAAGGTCGTTGACGTGGCTGGCAAGGGTGATGCGGGCGATGCGGCTCATGTCACTTCGCCTCCGCCAGCGCCGAGGGCGGCGGGTCGCCGATCTCGAAGCCGGGATCTGGCGTGTAGTGCAGCGCCCGCAGGAACCGGTCGTGGAACTGCATCGCGTGGGCATGGGCGATGGCATCGGCCGCCGCCACGTCCTGCGCCTCGATCGCGTCGATGAAATCGTGGTGCTGGTCGCGCAGCACGTCCTTGCGGTTCACCGCGTCGAGAAAGCGCACGTGGATGTGCAGCAGCCGCCGCGCCTCGCTCAGCAACTCGCGGTACTGGCGGGTGACGTAGGGATTGCCCCCGGCCTCGGCGATGGCGAGGTGGAAGGCAAAGTTCGCCTGCAGCAGCTTCAGCGCGTCCAGCGTCTCGATATGGCGGTTGAAATCCTCCGCCAGCACGCGCAGCCGCGCGATGTCGGCCTCGGTCCGGTGCATCGCCGCCAGCCGGGTGGCCAGCCGCTGCTGCACGTCCAGCGCGTGGATGAAGGCCGGGAAGTTGCGCAGGTCCACCGGCGCCACGATGGTGGCGCGGTTCGGCAGCGCCTGGGCCAGCCGCGAGGCGGTCAGCCGGTTCAGCGCCTCGCGGATCGGCGAGCGCGAGACGTTGAAGCGCTTCGAAAGGCTCACCTCGTCCAGCGGCGCCCCCGGCTCCAGCGTCAGGGTCAGGATCTCGTCGCGCAGGATCGCGTGGATCTCGGACGCCGCGGCGCCGCGCTGGTAGGGGCTGGCGAGTTTCTCGTCGGTCATCGCGGTTCCCGTCGCTCCGGCAAGCCTTCGCGACTCACCTGTGCCTGCATTGTGTACAGCGTGTACACAAGATGTCACAAGCGCAAATGTCGGGCACCCGGCGCAGCGAGGCGCCGGGAAAGCGGGCGAACGGGAAAGTCAGGCGCCTGCGGGCGGCCTCAGGCGAAGCGTGCCGGCACCTCGCGCAGCGGCCAGTCGTCCATCGCGGCGCGGGTCTGCTGGAACGACGCAAGCCGCCCTTGGGATCCGAGGCCCATCGCCACGTGCGCCGCCACCGTGTTGGCGAACCGCGCGCAATCGCGCAGCGGCCAGCCGTGGGCCAGCCCCGCGATGATCCCGGCGGTGAAGCTGTCGCCGCAGCCGGTGGTGTCCACCACGTCGATCGCATGCGCCGGCAGGTGGAAGGCGGGGCCCTCGGCGGGATCGACGAAACAGCCCTCCCCCTCCAGCGTCAGCACCGCGTTCTTCACCCCGCGCGCCTTGAACCAGCGGGCTACCTCGGCGGGGTCGTCCTTTTCCGCCATGGCCGAAGCCTCGTGGATCGAGGGCACGAAGTAGTCGATGTGCGGCAGCAGCGGCAGCACCAGCGGCACCGTCTCCGGTCCTGCCTGGATCAGGTCGAACACCGTGGTCCGCCCCAGCGCCTTGGCGCGGCGCAGCAGGGTTTCGGAGGGGGCGCCGTCGAAGGCGTCGAGGAACCCGGTGCCGCCGAGGTGCACGATGCGCGCGTCGAGGATCCGCTCCACCTCGGCCTCGGTGGGCCGGAAGGTGCGGCTGGTGCCGGGGGCGTAGAAGGCGGACCGCGAGCCGTCCGGGCGGATCGGCAGCATGCTGCAGGCTGTCTGCACCGCCGGGTCGCGCTGCAGCAGCCCCAGGTCCAGCCCGTGGCGCTGCATGTCGCTGGCCAGGAAATCCCCCATGGGATCGCGCCCGATCCGGGCCGAGATCTGCCCCTTCAGCCCCAGGATCGCGCAATCCACCGCCGTGGCCCCGGCGGTGCCGGCGACGGTCATGGTCACCTCGTCGATGAAGGTCGCGGTGCCGGGGTCCGGCATCCGCTCTGCATAGCGGCCGAGCACGTCGAGCACGAGAAATCCGACGGCGCTGAAATCGTATGTGGGCAAAACGCTCTCCTCCAAATGCCGCCGGCAGGGGCCGGGGCGCCTTGCCATGCAGGCAAGGATCGGCGCGAAGGTCAACCGTGCGGCGCGGTCTAGCGGCGCCCGCCGGCCAGCCGCACCGCCTCGGGCCGCGCCCGCAGCGCCAGCATCGCCGCCAGCCCCACCAGCGGCCCCGGCGCCAGCACCAGGAAGGTCCAGCGCCAGCCGCCAAGCGCCTCGGCCACCAGCGGCATCAGCCAGATGGTGAAGATCGTGATGGCGAAGCCGACCCCCATCTGGAAGGCCAGCGCGGCCCCCACCTGCCCCGGTTCCGACAGCTCGGTGACGGCGGCCGAGAACTGCGCGCTGTCGGCCACGATCGTCAGCCCCCACAGCAACGCCAGCGCCACGAACAACCCCGGCGAGGCCTCGAAGACCACCCCCGCCAGCAGCGCGCAACTGCCCGAGAGGGCCAGCGCGACGGCAGTGGTGGCGCAGCGCCCGATGCGGTCCGCCAGCCAGCCCGCCGCGACGCAGCCCGGCGCCCCCATCGCCACCACCGCGAAGGCCAGCAGCGAGGCGTTCAGGTCCCAGCCCCCCGCCGCCGCGGCCGCCGAGGCATAGGCGAGGAACCAGCCCCACATGGCGTAAAGCTCCCACATGTGGCCGAAGTAGCCGAGGTTCGCCAGCATCGCCGGGCGGTTGCGCAGGATCGCCCCCACCTGCCGCAGGTCCACCCTGCCGCGGGCGAAGGCGTGGGGCCCCTCGCGCAGCGCGGTCGCGAAGATCGCGGCAGAGGCCAGCGCGGCGAGGCTGGTGACCGCCACCACCACCCGCCAGTCCAGCCCCGCCCCCGCCGCCCGCACCAGGTGCGGCAGCGCCGAGCCCAGCGTCAGCGCCCCCACCAGCGTGCCCATGGCAAGGCCCCGGCCGCGCAGGAACCAGGTCGCGATGAACTTCATCGCGGGCGGGTAGACCCCGGCCAGCGCCGCGCCGGTGACGAAGCGCGCAGCCACCGCGCCGGTCACCCCCGGCTCCAGCAGCAGCGCGGCGTTGGCCGCGGCGGCCAGCAGCGCCGCGCCCGCCATCAGGCGCGTCAGCGGCCAGACGTCCGCCAGCGCCAGCAGGCTGGACACCAGCGCCCCCGCCACGAACCCCGCCTGCACGCCGTTGGTCAGCCAGGCCGCCGCCGAGGGGCCAAGCGCCCAGTCGCGGGTCAACTCGGGCACCACGGCGGTGGCGGAGAACCAGGTCGTCATCGACAGCACCACCGCCAGCCCCGCCAGCGCCAGCGCCCGGCCGGGCGCGCCCGCGGGCGCGGCGCGCCGGGTCATCGCCGCCCCGCGCCCTGCCCGGCCATCAGGCCGCGTCCTTCAGGTGCCGCGCCAGGTCCTGCGCGATGGCAAAGGCGCCCTTGATCTTGTCGCGGGTCTTTGTCCAGTCGCGGCGGATGACGATCTTGTTGTCCTTGACCTTCGCCTGCCCGTCCTGCGCCTTGATGAAGTCCACCAGCCCCGCCGGGTTGGCGTACTTGTCGTTGTGGAACTGGATCGTCGCGCCCTTGGGCCCGCCGTCCAGCTTGGCGATGCCGGCGCGCTTGCACATGTCCTTGATGCGCACGATCAGCAGCAGCATGTCCACTTCCTTGGGCAGCTTGCCGAAGCGGTCGATCAGCTCGGCGGCGAAGCCTTCCAGCTCCACCTTGGTGTGCAGCTCGCTGAGCCGGCGGTAAAGGCCGAGGCGCACGTCGAGGTCGGGCACGTAGTCCTCGGGGATCAGCACCGGCACCCCGAGGTTGATCTGCGGCGCCCACTGGCCGTCGTTCTCGGTCAGCCCCTCCAACTCGCCCGACTTGATCTTGGCGATCGCCTCTTCCAGCATCGACTGGTACAGCTCGTAGCCCACCTCGTTGATATTGCCCGATTGTTCCTCGCCCAAGAGGTTCCCGGCGCCGCGGATGTCCAGGTCCTGGCTGGCCAGCGTGAACCCCGCCCCGAGACTGTCGAGCGAGCCCAGCACCCGCAGCCGCTTTTCCGCCGTCGCCGTCAGCTTGGCGCGGGGCTTGGTGGTCAGGTAGGCATAGGCGCGGGTCTTCGAGCGGCCCACGCGACCCCGGATCTGGTAAAGCTGCGCCAGCCCGAACATGTCCGCGCGGTGCACGATCATCGTGTTGGCGGTGGGAATATCCAGCCCCGATTCCACGATGGTGGTGGCCAGCAGCACGTCGTACTTGCCGTCGTAGAAGGCGTTCATCCGCTCGTCCAGCTGGCCCGCCGCCATCTGCCCGTGGGCGGTGACGAAGGTGATCTCGGGCAGCTGCTCGCGCAGGAAGGTCTCGATCTCCGGCAGGTCGCTGACGCGGGGGACCACGTAGAAGGACTGCCCGCCCCGGTAATGCTCGCGCAAAAGCGCCTCGCGCACGGTGACGGCGTCGAACTCGGACACGTAGGTGCGGATCGCCAGCCGGTCCACCGGCGGGGTGCCGATGATCGACAGGTCGCGCACGCCCGTCAGCGACAGCTGCAGCGTGCGCGGGATCGGCGTGGCGGTGAGGGTCAGCACGTGCACGTCGGTGCGCAGCTGCTTCAGCCGTTCCTTGTGGCTGACGCCGAAGTGCTGTTCCTCGTCGATGATCAGCAGCCCGAGATCCTTGAAGCGGATGCCCTTGGCCAGCAGCGCGTGGGTGCCGATGACGATGTCGCAGGTGCCGCGGCTGATCGCGTCGCGGGTCGCCGCCGCCTCCTTGGCCGAGACGAAGCGCGACAGGGTGCGGACCTCGACGGGAAAGCCGCGGAAACGGTCGGCGAAGCTCTTGAAGTGCTGGCGCGCCAGCAGCGTGGTGGGGGCGATCACCGCCACCTGCCGGCCGCTCATGGCCGCGACGAAGGCGGCGCGCATGGCCACCTCGGTCTTGCCGAAGCCGACGTCGCCGCAGATCAGCCGGTCCATCGGGGTGCCGGAGCCGAGATCCTCCAGCACGTCGCCGATGGCGCGCAGCTGGTCGTCGGTCTCCTGGTAGGGAAAGCGCGCCGAGAAGGCATCCCACATCCCCGCCGGCGCCTCCATGATCGGGGCGCGGCGCAGGTGGCGCTCGGCGGCGACGCGGATCAGGCGGTCGGCGATCTCGCGGATCCGCTCCTTCATGCGGGCCTTCTTGGCCTGCCACGCGCCGCCGCCCAGCCGGTCCAGCAGCCCCTGCTCGTGCCCGTAGCGCGACAGCAGCTCGATGTTCTCGACCGGCAGGAACAGCCGGTCGCCGCCGGCGTATTCCAGCGCGATGCACTCGTGCGGGGCGCCGAGGGCGTTGACCACCTCCAGCCCGGTGTAGCGGCCGATGCCGTGGTCCACGTGGACGATCAGGTCGCCGGGGCTGAGGCCCTGCGCCTCGGTCAGGAAGTTCTCGGCCCGCCGCTTCTTCTTGGGCGCGCGGATCAGCCGGTCGCCGAGGATGTCCTGCTCGGCGATCACCGTCATCTCGGGGGCGGTAAAGCCGGTCTCCAGCGGCCAGACCGCCAGCGCCGGGCCCTTCAGGTCCACCAGCTGGCCGGCGCGGTCCACCCGCTCGGCGCCGCGGATGCCGTGGTCCTCCAGCAGGTGCTCCAGCCGCTCGGCGGCGCCCTCGGAATAGGCGGCCAGCACCACCGGCCCCTCCTTGCGCCGGGCGCGCACGTGGTCGGCCACCGCGCCGAACAGGCTGACCGATTCCTGCTGCCGCTCGGGCGAGAAGTTGCGCCCGATGCGCCCGCCCGCGTCGATCACCGAGGGGCCGGTGGCCTGCGGCAGCGGGTGGAACTGCAGCACCCGCCGGTCCGCAACCGCCGCCTGCCAGGCCGCGTCGTCGAGGTACAGCAGCTGCGGCGGGCTGGGCTTGTAGACCGTGTCCATGCGGCTTTTCTGGCTCATGGCATGGACCCGGGTCTCGTACTGGTCGACGATCCCCTCCCACCGCGCCAGCCGCGCCGGGGTCACCTGGTCGTCAAGGCTGACCGGGGCGCCGGGCAGGTAGTCGAACAGCGTCTCCAGCCGCTCGTGGAAGAACGGCAGCCAGTGCTCCACCCCCTGGTGCTTGCGCCCGGCGCTGACCGCCTCGTAAAGCGGGTCGTCGGTGCCGGCGGCGCCGAACTCGATGCGGTAGTTCTGCCGGAACCTTGTGATCGCCGCCTCGTCGAGGATCACCTCCGACACCGGCGCCAGTTCCACCCGGTCCAGCTTTTCCGTCGTGCGCTGGGTGGCGGCGTCGAAGCGGCGCGCGCCGTCCAGCACGTCGCCGAACAGGTCCAGCCGCACCGGCCCGCCCTCGCCCGGCGGGTAGATGTCGACGATGCCGCCGCGCACCGCGTAGTCCCCCGGCTCCAGCACCGTGGGCGCCTGGGTGAAGCCCATGCGCACCAGGAAGTCGCGCAGCCCCTTCTCGTCGATCCGGTCGCCCACCCGCGCGGTAAAGGCCGCCTCGCGCAAAACCTCGCGCGCCGGCACCCGCTGGGTCGCGGCGTTCAGCGTGGTCAGCAGCACGAAGGCCCCGCCTGCCCCGCCGCCGGCCACACCGGCCGCCAGCCCCGCCAGCGTCGCCATCCGCGCGGCGGCGATGTCGGCGTGGGGCGAGACGCGGTCATAGGGCAGGCAGTCCCAGCCGGGGAACTCCACCACCGGGGTCTGCGGCGCATGGAAGGCCAGCGCGGCGCGCATCGCCGCCAGCCGCTTGTCGTCGCGCGCGACGTGCACCACGGGGCCGCCGGCGCGCTCCAGCTCGCGCAGGACCAGCGCCGCGTCATAGCCCTCGGGGGCGCCGCCGACGGTGATGTGTTGGGGCTGTGACATGAGGACGCTCAGGTAACGGGCGCGGCGGCGGTGTCAAGCTGTGCCGGGCGCGCCGGCGCGAACCTTGGCCCGAACCTTGGCCCGAACCCTGGCCCGAACCTTGGCCCGAGCAGCGGCGAAGCCGCCGGGCCAGCGGCGGCCCGGCCCGCGGGCTGCCGCTTCGTCACCGCCAGCGCCCCGGCGATAGGTCACGGCGAAAGGGGGAGATAAAGCGCGGACCACAAAGGGTGCAGCGGCATCCCCCGGGCCGCCGCCCGCCCGGCTTGCGCCTGCTCAAAAGCCCATGATCCCGTGCGACATGTTCTGCCACATGCCCCACATGGCGGTCACGAAGATCGCCGCCAGCCCGATCACCTGGGTGAACAGCCGGTGCAGCCGCAGCCGCCGGCGCAGCGCCTCGCCCTCCAGCCCCTGCGCGGTGATGCTGCGGGCGGCCTGCAGCCCCAGCAGGCTGACCAGCGTCAGCGGGAACAGGATCAGGAACAGCGCCTGCGCGAATTCGATCCAGTAGACGAAGCCCAGGATCGCCAGCGCCGTCAGCACCGCGCTGACGAAGCCGAGGATCCACAGGCCCGAGACCTCGCCGATGTGCAGCAGCCGGTTGCAGTTGATCCGCACCAGCGCCTCGAGGTCCGCCTGCCGCGCCCCGCCGTGGCGCTGCGCGCCCAGCACCAGGTCGAAGGGCACGCCCAGCACCCAGTGGCTGGCCGAGGACCACACCACGGCAAGCGCGATCCAGTACCAGAGGTTGGAAAAGGACCGCATGTCGATCAGTTCGAAAACCGTGTGGTACCAGTCCACTCCGCCCGCCCGTTCGTGGTTTGCCGCGCACCCTAAACGCGGCCCCCGGCAAATCCTAGACTTGAGAGTCGCCGTCAACCCTGCGATTTGAACGCTGTAACAAAGCTACGACAGGACGCGCCATGTATCCTCCCGCCCCGTTCCCCGCCGCGCGCTTCCGCCGGATGCGCGCCAGCGACGCCCGCCGGCGGCTGATGCGCGAGACCTCGCTGTCGGTGGACGACCTGATCTGGCCGATCTTCCTGCGCGAGGGCACCGACGCCGACACCCCCGTGGCCTCGATGCCCGGCGTGGCGCGGCTGACGGTGGACCGGGCCGTGCGGGCGGCCGAGATGGCGGCGGGGCTGGGAATTCCGGTGATCTGCCTGTTCCCCTATACCTCCGCCGACAGCCGCACCGAGGACTGCGCCCAGGCCTGGAGCCCCGACAACCTGACCAACCGCGCGATCCGCGCCATCAAGGCTGAGGTGCCCGAGATCGCGGTGATGACCGACGTGGCGCTGGACACCTACAACGCCAGCGGCCACGACGGGCTGGTGGTGGACGGGATCATCGTCAACGACCCCAGCGTCGAGGCGCTGGTGAAGATGACCCTTGCGCAGGCCGAGGCCGGCGCCGACATCATCGGCCCCTCTGACATGATGGACGGCCGCATCGGCGCCATGCGGCAGGCGCTGGAACGGGACGGGCATCACGACGTGACGATCCTGTCCTACGCCGCCAAGTACGCCTCGGGGTTCTACGGCCCGTTCCGCGACGCGGTGGGAGCCTCTGCGGCGCTTAAGGGGGACAAGAAGACCTACCAAATGGACCCCGGCAACTCCGACGAGGCGCTGCGGCTGGTGGCGCGGGACCTGGACGAGGGCGCCGACATGGTGATGGTCAAGCCCGGCATGCCCTACCTCGACATCTGCCGCCGGGTGAAGGACGCCTTCGGCGTGCCCACCTACGCCTACCAGGTGTCGGGCGAGTACGCGATGCTGAAGGGCGCGTTCGAGCGTGGCTGGCTGGACGAGGACCGGGTGATGCTGGAAAGCCTGCTGTGCTTCAAGCGCGCCGGCTGCGACGGGATCCTGACCTATTTCGCCCCCGAGGCCGCCCGCGCCCTGAAGACCAGCGGCTGACACGCGCCCTGTGGCGGCGCCACACTAGATATAGCGGTTTGCCGCCCGTGGCCGCATGGGGTTGATGACAGCGTCCCGTTCATGGTCTATCCTGCCCGCGAGCGCCGGGGACAACGGCGCCGGAGGCATATCGACAGAACAAGGGCAGACATCCATGACCATCCTTCCCCGCCGAGGTTTCCTCGCGGCCGCCGGCAGCGCCGGCCTGCTGGCCGCCTGCGGCAACGGCATCGGCTCTCCCGACGGCGCGATCATCGACGCCCGGGCGGACCAGACCCTGAACTTCCTCTTCTCCCGCTACCCCGGCACCACCGAGATCCGCGACAAGTCCGCGGGCATGCTGGTGATGCCGCTGGTGACCAAGGCGGGCTTCGGGCTTGGCGGCTCCTACGGGCGCGGCGCGCTGCGGGTGAACAACGCGACGGTCGACTACTACTCCGCCGCCGCCGCCACCGTGGGGCTGCAGATCGGCGCGCAGCAGTATTCGCATGTGCTGTTCTTCATGACCTCGGACGCGCTGGAGCGGTTCCGCCGCTCGCCGGGCTGGGCCGCGGGGGCGGACGTGGAATACGTGCTGAACGAACAGGGCGAAAACCTCTCGGCCGAGACCACCACCGCGCTCTCGCCGGTGATCGCGCTGGTCTTCGGCCAGGCCGGGCTGATCGCCGGGGCGACGCTGAAGGGCACCAAGTACACCCGCATCATCCCCTGAGCCCGGGCGGGCACGTCCCGCCGCCCTGCCCCTGTCATCGCCCCCGGCACAAGCCGGGCCAGCGCCTGCCCGCGGGATGGCGCTGCAACGGCCGTGCGATGTGCTTAATGCCAGCCAAGCCCCTCCTCACTCGAACATCCGCGCTGACCCCTGCCAAAGCGCCAGGCCGGGGGGCGGGCAGGCGCTGGCCCGGCGGCTTCGCCGCTGTTCGGGCCGCAACGGCACAACCCTTCTTCATAAGCGCAAGCCGGGACAGCGCCTGCCCGTGGGGTGGCGCCACGACAACCGAGTGACGTGCTTTATGGCCGCCAAGCCCCCTCCTCACTCCGACATCTGCGCTGACCCTTGCCAAAGCGCCAGCCCGCGGGAACGGGCAGGCGCTGGCCCGGCGGCTTCACCGCTGCTCGGGCCGCCATGATCAGCCGCCCCTCAGTGCAGCGTGAACTCCCCCGTCACGTTGCGCCATTCCCCCGGCGAGATCATCTTCCGGTGCACGAACTTCACCGAGTGCAGCGGCCCCTCGATCTTGTCCCGCCAGAACTCCACGAACCGGAACAGCCGCGGGTGGTCGGGCGCGAGGTCGTAGTCCTGCCAGATGAAGGTGTTCAGCACGTTCCGGTAATCCGGCATCCGGTAGAAGAACTCGGCCGTGGTCAGGCCGTATCCCTTCAGCATCAGCTCGGTCTCGGAGGGGGTGTCGGACATGGGCATCTCAGCTCTCCGTTTCTGCCTGTAGGGTTGATGATGCTCGATCCGAAGCAAAAATCAACGATAACAGTGTGTTGTCACTCCACCCCCGCGGCTGCTGGCACCGCGGGAATGCGCGGTTGAACTCAACATGCATGGCGGGATATAGTCCGCCACAACAACATCTAGCGGCCAGAGCATAAGGCGGAGCAGCACGTGAGCGATACGCCGGAAACCCCTGAAAACGAAGACGAAGAACCGCCCCGGCGGTTCGCCTACGATGGGCCCACCATCACCATCGAATCCGAGATGCGCACGTCCTATCTGGACTATGCCATGTCGGTCATCGTCAGCCGCGCGATCCCGGATCTGCGCGACGGGCTGAAGCCGGTGCACCGCCGCATCCTCTACGCGATGAACGAGGTGGGCAATACCTTCGACAAGCCCTACCGGAAGTCCTCGCGCCCCGTGGCCGACGCCATGGGCAAGTACCACCCCCACGGCGACAGCGCGATCTACGACGCGCTGGTGCGGATGGCGCAGACGTTCTCCATGTCGCTGCCGCTGCTGGACGGCCAGGGCAACTTCGGCTCGATGGACGGCGACCCGCCCGCCGCCTTCCGCTATACCGAGGTGCGGATGGCCAAGGCGGCCAACTACCTCTTGGCGGACATCGACAAGGACACCGTCAACTTCCAGGACAACTACGACGGCAAGGACCAGGAGCCCGTGGTCCTGCCGGCGCGGTTCCCCAACATGCTGGTCAACGGCGCCGGCGGCATCGCCGTGGGCATGGCCACCAACATCCCGCCCCACAACCTGGGCGAGGTGATCGACGCCACCCTCGCGCTGATCGAGAACCCGGACCTCGACTCGCTACAGCTGATGCAATACGTCCCCGGACCCGACTTTCCCACCGGCGCCGTGCTGCTGGGCCGCTCGGGCGCCCGCAAGGCCTATACCGAGGGCCGCGGCAGCGTGGTGATCCGCGCCAAGACCCGGATCGAGGAGATCCGCAAGGACCGCTACGCCATCATCGTCGACGAGATCCCCTACCAGGTGAACAAGGCGAAGATGATCGAGACGATCGCCGACCTCGCCAAGGAACGGAAGCTCGAGGGCATCGCCCACGTGCAGGACGAATCCGACCGCATCGGCGTGCGCGTGGTGATCGAGCTGAAGCGCGACGCTACCGCCGAGGTGGTGCTGAACCAGCTTTACCGTTTCACGCCGCTGCAGACCTCCTTCGGCTGCAACATGCTGGCGCTGAACGGCGGCCGGCCAGAGCAGCTGACCCTTCGCGATTTTCTCAGCCATTTCATCACCTTCCGAGAGGAAGTTGTCGCGCGCCGCACCGCCTACGAGCTGCGCAAGGCGCGCGAGCGCAGCCACGTGCTGTGCGGCCTCGCCGTCGCGGTGTCCAACGTGGACGAGGTGGTGGCCACCATCCGCTCCTCCGCCGACGCCGCCGAGGCGCGCGAGAAGCTGATGACCCGCCGCTGGCCCGCCCACGACATCGCCGAATACATCCGCCTGATCGACGACCCGGGCCACACGGTGAACGAGGACGGCACCTACAACCTGTCCGAGACCCAGGCCCGCGCCATCCTGGAACTGCGCCTGCAGCGCCTGACCCAGCTTGGCGTCAAGGAAGTCACCGACGAGCTGCAGGAACTGGCGGGCAAGATCCGCGAGTACCTCGACATCCTGCGCTCGCGCGAGCGGATCATGGGGATCATCTCGGACGAGCTGAACGAGGTGAAGGAACTGTTCGCCGTCCCCCGCCGCACCGTGATCCAGGACTGGTCCGGCGACATGGACGACGAGGACCTGATCGAGCGCGAGGAGATGGTCGTCACCGTCACGCAGGGTGGCTACATCAAGCGCACGCCGCTGGTGGAATTCCGCGAGCAGAAGCGCGGCGGCAAGGGCCTCTCGGGCGGCGGGCTGAAGGAAGAGGACGTGGTCACCACCCTCTTCGTCGCCAATACCCATACCCAGCTGCTGTTCTTCACCACCGACGGGATGGCTTACAAGCTGAAGACCTGGCGCCTGCCGCTGGGCGGGCGCACCTCTCGCGGCAAGGCGGTGGTCAACATCCTGCCGATCCCGCAGGGCGTCTCGATCGCCGCGATCATGCCCGTCGACGCGGCCGAAGAGGACTGGAACGACCTGCAGATCGTCTTCGCCACCTCGCAGGGCGACGTGCGCCGCAACGCGCTGTCGGATTTCACCAACGTGAAGTCGAACGGCAAGATCGCGATGAAGCTGCCCGAGGACGTCAGCCTCGTGAACGCGCGGATCTGTACCGAGGATGACGACGTCATGCTGGTCACCGCCGGCGGCCGCGCGATCCGCTTCCCCACCACCGCCGTGCGGGTGTTCAAGGGCCGCGATTCCACTGGCGTGCGGGGCATCCGCCTTGCCTCCGGCGACGAGGTCGTCTCGATGGCGGTGATCCGCCACTTCGAGGCCGACCCGCAGCAGCGCGCCGCCTACCTCAAGCGCCGCCGCGCCGTGGCGGGCATCGTGGACGAGCCCGAGGCCGACGCGGACGAGGAAGCGGTGGAAGCCGGCGAACTGAGCCAGGAGCTTTACGCCGAGATGTCGGCGGCCGAGGACCTGATCGTCACCATCACCGCCGCCGGGTCCGGCAAGCTGTCCTCCTCGCACGACTACCCCGTGCGCGGGCGCGGCGGCCAGGGCGTGGCGGCCATGGACCGCGCCATGCGCGGCGGCCGTCTCGTCGCCGCCTTCCCGGTGGAGATGGACGACCAGATCATGCTGGTCACCTCGCGCGGCCAGTCGATCCGCTGTCCGGTGGAAGGCATCTCGTTCCGCTCGCGCGGGGCCGGCGGGGTCAAGGTGTTCAACACCGCCCCGGATGAAGAGGTCGTCTCCGTCGCCTGGATCGCCGAGGCCGACAGCGCTGACGCGGACCTGCCGGGCGCCGAGGACCTGCCTCCCGAAACTGGTTCATCTGACGACGAATGAGGGCGGCGGCCACGGCCGCCCCCTGCTTAAACCGTCGATTAATATCAATATCGGTGCAATCGCCTTGATTGCGCCGCATTTTCGTCCCGAAGCCGCCCCAACCCCTGTCTTTCATGCGACAGACGGGAAGCTGCCAGACAGGACGACGATGCAGACAGCAATCACAGACCGGGTCCGACCCCTCTTCGACAGCGCCGGCGTGGCCGCTCGCAGCAGCCTGCGGATGATCGCCGCCGCTTACGTGGCCGCCGCCGGAACCGCCGTCATCCTGCTGCCCGGCAGCCCGCTGCCACTGGACCCCCTGCTGGGGCCGGCCCTGTCGCAGCCGGTGACCGCCGGCTTCCTGATCCTCGCCGGTGCCGCGCTGCTGGCCCGGGTCGCGCTGCGGCCCGCGGTGCTGCTGCTGGCCTTCTACATGGCATGGAGCGCCTGGCTGCAGTTCGACGCCGCCGAGGCGGCGAACCAGTCGGCCGGCGTCTGGCGCGACCTCGCGCTGATGCTCTCGCTGCTGCTGGTGCTGGGCACCGCGCCCCACCGCGACGGCGTGCTGGCCCCGCTGGGGGTGCCCACCCCCCGCCCCGGCCGCAAGCAGGCGGAACGCCAGCCGACCCGCGAGCAGATCCTCGCCGCCGGCGCCGCCAAGCGCTCCGGGACCGGGACCGACGAAGACGGCAACCTCTTCGCCGACGCCTGGGACAGCGAAGCCACCGCCTGACCCCTTCCCATCGCCCGCCGCTTCGCCTAGATCGGGCGGATGACCGAGACCCTGAACATCATCGGCGGCGGCATGGCCGGCTGCGAGGCCGCGTGGCAGGCCGCAGAGGCCGGCGTGGACGTGGTGCTGCACGAGATGCGGCCCCAGGTCGCCACCTTCGCCCACAAGACCGGCAACCTGGCAGAGATGGTCTGCTCCAACTCGTTCCGCTCCGACGATGACGAGCAGAACGCGGTGGGCCTGCTGCACTGGGAAATGCGCGCGGCGGGCGGGCTGATCATGGCCACCGCCGACCACCACGCCCTGCCCGCCGGCGGCGCGCTGGCGGTGGACCGCGAGGCTTTTGCCGAGACCGTCACCGCCCGCATCGCCGCCCATCCACGCATCACCGTGAAGCCCGGCGAAATCGCGGATCTCCCGCGCGAGGGGCGCTGGATCGTCGCCACCGGTCCGCTGACCTCCGGCGCGCTGGCGGACTCGATCCGTGCAGAGACCGGGGCCGAGGCGCTGGCTTTCTTCGACGCCATCGCGCCGATCGTTCATTTCGACAGCATCGACCTCAGCAAGGCCTGGTTCCAGTCCCGCTACGACAAGGGCGAAACCGAGGAACAGCGCCGCGCCTACCTCAACTGCCCCATGGACCGCGACACCTACGAGGCCTTCATCGACGCCCTGCTGGCCGCCGAGAAGACCGAGTTCCACGAGGGCGAGACCGCCGGCTACTTCGACGGCTGCCTGCCGATCGAGGTCATGGCCGAACGCGGCCGCGAGACCCTGCGCCACGGGCCGATGAAGCCCGTGGGCCTGACCAACCCGCACCAGCCCGAGGTGAAGGCCCACGCCGTGGTGCAGCTGCGCCGCGACAACGCGCTGGGGACGCTCTACAACATCGTCGGCTTCCAGACCAAGATGAAGTACGGCGCGCAAACCTCTGTCCTGCGGATGATTCCGGGGCTGGAGGAGGCCCGATTCGCGCGGCTTGGAGGCATCCACCGCAACACCTTCCTGAACTCGCCGACCCTGCTGGACGACCAGATGCGCCTGCGCAGCCGCCCGAATATCCGTTTCGCCGGGCAGATCACCGGGGTCGAGGGCTACGTGGAAAGCGCCGCCATGGGGCTGCTGGCGGGCCGCCTCGCCGCCGCCGAGATCCTCGGCCGCCCGCTGCCGCCGCCGCCGCAGGACAGCGCCATGGGCGCGCTGATCCACCACATCACCGGCGGCGCCGAGGCCAGGACCTTCCAGCCGATGAACGTCAACTTCGGCCTGTTCCGCCCGGTCGACCTGAAGGGCGGCCGCCGCGGCCGGCCCGCGCGCTACAAGGCCTATACCGACCGCGCCAAGGCGGCGTGGCAGGATTGGCTGGGGCTGGGCGCCAAGGTCCCGGCCTGACGGGCATTTCGCGTTCCCCTTCCGGCCGAAGCGCCCTATCTTGGGGGTATGGAAAACGAATACCTGGACAAGGTCTACACCCTCACCACCCCCGACGAGACCCGGCAGCTTTACGACGAGTGGGCCGATACCTATGACGACGAGCTGATCGAGAACGGCTATGCCACCCCGCACCGGGTGGCCCGGGCGCTGGCGGCGCAGATCCGTGACCTGGACAAGCCGGTGCTGGATTTCGGTTGCGGAACAGGGCTTTCCGGCGCGGCCTTGATCCACACCGGGTTCACCTGCATCGACGGGGCGGACCTGTCCGCGGACATGCTGGCCAAGGCGCGCGACAAGGGCGTCTACCGCGACCTCTGGCAGGTCTACCCGGGCAACGACCTGCCCTTCGATTCGGGCAAGTACCACGCCATCACCGCCGCGGGCGTCATCGGCTCGGGCGCCGCGCCGCCGGAGACCTTCGATCTGCTGCTGGACAACCTCGCGCCGCGGGGGCTTCTTGCCTTCAGCTTCAACGACCACGCGCTGGCGGATCCGGACTACGAGGGCCGGCTGCACAAGGCGGTGGACAGCGGCACCGCGCAGATCCTGTTCCGCGAGCACGGCCCCCACGTGCCCGCCATCGGCCTCGACGCCACGGTCTACGTGCTTCAGAAATCTTGAGCTACGCCACCCGCTTCGCCCCGTCGCCCACCGGGCCGCTGCACATCGGCCACGCCTGCTCGGCGCTGACCGGGGCGGCGCGGGCGGCGGCGGAGGGGGGGCGGTTCCTGCTGCGGATCGAGGACATCGACCGCGCCCGGTCCCGGCCGGAGTGGGAGGCGGCGATCTACGAGGACCTGCGCTGGCTGGGGCTGGACTGGCCGGAGCCGGTGATGCGCCAGTCGGACCGCCTGCCCGCCTACCGCGCGGCGCTGGACCGGCTGGTGGCGCTGGACCTCTGCTATCCCTGCGCCTGCACCCGCGCCGAGATCCGCGCCGCCCTCAGCGCCCCGCAGGAGGGCGCCCCGATGACCGGGCCGGACGGGCTGGTCTACCCCGGCACCTGCCGCGCCCGCGCCATGGCCGAGGCCGGGCCCGAGGACGCGGTGAGGCTGGACATGGCGCGGGCGCTGGCGCACCTGGACGCGTTGCCCGGTTTCACCGAGGCGGGGCCGCTGCACCGGGGCCGCCACGCGCTGACGCCCGAGGCGCTGCTGCAGGGTGTCGGGGACATCGTGCTGGCGCGGCGGGACATGGGCACCAGCTACCACCTGTCGGTGGTGGTGGACGACGCAGCGCAGGGGATCACCGAGGTGGTGCGCGGCGCGGACCTGTTCGAGGCCACGCAGATACACGTACTTCTTCAGGCATTGCTTGAGCTTCCAGTTCCAAGCTACTGGCACCACGGCTTGATCCGGGACGACGCAGGCAAGCGCCTGGCCAAGCGCGACGGCGCCCGCGCGATCCGCGCCTTCCGCGACGACGGGCTGAGCCCGGCACAGGTGCGGCGGCTGGCGGGGTTCTGAGGCCTCAGCCCCAGGCGCGCAGCAGCGGCCCCGACGCCCCCTGCAGCGGGTCGGTCTTCGGCCGCGCCACCTGCCGGATCTGCGCCATGCCCCGCGCCCGGTCCCCGGCCGTGGCGCGCAGGATGGTATAATCCTCCTGCCCCGGAGGGTAGGCGCCGCAGACGGCGAAATCCTCGCTGGCGGAGATCCGGCAATGCCCGGTGCCCGCGGGCAGGATCACGGTGTCGCCGGCGCTTAGCCGGAAGGTCTCGCCGCCCGGCCCGCCCAGCATGATCTCTGCGGTGCCGGTGGCGACAGACAGCGCCTCGTGCGCGTCGGGGTGCCAGTGGTGGTAGTTGAAGACGGTGCCGGTCCATGTCCCGCCCCAGCCGTTGCGCGCGTGCAGGCGCCGCAGTGCCCCGGCCCCGGCATCGGCGGGCTGCGCGGCGGGCAGGATCACCACCGGCAGGTCGGGGTTGTTGGGGATGGTGCCGTCATCGGCGAACCACTTGCAGATCACGTCCTCGCGGGTCATGCGCGCCTCCTGCTGCCGCAGAGCAAAGCTAGGCCGCCGCCCCGGCGCGGCAACGCAGGGTTCAGGTCGGCCCGTCCCCGTCCTTCCCTGCCTCCGGCTTGTCCTTCGGGTTCCAAACCACGAAGAACTGCCAGGCCGCGTAAAGCCCTACCGCGCCGAACAGCATCGCCCAGCCCGGCGCGCCGTTGGCGATCTCGACCGCCGCCCAGCCAAGGCAGAGCAGCACGATCGTCAGCCGCAGCCAGAGCGGCCGGTAGAAGGAATCCTGCAGGTTGAACACGCGCGCCTCCCGCCCCGGCGCCGGCCGGGTGCCCTCCTTGTGGCCGATGCGGCCCCGGCAGGCAAGCGGCGGCGCCCCGGAACATCCCTCTCCGCAAGGCGTTGGCCCCGGCACCGCCATGTCCCGGGAGACCATCTTGCACCAGCCGCGCGCCGAAGCCCTTCGGGGCAAAATCGTTGCCATCGTCAACCCCAAGTCTGGCCGCAAGGACGGCGACATCCCGAAGGCGCTGCGCGCCTTCCTGAAGGCGGACGGGCGGGACGGCGAGGTGCGGATGCCGAGCGAGGGCCGCTCGATCGCCGACCTCGCGCGCGAGGCGGTGGACGAGGGCTGCGCCATGGTGATCGCCGCCGGCGGCGACGGCACGATCTGCGGCGTGGGCGAGGTGCTGGCGGGCACCGAGACGGCGCTGGGGGTGGTTCCGGCGGGCACCTTCAACTACTTCGCCCGCAGCCTCGAGCTGCCGCAGGACGTGGAGGGGGCGCTGAAGGTGATCGCCGCGGGCCATACCCGCAAGGTGGACGTGGGGCAGATCAACGAGCGGATGTTCCTCAACAACGCAAGTGTCGGGATCTACTCGCTTATCCGCCGCGTGCGCGAGCGGACCTACCGCCACTGGGGCCGCAGCCGCGTGGCCGCCTACTGGTCGGTGCTGCGGGCGCTGGTGACGCTGTACAACCCGATGGACGTGACGCTGACGGTGGATGGGCAGACGCGGCGGGCGCGCAGCTCGTTGGTTTTCGTCTGCATCAGCCGCTACCAGCTGGAGGAATTCGAGCTGGAGGGCGCCGAGGCGGTCCGTGACGGCAAGCTGGCGCTGTTCCTGTCGCGCGACCGGGGAAGGCTGGGCTTGCTGAAACAGGCGCTGCGGCTGGCGATGCACGGGATGCAGCGGGGCCGCGACTTCGACCTGGTCACCGGGCAGGAGGTGACGGTGGAGACCGGCCGCCCCTACCGCCACGTGGTGCGCGACGGCGAGACGGAGCGGATGGAGGGCCCCTTCCGCTTTCGCATGATGCAGGGGGCGCTGAAGGTGGTGGTGCCGGGCAGGGACGCGGCATGAGGCGGCTGGTCCACCTGTCCGACCTGCACTTCGGCCGCGCCCGCCCGGAACTGCTGGAGCCGCTGCTGGCCGCGGTGGCCAAGGCCCAGGCGGACCTGGTGGTGATCTCCGGTGATCTCACGCAGCGCGCGCGGACGGCGGAGTTCCGGCAGGCGCGGGCTTTCCTCGACCGGCTGCCCGGCCGCTGGCTGGCGGTGCCCGGCAACCACGACGTGCCGCTCTACAACATCGGCGAGCGGCTGATGCGCCCGTTCCGCAAGTACCGCAAGTGGATCGGCGCCTCGCTGGAGCCGTCCTTCGTGGACGACGAGATCGCCGTGGTGGGCTGCAATACGGTGGACCCCCGCAGCCACCAGCGCGGCAAGGTGCGCGGCAGCGACCTGAAGCGCGCCTGCCGGATCTTCGGCGCGGGGCCGGCGAACCGGCTGAACGTGCTGGTGGGCCATCACCCGTTCGAGCAGGAGGCCAGCGTGCGCAAGGCCTTGATGCGGCGGGCGGAACAGGGGCTGGCGCACCTGTCGGGCTGCGGGATGCATATGGTGCTGTCGGGCCACCTGCACCGCTGGCGCGCGGGGCCGTTTCTGGAGGGGCTGCGGGGCGACGGGCCGGTGCAGGTGCACTCCGGCACCAGCCTTTCCTCGCGGCTGCGGGGCGAGGTGAACGATTTCGCGGTGATCGACGCGGGGGTGGACCTTGTGGAGGTGCGGCGGATGGTGGTGGAGGAGAGCCTGCGGTTCACGCAGAGCGAGGTGCTGGCCTTCCGCCGCCGCACCCACGGGCTGTCGCTGGTGACGGGGCGGACGGGGTGATCGGGGGGCGGGGCTCGGCTTGGGTGCGACGTGAGCCTACCCGTGGGATGGCGCTGCTGTCCTCTGGCATGGGCGCTTTTTCCACGCCACATCCGCACACCGAATGAGCGGTGCTCACTGATGACACAGCGCCAGCCCGTGCGGACGCGCAGGCGCTCGCCCCGCGCCTTCGGCTTGTTCGGGGGCGTATCAGCGCATCGTTCGGATGGAGCTGTAGGGCGGGGTTCACCCCGCCATGGTGCGAGGTGAGCCTGCCCGTGGGATGGCGCCTCCACCCTCAGGCATAGACACTTTATCCTCGTCACATCCGCGCGCAGAATGAGCGTAGCCCTGCAGCCCCCACAGCGCCAGCCCGCCGGGACGGGCAGGCGCTCGCCCCCGCGCCTTCGGCTTGTCCGGGGGCTGATCAGTGCATCGCTCGAACAAAGCGGTAGGGCGGGGTTCACCCCGCCACGGCGCAAACGCAGAAGCCAGCGCCCCCAATCAAGGGAGCTGCTGGCTGCTGTTCCTGCGAAAGGAAAGTGGCGCGGTTGACGGGGCTCGAACCCGCGACCCCCGGCGTGACAGGCCGGTACTCTAACCAACTGAGCTACAACCGCGTTGCGGCGGGAGATACGGCAGCAGCACGGGGGCGTCAAGCGGCTTTGCCGGGAAAATTCCGGGAAATCCGGGAAAGTTTACGCCGGCTGCGTCAGCCCGCCCAGCCGCGCCAGATCGGTCCATTCCACCGGCAGGATCGAGACCGGCTGACCGTAAAGCAGGGTCTCGTCCAGCGCACCTTCCTGCCCGCCGATGCGGCGGTAGAAGGCCCGCGCGCCCTCGTTCTCGCGGATCACCGTCAGCCACAGCCGCCCTGCCCCCTCGGCCTCCAGCCGCCGCGCCGCGCCGGCCATCAGCTGCCGCCCGGCGCCATGCCCCTGCGACGCCCGCGCCACGTGCAGGTTGTCCACGTAGGCCCCCGGCCCCCGGTTGCGATCGACGGAAACGAAGCCGGCGAGGGCGCCGCCGATCCAGGCGGTGTCCACGAACCAGTGCGGCTCCGGCATCCGGGCCCAGCGCTCGCCGAGAACGTCCAGGACCTCGGTCTCGAGAAAGGATTCCGGCAGCAGGCCCGCGTAGGCGTGGCGCCAGCTGGCGATCTGCAGGTCGCGGATGGCGGGCAGGTCCTCGGGTCGCGCGGGGCGCAGGCGGATGGTCATGACGGTTCTCCCTTCCCGCCACTTCTGCCGCAGGCCGGAGGGAGGTTCCAGTGCCGCACCGTGGGGGCCGCGATTCGACAGGTCCGAGGGAGGCAGGTGGTGGGTGATGAGAGACTCGAACTCCCGACATCTTCGGTGTAAACGAAGCGCTCTACCAACTGAGCTAATCACCCGCCGCCGCGCCTGATACCGAAGCGCGCCGGAAGGCGCAAGGGCCGCGGCCATCCCTGCTTGGGCGCTATCGCGCCGGGCGCGTCGAAAGGGAATGGTGGGTGATGAGGGATTTGAACCCCCGACATCTTCGATGTGAACGAAGCGCTCTACCACTGAGCTAATCACCCATTCAGCGGGGGGTTTAGCGCCCCCTCGCGGGCCATGCAAGAGGGGCGGGAGCGGAAAACGCGGGCTGTCGCGGTCATCGGGCCGGGATGTCGGGAGCGGGCGCGGGGTGGATTGCGGCGCCCTGCCCCTGCGCCTATTCCGCGGCCTTGTGCACCGGGCCGCCCAGGCTCTCGCGCCTTCCGCCCGCGGGGCGGGCGCGGCGCAGGCGGATCTCCAGCACCTCGGTGCTTGCCTGGTCCTTGCGGCCGGTCTGCCGCGCCTTGCCGAAAGGATGAAGGTTCACGTGGTCGCCGCGGGACAGGGCATCGCCCAGCTCCTGCAGCAAGGCCTCGATCACCGGGCGTACCGCCCGCTTCTTGATGCCGGAGGCGGTCACGACCCGCTCTGTCAGTTCCCGTTTTCCGAGGATCCGGGGCACCGAGTCCTCCTGTCTTTTCTCCGACATATCCAACCTGCCTGCGCCGTCACCAATCCAAAAACTCCGCCGAATCCGGCGGGCGGCCGCACCGGACTGGCAGGGATACGGGAATCAGGTAGCGCGGAAGTCGCCTGCCTGACACCCCCTGACCGGTCACGAAGATGACAGTTGCACGAAAAAGGGGCGCCCCGGAAGGCGCCCCCATGTTCGGATGGCTGGGTCGATGACTGGGCTCGAGCCTAGTGCTTGACCGCACCCTGCCCGTCGCCCGAGGGCTGAAGCGCGGCGCGGGCGGCCGCGGCCTCTTCCTCGGCGGCCTCGTCCCATTCGATGGGCTCGGGCTGGCGCACCAGCGCGTGGTCCAGCACCTGCCGGACGGTGGAGACGGGGATGATCGTCAGCCCCTTCTTCACGTTGTCCGGGATCTCGGTCAGGTCCTTCTCGTTCTCCTCGGGGATCAGCACCGTACGGATACCGCCGCGCAGGGCCGCCAGAAGCTTTTCCTTCAGCCCGCCGATGGGCAGCACGTGGCCGCGCAGGGTGACCTCGCCGGTCATGGCGATGTCCTTGCGCACCGGGATCTGCGTCAGCACCGAGACGATGGAGGTCACCATCCCGATCCCCGCCGAGGGCCCGTCCTTCGGGGTCGCCCCCTCGGGCACGTGGACGTGGATGTCCATCCGGTCGAAGCGCGGCGGCTTGACCCCGATGGAGGGCGCGATGGCACGGACGTAGGACGAGGCCGCGTCGATCGATTCCTTCATCACGTCACCGAGGGTGCCGGTGGTCTTCATCCGGCCCTTGCCCGGCAGGCGCAGCGCCTCGATCGACAGCAGATCGCCGCCCACCGAGGTCCATGCCAGCCCGGTGACCACGCCGATCTGGTCCTCCTTCTCGGCCAGCCCGTAGCGGAACTTCTTCACCCCGAGGAAGTCACCGAGGTTCTCGGTCGTCACCTCGACGGTCTCGACCTCCTTCTTGATCAGCTTGGTGATCGACTTGCGGCAGATCTTGGCGATCTCGCGCTCGAGGTTCCGCACGCCGGCTTCGCGGGTGTAGTAGCGCACGATGTCGCGCAGCGCCCCGTCGGACAGCGCGAACTCGGCCTTCTTCAGACCGTGGTTCTTGATCTGCTTGGGGATCAGGTGCTGGCGCGCGATCTCGTGCTTCTCATCCTCGGTGTAGCCGGCCAGCGGAATGATCTCCATCCGGTCCAGCAGCGGGCCCGGCATGTTGTAGCTGTTCGACGTGGTCAGGAACATGACGTTGGACAGGTCGTATTCCACCTCGAGGTAGTGGTCCGAGAAGGTGGAGTTCTGTTCCGGGTCAAGCACCTCCAGCATCGCCGAGGCGGGATCGCCGCGGAAATCCTGGCCCATCTTGTCGATCTCGTCGAGCAGGATCAGCGGGTTGGTGGTCTTGGCCTTCTTCAGCGCCTGGATGATCTTGCCGGGCATCGAGCCGATGTAGGTCCGCCGGTGGCCCCGGATCTCGGATTCGTCGCGCACACCGCCCAGCGAGATGCGGATGAACTCGCGCCCCGTGGCGCGCGCCACGGACCGGCCCAGCGAGGTCTTGCCCACGCCCGGAGGGCCGACGAGGCACATGATCGGCCCCTTCAGCTTCTTCGAGCGCTGCTGCACCGCGAGGTACTCGACGATGCGTTCCTTGACCTTCTCCAGCCCGTAGTGGTCGTTGTCGAGGATCTCCTCGGCGCGGCCAAGGTCCTTCTTGACCCGGGACTTGGTGCCCCAGGGGATCGACAGCATCCAGTCGAGGTAGTTGCGCACAACGGTGGCCTCGGCCGACATCGGGCTCATGGTACGCAGCTTCTTCAGCTCGCCCTCGGCCTTCTCGCGCGCCTCCTTGGAGAACTTGGTGTTCTCGATCTTCTCCTCGAGTTCGGCGATCTCGTTCGCCCCCTCCTCGCCGTCGCCCAGCTCCTTCTGAATGGCCTTCATCTGCTCGTTCAGATAGTACTCGCGCTGGGTGCGCTCCATCTGGCTTTTGACGCGGGTCTTGATCTTCTTCTCGACCTGCAGAACGCTCATCTCGCCCTGCATCAGGCCATAGATCTTCTCCAGCCGCTCGGCGACGGACAGGGTTTCCAGCAGCTCCTGCTTCTGGTCCACCTCGACGCCCAGGTGGCCCGACACGAGGTCGGCCAGCTTCTGCGGATCGCGGGTCTCGGCCACGGCGCCAAGGGCTTCCTCGGGGATGTTCTTCTTGATCTTCGCGTAGCGCTCGAAGTCCTCGGACACGGATTTCTCCAGCGCCGCCACGGTGGCGGCATCGCCCATGTCCTCTTCCAGCACCTCGGCGCGGGCCTCGAAGAACTGGTCGTTCTCGAGGTAGTCGCGGATACGCACGCGGCTGCGGCCCTCCACCAGCACCTTCACGGTGCCGTCGGGCAGTTTCAGCAGCTGCAGCACGTTGGCCAGCACACCCACCTCGAAGATCCCGTCGGGGGTGGGATCGTCGACGCCGGGGTCGACCTGGCTGGACAGCAGGATCTGCTTGTCATCCTGCATGACCTCCTCGAGGGCGCGCACCGACTTCTCGCGGCCGACGAAGAGCGGCACGATCATGTGGGGGAAAACCACGATGTCGCGCAGCGGCAGGACGGGATAGGAGGGGAGGAATTCTGACATGCTCTTTCCTTGCTCTGGCAAGATGGCGCCGGCCCCGTTCGTCGGCAGCGCTCGGCCATCTCCGTTCTTGGCCTCAACTGGGGCTCGCGCCCTTCTTTTTCAACCGTCGTAACTTACTCTTGCCCCACCTTGCCCTTCCGCGTTTGCGGGGGCAAGGCGCATCGGCGGCCGGGGTAAAGGCGGCGGCGCGCCTGTTGCGCGGGCGGCGCTAGAGCGGCTCGATGTCGCCGCCGGCGCGGGCGGCGTGGAAGTCCGCCTCGAAGGCGGCCAGGCGGTTTTCGGCGATCGCCGCGCGCAGGCCGGCCATCAGGTGCTGGTAGTAATGCAGGTTGTGCCAGGTCAGCAGCATCGAGCTGATGATCTCCCGCGCGCGGAACACGTGGTGCAGGTAGGCGCGGGAATAGCCCTGGCAGGCCGGGCAGCCGCAGGCCTCGTCCAGCGGGCGCGGGTCGTCCTGGTGGCGGGCGTTCTTGATGTTGACCACCCCGTGCCGGGTGAAGGCCTGCCCGGTGCGGCCGGACCGGGAGGGCAGCACGCAGTCCATCATGTCCACCCCGCGCACCACCGCGCCGACGATGTCGTCTGGCTTGCCCACCCCCATCAGGTAGCGCGGCCGGTCCTCGGGCAGCATGGCGGGGGCGTAGTCGAGCACGCCGAACATCGCCTCCTGCCCCTCGCCCACCGCCAGCCCGCCGATGGCATAGCCGTCAAAGCCGATTTCGCGCAGCGCCTCGGCGCTTTCCGCGCGCAGCTCCTCGGTGACGCCGCCCTGCTGGATGCCGAACAGCGCGTGGCCGGGCCGGTCGCCGAAGGCCTCGCGCGAGCGGCGAGCCCAGCGCATGGACAGGCGCATGCTGTCCGCCACCTGCGTGGGCGCGGCGGGCAGCGCGGGGCATTCGTCGAAGCACATCACGATGTCCGAGCCCAGCAGCTTCTGGATTTCCATCGAGCGTTCCGGCGTCAGCTCGTGCCGCGCGCCGTCCACGTGGCTGCGGAAGGTCACGCCGGTCTCGGTCAGCTTGCGCAGCTCGGCAAGGCTCATCACCTGGAAGCCGCCGCTGTCGGTCAGGATCGGCCGGTCCCAGTTCATGAAGCGGTGCAGCCCGCCCATCCGCGCCACCCGTTCGGCCCCGGGGCGCAGCATCAGGTGGTAGGTATTGCCCAGCAGGATGTCGGCGCCGGTGGCGCGCACGCTTTCGGGCAGCATCGCCTTGACGGTGGCGGCGGTGCCCACCGGCATGAAGGCGGGCGTGCGGATCTCGCCGCGCGGGGTCGAGATGACGCCGGCGCGCGCCCGGCCGTCCCGCGCCGTCACGTCGAAGCCGAATTTCTGGTTCATGGTTGCTCCTGCCTCTGGCCGCGCCAAGTCTATTGCGGCATTTGGCGTGGCAAGCCAACCCGTCCGCGCCGCAACGCCGGCCCGTGGACGGCGACCCGGAACCCGAACACCGAAGGACTGAAGATGCCGAACCGCCCGGAAGAGCCCGATGATTTCCGCCTGGGCTGGGAGGAATGGCTGGCGTTTCCCCAGCTGGGCCTGCCCGCGCTGAAGGCGAAGATCGACACCGGCGCGCGCACCTCGGCGCTGCACGCCAGCGACATCGAGCCCTTCGGCCCGGCCTCGAAACCCAAGGTGCGCTTCCAGGTGCACCCGATTCCGGGGCAGTACGACCTGGCGATCCCCTGCTCGGCCACCGTTGTGGACCGGCGCGACGTGACGTCATCGAACGGCGAGACGGAATACCGCTTCGTGATCCGCACCCCGGTGAAGATCGGCGAACGGACATGGCCGATCGAGGTCACCCTGACCGACCGCACCAACATGGCCTACCGGGTGCTGGTGGGCCGGCAGGCGCTGAGCGAGGACATCGTGGTGGCGCCCTCCGACAGCTTCTGCCAGCCGGAGCTGTCCTACGACGTCTACCATTCCGCCGACCTGCGCGCGGCGGTGCCCGACCGCACCCTGCGCATCGCGGTGCTCAGCCGCGAGCCGTCGAACTACTCCACCGCGCGGCTGGTGGCCGAGGGCGAGAAGCGCGGCCACGTGGTGGAGGTGATCGACACCACCCGCTGCTACATGGCGATCAACGCGCTGGCGCCCGAGGTGCACTACGACGGCCAGCGCCTGCCGCGCTACGACGCGGTGATCCCGCGGATCGGCGCCTCGATCACCCCCTACGGCACGGCGGTGATCCGGCAGTTCGAGACCACGGGCACCTTCTGCGTGAACGGGTCCGAAGGCATCACCGCCAGCCGCGACAAGCTGCACGCGCACCAGATCCTGTCGCGCCAGAAGATCGGCATGCCCGCCACCGCCTTCGCCGCCTCGCCCAAGGACACCGGCAACCTGATCGCGCTGGTGGGCCGGGCGCCGCTGATCGTCAAGCTGCTGGAATCGACGCAAGGAAAGGGCGTGGTGCTGGCCGAGACCCAGAAGGCCGCGCAATCGGTGATCGACGCCTTCCGGGGCCTGCGCGCCAACTTCCTGGTGCAGCAGTTCGTCAAGGAGGCGGGCGGCGAGGATATCCGCTGCCTGGTGGTGGGCGGCAAGGTGGTCGCCTCGATGAAGCGGCGCGGCGCCGAGGGGGATTTCCGGTCGAACCTGCACCAGGGCGGCACCGCCGAGCCGGTGCGCATCACTCGCGAGGAACGCGACGCCGCCACCCGCGCCGCCCGCGCCTTCAAGCTGGGGTTGGCCGGCGTGGACCTGCTGCGCGCCGCCGACGGGCCGAAGGTGCTGGAGGTCAACTCCTCCCCCGGGTTCGAGGGGATCGAGAGGACCAGCGCCAAGAACGTGGCCGGGCTGCTCTACGAGCTGATCGAGAAGCGCGTGCGCCCGGTCCCCCCGCGCAAGTCCCGCAGCAAGGGCTAGAACGGCGGCGCGCCTGCGGCGCAAGATCTTTTGATCGTATCGCCTTCGGCGATCCGACCGGGACGAGGGGCGCTGCCCCTCGCGCTCCCCGGGATATTTGGAACCAGAAGAAACAGGGGGATGCGACCTGCATGTCTCTGGTTTCGAAATATCCCGGGGGGCCGCCGCAGGCGGCGGGGGCAGCGCCCCCTCGCCCGTTTCCGCCCCGCGCCGCGCGCCTGCCCTTTACGCTGGCCCGCGCTTTCCTTATATATTCCGTCGGATAACGTCAGGACAGGCCATGACCGCAGAGCCCGCGAACCCGATGGAGGGCGCGCCCCTCATCAAGCCATCGAGCACCGACCACCCGCTGTACGAGCAGGTCGTCGAGGCTTGCCGCACGGTCTATGACCCTGAAATCCCGGTGAACATCTACGACCTGGGGCTGGTCTACACCATCGAGATCGACCGCGAGAACGCGGTGGACATCACCATGACCCTGACCGCGCCGGGCTGTCCCGTGGCCGGCGAGATGCCGGGCTGGCTGTCGGACGCGGTGGAGCCCCTGCCGGGGGTCAAGCAGGTCAACGTGGACATCACCTGGGATCCTCCCTGGGGCATGGACATGATGAGCGACGAGGCGCGGCTGGAGCTGGGCTTCATGTAACCGCCGCTTCCCGGGGAACGTTTCCGCCCCGGGCGCGTTCGCGCAGCATGATCTTCCCTTGCCTCGCCCGGCGGCTTGCTGCCGCGGTTCTCGTTTTCATTGCCCTGGCCCTGCCGGGTTTTCCGCAGGATTCGGTCTACGAGATCCCGGCGCTGAACCCCGGGCTTGGCCCCGCCCCCGACTACATTGATCGCGCCACCCCGCGCGCGAGCATGGAGAGCCTGATCTCCGCCACCCGCTATGGCCGCTTCGACGCCGCGGCGCACCTGCTGGACCTGGGGGATTTCCCCGAGGACCAGCAGGCCAAGGCGGGCGCCGAGCTGGCGCGCAAGCTGGAGGTGGTGATCGACCGCAAGGCGGTGATCGACTGGGATTCGCTGCTGGACCGTCCCGACGCGCTGGACGCCCGGGCCTCGGACCGCAGCGCCACCGCCGGGCAGACCCGCCGGTCGATCCTGCTGTGGTCGCTGGACCTCGATGGCCATCCCGCCGCGCTGCGGCTGAACCGGGTGCTGCCAGAGGGGGGTGATGCGGTCTGGGTCTTCTCGCGCCAGACCGTGCAGAACATCGACCAGCTCTACCTGCGTTACGGTCCGTCCTGGCTGGAACGGCAGCTGCCGGAGGCCTTCCACACCAAGGTCATGGGCGGGCTGATGCTGTGGGAGCTGCTGAGCCTGCCGGTGCTGGTGGGCCTGGCGCTGCTGGCCGGCTTTGCGGTGCGCCGGCTGCTGAACCTTGCCGCGCGCTGGGTGGAATCGCGGCTGCTGACGGATATCTACCGGGCCATGCGCGGTCCCGCGATCTTCGGCACCGTGGTGGCGATCATGGCCGTGGGCACCACCTCGATCTTCGTCTTCTCGGGGCGGATCGACACGATCCTGAAGCCACTGATCACCCTCGGCATCGCCGGCAGCCTGCTGTGGCTGGTGGTCAACGCGGTGGACGCGGTGCTGGACCGGCTGATCGATTTCCAGACCGACAGCCTGACCAAGCGCCAGCAAGCTGAACAACGCGCCATGGCCACCAAGGTGGCGGCCGGGCGGCGGGCGCTGATCGTGGTTTTCGTGGCCACCGCCATCGGCTTTGCGCTGAGTTCCACCACCTTGTACCAGAACCTCGGGCTGTCGCTGATCGGCACCGCGGGCGCGCTGACGCTGATCCTCGGTTTCGCGGCCCGGCGGGTGCTGGGCAACATCATGTCGTCGCTGCAGATCGCGCTGAACCAGTCGGCGCGGATCGGCGACCGGATCGTCTACCGCGAGCAGCTGTGCCACGTGGAGCGGATCAACTTCACCTACGTGCAGCTGCGCCACTGGGAGGGCGCGCGCATCGTGGTGCCGGTGGAGGAGTTCGTCTCCGAGCCCTTCGAGAACTGGACCCTGCAGGAACCCGAGATGCTGCGGACCATCAAGATCCGCACCGCCCATGGCGCCGACGTGGACCTGCTGCGCAAGCTGTTCGACCAGGTGATCGAGGCGCTGCCGCAGGACGAGCTGGCGGATCTTGACGACGCCTTCGTCGCCGTGGCGCTGCAGGACCTGTTCGGGCTGGAGGTCTGGTTCTGCCTGCCCTGCGCCGATCCCAACACCTCGTGGATCGTGGCCTGCGAGGCGCGGGAGCGGTTGCTGGCGCTTGCGGCGAAGGCGGAGGAGGAGAGCGGGAAGAAGATCTTTCCCGAGGCTGCGGCGGCGGAGGCGGCTTGAGGGTTTTGTCGGGTTGGCGGGGTGAACCCCGCCCTACGGGTGGTTCGGGCGGTTCGCTGGGTCGGCACCCGAACGAAAACACCCCGGACCTTGGCCCGGGGTGTGTGACGATCGCTGACGCCGGGGCCGCCGGGGTCAGGCTGCCTGGCGGTTCAGCGAGCCTTCGGCCAGCTTGCTCAGCTTGTCGTCGGCCGCGTATTCCTGGTCGAGGTTCTTCTGCAGCAGGTCCGCCGCCTCGTTCAGCTTCAGCGTCTTCGCCCAGGAGACCATGGTGCCGTAACGGGTGATCTCGTAGTGCTCCACCGCCTGGGCGGCCGCGATCATGCCGACGTCGCGGGTGTCGCCCGCCTCGGCCTCTTCCATGATCTCCTTGCCCTCCTCGAGGATCCCGTCGATCGCTTCGCAGGTGACGCCGCGGGGCTTCAGGCCCAGCAGGTCGAAGACCTTGCGCAGGTTCTCGATCTGCTCCTCGGTTTCAGAATGGTGATGCTCGAAGGCTTCCTTCAGATCGGCGGAATCGGCCTTGCGGGCCATTTTCGGCAGGGTCTTCAGCACCTGCCGCTCGGCGTAGTAGATGTCTTTCAGGAAGTGCTTGAACAGGCTTTCCAGATCTTTCATCGCAAGCTCCATTGGGTACACGTCGCCCGGTGCGGCGGATGCACCGCCGGGTCTGCGTGGTAAACATGGCGGCGTGACCGTTGTTCCCGGCCCCGCAGGCGATCCTTCGCCACCGCTTGAGATCGCGCGCCCGCGCCCTTAGGTTACGGGGCAGGCAACGAAAGGCACGACCATGTTCGGCATTCCCGGCAAGCAGGCCGTTTCCATCACTCCCGCCGCCGCGCGGCAGATCGCCCGGCTGATGGCCCGGGACGACGTGCGCGGGCTGCGCATCGGCGTGAAGAAGGGCGGCTGCGCGGGCATGGAGTACACCATGGACTACGTGGCCGAGGTGGACCCCAACGACGAGGTGGTCGAGCAGGACGGCGCGGTGGTGATGATCGCGCCCATGGCGCAGATGTTCCTGTTCGGGACCGAGATCGACTACCAGACCTCGCTGCTGGAATCTGGCTTCAAGTTCCGCAACCCGAACGTGGCGGACGCCTGCGGCTGCGGCGAGTCGATCAAGTTCAAGGATGTCGAGGAACTGGCCGCCGAGCGCGCCGAAAAATGAGCCTGACGGAGGAGGAGATCGGGTTCGCCCGGGATCTCTTCTCCGGTCTTGGCGAGGTCTCCTGCCGGCGCATGTTCGGCGGCGTGGGCCTGTACCACGGCGGCAGGATCTTCGCGGTGATGCGCAGCGACGGGGCGGTCCTGCTGAAGGGCGCGCAGGGCTTCGGCGAAATGATCGCGGCGGCGGGCGGCACCCATTGGGTGGTGGAGCGGGCGAACGGGGCGAAGGGGGCGATGCCCTACTGGTCCCTGCCCGAGGCGGCGCTGGATGACCCGGAGCTTGCCTGCGACTGGGCCCGCCGCGCGCTGGCGCATCTCTGAGGAACATCCCTGAGGAACATCTTTGAGCAAGGCGGAAAAATCCGCCCGCGCCGTTTGCTTCCGCGCGCCGCCCCGCTACTCCTCTAGCCAGACCCAGAGGAGAGACGCAATGCCCCGCAAGCTTGCCGCCGGCAACTGGAAGATGAACGGCCTGACCGACCAGCTGGACCAGGCCGAGGCGCTGGCCGAGGCCTGGCCCGGCCCCGACTGCGAGATCCTGCTGTGCCCGCCCGCCACGCTGCTGGCCCCCATGGCCGCGCGGCTGACCGGCGCCTCGGTGGCGCTGGGCGGGCAGGATTGCCACGCGGCGGAGGCGGGCGCGCATACCGGCGACATCTCGGCCGCGATGCTGAAGGACGCGGGCGCCGCCTACGTGATCCTTGGCCATTCAGAGCGGCGGGCGGATCACGGAGAGACCGACACCGCGGTGCATGCCAAGGCCGAAGCGGCCTGGGCCGCCGGTCTCACCGCCATCGTCTGCCTCGGCGAGACGCTGGACCAGCGCGAGGCGGGCGAGACGCTGGGGGTGATCGGCGGGCAGCTGGAGGGCTCGGTGCCCGAGGGCGCCACGGGCGCGAACACCGTCATCGCCTATGAACCTGTCTGGGCCATCGGCACCGGCAAGGTGCCGACGCTGGAGCAGATCGGCGAGGTGCACGGCTTCCTGCGCGCGCGGCTGGCCAAGCGGTTCGGCGCCGGGGCGAAAGACATCCGGCTGCTCTACGGCGGCTCGGTCAAGCCGGGAAACGCGGCAGAGATCTTCGGCGTGCCGGAGGTGGACGGCGCGCTGGTGGGCGGGGCGTCGCTGAAGGCGGCGGACTTCGGCGGGATCATCCGGGCGCTGGAGGCGTAACAAAACTTTCTGGAAAGTTTTGCCGGGCACGATCTTCTGGAAGATTGTGGCTTCTGGAAGATCGTGATCAGGCGGGGCGCGTGACGTCGTGGCAATACAGCCAGTCCAGCCGCGCCAGCGGCATGGCCGGCGCCAGCACGCCCTCCGCCCGCAGCACGCCGTGGGCCAGCATCCGCACCAGCGGCGCGCGCAGGTGGAAGTTGCGCGCGTTCGCCTCTGCCGCCGCCACCGTTCGTTCCGCCCTGCCCTTGCGCCGCGCCTGGTAGAGCGCCAGCGCCTCGTCCTGCGGCAGGGCGGCGAGGCAGTCGGCCAGCACCCAGGCATCCTCCAGCGCCAGGTTCGCCCCCTGCGCGAGGAAGGGCAGCGTCGGGTGGGCGGCGTCGCCCAGCAGCACCCGGGTGCCGTCATGCCAGCGCGCCGCCACCGGGTGGCGGAACAGGCCCCAGAGGTGCACCTCCTGCACCCGGCCCAGCCAGTCCCGTGCCTCGGGGGCAAACCCCGCGAAGGCGCGGCGCAGATCGGCGGGATCGCCGGGGTGGGACCAGCCCTCCTCGGCCCATTCGCGGCGCTCCTCGACCGCCACGATGTTGCGCAGCCCGCCGGCCAGCGGGTAGGTCACAAGGTGCCGCCCCGGCCCCATCCAGACCTGCGATTCCGGCGGCGCGGCGTCCGCGATCACCGCGCGCCAGGCCACCTGCCCGGTGAAGAAGGGGGCCTTTTCCCCGTTCAGCGCCCCGCGGGTGGGCGAGCGCAGGCCCTCGGCGCCGACCCGCAGCGCCTCGTCCGGCAGCGGGCTGCCCGGGTCGGCGGCGGCATCTGTCTGAACCTCCACCCCCGCCGCGCGCGCGGCCTCGGCCAGCAGCGCCAGCAGCTTGCCGCGCCGGACCAGCAGGAAGGGATGCGCGGCGCGGGACAGGGACAGGTCCAGCCGCACCACCTGCCGGCCCGAGGGCCCGTCGCGCAGCACCACGGCCTGCGAGCGCACCGCTTCGGCCCGCAGCGCCTCGCCCAGCCCCAGCGCATCCAGCACCGCCACCCCGTTGGGCGAGACCTGCAGCCCCGCCCCCGTCTCGCGCAGCTGCGCCGCGCGCTCCAGCAGCGTCACCCGCGCCCCGCGCCGGGCCAGCGCCAGCGCCGCCGCCATGCCGCCGATCCCGCCGCCGGCCACCGTCACCCGCTTGCCGATCAGCATGTGCTTTTCCCCAATAACCGCCCCCCGAAACGCAAGACACCGGAGCAATGCCCCGGTGTCCCGCCTTGTCACGTCTGCCGCGGCTCAATCGTCGCGGTGAACCTTCTCGCGCCGCTCGTGGCGTTCCTGGGCCTCGAGGCTCATGGTGGCGATCGGCCGGGCGTCGAGACGCTTGAGCGAAATCGGCTCTCCCGTCACTTCGCAGTAGCCGTATTCGCCGTTGTCGATCCGCCGCAGCGCGGAGTCGATCTTCGAGACCAGCTTGCGCTGGCGGTCGCGGGTGCGCAGTTCAAGCGCGCGATCGGTCTCTTCGCTGGCGCGGTCGGCGATGTCGGGAACGGCGCGGGCGCTGTCCTGAAGGCCTTCCAGCGTGGTCTTGCTGTCGCCCTGAAGCTCGCTTTTCCACATCAGCAGCTTGCGGCGGAAATACTCCAGCTGCCGGTCATTCATGAATGGTTCGTTTTCGGCCGGAGTGTAATCGTCCGCCAGAAAGGTCTCGGCTTTCATACCCGTTATCCCTGCTTGGCCGGATGCAAAGATGGTCGCGTTTCTTCGCCCCCCGGCACCCTCCTTGTGGCGTCCATCTACCGCAACGGGCATTCGTTGTCACGGAGTAAATGGGTCGCTTGCACCGTGCCGGCGGCGTCGTTATGCAAACGTGAACAATCGGCCACATCGGATTGGAACGGAATGAAATTCACCGGTACAGATTCCTACGTTGCGACCGAGGATCTGACCGTCGCGGTAAACGCCGCGGTGACGCTGGAACGGCCGCTGCTGGTCAAGGGCGAACCCGGCACCGGCAAGACCGAACTGGCCCGCCAGGTGGCCCGGGCGCTGGACCTGCCGATGATCGAGTGGCACGTGAAGTCCACCACCAAGGCGCAGCAGGGCCTTTACGAATACGACGCCGTCAGCCGCCTGCGCGACAGCCAGCTGGGCGAGGCGCGGGTGCACGACGTGTCCAACTACATCCGCCGCGGCAAGCTGTGGGAGGCCTTCGCGGCCCCCGCGCGCTGCGTGCTGCTGATCGACGAGGTGGACAAGGCCGACATCGAGTTTCCCAACGACCTGCTGCAGGAACTCGATCGGATGGAGTTCCACGTCTACGAGACCGGCCAGACCGTGCAGGCGCAGCACCGTCCAGTGGTGATCATCACATCGAACAACGAAAAGGAACTGCCCGACGCCTTCCTGCGCCGCTGCTTCTTTCACTACATCCGGTTTCCCGACCCCGAGACAATGCGCAAGATCGTCGAGGTGCATTTCCCCGGCATCAAGCAGGCGCTGCTGACCGCCGCGCTGACGCAGTTCTACGAAATCCGCGACACCCAGGGGCTGAAGAAGAAGCCCTCTACCTCCGAGGTGCTGGACTGGCTGAAACTACTGCTGGCAGAGGACCTTGCGCCCGAGGATCTTTCCCGCTCCGGCAGCGACGCCCTGCCCCGACTGCACGGCGCGCTGCTGAAGAACGAGCAGGACGTGCACCTGTTCGAGCGGCTGGCCTTCATGGCACGCGGCCGGCGGTAGGAGGTTCCCCGCCGGTAGGCCGCGGCAGGTGCGAAACCCGATTGGACGCGCGCGCCCGCTGCGGTAGAAACCTGCAAGACCGCGACGCGCGCGGCACCAGTTCCGGAGGCGCAGCAGCGTTGATCACCATCCGCCCGATCCTTCCCGAGGACCGCCCCGCGTGGGAACGGCTGTGGTCCGGGTACCTGGCGTTCTACGAGACCACCGTGCCGCCCGAGGTCTACGACACCGCCTTCGCGCGGCTTGCGGGCAACGATCCGGTGGAATTCAACGGGCTGATGGCCCTGGTCGATGACGCGCCGGCGGGTCTGGCGCACTATCTGCTTCACCGCCACATGTGGAAGACCGAGAACGTGTGCTACCTGCAGGATCTTTACGCGGACCCCGCCCATCGCGGCGCCGGCGTGGGCCGCGCCCTGATCGAGGCGGTGTACCAGCGGGCCGACGCCGCCGGCGCGCCATCGGTCTACTGGCTGACCCAGGACAACAACCACACGGCACGGCGGCTTTACGACCGGATTGGCCGGCAGACCCCCTTCATCCGCTACAACAGGGCCTGACTTCATGCGTTTCCTGATTCCCGCCCTGATCTCGATCTCGCTTGCCGGCTGCGCCGCGCCCATGGCGGAGGTGGACACGCCGACCCGGCGGATCGCCCTGCCCTCCGAGGCGCTGCCGCCGATGAAGACCTTCGCCGGGCCGCGCGTGACGCCCCCGGGCCGGTCCAACGCCTCGATCGCCCGCGATTTCCTCGACCTGTCGTTCGAACTGGAAAGCGGCCGGCAGCTGCCCGTCCTGACCCGCTTCGAGGGACCGATCAGCGTGCGCGTCACCGGCAACGCCCCGGCCAGCATCGGCCCCGACCTCGCGCGGCTGCTGCGGCGGCTACGGCAGGAGGCCGGGATCTCGATCACCCAGGTGCCGCCCACCGCCGACGCCTCGATCACCATCGAGGTGCTGCCCCGGTCCGAACTGCAGCGTTACGTGCCGCAGGCCGCCTGCTTCGTGGTGCCGCGCCTGTCGAACTGGGAAGACTTCAAGCGCCTGCGCCGCACCTCCGCCGTGGACTGGACCACGCTGCAGACCCGCGAGCGGATGGCGATCTTCCTGCCCGGCGACGTCAGCCCGCAGGAGGCCCGCGACTGCCTGCACGAGGAACTGGCCCAGGCGCTCGGCCCGCTGAACGACCTGTACCGGCTGGGCGACTCGGTGTTCAACGACGACAACTTCCACACCGTGCTGACCGGCTTCGACATGCTGATCCTGCGCGCCTACTACGCGCCGCAGCTGTTCTCCGGCATGACCCGCGAGCAGGTGGCGGAACGGCTGCCGGCGATCCTGGCGCAGCTGAACCCCCAGGGCCAGCACAACGCCGGCCCCCTGCCCGGCCCCACGCCGCGCGCCTGGATCGAGGCGGTGGAAGAGGCGCTTGGACCGCGCACCTCGGACAGCCGCCGCCAGGCCGCCGCCAAGCGCGCCGTGGCCATCGCCCGCGCCGAGGGCTGGACCGACAACCGCCTTGCCTTCAGCCTGTTCGCGCTGGGCCGGCTGGCGCTGGCGGGAGAGGCGGACATCGCGCTGGCCTCGTTCCTGCAGTCGGGCACGCTGTACAGCGCCCGGCCCGAGACCAAGCTGCAGGGCGCCCACGTGGCGATGCAGCTGGCCGCCTTCGCCCTGTCCTCGGGGCAGACCGAGGCCGCGATCAACCTGGTGAACGACAACGTCGAGGTGGTGGCAGAGGCCGAGAACGCGGCGCTGCTGGCGACGCTGCTGATGATCAAGGCCGAGGCCTTCGAGGTGCAGGGCCGGATGGCCGAGGCGCAGGCGGTGCGCCGCGACAGCCTGGGCTGGGCGCGCTACGGCTTCGGGTCGGACGACGCGGTGCGCAACCGGCTGTCGGAAATCGCCGCGCTGGCCGCGCGCGCCAAGGCGGCAGGCCCGGCATGATCGTCATCGCCTTCGCCGTCTTCGGGGTGCTGCTGGGCATCCTCACGGCCCGCCGCGGCCGCGGCAACCGCAAGGACATGGCGCAGTACGGCGCCGGCTTCGGCATCGCCTTCGGGCTGCTGGGCATGATCGTGGCGATCATCGTCGAGCGCACGCTCACCTGATGTTCCTGCCGTTCTTCGAGAACCTGCGCCGCGCCGGCCTTCCCGTCAGCCTGCGCGAGTTCCTGGCCTTCCTCGAGGCGCTGCGGGCGGGGCTGGTGATCTACGACCCCGAGGGTTTCTACTACCTCGCCCGCGCCGCCATGGTGAAGGACGAGCGGCACATCGACCGCTTCGACCGCGTCTTCGCCGCCAGTTTCGCGGGCCTGGAGGACATCAGCGCCGAGGACGTGCTGGAGGCGGTGGACCTGCCCGCCGACTGGCTGGCGAAGATGGCCGAGAAGCACCTGACAGCGGCCGAGAAGGCCGAGATCGAGGCGCTCGGCGGTTTCGACAAGCTGATGGAGACATTGCGCGAGCGGCTGGTCGAGCAGAAGGGCCGGCACCAGGGCGGCAGCAAGTGGGTCGGCACCGCCGGCACCTCGCCCTTCGGCGCCTACGGCTACAACCCCGAGGGCGTGCGTATCGGCCAGGACGAAAGCCGCAACCGGCGCGCCGTGAAGGTCTGGGACCGGCGCGAGTTCCGCGACTTCGACGACACGGTGGAACTGGGCACCCGCAACATCAAGGTGGCGCTGAAGCGCCTGCGCCGCTGGGCCCGCGACGGCGCGGCGGACGAGCTGGACCTGCCCGGCACCATCCGCGCCACGGCCGAGCACGGCTATCTCGACGTGCAGACCCGGCCGGAACGGCGCAACGCGGTGAAGGTGCTGCTGTTTCTCGACGTGGGCGGGTCGATGGACCCGCACGTCAAGGTGGTGGAGGAACTGTTCAGCGCCGCGCGGGCCGAGTTCAAGCACCTCGAGCAGTGGTACTTCCACAACTGCCTGTACGAGGGCGTCTGGCGCGACAATCGCCGCCGCTGGGACGCCCAGACCCCCACCGCCGAGGTGCTGCGCACCTATGGCGCCGACTACCGCTGCATCTTCGTCGGCGACGCCTCGATGTCGCCCTATGAGATCGTCCAGCCCGGCGGCGCCTCGGAGCACTGGAACCCGGAATCGGGCGCGGTCTGGCTGACCCGCGCAGTGCAGCAATGGCCCGCCACCCTCTGGATCAACCCGGTGCCGGAGAAGTACTGGGCCTACACCCAGTCGATTGGCATGGTGCAGGAGCTGATCGGGCCGGAGCGCATGGTGCCCATGACCCTGCAGGGCATCGAGCGCGGGATGCGCACACTGGTGCGCTGAGCCGCTTGGCAAGCCCGCGCGCCGCTGTAGTGTAGGCCCATGAGCACCGCCCCCGTCTTCGACATCGACCCCGCCGCCTTCCACGCCGATCCCTACCCCGCACTGGCGCGGATGCGGGCCGCCGGGCCGATCTGGCGCGTGCCGCAGCTGGACGCCACGCTCTTCGTGCGGCGTGCGGACATCTTCGAGCAGGAGAAGCGGATCGAGGTTTTCTCCTCCGACCAGCCGGGCGGGCTGATGACCCAGCTGATGGGGCGCAACATGATGCGCAAGGACGGCGCCGAGCACGCCGCCGAACGCCGCGCCACCTTCCCCGCCTTTTCGCCCCGCACGGTGCGCGACCAGTGGACCGAGCGGTTCCGCGACACCGCCCGGGAGCTGCTTGAGGATCTCGCCCCGCGCGGAAGCTGCGATCTGGTGGCCGACTACGCCATGCCGCTGTCGGCCGAGGCGCTGAAGGTGATCACCGGCCTGACCAACATGGACCGGCGAGAGATGGACCGCGTCAGCCAGGGGATGATCGACGGCATCGCCAACTACGCGGGCGATGCGGCGGTCGAGGCCCGCTGCCGCGACTGCACCGCCTCGATCGACGCCCATATCGACGCGCGGCTGGAGCCGCTGCGCGCGGCGCCCGACGCCTCGCTGGTCTCGGTGCAGCTGGCGGCCGGCCTGCCGATGGAGACGCTGCGCGCCAACGTGAAGCTGGCGATCTCGGGCGGCCAGAACGAGCCGCGCGACGCCATCGCCGGCGCGGCCTGGGCGCTGCTGTCGCACCCGGAGCAGCTGGAGACGGTGCGGGCGGGCGCGAATGGCGGCGGGGCCGACTGGCGCGCGGCCTTCGAGGAATACGCCCGCTGGATCTCTCCCATCGGCATGTCGCCGCGCCGGGTGGCGCAGGCGGACGAGGTGCACGGCGTGACCTTCACGCCGGAGGAGCGGGTGTTCTTCATGTTCGGCTCTGCCAACCGGGACGAGCGGGTGTTCGAGGCCCCGGACCGCTTCGACGTCACCCGCGACACCGGCCCCGCCATCCCCTTCGGCGCGGGCCCCCACTTCTGCGCCGGCGCCGCCGCCAGCCGCGCGCTGATCGCCGAGGTGGCGCTGCCGATGCTCTTCGCGGCGCTGCCGGGGCTGCGGCTGGACGGCGAGGCGCCCTTCGCCGGCTGGGCCTTTCGCGGGCCGCTGCGGGTGCCGGTGGCCTGGGGGTAGCGCGCGGGCGCGGTTCGGCGCGGCGGGCTGAAGCCCGCCCTACGGGGGTATCCCGGCGGGGCGCTCCGGCGCCAATGCGCAGCGTAAACTAACTCCGTAGGGCGGGCTTCAGCCCGCCATTCACGCCCCTCGCCGATCAAGGGTCCCGCCCGGCGTTCACGCCGGGCCGCGCCGACCCGCCCCCCGTCGCCATTGTCTCTCGGACCAATGGCGCGACAATAGCGACCGGCGCGATTGCGCCCCCCCGGCGTGCCGGCGCGTCCCTCATCTCCACGCTCGAGCGACTTCGCCCACCCGGGTAGGGCGGGCTTCAGCCCGCCATCCGCCACCCACTCCGTAGCGCAGGCCTCACCCCTCCGCCTCCCGCCACCCATCCTCCGCCCGCGCCAGCAGCGGCGTGCGCAGCACCCCCTCCACCGGCCGGCCCGCCAGCGCCGCCTGCCAGCGGGTGGTCTGCAGCATCGCCGCCCCCACCGCCACCGGCTCCACCCCCGCCAGCGCCAGCAGCGACAGCCCGGCGGTGATCGAGCGGCCAGAGGAGATCACGTCGTCCACCAGCGCCACCCGCCGCCCCTCCAGCAGCGGCAACATCCGCGGGTCGAGGTACAGCCGCTTGCCCGCGTCCGGGCTGGTGATCGAGGACATCCCGACCGAGAGCGCCGGGTCGTACCAGAACTTCCGCGAAGTCCCCAGCGGCACGAAACGCCCGTGCCCCAGCCGCGCCGCCACCGCGCGGGCCAGCGACAGCCCGAGGGTCGGCAGCCCCGCCACCACGTCGGGCGCATGGGCGGCCAGCCGCTCTGCCAGCGCCTCGGCCAGGGCGTCCTCGACCGCGAATCCCGCCTGGTTCAGGATCAGCGAGGCGATCCCCTGCCCGCTGTCCCCCAGCGCCCGGATCGGCAGCATCAGCACCCGCCCGTCCGGCAGACGCGCCGGGTAGCTCCCCTGCCAGGGCGGCGGCGCCGCCTGCCCCGGCGCCAGCAGTTCCTGCCAGTAATCTTCCGGCCGCATCGCGCCGCCCGCCCCTGTTCCCTGCCCCGTCATCGCGTTATCAGTTTCCCATGACCCATGTTCCCGACCTGACCCGCCTTACCGCATTCCGCCGCGACCTGCACATGCATCCCGAACTGGGATTCGAGGAGCACCGCACCGCCGGTCTCGTGGCCGAACGGCTGCGCGAGCTTGGGCTGGAGGTGGACGAGGGTCTCGGCGGCACCGGCGTCGTCGGCACCCTGCGCGGCAGCGGCGCCTCGGTGGGTCTGCGGGCCGACATGGACGCGCTGGCGATGCCCGAGGACCCGGGCCGCGACTGGGGCTCGCGCAGCCCCGGCAAGATGCACGCCTGCGGCCACGACGGGCATACCGCGATGCTGCTGGGCGCGGCCGAGGTGCTGGCGGCCGACCCGCCCGGGGGCACCGTCCACTTCATCTTCCAGCCCGCCGAGGAAGGCCGCGGCGGCGCGCGCAAGATGGTGGAGGAGGGGCTGTTCCGGCGGTTCCCCTGCGACATGGTCTTCGGGCTGCACAACATGCCGGGCATGGATTGCGACGCCATGGCGGTGGTGGCGGGGCCGCAGCTGGCCTCTTCTGACAGCTGGCGGGTGACCTTCCGCGGCATCGGCTCGCACGGGGCCAAGCCGCACCAGGGGCGCGACGCGGTGACGGCGGCGGGGCACTTCCTGACGACACTGCAGACCGTGCCGGGCCGGGTGGTGGACCCGCTGCAACCGGCCATCGTCAGCGCCTGCTCGGTGGCGGCGGGAGATCCGGCGGCGCTGAACGTGATCCCGGCGACGGTGGAGATCGGCGGCACCGCCCGTGCCTACGACCCCGGGGTGCGCGACCAGATCGAGGCGGAGATCGGCCGGCTGGCCGAGGGCATCGCCGCGGCCTTCGGGATCAGCGCCGACTACCGCTTCATCCGCCGCATCCCGCCGGTGGTGAACGACGCCGCGGCGACGCGGGTGGCACTGGCGGCCGCGCAGGCGGTCTGCCCGGGGCGGGTGGACGAGGCCTTTCCGCCCTCCACCGCCGGGGACGATTTCGCGGTGCTGGCAGAGCAGGCGCCGGGGGCCTACGTCTGGCTGGGCAACGGCCCGGCGCGGGACGGCGCGCTGCACCACAACCCGGGGTACGACTTCAACGACGAGGCGCTGGCGACCGGCGTAGCGTTCTGGGTGGCGGTGGCGCGGGAGGCTTGTGCGGGGCGCTCGGGCGGGTGATGCCTGTGGTCGGAGTCGCGGCTCAGCGCCCTCCGATCCACCCAACCTGAAGCACCACCCATGCCATAGGTCCCGCCCGGTGTGAAACACCGGGCCGCGCCGACCCGCCCCCCCGGGGCGGCGCGATTGCGCCACCCCGGCGTGCCGGCGCGTCCCTGTACAAGCGGCTCAGGCCAAACAGCGGCTCAGTCCTCCACCGCCCCCAGCACCGGCGTCTCCAGCAGCCGCCCCTCCATCGGGTCCGCCACTCCCAGGTCCGTCTGGTGCGGCCCGGCGTTGCAAGCCAGCGTCGCGCCCACCAGCGCCTTGAACACCAGGTAGGGCGGCGCCCAGTTCACCACCTGCTCCATCGCTGCCTTCACGGCGGTGAACCGCGCCGCCACCTCGGCCAATGGTGCCTCGGACACCAGCCCCGCCACCGGCAGCGGCAGGATCGCCCGCACCCGGCCCTCCCGCACCACCGCCATGCCACCGCCGCAGGCGATCAGCGCCTCGGCCGCCAGCGCCATGTCCGCGGGGTCGCGGCCGAAGACCGTCAGGTTGTGGCTGTCGTGGCTGACCGTGGTGGCGAAGGCGCCGCGCCAGTCGCCCCAGCCGCGCAGGAAGCCGGTGCGCGGGGCGGGGTCGGCGCGGCCGTGGCGGTGCAGCACCGAGATCAGCGTGGCGCCCTCGGGGGGCTGCACCCGGCCGCCGCGCACCTCGGCGATGGCCTCGCCCCAGGCGGTGAAGCGGGGGTTGTCGATGGTGGCGACGCGCACCCGGCGGCCCTCGGCCCGGGGCAGGAAGTCCCCGGGCGCGGGAACCGGGCAGCGCATGGTGGACTTCAGCGCCGGGGGCACCGGGCGCGCGGGGGCCGTGCCGTCCACCGGCACGCCGTCCGCCAGCACCGTTCGCACCCGCACCTCCGCCAGGTCGTCCAGCACCAGGATATCCGCCCGCCGCCCCGGCGCCACCAGCCCAAGGTCGCCGCGCCCCAGCCGCAGCGCGCCGTTCAGCGTGGCGGCCTGCAGCGCGCGCAGCGGGTCCAGCCCCAGCGCGATCATCCGGCGCAGCATCGCGTCGGCGCCGCCCCTGGACAACAGGTCGTCGGGAAAGACGTCGTCGGTGCAGAAGGTCACCGTGGGCGGCATCTGCGGCAGCCCCTGCAGCACCTCGGCAAATGCCGGCAGCAGGTGGTCGTGCGAGCCGCGCAGTTCCACAGTCATGCCCGCCGCCAGCCGCGCGCGCAGGTCGTCCGCGTTCGACAGCTCGTGGTCGGAACCGACGCCCGAGGCCGCGTAGGCCTGCAGCGCCGGTCCCTCGAGGCTGCGGGCATGGCCGTTCACCGTCTTGCCGGAGGCCAGCGCCGCCTGCAGGATCCCCCGCATCCGCGGCGTGCGCTGCACCACCGCGGCCATGTCCATCACCTCGGCCAGCCCCGCCACGCCATCGCGGGCCAGCTGCGCCGCGATGACCTGAGCATCGAAATCGGCCCCCGATGTCTCGTAGCCCGGGGCGGCGGGCACGCAGGAGGGCACCAGCGGCAGCAGCCGCAACCGCAGCGCCGCCGCCTCGGCCAGCGCGTAGTCCATCCCCGCCACGCCCGCGACGTTGCAGAACTCGTGCGGGTCCCAGACCACCGTGGTCACCCCGCGCGGCAGCACGGCGGCGGCGTAGCTGGCGGGGGTGACCATGGAGCTTTCCACGTGCATGTGGGTGTCGATCAGCCCCGGCGCGATCACCGCGCCGCGCGCATCGAGCCGCGCCGTGGCGGCGCAGTCGCGGGGGGCGTGGACCGAGGCGATCAGCGCC
>JBLXFD010000024.1:0-56011 GCA_048262455.1 Rhodobacter sp.
CAGGAGCGGCCCGATCACCGCCCACTCCCCATCCGTCAGATCGTGCCTTCCAGTCATGCCACACCTCCCCTTTCCGGAAAGTGAATCACGAAGCGAACGCGAGGGGAATCCTGTTTATGGGTTCACGACCTAGCGGGACCTGCCGCGAAACCGGAAACACCTTCTCTGTAATGGCCCATTCCAGCCCTGTGCGTTTCCCGTTACACGGGGTCAAGCACATGTCACAGGGAGGGGCTCCGTGTCCGACCAGCAACGGGACGCATTCCGTCAGACCGCACTGAATTACCACGAGTTTCCCAAGCCCGGAAAGCTGGAGGTCCGCGCCACCAAGCCGCTGGCCAACGGCCGCGACCTCAGCCTCGCCTATTCGCCCGGCGTCGCCGAGGCCTGCCTGGAGATCAAGGCGGACCCGCAGGCCGCCAGCCGCTACACCGCCAAGGGCAACCTGGTGGCGGTGGTCACCAACGGCACCGCGGTGCTGGGGCTGGGCAACATCGGCGGGCTCGCGTCCAAGCCGGTGATGGAAGGCAAGGCGGTGCTGTTCAAGAAGTTCGCCAACATCGACTGCTTCGACATCGAGGTGAACGAGAGCAACCCCGAGAAGCTGGCCGACATCGTCTGCGCGCTGGAGCCGACCTTCGGCGCCATCAACCTCGAGGACATCAAGGCCCCCGACTGTTTCATCGTCGAGAAGCTGTGCCGCGAGCGGATGAACATCCCCGTCTTCCACGACGACCAGCACGGCACCGCCATCGTGGTGGGCGCCGCGGCCACCAACGCCCTGAGGGTCACGGGCAAGCGGTTCGAGGACATCAAGATCGTCAGCACCGGCGGCGGCGCGGCGGGCATCGCCTGCCTCAACATGCTGCTGAAGCTGGGGGTCCGGCGCGAGAACGTCTTCCTCTGCGACCTCGCCGGGCTGGTGTACGAGGGGCGCACCGAGGACATGACCCCGCAGAAGGCCGACTACGCCCAGCCGGGCGGCCCGCGCGGGCTGGAGGACGTGATCGAGGGGGCGGACCTGTTCCTCGGCCTGTCGGGCCCCGGGGTGCTGAAGCCCGGGATGGTCAAGAAGATGGCCGCGCAGCCGATCATCTTCGCGCTGGCCAACCCGACGCCCGAGATCGACCCCGAAGAGGCCCGTGCCGCGGTCCCCGGCGCGATCCTCGCCACCGGACGGTCGGACTACCCCAACCAGGTCAACAACGTCCTGTGCTTTCCCTTCATCTTCCGCGGCGCGCTGGACGTGGGCGCCACCGAGATCAACGACGAGATGAAGATCGCCTGCATCGAGGGCATCGCCGCCCTCGCCCGCGCCACCACCAGCGCCGAGGCGGCGGCGGCCTACAAGGGCGAGCAGCTGACCTTCGGCGCCGACTACCTGATCCCCAAGCCCTTCGATCCGCGCCTGATCGGTGTGGTGGCCAGCGCGGTGGCGCGGGCGGCGATGGACTCGGGCGTGGCCACCCGGCCGATCGCCGACCTCGACGCCTACAAGCGCCACCTGGACGGGTCGGTCTTCAAGTCGGCGCTGATCATGCGCCCGGTGTTCCAGGCGGCGGCGACGGCGAAACGCGCCATCGTCTTCGCCGAGGGCGAAGACGAGCGGGTGCTGCGCGCCGCCAACGCGATGATCGAGGAGACCACCGACACGCCGATCCTCATCGGCCGGCCCGAGGTGGTGGAGTCGCGCTGCGAGCGGGCCGGACTGGCGATCCGCCCCGGCCGCGACTTCGACCTGGTCAACCCCGAGAACGACCCGCGCTATCGCGAGTACTGGGAAACCTACCACCGGATCATGGCCCGCCGCGGCGTGACCCCGGACCTCGCCCGCGCGGTGATGCGCACCAATACCACCGCCATCGGCGCGGTCATGGTGCACCGCGGCGAGGCGGACAGCCTGATCTGCGGCACATTCGGCCAGTTCCTGTGGCACCTGAACTACGTGCGCCAGGTGCTCGCCGACCGCCACCTGCGCCCGGTGGGGGCGCTGTCGCTGATGATCCTCGAGGACGGGCCGCTCTTCGTCGCGGACACCCAGGTGCACCAGCTGCCCTCCTCGGCCGAGATCGCCGAGGTCTGCATCGGCGCCGCGCGCCACGTGCGCCGCTTCGGGGTGGAGCCGAAAATCGCGCTCTGCTCGCACTCGCAGTTCGGCAACCTCGACAGCGAAAGCGGCATCCGCATGCGCGGCGCGCTGGAGATGCTGGAGGCGCGCGACGTGGACTTCGCCTTCGAGGGCGAGATGCACGTGGACGCGGCGCTGGACCCGGAACTGCGCGAAAGGCTGCTGCCCCACTCGCGCTTCGAGGGGGCGGCGAACGTGCTGGTCTTCTCCTCGGCCGACGCCGCCTCTGGGGTGCGCAACGTGCTGAAGATGAAGGCCGGCGGGCTCGAGGTCGGGCCGATCCTGATGGGCATGGGCAACCGCGCCCACGTGGTCACCCCCTCGATCACCGCGCGCGGGCTGCTGAACATGTCGGCGCTCGCCGGCACCCCCGTGGCGCACTACGGCTAGGCCGGGCGGGGGCGCTGCCCCCGCACCCCCGGGATATTTGGAACCAAAAGAAGCAGGGCCCCCTTCCTGCATGTCTCTGGTTTCAAAGTATCCCGGGGGAGTCGCGGCCGCAGGCCGCGGCGGGGGCAGCGCCCCCTTCCACCCACGTAAGATCTTGCGCCGAAGGCGCTCCGTCAGGCCGGTTCGGCGCGGCGCGCCGGGCCGGACAGGATGCGCTCCAGCGGGTCGTGCTCGGCCACCACGTGGCCCGGCGCCACCTGCTGCAGCCGCGGGGTGTAGTCGGTCTCGCCCGCCTCCAGCCGGCTGGGCAGGAACCGCAGCGCGGCGCGGGGGTCCATGGGGGAGGGCAGTTCGCCCGGCAGGCGCAGGCGCTGGCGGCTGCGTTCGGCCACCGGGTCGGGGATCGGCACCGCCGAGATCAGCGATTGGGTATAGGGGTGGCGCGGGCGGGCGCAGATGGTGTCGGCATCCGCCAGTTCCACCACCCGGCCGAGGTAGAGCACCATGATCCGGTTCGAGATCGCCCGCACCACCGACAGGTCGTGGCTGATGAAGATCATCGACATCCCGAACTCGGCCTGAAGGTCCTTCAGCAGCCCGATGATCTGCGCCTGGATCGACACGTCCAGCGCGCTGACCGCCTCGTCGCAGATGATCAGCCGCGGCTTGTTGATCATCGCCCGGGCGATGCCGACCCGCTGGTTCTGGCCGCCCGACAGCTCGTGCGGGTAGCGGTTGAACATCGCCGCCTCCAGCCCGACGCGCTCCATCATCTCCTGCACCGCCTCGCGCCGTTCGCGCCCCGTCAGGTCCGGGCGGAAGGTCTTCAGCGGCTCGGCGATCGAGGACGAGACGGTCATGCGCGGATCGAGGCTGGCCAGCGGGTCCTGGAACACGATCTGCAGGTCCTTGCGGGCGCGGATCATCTCGCGCCGCTCCAGCCCCGTCAGCGGGCGGCCGAGCCAGCTGACCTGCCCCCCCGTCGGCTCCACCAGCCGCAGCACCGCGCGCGCCAGGGTGGACTTGCCGCAGCCGCTTTCGCCCACCACGCCCAGGGTCTCGCCCTCGGCCAGCGAGAAGCTGACCCCGTTCACCGCTTTCAGCGGCACATGCCGGCCGAACAGCCCGCCGCCCATGCGGATGGAAAAGTGGACCTTCAGGTCCTCCACCTCGAGGATCGGCGCCGCGTTTTCCGGGGCCGGGCGGGCCTCTCCTTTGTCGATGCGGGGCATCGCCTCCAGCAGCTTGCGGGTGTAGTCGTGGCGCGGCGCGGCGAAAATCTGTTCCACCGGCCCCTCCTCGACGAAGGCGCCGAGGCGCATCACCTGGATGCGGTCGCACATGCGCGCCACCACCCCCATGTCGTGGGTGATCAGCGCCACCGCGGTGCCGCGTTCCTTCTGCAGCTCGGCGATCAGGTCCAGCACCTCGGCCTGCACCGTCACGTCCAGCGCGGTGGTGGGTTCGTCCGCGATCAGCAGCCGCGGATCGCAAAGCATCGCCTGGGCGATCATCACCCGCTGGCGCATGCCGCCCGACAGCTCGTGCGGGTACTGGCGCAGGCGGCGCGCGGCCTCGGGGATGTGCACCCGTTCCAGCCAATCGAGGCACTCGCGCCGCGCCTCGGCGCCGGACAGGCCCCGGTGCACCTTCAGCACCTCGGCCATCTGCTCGCCCACGCGCAGGTGCGGCGTCAGGGCGGTCAGCGGGTCCTGGAAGATCATCCCCACGTCGTCGCCGCGCACCTTGTTCAGCCGCGCCGGCGGCAGGTTCAGGATCTCGCGGTCCAGCAGCCGCACAGAGCCCCGCGCCCGCCCGTTCGGCGGCAGCAGGCCCATCCCGGCCATGAACGTCTGGCTCTTGCCGGAGCCGCTTTCGCCGACGATCCCCAGGCATTCGCCCGCGCGGATGTCGAAGGAGATGCCGCGCACCGCCTCGACGTGGCCGTCGGGGGTGTCGAAGCCGACGTGCAGGTCGCGCACGTCCAGGACGGTCTCGCGCTCGGTCATGGTCAGCGGTCCTTGGGATCGAGCGCGTCGCGCAGCCCGTCGCCGATGAAGAACATCGTGATGATGATGGTGACGTAGAAGAACAGCGGGATCAGCAGCTGCCACAGGGTGCCGTAGGCCATGGTGCCCGCCCCCTCGGCGATCAGCCGGCCCAGCGAGGTATGGGGTTCCGAGATGCCGAGGCCGAGGAAGGAGATGAAGGATTCCGCCAAAATCATTTCCGGCACCAGCAGCGAGGCGTAGACGATCACCACCCCCAGCAGGTTGGGCAGGATGTGGCGCCAGATGATCACCGGTTCGGACACGCCGCCGGCGCGGGCGGCCTCGATGAACTCGCGGGTCTTCAGCGCCAGCGTCTGGCCGCGCACGATGCGCGACATGGTCAGCCATGACACAGCCCCCAGCGCCAGGAACAGCGCCACGAAGCTGCGCCCGGCGATCACCAGGATCAGGATGATCACCAGCGTCAGCGGGATCGCCAGCAGCACGTCCACCACCCGCATCATCACGCTGTCCAGCCGGCCGCCGTAGAAGCCCGCGACGATCCCCCAGGCGGTGCCGACCACCAACGCCATCGAGGCGCCGATCAGCCCCACCAGCAGCGAGGTGCGGGTGGCCTGGATCACCCGGGCGTAGAGGTCGCGGCCCAGCTCGTCGAGGCCGAAGAAGTGCCCCGTCTCGACCGAGGGGGCGCCGGCGCCGCGGATGTCGCCCATGCGGGACCAGTCGATTTCCTCGTTGCTCCACTGCGCGAAGAACGGGCCGAGGATCACGAACAGCACGATCAGCCCCAGCACCAGCAGGCTGGCCATGGCCGCCTTGTTGCGCACGAACCGCTCGCGCGCGTCGCGCCACAGCGAGCGGCCGCGTACCGCGGTGTAGTCGGTGATGTCGGAGGCCAGCGCGCCGGCCTTTTCGGATCTGCCGAACATGGACGGTTCCTCAGTAGCGGATCTTGGGGTCGAACCAGGCGTAGGCCAGGTCCGTCAGCAGGTTCACGACCACCGTCAGCGCGCCGTAGAGGATCGTCACCCCCAGCAGCACCGCGTAGTCGCGCGTCAGGGCCGAGCTGACGTAGCTCTGCCCCAGCCCGCCGGTGGAAAAGTACAGGTCGACGAAGACCGAGCCGGTCAGCACGTAGACGAAGACCGGCCCGAGGTAGGAGATCACCGGCAGCAGCGTCGGCTTCAGCGCGTGGCGCCAGATGACGCTGTGGCCCGGCAGCCCCTTGGCGCGGGCGGTGCGGATGAAGTTGGAGTTCAGCACCTCCAGCATCGACGAGCGGGTGATCCGGGCGATGCTGCCCATGTAGCTGGTGGACAGCGCGATCACCGGCATCACCAGGTATTCCCATTGACCGCCGTTCCAGCCGCCGCCGGGCAGCAGCCCCAGCCAGAGGGTGAAGGTCAGGATCAGGATCGGCCCCATGATGAAGTTGGGCAGCGCCTGCGCCGCGATGCCGAGGCTGACGGCGGCGTAGTCCAGCCAGCTGTTGTGCCGGATCGCGGCCGCGATGCCCAGACCCACCCCCACCAGCGTCGCCGCCAGGAAGGACAGCGACCCGTAGGTCAGCGAGATCGGCAGGCCCTGGGCGATGATGTCGTTGACGTCGCGGTCCTTGAACCGGAACGAGGGGCCGAAGTCGAAGTACAGCACGATGTTGGTCAGGTAGTCCCAGAGCTGCTTCCACAGCGGCTGGTCCAGCCCGTAGCGCGCCTCGATGTTCGCCAGCACCGCCGGCGGCAGCGGCCGCTCCGAGGTGAAGGGGCCGCCGGGCGCGACGTGCATCAGGAAGAACGAGGCGACCACCAGCAGCAGCAGCGTGGGGATCGCGACCAGGAGACGGCGGAGGATGTAGGACAGCATTGCGTGGATACCCTGAATGCGTCACCCGCCCCGGGACGGGCCCGGGGCGGGTGCAGCCGGGGACGGGGCCAGCGCCCCGCCCCTGCGCCGATCACTCGGCCTTCTTGTACAGGTTCTTGGAGTACCAGTTCTGCTCGACGTTGCCGGTCGGCCAGTTGCCGACGTCGCTGTCCAGCATGTAGACCCCGGCGTAGTGGTAGATCGGGATCACCGGCATGTCCTCGGCCACGATCTGCTCGGCCCGGGTGTAAAGCTCGGTGGTGTCGTCGGCGGTCTTCGCCTCGGCCAGCAGCTTGTCATACTCGGGGTTGGCGTACTTGCCATCGTTGTAGCCGGAGTCGGACTGCAGCAGGTCGAGGAAGGTCGAGGCCTCGTTGTAGTCGCCGCACCAGGCGCCGCGAGCCAGTTCGTAGTTCTGGTTGCCGCGCTCTTCCAGGAAGACCTTCCATTCCATGTTCGACATCTCGACCTGGACGCCAAGCTTCTGCTTCCACATCTGGCTCATCGCCACAGCCACCTTCTGGTGGGCCTCGTCGGTGTTGTAGACCATGGAGAAGGACAGCGGGTTGTCGGGGCCGTAGCCGGCCTCTTCCAGCAGCTGCTTGGCCATCTCGTCACGCTCGGCCTGGGTCATCGAGGCCATCTCGCTCGCCGGCGGCTCGAACCCCGCCACGGCGGCGGGGGTGAAGCTGTAGGCCGGCGGCTCGCCGCCCGCCTTGACGTTCTTGGTGATGATGTCGCGGTCCACCGCCAGCGCCAGCGCCTTGCGAACCTTCGGGTCCTTGAAGGCCTCGGGGCCGGAGTCGCTGAGGTTGAAGGTGTAGTAGTAGTTGCACAGGCGCGGGAAGCTGATCGCCTCGTCCGGGTGCTCTTCCTTCAGACGCGGGAACTGGCCGGCGGGCACCTCGGTGCGGTCCAGCTCTCCGGCCATGTAGCGGGTCAGGGCGACGTTCTCGTCGTTGATCACCAGCGCGACGACCTTGTCGATGATGGTGTTCTCGTTGTCCCAGTACATCTCGTTGCGCTCGCGCACCGAGCGCTCGTTGGGCAGGTGCTCCGTCAGCACGTAGGCGCCGTTCGAGACGATGTTCTCTGGGCGCGTCCAGTCCTGCCCGTGCTCCTCGACCACCTTCTGCGGCGCCGGGAAGGTGGTGGCGTGGGTGGTCATCTGCGGGAAGTAGGGCAGCGGGGCCGACAGCGTAACCTCGAAGGTGGCGTCGTCCACCGCGCGCACGCCCAGCGTGTCCGGCGCGGCCTCGCCCTTGATGATGGCGCCGGCGTTCTCGATCGACATCAGCTCCATGAACCACTGGTAGGGCGAGCCGAGCGCCGGATCCACCGCGCGGCGCCAGGCGAAGACGAAGTCCTGCGCCGTGACGGGATCGCCGTTCGACCACTTGGCCTCGGGGCGCAGGTGGAAGGTGTAGGTCTTCTTGTCGTCCGAGACGTCGTAGCCGGTGGCCACGCCCGGAACCAGGTTGCCCTCGGCGTCCTGGTTGTGCAGCCCCTCGAACAGGTCCCGCACGATCTCGGAGCCGGAGACGTCCTCGACCACCTGCGGATCGACCGAGCTGTGCTCGTCCAGAACGCGGTAGGTGAAGGTCTGATCCTCGGCCAGCGGATCGCCGGTTTCGGGATGGGTCTGCTGCGCCAGCGCGCTGCCGGCGAGGATGGTACTGCAAAGGAAGGCGGAAAGCGCCAGGCTTCTGGTGTGTTTCATGTCGGATCTCCCTAGTCGCGCCGCTGCGGACCGGGGCCCCCGCGGCGTCGTTTGAATGCGCGGATGATGTCGGAGGCGGAGGGAGGCGGCAAGTGGGGTGTTGGGGTGACGTCGGGGATGGGCAGGAAAGGGCGGAAGAGCGCGCGATAGGGGGGCTTGAGTGAATGATTGTTGCGCTGAGACGGGCCTTCGGTGGCAGTTTGTGCCGAGGCGCATGAGCCGCTATGTCGCGGCCGGCCCAAGTCTACCATTGGCTTGATGGAACGCTGCGACGCAGCTTCACGATATCGGCCATTCATCCCTGGCGCATAATTTTTGAAGGTGAAGGTCGGCGGAGCGGACAAAGGAAGCATCCGCTCGAGTTATCTCCCTCTCATCATGCAGTTTCTCGAGGAACTGGACCGCGCGTGAGAGATCACGTCCATTGTCCGCGCCTCATCTCGCAATCGTTTGCAAGATGACCTCTGCGGCCTCTTTCGGGCGGTCCCATTGCGGGAAGTGGCCACACCGCTCGAACCAGTGCAATCGCGCGGTGGGGAAGGCCGCTTGTGCGCGCTCCGCCTGACGTGGCAGCAGGAGACGGTCCTGACGGCCCCAGCCAATCGTCACGCGGCCCGGAGGTGTGGCGGTCCCCTCCTGCAACGGACCGCGCGCCAGTTCGCGCAGCATCGCGTCGAACACGTCTGTCTCGGCTATGGCTGTCAACTCGTTCTGGACCAGCAGGGGATCGAGGGCGCCGGGCCTCGCCGATAGTTGCGCGAGCAGAACGGCCCGCGCGGCGCGGCTGTGCGAGAGCGCCGGAGTGCGCCGACGCAGGAGGCGCACCAGCCGGACCGAGGCGGCAAGCGTGGAGCGGAACCAGGCCGTCTCCCAGCCGCGCCAGAAACCGCCGGGATCAAAAGCGACCGTGTGGCCGCCTATACCGCGCCTTGCCAATTCCAGCACCAGCCGCGCGCCGACAGAACTGCCGACGGTATCGACGCCGCCGAGCCCGTTCCGATCGATGAAGTGCTCAAGCGCGTCCGCATAGGCGGCGATCGTCTGGCGCCCCGGAAGCGCCGGAGACACCCCGTGCCCAGGCAGATCAACCAATATGACTTCGTGTCCGCGAGCAAGCATCGGCAGGATGCCGTCCCAGGACCGGACGCTTCCACCCAGCCCGTGAACCAGGAGCAACGGTGGTCCGGCACCGTGACGTTCGCAATTCATTTCCATACTCAAGGAACGCTCGGCAGCGAAACTGGTTCCGCCGGTTGTGCTGGTAGCCAACGGGTCGTCGTGCCGACGGCGGCGTGCAGCGGACGCGCATATTCCGGTCCTCCTGCGCATCGCCGCCGCCGACGCCCCCGCGCAGATATCAATTCCTGACCCCGGTGCGGTGGTCTCGCCGCAGTCAACGACGGCCCTGAGCCGACCTTCGCGCAGGATATGCTACATGAGCGGTTTCGGCGCCTCGCGGTCATTCCTCAACGCGGTCTTTATTCCATCTTAATATCGGTAGCTTTCCTACTGCGGAACCTCTTCAAGCACCGTCCCTACCGGCGCAGAACGGTTCGACAGCAGGTCGCGGATTTCGCGGAGGACCTTCGCAGTCTCGTCATTCGATGAACCAATGATCTCTCCAAGCTGCGCCGACGCTTGAGCCTGAGCATCGCGCAAACCGGCTACCTCAGCCTGCACGTCCTCGAGGGCAGACTGAATCTCGGGGCCGTTGTCGGGCGTGCGTCGGAACTCAGAATAGCCGATCTGGACGGCTGGCATGGCAATGGCAATCATCACAGCGATAACACCGATCCAGATAGCCCGCCCCGCGGTGCGGTCGTTATCCGCAGCGGCCTTCTCGAACTTCTGAAGGAACTCGGCAGCGGCACCTTGCAGGCCATTGGCGATTTGCGCAGCATCTGTGGCGATGCCCTGCATCTGCTCAAACCGTTCTTCGATACGTTGGAGGCGCTCGTTGGTCTCAAGGAGCGGGTTCTGCGGCAACTTGATCTGTTCGATGTTAGGCAGTCGAGGCTCAGCCTTCTCCAGATGTTCGGGGATATGGGGGCGTATTGCCTCGATCGCACGCTGCTGGTCGGCAATCTGCTTTGCAACACGGCCAATGGCGGAATCTTCCCCGGCGGAGAGCCCCAGGCTTTTCATGCGATCTTGGAGACCACGATAGGGCTCAAGCGCCTTCTCCATCTGCTCCTGAACGGCAGAATAGCGTTTCGCGTCTTCAGCCAGCTTCGCAGCGATACCCTCATGCCCCGAAGGCCCTTGGAGATGCTTCATCTGCTCTTGCACATGGCGAAGCGGTTCCATCTGCCGCTCCAGGTCTTTCATGGCTTTCTTCAGAGCCTCCCCCCTTTCGCCGCCATCATATCCCTGAGCCTTCAGTTGTTCGCTCAAAGCGGCAAGATCGACGCCTTTCTTCTTCGGGGGCCTTTCACTATCGCCTTGGCTGTCGTCACTGTCATCACTCATCAATAATCATCCTGAATTCGGTGCTCGAGGCATGGATATAAGGGATGCTTCACGGGATCGTAAGCTCGGCGGTGCAGGCAGGCATTCATCCCGCCTTCCTTCTCCCGCTACTTTTTTGAATTGCCGCTGCTCATCCGTGCTCGCTGCAAAGTTCTCTCCTCGACACACGGCCCGCTTCGTGCGCATCTTGGTCATTCGTCCGACGCGCGGCGAACGGCAGCTTCCCGCCCAACCTCCCCCCTCCCATCCGTCCCCCCGCTGGTGTACCCCTGTCCCGCAGCACCACGCGAGGATCCCATGACCGACCGCTTCCTGTCGCATATCGCCGATGAGCTGGAGACCCTGAGGACCGAGGGCCTGTACCGCAGCGAGCGGGTGATCGCCTCGCCCCAGTCCGGCACCGTCTCGCTGGAGTCCGGGCGGCAGGTGATCAACCTGTGCGCCAACAACTACCTCGGCCTCTCCGACAACGGGGAGCTGGTGCAGGCGGCGCGGGCCTCGCTGGAGCGGAAGGGCTACGGGATGTCCTCGGTGCGCTTCATCTGCGGCACCCAGGACGTGCACAAGGAGCTGGAGGCGCGGATGTCGCGGTTCCTGGGGCTGGAGGACACGATCCTCTATTCCAGCTGCTTCGACGCCAATACCGGGCTGTTCGAGACGGTTCTGGGCCCCGAGGACGCGATCATCTCGGACGCGCTGAACCACGCCTCGATCATCGACGGGGTGCGCCTGTGCAAGGCGCGGCGGCTGCGCTACGCCAACTCCGACATGGCGGAGCTGGAGGCGCGGCTGACCGAGGCGGCGGATTGCCGGTTCCGGCTGATCGCCACGGACGGGGTGTTCTCGATGGACGGCTACCTGGCGAAGCTGCCGGAGATCTGCGATCTGGCGGAAAAGCACGACGCCATGGTCATGGTGGACGACAGCCACGCCGTGGGCTTCATGGGCCAGGGCGGGCGCGGCACGCCGGAGCATTTCGGCGTCACCGACCGGGTGACGCTGGTGACCGGCACGCTGGGCAAGGCGCTGGGCGGGGCCTCTGGCGGCTATACCTCGGGACCGGCGCCGGTGATCGACTGGCTGCGGCAACGCTCGCGGCCGTACCTCTTCTCGAACGCGCTGGCGCCGGTGATCGCGGCCACCTCGCTGAAGGTGCTGGACCTGCTGGAGACCGGCAGCGGCCTGCGCGACCGGCTGATGCGCAACGCGGCGCACTTCCGGCGGGAAATGGGGGCGGCGGGGTTCGACCTGCTGCCGGGCGAGCACCCGATCATCCCGGTCATGCTGCGCGATCCCAAGCTGGCGCAGGAGATGGCGCGGCGGCTGGACGCGCGCGGCGTCTTCGTGGCGCCCTTCAGCTTCCCGGTGGTGCCGCGCGGGCAGGACCGCATCCGCACCCAGATGTCGGCGGCCCACTCCACCGAGGAACTGGACCGCGCCATCGCCGCCTTCGTCGAGACGGGGCGCGAGCTGGAGGTGATCCGATGAGCAGCAACGAGATGCGCGCCCTGGTCAAGGCGCACCCGCGCGAGGGGCTTTGGATGCAGCGCGTGCCGGTGCCGGAGCCGGGGCCGGGCGACGTGCTGATCAAGGTGAAGAAGTCCGCCATCTGCGGCACCGACGTGCACATCTGGAAGTGGGACGAGTGGTCGGCCAAGACCGTGCCGGTGCCCATGGTGGTGGGCCACGAGTTCTGCGGCGAGATCGTCGAGACCGGTGCGGCGGCGGTGAAGTTCCGCAAGGGCCAGCGGGTCAGCGGCGAGGGGCACATCGTCTGCGGCACCTGCCGCAACTGCCGCGCCGGGCGGGGCCAGCTGTGCCGCAACACCCAAGGCGTGGGCGTCAACCGCCCCGGCAGTTTCGCGGAATACCTCTGCATCCCCGAGGCCAACGTGGTCCCCCTGCCCGAGGACGTGCCCGACGAGATCGGCGCGATCCTCGACCCCTTCGGCAACGCGGTGCACACCGCGCTCAGCTTTGACCTGGTGGGCGAGGACGTGCTGGTCACCGGCGCTGGGCCGATCGGCATCATGGGCGCGCTGGTGGCGCAGAAGGTGGGGGCGCGGAAGGTGGTGATCACCGACCTCAGCGACTACCGCATCGCGCTGGCGCGGAAGATGGGGCTGGAGAACGTGGTCAACGCCGGCGCCGAGGACCTGCGCGCGGTGATGGCGCGGCTGGGCATGACCGAGGGGTTCGACGTGGGGCTGGAGATGTCCGGCGCCGCCCCCGCCATGCGCGACATGATCGAGACCATGAACAACGGCGGCAAGATCGCCCTGCTCGGCATCGCGCCCACCGAGTTCGCGGTGGACTGGAACCGGATCATCTTCAAGATGCTGCACATCAAGGGCATCTACGGCCGCGAGATGTTCGAGACCTGGTACAAGATGATCGCCCTGATCCAGAGCGGGCTGGACCTGTCGGGGCTGATCACCCACCGGCTGAAGATCGACGATTACGAGGAAGGCTTCCGCGCGATGATCTCGGGCAAGGCCGGGAAGGTCGTGCTGGACTGGTAGCGCGCCGGCCCCGCGGAGGGGCCGGCTGCTTGAATACTTACGCGGCGCGGGACATGCCGCGGCCGCGGGCGGGCCGGCGGCGGCGGCGCTTGGCGGGCGCCGCGGCGTCGGGCTTGCGGGCGGCGCCGCGCTCGGGCTCCCACGGGCGGCCGCCGGCGGTCTCGATGTCGGTCTTCAGGACCTTCTGGATCGCCCGCAGTTCGCCCGTCTCGTCGGGCGAGCAGAAGGCCACCGCGTGCCCGGATGCCCCGGCCCGCGCGGTGCGGCCGATGCGGTGCACGTAGTTCTCCGGCACGTTGGGCAGGTCGTAGTTGTAGACGTGGCGCACGTCGGGAATGTCGATCCCCCGTGCCGCGACGTCGGTGGCCACCAGCACCGTCACCTCGCCCGCCTTGAAGTCGCGGATCGCGCGGTCGCGCTGGTTCTGCGACTTGTTGCCGTGGATCGAGGCGGCGCGGAAGCCGCCGGCCACCAGCTGCTTCATCAGCCGCTCGGACCCGTGCTTGGTGCGCGCGAAGACCAGCGACAGCTCGTCGGTGTGACGGCCCAGCAGCTCGCGCAGCAGCGCCGGTTTCTCGGCCTGCGGCACGTAGTGCACCGACTGGCGGATCTTGTCGGCGGCGACGCCGGGGCGGGCCACCTCGACACGCACCGGGTCGGTGAGGAACTGCGACGACAGATCGGCCATCAGTTTCGGCATGGTGGCCGAGAACATCATCGTCTGCCGGTCACGGCGCAGCAGCGGCGCGATCTTCCGCAGCGCGTGGATGAAGCCCATGTCCAGCATCTGGTCGGCCTCGTCCAGCACCAGGAACCGGGTCTGGTCCAGCCGGACCGCCTTGCGCTCCACCAGGTCCATCAGCCGGCCGGGGGTGGCGATCAACAGGTCCGCGCCGCGGCGCATGGTGTCGATCTGCTTGTTCATCGACACGCCGCCCACCACCACGGCCACCTTAAGGTGCCCGCCGCGGGTGAAGCTGGCGAGGGTGTCGTGGATCTGCTTGGCCAGCTCGCGCGTCGGGGCGAGGATCAGGCCGGTGGCGGCCTTCGGCTCGGGCGCGACGCCCTGCGACAGCAGCGCGTGGATCAGCGGCAGACCGAAGGCGGCGGTCTTGCCGGTGCCGGTCTGCGCCAGCCCCATCACGTCGCGGCCCGCCATGGCGTGGGGGATCGCGTCGCGCTGGATCGGCGTGGGTTCGGTGATGCCGAGGGTGGTCAGCTGCTTCACGATACGGGGGTTCAGGCCCAGGGTCTCGAAACTCATAAGTGTCCTTCCGGCGGGCCGGGGCCCGCGCAAGTGTGAACCCGCCGGGCCCGGTGGCCCGCGGGAATGCGTAGTGAGTGCGCCCGGCCCATTGGGCGGCGCGGCCTCCTCGCGTGATGTGGGAAACGGTGGGACGCACGCCTGTGGCCGGTTCCGGCCTTCTGCTCACGCGGCAGAACGTTTGCGTCCTGGAAGTGCACATCGTCGCTGCGGTGCGGAATGTCAAGCGCCGCCTGCGCCGGGACGGCCTGTGGCGGGCCGCGAGGGGGGCGCCGCCCCCCGCCGCCTGCGGCGGCCCCCCCGAGGTATTTGCCGACAAGAAGAAGCAGGGGCGGGGCGCGGGGGGCGGCCCGGGGCGCGATACGGGCGCGATGTGGGCGAGAGAATGGTTGCAGGTCCGGCGGAAAGGGGCTCAACCTTATGGGCCAAGGAGGAGATTTCCATGACGAAACCCATTGTCGACGCCGATCCCGTGGAATCCCTGGAGTGGCAGGAGGCGGTGGAGGACGTCATCGCCCGCGACGGCGCCGCCCGGGCGCACTTCCTGCTGGACAAGGCGGTGCAGCAGGCCCGCGCCGCCGGGGCGAGCCTGCCCTTCTCTGCCACCACGCCCTACCAGAACACCATTCCGCCGGACGACCAGGAGGAATTCCCGGGCGACCTGGAGATGGAATGGCGGATCCGCACCATCAACCGCTGGAACGCCATGGCCACCGTGGTGCGGCGCAACAAGGTGACCAGCGAGTACGGCGGGCACATCGCCTCCTTCGCCTCCTCGGCGGTGATGTACGATATCGGGCTGAATCATTTCTGGCGCGCGCGGTCCGACAGCCACGGCGGCGACCTGGTGTTCTTCCAGGGCCACGTGATCCCCGGCATCTACGCCCGCAGCTTCATGGAAGGCCGCCTGACCGAGGCGCAGCTGGAGAATTTCCGCTCGGAGGTGGGCGGCGAAGGTCTGTCGTCCTACCCGCATCCCTGGCTGATGCCGGATTACTGGCAATTTCCCACCGTCAGCATGGGGCTTGGCCCGCTGATGGCGATCTACCAGGCGCGGTTCATGAAATACATGCACAACCGCGGCCTGATCGACATGGCCGACCGCAAGGTCTGGTGCTTTCTCGGCGACGGCGAGATGGACGAGCCGGAAAGCCGCGGCGCCATCGACCTTGCCGTGCGCGAGAAGCTGGACAACCTGATCTTCGTGGTGAACTGCAACCTGCAGCGGCTGGACGGGCCGGTGCGCGGCAACGGCAAGATCGTGCAGGAGCTGGAGGGCGACTTCCGCGGCGCCGGCTGGAACGTGATCAAGCTGCTCTGGGGCCAGGGCTGGGACGAGCTGCTGGAGAACGACACCTCCGGCCGGTTGCGCCAGCTGATGGACGAGACGGTGGACGGCGACTACCAGACCTTCAAGTCGAAGGACGGCGCCTATATCCGCGAGCATTTCTTCGGCAAGTACCCCGAGACCGCCGCGCTGGTGGCGGACTGGAGCGACGACCAGATCTGGGCGCTGCGCCGGGGCGGGCACGATCCCGACAAGGTCTACACCGCCTTCTCCCGCGCCGCCGGCCATGCCGGAGAGCCCACCTGCCTGCTGGTCAAGACCGTCAAGGGCTACGGCATGGGCAACGCCGGCGAGGGCCAGAACATCACCCACCAGCAGAAGAAGCTGGCCGAGGACCAGCTGCGCGCCTTCCGCGATCGCTTCCGCATTCCCGTCAGCGACGAGGACCTGCCCAAGGCCCCCTTCGTGCGGCTGAACAACGCGCAGAAGGCCTATCTGGAGGAACGGCGCAAGGCGCTGGGCGGGCCCTTCCCGCAGCGCCACTCGGCCTCGGAGAAGCTGGAAATCCCGCCGCTGGCCTCCTTCAAGTCGCAGCTGGACGGCACTGGAGAGCGCGAGATCTCCACCACCATGGCCTTCGTGCGGATCCTGACCACGCTGCTGCGCGACAAGACAATCGGCCAGCGCGTGGTGCCGATCGTGCCGGACGAAAGCCGCACCTTCGGGATGGAGGGGCTGTTCCGTTCCGTCGGCATCTACAACCCGTTGGGGCAGAACTACACGCCGCAGGACGCGGACCAGATGATGTACTACCGCGAGAGCGAGACCGGCCAGGTGCTGCAGGAGGGCATCAACGAGGCGGGCGCCATGGCCGACTGGATCGCGGCGGCGACCTCGTATTCCAACCACGGCGTGCCGATGATCCCGTTCTACATCTACTACTCGATGTTCGGGTTCCAGCGGATCGGCGATCTTGCCTGGGCCGCCGGCGACAGCCGCGCGCGCGGCTTCATGCTGGGCGGCACCGCCGGGCGCACCACGCTGAACGGCGAGGGGCTGCAGCACGAGGACGGGCACAGCCACATCCTTGCCGGCACCATCCCCAACTGCATCAGCTACGATCCCACCTTCCAGCACGAGGTGGCGGTGATCGTGCGCCACGGGCTGCAGCGCATGTTCGTCGAGCAGGAGGACGTGTTCTTCTACCTGACGCTGATGAACGAGAACTACGCCCATCCCGAGATGCCGGAGGGCTGCGAGGACGGCATCATCCGCGGCCTTTACCGGCTGCGCGGGGAGGCGCCGGGAGAGCGGCACGTGAACCTCATGGGCTCCGGCACCATCCTGGTGCAGGCGATCAAGGCCGCGCAGATGCTGTCCGAGGATTTCGACGTCACCGCCGACATCTGGTCTGCCACCAGCTTCAACGAGTTGGCCCGCGACGGACAGGACGCGGCGCGCTGGAACCGGCTGAACCCGCTGTCGCCGCAGCGCGTGCCCTACGTGACCCAGATTCTGGAGGACACCACGGGGCCGATCGTCGCCGTCACCGACTACATGAAGAACTACGCAGAGCAGATCCGCGGTTTCATCCCCGAGGGCACCCGCTTCACCGTGCTGGGCACCGACGGCTTCGGCCGCTCCGACAGCCGGGTGAACCTGCGGCGCTTCTTCGAGGTGGACCCCTTCCACATCGCCGCCGCGGCGATGGTGGACCTGCACCGCGAGGGCAAGGTGACCGACGAGGACCTGCGCGCCGCGCTCGACAAGTACGACATCGACGGCGCGAAGCCGAACCCGCGTCTCGTGTGAACGCCGAAGGAGGAGAATGACAATGGCGACCGAAGTGAAGGTGCCCGACATCGGCGATTTCAGCGATGTGCCGGTGGTGACGATCCTGGTAAGCGTGGGCGACAGCGTGGGCAAGGAAGACCCGCTGCTGGAGCTGGAAAGCGACAAGGCGACGATGGAGGTGCCAAGCCCGCTCGCTGGCAAGGTGGCAGAGATCCGCGTGGCCGAGGGCGACCGCGTGTCCGAGGGCAGCGTGATCATGACGCTGGAGACCGAGGGCGCGGATGAGGGCGCAGAGGCGCCGAAACCCGCGCCCGCCGCCAGCGAGCAGCCGAAGGCGGCAAGCGCCCCCGCCCAGCCCGCCGCGCCGCAGCCCGCCCCCGCCGTCACCGACGCGGGATTTTCGAAGCCCCACGCCTCGCCCTCGGTCCGCGCCTTCGCGCGGCAGCTCGGGGTGGACCTTGCGCGTATCAACGGCTCGGGCCGCAAAGGGCGCATCCTGCGCGAGGACGTGACCGAGGCGCTGAAAGCCAGCGCCCCCGCCCCCGCCTCCGGCACCGCGCCGCAGGGCGGCATGGGCATCCCGCCGATCCCGGCGGTGGACTTCTCGAAGTTCGGGCCCACCGAGAACGTCGAGATGCCGCGCATCAAGAAGCTCTCGGGCCCGGCGCTGCACCGGTCATGGCTGAACATCCCGCACGTGACCCACAACGAAGAGGCGGACATCACCGACCTCGACGCCTTCCGCCGCGAGCTGGACGCAGAGGCCAAGAAAGAGGGCTACCGCGTCACGCTGCTGTCCTTCGTGATCAAGGCCGCCGTCTCGGCGCTGCGCCAGCACTGGGAGGTGAATTCCTCGCTGCACCCGGACGGGGACAAGCTGATCCGCAAGGACTACTTCCACATCGGTTTCGCCGCCGACACGCCGAACGGGCTGGTGGTGCCGGTGATCCGCGACGCCGACCGCAAGGGGATCACCGCGATCTCGAAGGAGCTGGGAGAACTCTCCGCCAAGGCCCGCGACGGCAAGCTGCGGGGCGAGGACATGTCGGGCGCCTCCTTCACCATCTCGTCGCTGGGCGGGATCGGCGGCACCTCCTTCACCCCCATCGTCAACGCCCCCGAGGTGGCGATCCTCGGCCTGACCCGGTCCAAGATGGCCCCGGTCTGGGACGGCGAGACCTTCGTGCCGCGGCTGATGCAGCCCTTGTCGCTGTCCTACGACCACCGCGCCATCGACGGCGCGCTGGCGGCGCGGTTCTGCGCCACGCTGAAACAACTGCTCGGCGACATGCGCCGGCTGATGCTGTAGGAGGCGCGTCATGGAAGTGAAGGTTCCCGACATCGGCGACTTCTCGGACGTGCCGGTCATCAACGTGCTGGTGGCGGTGGGCGACACCGTGGCCGCCGAGGACCCGCTGATCGAGCTGGAAAGCGACAAGGCGACGTTGGAGGTCCCCTCGCCCGCCGCCGGCAAGGTCGCCGCCATCGCGGTGAAGGAGGGCGACAGGGTCTCGGAAGGCTCGGTCATCCTGACGCTGGAGAGCGCGTCGGCTGATACCGCGCCGGGTCAAGGCGATCCGCAGAAGGCCCCGGCCGCCGCCCCGCAGGCGGTGGCGCCGAGCGGCGAGGCGGGCGGGCGCGGCGAGCATCACGCCGAGGTGGTGGTGCTGGGCTCCGGCCCCGGCGGCTACACCGCCGCCTTCCGCGCCGCCGACCTTGGCAAGAGCGTCATCCTGATCGAGCGGAACCCGGTGCTGGGCGGCGTCTGCCTGAACGTCGGCTGCATCCCCTCCAAGGCGCTGCTGCACGCGGCCAAGGTGATCTCGGAAGCCGAGGAGATGGGCGAGCATGGCATCTCCTTCGCGAAACCCGAGGTGGACCTGGACGGCCTGCGCGGCTGGAAGGACAGCGTCGTCAGGCAGCTGACCGGCGGGCTGACCGGGCTGGCCAAGGCGCGCAAGGTCAAGGTGGTCGAGGGCACCGGCCGCTTCACCGGGCCCAACATGATCGCCGTCGAGGGCGCGGCGGCCACCACCGTCAGCTTCGACCAGTGCATCATCGCCGCCGGGTCCGAACCCGTGACCCTGCCCTTCATCCCCCACGACGATCCGCGCGTCATCGATTCCACCGGCGCGCTGGAACTGGACGGCATCCCCCCGCGCCTGCTGGTGCTGGGCGGCGGGATCATCGGGCTGGAGATGGCGACGGTCTACGACGCGCTTGGATCGCAGGTGACCATCGTCGAGCTGATGGACCAGATCATCCCCGGCGCCGACAAGGACATCGTGAAGCCGCTGCACAAGCGGATCGAGGGGCGTTACGAGAAGATCCTGCTGAAGACCAAGGTGACGGCGGTCGAGGCGGCCAAGGAAGGGCTGAAGGTCACCTTCGAGGACGACAAGGGCGCCAGCACCACCGATACCTTCGACAAGGTGCTGGTGGCGGTGGGCCGCAGGCCGAACGGCGGGCTGGTGGACGCCGAAAAGGCCGGGGTGGCGGTGGACGAGCGGGGCTTCATCCCCGTGGACGGCCAGCAGCGCACCGGGCAGCCGCATATCTTCGCCATCGGCGACGTGGTGGGCCAGCCGATGCTGGCGCACAAGGCGGTGCACGAGGGCAAGGTGGCCGCCGAGGTGGCCGCGGGGCACGACCGGCACTTCGACGCCCGGGTGATCCCCTCGGTCGCCTATACCGACCCCGAGGTCGCCTGGGTCGGGCTGACCGAGACGCAGGCCAGGGCGCAGGGCGTCAAGGTCGGCAAGGGGGTCTTCCCCTGGGCCGCCTCGGGCCGTTCGCTGTCGCTGGGCCGGTCCGAGGGGCTGACCAAGGTGCTGTTCGACGAGGACACCGACCGAGTGGTCGGCGCGGGCATCGTGGGGCCGAACGCGGGCGACCTGATCGCCGAGGTGGCGCTGGCCATCGAGATGGGCGCCGACGCGGTCGATCTCGGCCACACCATCCACCCGCACCCCACGCTCTCGGAAACGGTGAACTTCGCCGCCGAGATGTTCGAGGGCACGATCACCGACCTGATGCCACCAAGGAAGCGATAGGACCACATGGCCAAGGCAATCATCACCTGCGCCGTCACCGGCGCGATCCACACGCCCTCGATGTCGCCCTACCTGCCGGTGACCCCCGAGGAGATCATCGACGCCTCGATCGGCGCGGCCGAGGCCGGGGCGGCGATCATCCACCTGCACGCGCGCGATCCGGAGACCGGCCGCCCCGACCAGTCGCCCGAGGCCTTCCGCCCCTTCCTCCCGGTGCTGCGCCAGCGGCTGGACGCGGTGCTGAACATCACCACCGGCGGCAGCCCCTTCATGAAGGTCGAGGAACGGGTCCGCCCCGCCGCCACCTTCAAACCCGAGGTCGCCTCGCTGAACATGGGCTCGATGAACTTCGGGCTTTATCCCATGCTGGACCGGTTCAAGGAGTTCCGGCACGACTGGGAGCCGGAGGCGCTGGAGGCCAGCCGCGACCTGGTGTTCCGCAATTCGTTCAAGGACATCGAGTACGTGCTGCAGACCTGCTACGAGGGCGGCACGCGGTTCGAGTTCGAGTGCTACGACATCTCGCACCTGTACAACCTGAAGCACTTCTACGACCGGGGGATGCTGCGCACGCCCTTGTTCGTCCAGTCGGTGTTCGGCCTGCTGGGCGGCATCGGCGCGCACCCCGAGGACGTGGCGCACATGAAGCGCACCGCGGACCGGCTATTCGGCGACGACTACCGCTGGTCGGTGCTGGGCGCGGGGCGCAACCAGATGCCGGTGGCCGCCATGGCCGCCGCGATGGGCGCCAACGTGCGGGTCGGGCTGGAGGATTCGCTGTGGCTTGGCAAGGGCAAGCTGGCCGAGAGCAACGCGGCGCAGGTGACGAAGGTGCGGCAGATCCTCGAAGGCATGGGGCTGGAGATCGCGACGCCCGACGAGGCGCGGGAGATGCTGCAGCTGAAGGGCGCGGACGCGGTGGCGTTTTGAGGTTCGCGGGGGTGATTGGGGTGGCGGCGGGGTGAACCCCGCCCTACCCCGTTTCAACGATGCGCTGATGCGCCCCGGACAAGCCGAAGGCGCGGGGCGAGCGCCTGCCGGTTCCGGCGGGATGAGGTCGCGCCGTGGCGGGGTGAACCCCGCTCTGCCCGTTCGAACGACGCGCTGATCCGCCACGGACAAGCCGAAGGCGCGGGGCGAGCGCCTGCCCGTCCCGGCGGGCTGGCGCTGTGTCGTCCGCAGGGCAAGGCTCGATCTGCGCGCGGACTTGGCGAGGATAAAGCGTTTACCTCAGGGGTCGGCAGCGCCATCCCACGGGCAGGCTCGCGTTGCGCTTTGGCGGGGTGAACCCCGCCCTACCACCTCCGAACGAAGCGCTGATCAGCCCCCGAACAAGCCGAAGGCGCGGGGGCGAGCGCCTGCCCGTTCCGGCGGGCTGGCGCTGTGGAGCTGCAGGGCAACGATCATTCTGCGCGCGGGTTTGGCTGGGATAAAGCGCTTACGCCGGAGGTTGGCAGCGCCACCCCACGGGCAGGCTCATGTCGCGCCGAGGCAGGGTTAACCCCGCCCTACGGGGGGCGAGGACGTGGTTCAGCGGCCCCGGCGTGGGGGGGCGTCGCCGCCGCTGCGGGGGCCGGAGGGCTTGCCCCCCCGGGCGCCGGGCTTGCCGCCGGGTTTGCCGAAGGGTTTGCCACCCGGTTTTCCGCCGGGCTTCGCGCCGGGCCGCTCGAAGCGTTTCGAGGTGTCCTTGGCGTCCGGTTTCGGCTTGCCGGCGGGGCGGGCCGCGCCGGCGCCGGCGGGCTTGCCCTTGAACGGTTTGCCCCCCTCGCCGCCCGGGCCTTTCGCGCGGTAGGGCTTGCCCTCGCCTCCCGGGCCCTTGGCGCGGAACGGCTTGCCTTCGCCGGCCGGGCCCTTGGCGCGAAAGGGTTTGCCCTCGCCCGCGGCGTGGCGCGGCTTGCGCTTGTCGGGCTGGCCGCCCTCCGCGCCCGGCTTCTCGTAGCGCGGCTTGTCGTAGCGCGGCTCGTCCGAGCGCGGCTTGTCCGACCGGGGCTTGTCCGACCAAGGCTTGGCCTCGCGCGGCTTCTCGGCACGGGGCGCCGGCGCATCAACGGCTGGAGCGGCCTCTGCCGCAGCCGAAGCCTCGGTCGGCATCTCCTGCACCGGCGTCTCGCGGCGGTCCTCGCGCGGCGGCCGCTCGCGGCGGGCGGGCCGCGGCCCGCGCTCGGGGCGCGCGCCGCCGGCCGGCGGGGCCTCTGCCGGACGCACGGTCACGCCCTCTTCCAGTGCGCCGTTGCTGTCCAGCCGGGACATCAGCCCCTGCACCGAGGCCTCGCGCAGTTCCACGAAGGTCTCTTTCTCCTGCACCCGGATCGCGCCGATGTCGTCCTTCGACAGGTCGCCGGCGCGGCACAGCAGCGGCAGGATCCAGCGCGGCTCTGCCCGGTCGGCGCGGCCGACCGACAGCGCCACCCAGGACGAGGGGCCGAAGGGCGCGCGCGGCTCGCGGGTGGGCTTGGCGTCGGGGGGCGACAGGTCCTCTGGCGCGGTCTGGCGGGTGCGGTAAAGCCGCAGGTAGGCGGCGGCCACCTGTTCGGGGCTGCGGGTTTCCAGCAGGCGGGCGGCGAAATCGGCCTGCTCGGGGGTCACGTCCTCTTCCCAGGCGGGATCGTTCAGCAGCCGCTCCTCGTCGCGGCGCAGGATCTCCTCGGCGCCGGGGGCGGCCAGCCATTCCGCCTGGATCTTGGCGAACTTCAGCAGCCGCTCGGCGCGCTTGACCTCGCGCGGGGGCACGATCAGGGCCGAGATGCCCTTGCGCCCGGCGCGGCCGGTGCGGCCGGAGCGGTGCAGCAGCCCCTCGGTGTTCTTGGGCAGGTCGGCGTGCACCACCAGTTCAAGGTTCGGCAGGTCGATGCCGCGCGCCGCCACGTCGGTGGCCACGCAGACCCGGGCGCGCCCGTCGCGCATCGCCTGCAGCGCATGGGTCCGCTCGGTCTGGCTGAGTTCGCCCGACAGCGAGACCACGGCGAATCCGCGGTTGGCGAAACGCGCGGTCAGGCGGTTCACCGCGGCGCGGGTATTGGCGAAGACGATGGCATTGGCCGCGTCGTGGTAGCGCAGCACGTTGATGATCGCGTTCTCCGCGTCGGTCTGCGCCACCTGCAGCGCCTGGTAGGAGATGTCGGCGTGCTGGCGCGTGCCGCTTTGCGTGGTCACCCGCACCGCGTCGCGCTGGTACTGCTTGGCCAGCGCCGCGATGGCGGGGGGAACGGTGGCCGAGAACAGCAGCGTGCGCCGGTCGGCGGGGGCGGCGGCCAGCATGAACTCCAGATCCTCGCGGAACCCGAGGTCGAGCATCTCGTCCGCCTCGTCCAGCACCACGGCGCGCAGCGCGTCCATCTCCAGCGAGCCACGCTGGATGTGGTCGCGCAGCCGGCCGGGCGTGCCCACCACCACGTGGGCGCCCCGTTCCAGCGCGCGCCGCTCGTCGCGCATGTCCATGCCGCCGACACAGGAGACGACCCGCGCCCCCGCCCCGGCGTAGAGCCAGGCGATTTCCCGCATCACCTGCAGCGCCAGCTCGCGCGTCGGCGCCACGATCAGCGCCAGCGGTGCGGCGGCGGGGCCGAGGGTCTCTGCCTCGCCCATCAGGGTCGAGGCGATGGCAAGGCCGAAACCCACGGTCTTGCCCGACCCGGTCTGCGCCGAGACCAGCAGGTCCGCGCCGGCGAGTTCCGGTGCGGTCACCGCCTCCTGCACGGAAGTGAGCGTGTCGTACCCGCGGGCAGCGAGGGCGTCTGTGAGGGTCTGGTGCATGGCAGGGTCCGTTCTGATCCGGCACGTCCGCGCACCGGGCGCCGCCCCGCGGGGCCGCATAAGGTGCAAGCACATAACGCCGCGGATGCGCGATGTACACGGACAAACGGCCGCAGATGGGCCCGCCGGGGGCGATAGCCGGTTTTCATCCGGTCAATCAGTGCTAAAAAGCCGCCGGACCGGGGGTGGCCCGGTCGGGGGAAGTCGGCGGCGCACATCGAGGGCGCCCGCGAGGGGAGCAGACCGGACCGCATGTCGCTATTTCTGATCGTCGCACTGCCGTTCCTTGGCGCGCTGCTGCCGGGCCTGCTGATCCGGGCGGGCCGCCGCACCTGCACCGCCGCCACCTTCCTGGTGACGCTGACCGCCTTGATCGGGCTGCTGACCCACCTGCCCGACGTGGCCGCCGGCAAGGTCAGCACCGCGCGGCTGGACTGGCTGCCGGGGCTGGGGCTGAACGTGAACCTCTTCGCCGACGGGCTGGGGCTGTTCTTCGCCACGCTGATCCTGGGGATCGGGCTGCTGATCATCGCCTACGCGGGGTCCTACCTGTCCCGCGAGGACAACATGGGAGAGTTCTTCACCTACCTGCTGCTGTTCCAGGGCGCGATGGTGGGGATCGTGCTGTCCGACAACATCCTGATGCTGCTGGTGTTCTGGGAACTGACCTCGTTGTCGTCCTTCCTGCTGATCGGCTACTGGAAGCACCTGCCCGAGGGCCGGCAGGGCGCCCGGATGGCGCTGACGGTGACCGGCATGGGCGGGCTGGCGATGATCGGCGGGATGCTGTTGCTGGGCGAGATCGCGGGCAGCTACGACCTGACGGTGATCCTCGCCAACCGCGAGGCGATCCAGGCTTCGCCGCTCTACCTGCCCGCGCTGCTGCTGATCCTGCTGGGCTGTTTTACCAAGTCGGCGCAGTTCCCGTTCCACTTCTGGCTGCCCCACGCGATGGCGGCGCCGACGCCGGTGTCGGCCTACCTGCATTCCGCCACCATGGTGAAGGCGGGGATCTTCCTGATGGCGCGCACCTGGCCGGTGCTCTCGGGCACGCCGGAATGGTTCTGGCTGGTGACCGGCGCGGGGCTGGTGACCATGGTGCTGGGCGCGGTGATCGCGCTGTTCAAGCACGACCTGAAGGCGCTGCTGGCCTTCTCGACCGTGTCGCACCTTGGCCTCATCACCATGCTGCTGGGCACCGGCACCGCCTTCGGGGCGATGGCCGCGGTGTTCCACATCCTCAACCACGCTACCTTCAAGGCGGCGCTCTTCATGTCCGCCGGGATCATCGACCACGAGGCGCACACCCGCCACATCCCGCGCCTCGGGGGCCTGCGGCACCTGATGCCGCTGACCTTCGCGATCGCCACGCTGGCGGCGCTGTCGATGGCGGGGATCCCGCTGCTGAACGGTTTTCTGTCGAAGGAGATGATGCTGGAGGAGGCCGCCCATACCACCGTGTTCGGCCTGCCCTGGCTGGTGCCGGCGCTGGCGACGGTGGGGGCGCTGTTCTCTGCCGCCTATTCGTTCCGCTACATCGGCCACGTCTTCCTTGGCCCGGTGCGGGACGACTACCCCTCGAAGCCCCACGATCCGGGCCCGGGGATGCTGTTCCCGCCGGCGCTGCTGGTGGGGCTGGTGGTGCTGATCGGCCTCGCGCCCTTCCTGGCCGAGCCGCTGGTGCGCACCGTCACCGCGGCGGTGCTGGGCGGGACGGCGGAGCTGCCGGACGCGCACCTGAAGATCTGGCACGGGGTCACCCCAGCGCTGATGATGTCGGGCGTGGCGGTGCTGGGCGGGCTTCTGCTGCTGGCGATCTACACCCCGCTGCTGCGCGGGTGGGAGGCCGCCCCGCGGCCCGAGGCCAAGGCGATCTTCGACCGGGTGATCGGCGGCGCCGTCGGCGGCGCGCGCGGCCTGACCGAGCGGCTGCATGACGGCGCGCTGACCCGCTATGCCGCGATCTTCACCGTGACGACGGTGGCAGTGGGCGCGCTGGCCTGGTTCAGCGGCACCACCTCCACCCCGACGCACCAGCAGATCCCGCTCAGCCCCATGCCGCTGGCCGGCTGGGTGCTGCTGGTGGGCGCGGCGCTGTTCCTGCTGCGCTGCCACCGCCAGAGGCTGCTGGCGCTGGTGCTGATGGGGGTGATCGGGCTGATCGTCTCGGTCGGCTTCAACTACCTTAGCGCGCCGGACCTGGCGCTGACCCAGCTGTCGGTGGAGGTGGTGACCATCATCCTGATGCTGCTGGCGCTGAACTTCCTGCCCAACGAGACCCCGGCCGAAAGCAGCGCCGGGCGGCGGCTGCGCGACGGGATCATCGCGGGCGGGGCCGGGCTGGCGACGGCGGGACTGATCTACGCGATTCTCGTCCGCGACTTCCCCGGCGCCTCGATTTCCGAGTTCCACCTGGCCAATTCCTACAAGGGCGGCGGCGGCACCAACGTGGTGAACGTGATCCTCGTGGACTTCCGCGGCTTCGACACCTTCGGCGAGATCATCGTGCTGGGGATCGCGGCGCTGATCATCTACGCGATCACCGAGGCGCTGATGGCCGGGCCGGTGCGCCGGCGGCTGGCGACGCGGAAACCGGACGATCCGATCGCCGGCGACGCGCACCCGATGATGATGGTGATGGTCACGCGGGTGATGATGCCGGTGGTGCTGATGGTGGGGATCTACATCTTCCTGCGCGGGCACAACGATCCGGGCGGCGGGTTCATCGCCGGGCTGATCGTGGCGATCGCCGTGGTGATGCAGTACATGGCCTCGGGCTTTGCCTGGGCGGAAGAGCGGCAGCGCTACCCCTACCATGGGATCATCGGCGCCGGCGTGCTGGTGGCCGGGCTGACCGGCATCGGCGCCTGGTTCGCGGGCGCGCCCTTCCTGACCTCGGCCTACGGCTACTTCCGCATCCCGCCGCTGGAGGAGTTCGAGCTGGCCACCGCCATGGGCTTTGACCTCGGGGTCTTCCTGGCCGTGGTGGGGGCGGTGATGCTGTCGCTGGAAAGCTTTTCGCGCCTCGCCCGCCCGGCCCATACCAGCAGCTCGGAGCATCCGATGGATATCGACCCCTCGCGCCCCGAGGACGGCTCGCAGACGGACAGGGAGGGCTGAGCCGATGGAGATGCTGCTTGCAAGCGCGATCGGCGTGCTGACCGCGGTGGGGGTCTACCTGGTGCTGCGGCTGCGGACCTTCCCGGTGATCCTCGGGACCTCGCTGCTGAGCTACGCGGTCAACGTCTTCCTCTTCGCCTCGGGCCGGCTGGTGGTAAACCGCCCGCCGATCCTGTCGGACGAGGCGCTGGGCTACACCGATCCGCTGCCCCAGGCGCTGGTGCTGACGGCGATCGTGATCTCGTTCGGGATGACGGCGGTGGTGGTGATGATCGCGCTGGGGGCCTTCATGTCGTCGAAGGACGACCACGTCGACGACCAGCCCGGGGGCCTGACCGCCGCGCGCGGCAAGGGCGGGGAGACCGCGCAATGAGCCATTGGCTGATCATGCCCGTCGTGCTGCCCGCGATGATGGCGGCCTTCATCGTGCTGGTGCTGCGCCATCACCTGGTGCTGCAGCGGGTCTTCTCGCTGGCCGGCACCGTGCTGCTGGCGCTCATCGCCGCGGGGCTCTTCGCGGAGACGGCGGACGGCACGCTGATGCTGTACCAGCTGGGCCAGTGGGCCGCGCCCTTCGGGATCGTGCTGGTGGGCGACCGGCTGTCGGCGCTGTTCGTGCTGCTGACGGCGGTGCTGGCCTCCGTGGTGCTGCTTTACGTGCTGGGCAGCGGCTGGGACCGGCGGGGGCGGCATTTCCACGCGCTCTACCAGTTCCAGCTGATGGGGATCATGGGCGCCTTCCTGACCGGCGACGCCTTCAACCTGTTCGTGTTCTTCGAGGTGCTGCTGATCGCCTCCTACGGGCTGATGATCCATGCCGGCGGATCGCAGCGGTTCCGGGTGGGCGTGCAGTACGTGGTCTACAACCTGCTCGGCTCCACCCTGTTCCTCTTCGCGCTGGGCACCGTCTATGCCGAGACCGGCACGCTCAACATGGCCGACCTGGCGGTGCGCATCGCCGCCGCCTCGCCCGAGCATACGGCGGGCATCCGCGTGGCGGCGGTGTTGCTGCTGATGGTCTTCGCCGTCAAGGCCGCGATCCTGCCGCTGCACTTCTGGCTGCCGGCCGCCTATGCCGAGGCCCCTGCCCCGGTCGCCGCGCTCTTCGCGATCATGACCAAGGTGGGCGCCTACGCCATCATCCGCTTCTTCACCCTGGTCTTCCCGCCCGAGCTGGAGGCGACGCAGGGCCTGTTCGACACCTGGCTGCTGCCTGCCGCGCTGGCGACGCTGGCGCTGGGAATGGTCGGGGTGCTGGCGGCGCGGGGGATGGACCGGCTGGTGGCCTTCGCGGTGATCGGGTCCATGGGGATGCTGCTGTCCTCGGTGGCCATCTTCACCCCCGCCGGCATCGCCGCCGCGCTGTATTACGCCCTGCACTCGACCCTCGCCACGGCGGCGCTGTTCCTGCTGGTGGACGTGCTGCGCGAGCGGCGCGGCGCCCACGGCGCGGCGCTGGACACCGCGCCGCCCTTCACCGGGGGCGCCCTGACCGCGGCGCTGTTCTTCGCGGCCGCGATCGCCATGACCGGCCTGCCGCCGCTGTCGGGCTTTCTCGGCAAGCTGATGATCCTCGAGGCCGCGCGGCCGGACGCGCTGGTCTGGTGGGTCTGGGCGGTGATCCTCGGCTCCAGCCTGGTGGCGGTGGTGGGCTTCTCGCGCGCCGGCAGCGCGGTGTTCTGGAAAAGCCACGCGCTGGCCGGCGACGACAGCGACCTGTCGCAGCCCGAGGACAGCCAGGCGGTCCACGAGGTGCACAGCCCCGGCGGCAGCTACCCGGTGCTGCCGGTGGTGGCGATCGGCACGCTGATCGCGGCGCTGGTGGCGATCACCCTCGCCGCCGGGCCGATCCAGCGGCACCTGCAGGCCACCGCCGCGCAACTGTTCGACCCCGGCCCCTACATCCGGCTGGTGCTGGAGACCCCGGGACGGCGGATCGAGGACAGCAGCTACGGCGAGAAGGAGGCGCACTGACATGGCACAGACCCGCCCGGCGCGGCCCCGCCTCGCCCGCCGCATCTTCCCTCACCCGCTGCTGACGCTGCTGCTGACCGTCGTCTGGTGCCTGCTGGTCAACGACCTGACCGCCGGCACCGTGGTCTTCGGCGCGCTGCTGGGGGTGCTGGTGCCGGTGCTGACCGCCGCCTACTGGCCCAACCGCCCGGTGCTGCGCCGGCCGCACAAGCTGGCGGCCTACGTGCTTATCGTGCTCTGGGACATCCTTGTCGCCAACGTGCAGGTGGCACTGATCGTGCTGTTCAAGCCGAACGCCCGGATGCAGCCGAACTGGGTGCCGATCCCGCTGGACATCCGCACCCCCGAGGCGATCGCCATCCTCGCCGGCACCATCACCCTGACCCCCGGCACCGTCTCGGCCGACCTGTCGGACGGCGGCCGCGCGCTGCTGGTGCACGCGCTGGACGCGGCCGACCCGGACGCGGTGCGCGACGACATCAAGCACCGCTACGAACGCCGCCTGAAGGAGATCTTCGAATGATCCTCTACGCGCTCTACTTCGCCCTCGCCTGCGTCGCCCTGGCGCAGCTTCTCGCCATGTGGCGGTTGATCAAGGGGCCGGCCATCGGCGACCGGGTGCTGGCGCTGGACACCATGTCGGTCAACGCGGTGGGGCTGATCGTGCTGTTGGGAATGATCGGCGACACGCAGATCTACTTCGAGGCGGCGCTGGTGATCGCCATGCTCGGCTTCGTCTCCACCGTGGCCTACGCGCGCTTTGCCCTGCGGGGGGACATCATCGAATGAACCAGGTCCTGGAAATCGCCATCGCCGCCGCCATCGTCATCGGCGCGCTGTTCACGCTGGTCGGATCCTTCGGGCTGGTGAAGCTGGACCGCCCGATGTCGCGCCTGCACGCGCCGACCAAGGCGGGCACGCTGGGGGTGGGCAGCCTGCTTGCGGCCTCGATGCTCTACAGCTTCGGACGCGGCGATCCTTCGCTGCACGAGATGCTGATCATGGGGTTCCTGTTCATCACCGCGCCGGTCTCTGCGCATTTCGTCGCCAAGGTGCTGATCCACCACGACCGCAACCGGCAGGCGCTGCCGCCGCCGCCGGCAGACCGGGTCTGGGCCACCAAGGACGTGCCGGAACAGGAAGAGCCGGCTGCGCAATGATCCGCCGCTTTTCCACCCTCCGCCAGATTCGGCGCGGAAGGGCCTGCCCCGGCCTTGGACCGGTGCTGCCACACACTAGGTAGGACATCATGCGAATGCCCAACTTCCTTTCCGCGCTGCTGGGAAAGGGCGACACCCGCCGCACCCCCAGCCTCGACCCCATCCGGCCGGAGGGTACGTTCTATGCCGTGGGCGACATTCACGGCCGGCTGGACCTGCTGGACCGGCTGATCGAGCGGATCGATACCGAGGAGCCGGGCGCGCAGCTGATCTTCGTCGGCGACTACATCGACCGCGGGGAACAGTCGCGCGAGGTGCTGGAGCGGCTGATGCAGCTGGCGGCAGAACGCCGCCCGACGCCGGTGTTCCTGTCCGGCAACCACGAGGACATGTGCCTGAAGTTCCTCGACGATCCCGAGAAACGCGCGCCTTCGTGGTTCCGCAACGGCGGGCTGCAGACCGTCGCCAGCTTCGGCATCGGCGACGTCCCCGCCAGCGGCCGCGGCGCCCGGGTGATCGAGGTGCGCGACGCGCTGGCCGAGGCCATGGGCCAGCCGATGATCCTCTGGCTGCGGCAGCTGCCGCTGCACTGGCGCTCCGGCAACGTCGCGGTGGTGCACGCCGGCGCCGACCCCTTCGCGCCGGTCGAGGCGCAGGCGGCGCGGGTGCTGCAATGGGGCCACCCGGAATTCGGCACGGCCCCCCGCCCCGACCGGCTGTGGGTGGCGCACGGCCACACCATCGTGGAACAGGCCGCCGCCGCCGAGGGCCGGATCTCGCTCGACACCGGCGCCTACGCCACAGGCCGCCTGACCGCCGCCCGCATCGCCCCCGAGAGCGTCGATTTCCTCAGCGCCTGAGCCAGCACCACAACCGGCGCCCCCCCGCCCATCGAGACGCTTGCACGCCCGCCCCGCATGTCGTAAAGCCCTGCCTCACACCACCTAGGGCGAGTTGGCGGAGTGGTTACGCAGCGGATTGCAAATCCGTGCACACCGGTTCGATTCCGGTACTCGCCTCCATTTTATTCTAAATCATAGGCTTAGCGGCTTGGCAGCCGAGTGTTACACAAAGTGGGACACACGCCCTATGATGCTGTCATCGTATCTAAGCCCCTCACGGCATGGAATTTATTACTTCCGCTGGCCTATCCCTTCGTACAGAAGGGACAAGCGCGCGACGGTCAGGGTATCCCTGAGAACACGTTGCCCGGATCGGGCTGGTGATTTGGCCCGTCATCTTGCATCGTGCGGGCGATTACTACGCGAGAACAAGGCATTGGCAGGACTTCCCCAGCACGAAATACGCGAGAAGGTGCAAGCCTTCTTCAAGGCTCAACTGGATCAATACATTGATTGGCTGGACCGGCGCGGCTTGTCGAAGAACGCCTTGGCCGATGCCCGCGAAGAAATGTTGGACCATGAGAGTTACATGGACATCGACAGCGCCCATCCGATGTGGCTTCCGGTCGAACGGTTCAAACGCAAGATGGACGTATCCGATGCCGATTGGAACAGAAGCCTACCACGGGTTGCGACTGAGTTGCGGAAGGGTCGCCGCGACATGCTCAGGCGCCTTCTGGAGGCCGCTGAGCGCCTTGAGCACTACACGTATGACGCTGCCCCGGCTTACCCTCCCGCGCCTCCTGCGGCCCCTCCAGCGGCTCTGCTGGCCGGATCGTCGCTGGGCACGGCGGTGGATGACTTCATCGCTGAGCATTCCCGCCAGTGGGCCGAAAAAACCATCGGGCAGAACAGAGCTTACCTGAACATTTTAATAGAATACTTCGGGCGTGACCGCCTGCTTGCCACGATCACCAAGCAGGACGCGAACGAGGTCAAGAAGGTCTTGCAGGCCCTGCCTTCAAGCCGGAATACCAAGCCCAAGTTGAAGGCCCTGCCGCTTATGCAGGTCATCAAGGAACCGGGACACCCGAAAATCTCACCCAAGACGATCAACAGCCATATCCAGATGTTCAAGATGTTCTTCGACTGGGCGGAGCGCCACGGGTATGCGCCGCACGTCTTGTTCGACAAGATGAAGGTCGCCAAGGCGAAGAACAGTGAAACCGAGCGCAAGCCTTTTTCGCGCGAACATACCCGGCTGCTCTACACCGAGTTGACAGAAAACCCATCCGGGCTGGTTCGGTCCGAAAGCCACAAGTGGGGCATGCTTCTTGCCATGTTCAGCGGTGCGCGGCTGAACGAGATATGCCAACTCGACATTGCCGATGTTCAGCAGGATGGCGGCGTTTGGTTTCTGAACATCACTGACGAAGGTGACGACAACAAGCGCGTAAAGTCGAGCGCGGGCAGGCGAAGGGTGCCTTTACATGCCGAGTTGATCCGCCTTGGCTTCCTAGACTTTGTGGAAAGCCGTCGAAGCGGCCCGCGCCTATTCCCAGACTACAGTTATCATGCCAACGGCGGCTACGGGCGCAACTTGGGCCGGTGGTGCAATGATAGCTTCTTGCTCAAGCTAAGTATCAAACGACCGGGGTTGGTGTTTCACAGCTTGCGGCACACTGTCGTGACGCGACTGGGCCAAGCAAATGTACCAGAACCAATCATCCAGTGCATCGTCGGGCATGCCCGGTCCGGCGTCACGCAAGAGGTCTATTTACGCGAAGGCTACACCCTGCACCAACTCAAGGAAGGGATTAACCATTTCACCCTCGATTGAGGACAAAGGGCCTTTGTTTACGTCGTGTTGGGGCCGTTTCGCATGGCCCCGTCCATCAATCCCTCCGTACTATAGGAGAAGCGGCCCGCCTCGGAACGGATACCTTCTAGCTCCTCCGAGAACATCGCCGTCGTAGTGATGTCGGCTATACGTTCCGCGTCGGACTGATCCATGCGGCCAAGGTGCTTGAGTTGGTTGGCGATGAACGCCGCGCCCATGGCGTGCATATCGAGATCGGACAGCTTGACCTTGAATGCCTGCATGGTCCCGTCCAGCGCCCCGAGCGCGGCGGCTGCAAATTCGGCATCGTCTACGTCCCGCCCAAGTGCGCGCAAATAGCCTGTGTGATGGACGCCAGCGGCGCTCCGTACATCCTCAAGAATACCCGACAGGCCGGGTTCGCCAGAATCCGCCGACTGCTCTGTAGGAGTGGCAGTCGATGCCACCTGATGCTCACTCCTGAGCGGCACCAAATAGTCGTCCTCGGCCTTCGGGTTCATCTCACCTGCGCAGAAGGCGCTCACGATGAAGGCGACCCCGAGCGGCAATACGAAGGCCAGCAGGGCAAAACCCACCGCCATGAAAAGCCACCAATGCGCCTTGAAGAACCGCATCACGCCGATCGCGATCAGCAGACGCATCTGCATGTTCCACCAGTAGCGCCCCACAACAGCTAGGCTGGCGGTGGCAGCGGCAAAGCCTTCCGTCGCCGCGCCGAAGGCAACATGGTGTTCGGGGGATTTGTCTTGAGGCCGCATTGGCACTTCCCATTACTGCCGAGACGCGATGCACCGCCTCAAAGGTGCGCAGTATCACGTACCTATCGTATCTGATTTTTAGATACTCGGATTTTAGATATAGTCAACGCGCCCAGTGCAACAGCATGGGGCGTTCATGCCGAAAACTCTTGGAGATCAACGGCATGATGAGTTGATCCGCTTCCTTGTCGAGAGGCGGCACATAACAGGCTTGAAGCAGGTCGAGTTGGCGGAGCGAATGCGGGTTTATCAATCCTTCATTGCACGCCTCGAAAGCGGGCAGCGGCGCGTCGATGTCGTCGAGTTGGTGAAACTAGGCGAGGTCTTGGGCTTTGACCCTGCCGAGATCGTTGGGAAGCTGGCAAGCATGAAGGACTAGCTCCCACAGCCGTCCAGCGCGCCTGCGAAAAGATGGCCCGAAAAATACGGGCCGAATACGGCTGCTTGAATAACGGCCGCAATCAATCATCTGAAACTTCAATCTCGAATGCGGCTTTGAAATTTGTATTGGCCTGTCCAGTTTCGTTGAAGAAGGGCAAGCCGAAGACAATGTAGTCTCGCCCCTGAAAGACTGGATCAAGTCTAGCCCTAGACTTCACTTGACATAGAAACTCCTGTTTCCAATCGTCCTGGGGGCTTAGGTGGTCGCCCTTCGGCTCGATGAACAGTTGCAGGATCGTAGTGCCTGACTGATTTCTCTTCCGAAGAAATAGAAGGAAGTCGGGTTCAAAAGCGCGTCCGGTGTCGAAGTCGAACAGCTTGACGGCTTTCTCATTCCGCAAGAGGTAAAAGTCGCCGTATATTTTCCGCAGGCGATCAGCCTGATCGTGCATGTATTTGATGAAATGCTTTTCTTGATCGGTTCCGTAGCTATCGTCGTATACGTGCCAGTCTTTGGACAGCAGGTCTATTTGATCCAGCCCCGGCACTTTACTCTCGCCTTTCACCCAACTCAGTCCCGTCTCGCCCTCAATTCTTAGTTTGAGGGTCTTATCCGTGAAACGGTCACTGATCTTATAGGGCTTGAACTCTTTGGTTCCGATAAACTCAATGCTCTCGCGCTTTATGCCACCTTCGATCTGGTGCAGCACGTATTGCGCGATATTCAACTTCTGCTTTGCGGTCAGGTCGTCCAGATCATCCGGCAGTCCGCGAACGGAAACTGTTATCCCACCTAGATAGGATTCTGAAACAATAAACTGCGAAACCCTAGACAGTTGCGGGAAGTACATCCGCAGATTGGTGAAATGGAAGAACGCATTCGCGTCCATGGCAAAGCCCAGAATGGCCCTGCCAAAGTCAGCCAGCTTGAAATCGCGCGACACTGGCTCTTTGCTCGTTGGCTTCAAGGTCAACTGACCCCCGCCAAAGGCTGAGGCTTCCGTGACTCGGCCCGTCATCAAACTCGGGTAGGTGAAGCGGCCTTCGATCTTGTAGGCGTCCAGCCCGGCCACCCCGTCGCGCGGGTTCTTCTTCCGGTCGTTCATCCAGACGTATTCCCCGGCATACAGGGAAGTCTGCTTGAAGCTTTCCTTCAACCGCAGCCGCACCGTGCGGGCAGTGTCTTCCAGCATGCCGGTTTCTCGCAGGGCGTTGCGAATGTCTTGAATGTACCTGGGATTGTGGGAACAGTGGTAGTGCAGTTCCTCCAAGATGCGCAGCGGGTTGTCCATGGCGTTGTCGTACTTGCGCTTCTCTCGCGCCGCCTCGGGCTGATCCGGAGCCATGAACGGGAAGTATCGTGCCCCACGCCCGATCAACTGCGCCTCGGCCATGGTGGTCTTGCCCACCTTGTTCGCCTTGCCGTCGCGGGTGTCGTACAGCCGCACGATGTCGAACAGGTTCAAAACATCCCAGCCCTCGTTCAGTCTATCGACGGCGAAAATCACCCGCACCTCGTTGTCGCGGTCTTCTAACGCGTTCAACTCAATCTGTCTTCTTTCGAGATCGGCCCGATTGTTGACGTCCACCACCTTCTCGGGGCCAAAATCGCCCTGTAGCTCACGGGCGAAATCCGAGGCTCTCAGGCCCCTTTCATCCATGATGTAGGCAAACGCCCGCGAAAGCACCTCATCGCCCTCGGAGGCCGCCCTGAGCGCTTCCAGCGCGTCACCCGACAATCCTGCTACCATGGCGGCGAAGGTGGCTTCGTTTTCACCGCTGTCCTTGATCGTCTTCGACTTCATCAAGATCACCGGCTTGCAATGCAGTCCGTGCGCCTCGGCCACCTTGCGGCGGTACTGGCTAAGGACCATTGCCTGCATCATCCGGGCTTCGGGTGGCAGATCGGCCTGCCGCAACTCAATGTCCTTGGAATAGCCGTCATCCCGAAACTGCCGCAACGAATAGTCGTAGAGTATCTTGTCGTGATACTTCGCCCGGATCGCGTCGTGGCTCAGGTCAATGGTCGCGGTAAACTCCAACAGCATGTTCTCGGGATGCTGGTGGAAAATCTCGGATACTGTGCCTTCCCAACTGGCCTTTTCCGTCGCTTCGTCCTTGGTCAGCTTATCCTTGCTCTTGGTCTCGGCGTTCAGGTGGTGCGCTTCGTCTGAGATCATCACCACCTTGTAGTCGCGGAAGTCCTCGATGGTGACGGCGTTCTCTTTTGGGGCCTGCATCCGCGTGTGCAGCCCTTGGATGGTGGTGAAATGGATGTTGATCGCATCGCCTGACACCGCGTCGAAGGTGTCCACCGCGCGGATGTCCACAGGCTTGTCATCTATGCGCACCGTGGGCGCGAATAGGTGCTTGGCCGATGCCGAGTTGAGGAAGTTTTCCTTGGTCTTCTCGATGATCTGGGCGGAGTTCACGAAAAACAGAAAGTTGCGATAGCCGCGTCGGTACAGGTCAAGGATCAGTGCCGACATCAGCACTGTCTTGCCGCTGCCCGTAGCCATGTGGAACAGCAGATGCGGGGCCTTGGGCCGCCCCTCGTACTTGTCGATGTAGAACAGCCAGCGCTCCAGCGCCGTGCGCTGATAGGGGCGCAACTCGATCTGGGGCGCGAGGTTGCTGCGGATGTCGTCGGGAATATCCGAATTGAGCGCCCCGTACTTGGTCAGCGCATCAAACTCTTGAGTAAGCGTTTGACTCATTGGTCCAGCCCATAGAAAGAGCGGGTGGCGCGGGCATCTTCGTCTGAGATGTCAAAGTCCGCATCGCCGAGGGAACCGACATTGACATAGAGGTGGTTCGCATCAAGGCAGTCCATAAACACGCGCTTGGCTTCTTCCAGAGGAAGCGTGGCGATATCGTCGGTGTCAAAGGCGCTTAGGTCCACGTCATAGCGCAGATAGCCGGTGACCTGCATGTCGGCTTGGATGGCTTGCAGCGTGGCCATGTCTGGGGCCGCTTCGATCCGGTCAGCGAAGGCCCCGTTGGAGGCCGCGAGTTCGGCATAGACGAACGATCCGCCGCCTTTCCACTCGACAGCTTTGGAGATGCCGCCCTGTTCTCCACTAATGACCTTTTGCAGTCGGACAGAGGGAAAGTCGTGAATGTACTCCATTTGCTCAACAAGCAACCAACGCCGCTTCATCTTGTGACAAACAGCAGCAGTGGTCCCAGTACCTGCAAAGAAGTCCAATACCAAGTCTCCTTCTTTAGTCCCAATGTGAACAACCCTCTGCAAGAGACGCTCTGGTTTGGGTGTTTGGGTGTTATCTGCCAGCCCCAGCGCACGGAGCTCTCTCTTTGCTTCTTGATTGTGCCCAACATCTTTATGGAACCAGAGGGTCTGTGGTGTGACACCCTGCTTTACCTCATTTAAAAATCTCTTGATTGCTGGCACATTGTTACCTGCCTCTCCAAACCAAAGACGATTGTCAGCAATTAAACCCGGCACTTCGTTTTCGTTGAAGCGCCAACTTGTTCCACTTGGCGGTGAAACAACGCGTCCCGATGGCGTTGTTATCTCGAAATCAGCATACTCGCGGTACTCATTTCGAAGCGAATCACCCGCTTTCCAGCGCCCGCGTGGATCGTTGTCGGGGTTCTTGTATCTAGCGTTCGCCTCCTCGGAGCGTGCAAGGGGATTAGGTGAGAAGCTGCGCCGGTCTTTCGCAAAGCAGATAATGTGATCGTGATCATCGCTGAACCACTTTGCATCATTCTGCGGCGCATATTTCTTTTGCCATACCACGTTGGCAACAAAATTCTCTTCACCAAAGACCTCGTCCATTAGCACCTTACAATAATGGGCCTCTCCGTCATCTAAGTTGACGAAGATCGCTCCATCCCGACATAGCAAATCCCTCGCCACCTCAATCCGGTTCCGCATGAACGTCAGCCATGCTGAATGGTTGAAGCGGTCATTGTACCTAAATCCATCATTGCCGGTATTGTAGGGCGGATCGATGTAGATCAACTTCACCTTGCCTGCATAGCGCGCTTTCAGTGAATGCAGCGCCAGCAGGTTATTGCCCTTGATCAGCAGATTGTCGTCCTCCGACACTTCGCCGACGGGCTTAGCCTTGCCCGCCGCCACTGCCTCAGCATCCCAGCGCTCCCAGCCGGTCAGCACCTTAGGCTCGAACAACCGGGTGATGTCATCCGGGGCCAGCGTCGTATTCCAGAACACCTCGTTCCTGCCCCGGTCTTCCTTGGTCATGCCGCCTTCCAGCACGCAGTCCTTGTAGGGCCACGCCAGCACCACGTCGCGCGACTGGCTCAGGTAGTCGCCCCGGTCATCGGTCAGCCCAATGCGGTTCTTGAAGGCGGTGTAGCTGTCGGGCAGGAACGCCTTGTTCGACACGAAGTCCTGAAACCGCACCTTGTCGAAGACCAGCGTGCCCGCCACCTCGGTGAAAAAATGCGCCTTGATCTTGGGCGACTGCATCAGCAGCTCCAGCAGGCGCGGCTGCATGTTCAGCGCAGCCTCGATCACGGCATTTTTTAGGATCGCGCCATCGGAGATAAAGGCTTGGTCGGCCTGCAATAGTTCCGTCAGATCGTCCAGCAGATTCTGCATGGCCTCGCCCCCCGTCATTGGTCTTGTTGCCGGATATGTGCCTGATCGGTCCGCACAAATCCACCCGCTCCCTATTTTACCCGGTAGTGCGGAACCGAAGGTATAGGGATACCTGGATCATAGATCGGCATACCCTACCGCATCACCATCACGTCGATGATTTGAGCGTGATCGTGGGCTGCTGGCCGTAGCGTTTATGGAACACCGACTGCATGACCCTGACCAGTTCATCCTTGTGTGGAGCTGCAATGATGAAGCTGTCATGCACGGGCAGGACCGGGACGTTCTCGTCCGCGAAGTGCAACATGATCTGTTCGGCCATGTCGCTGTCTTCGCGTTGCAGGTATCGCCCGATGCCGGTGCCGAAGACGCCCGGCAACATCGGGAAGGCGTCCTTGACCTTCTGACGGAACGCGTCAGCCGTCATGCCATGGGCGGCGCTATCGAAGTCACGGGGTTCCTCCGTGTCGCCCGTCGCATTGAGCAAGGCAAGCAAGGTCGTCTTGGCATGTTCGCGCAGCGTTTCGTTATCCCCGATGCCGGGCACAAGGCTATAGGGGTCTGGCGGAATATCCAGCTTTGCCCTGGCAAACAGCATCGCCGGGTGCAGGCCCTTGAAGTCAGCTTCGACGGTAGGCTGCCCGTCGATAGTGATGAAGGGCCGCAGGTACTTCTTTGCCTGCTGCCACCAGCCGCCGTAGAAGCGGCCCCCTTGCTCGAAACTGCCGTTGTTGAAGATACGATAGAGGTCGGTGTTCTGCCCGCTGTACTTGTCTTCGAAGACGGTCAACGGATTGGCCGGTCGCGCCAAGGCGATGTCAGTGCCTTCCAAGAGATCGTTCAGACGGCGCAGATTGGCGCGCATGCTCCGCGTCTCTCGTGTGTCGCTGTAGCGGGCTAGGCGACCTTCGCCATCTTTCAGCTTAACGACTTCAGCGCCCCTGCCGATGGTAAAGTCTCGGACCAACAAACGCGATAAAGGCAACGACGCATAGGCCGTTTCGGTCAACGCGTACCGGGCGGTTTCGCTATAATCTTCCTGTTTATGACCGGCCTTAACCATCTTGACCAGCCCCCGCGCTTGCAGCAGCTTGAGTGCGGTCGGGTGGTACTGCACAGTCATAAAAGCGGGAAGATATCGCTTTTCTCGGTCCAGTCGGCCCCTGCCGCTGAAAATGCCCACCGTCAGTCCAGCATCCACAGTTCGCACTCGGATGAGGTTCAGCAAGATCACGCGCAGGCACCCCATGAAATTTGCCTGCCTTGCCGGGTTTGGTTTGCGCTGAAGGCCCTGTAGCCAGTTATCGCGCAGGTCATCCAGCACCGGGGCTAATGCCGCGTTTGCAACCTGATCGTGCAACTCAAGGTAAGGCTCGAAGGCCCAAGACCGCACGCCCCGCTGATCGGGCAACGCGGCAATTTGTTCGTCAGTTAAGAAGGTCTTCAAGAGCGAGGGTGCATCGGTCATCTAAAAAAAACGGCACATTTTTTCGTGCCCCTATCTATCCAGTCGGGCGCGGCATCTTCCCCCGTACCCCCTCGACCCTGCACACGGATGCCCTGCACCGTCCATGCCTCGGAGGCCGAAAGTCCGGTTCCGCAGGGCTATGGACTACCCGTTGCTGGGCGTACAGCCAAGTGCGGACCGGTTGACAAGATCGGCCCAAACCTGAATAGGTGTGACACAAAGTGCGACACACACCTCAACCTCGCACTCGATTGTTCAAGCCAGCCAGTGGCTTAGAAAAATGGTAGCGGGTCCGGTACTCGCCTCCATACTTCCACTGGATTTAGGCGCTCCTGTTCCTGCAGGGTCTCTTCGGCGGATTCGCTCCGGTGACAAGAGCTGGGCCTGACACGTCATCAGGTAAAGATCCCGGCGGACCAACAACAGCTCAAGTTCCTCTTAAAGCCACCTCACAGCTTCAGATTTGGCGCTTCTGATCTACTTCATGAATGTGCGCATATCTCCGCGCTGCCGGGCCGCAGCTTTCCAGTGCTTCTTCCGCGCGTCCTGAGGCTCCAGAGCGGCGTACTTTCCGCCTGAAAATTTCCGCCAATCCAGCGCGTACCCCAGCTTGACCATCTCTGCGCTCAGATCCCTTCCGTCAGGCAGAAAGCAGGTTGCCACGATCCGGTCGTAGGAAAGTTCCGGGTTCAGCTGCGCCGTAATCACCTGTCCTCGGCACAGGCCGATGAGCTCTGCCTTTGCCCTTCGCCCCCATGGATGATCCAACTCGGGGGCGTCGATGCCCGCCAATCTGAGGCTCACCTTGCCGATGCGGATGGTGTCTCCATCCACAACATAGCACTTTCCGACAATGGTCTTCAGCGGCACGGGCGTCGAACAGTGAACGAGCTGTCTAGAGGTTCGTGTTGTCGAGACCGTCTTGACTATGCCTGAGGCACGCGGATTTTCAGGGAACGGTACAACTTTTTCAGCTATGTGGGATGCACGTCGCCCGAAAATAGCGAGGAATAATCTCTTAAACACAGTTCAATCTTTATTCTATTAATTTCAGGTCAAGATTGACTACCTAATCTTCTAGCGTCAAGGCCAACCTGATTCATCTGTCCTTTCGCTGTGGTCAGGAGGGTCGGAGGCGCGATACTGCGCCCCCTGGGCCACCCCCCCCTCACTCCACCTCATACGCCCGGATGAACTCCACATCCGGCTCCACCCCCAGCCCCGGCGCGGTCGGCACCGCGACCTTGCCGCCGTTGCGCGCCACCTGTCCTTGGATGTCCAGCGGGTCGGTCAGCAGTTCGTCGCGGAAGCGGTTCTCGGTGGTGTCGAACTCCAGCATCGGCTCCCAGGGGTGCAGCCCGCCCGGCAGGGGCGGCATGGCGGCCAGCAGTTGCAGGTTGGTCGCCACCGCGATGGCGCTGCCCCAGACGTGGTTGATGACCGGGGTGAAATGCGCGTGGGCCAGGGCCAGGACCCGCAGGTATTCGGTGATCCCGCCGAGGCCGCAGACCTCGGGCTGGGCGATGTCGAGGCCGCGGTTCTCCAGCAGCTGGCGCCAGCCCCAGCGGCCGAACTCCACCTCGCCGCCGGAGATGTTGACGTTCAGCCGGGCGCGCAGCTCGCGGTAGCCGTCGAGGTCCTCGGGCGCCACCGGCTCCTCGAACCAGTAGGCGCCCAGCTCGTCCAGCGCGCGGCCGACGTAGAAGGCATCCGAGGTGGTGTAGCCGTGGTTGGCGTCCACCATGAAGCGCGCCTCGCCCACCGCGCCCGCCACCGCCTCGCACAGCCGCACGTCGGGCTTCGGGCCGAGGCCGACCTTCATCTTGGTGGCGCAGAAGCCCATGCCGATGATCGCCTCCGCCTCGTCGGCGAAGCGGGCCACGTGGTCCTCCACGCTTTCGCGCTTCAGCATCATGCCGTAGCCGTAGGCCGTCACCTCGGTCCGGTGCGCGCCGCCGATCAGCTTGTGCACCGGCAGGCCGGCGATCTTGCCCGCGATGTCCCACAGCGCGATGTCGACGCCGGAGAGCGACTGGATCGGCATGCCCTTCTGCCCGTGGTCGCGCAGCAGGTTGTAGACCTTGTGCCAGATCACGTCGCGGTCCAGCGGGTCCATTCCCACCACCATCGGCGCGATGACCCGTTCCACGATGGTCTTGTTGGCGATGGCGACGTTGCCGGGGCCAAAGCATTCGCCCCAGCCGGTGATCCCCTCGTCAGTCGTCACCTCCACCAGGTGGGCGGTGCGCTTGGCGTAGTACTGCTGCGAGTAGCCCAGTTCCTCGGGCATGTCGCATTGCAGCACGTGGCTCTTGATGGCGGTGATCTTCATGGGGTCCCCCGTTGTGGAATGCCGTCTTTATTGTCCGCGGCGGGCTGGTCCGCCAGCCCGGCCGGATAGGGCCGCTGCCAGCCCCGGCGGTAGAAGCCGTGGCCCTCGGGCGCCTTCGCCTCGGCCACGAAGATGTCGGCGTTCGCCTGCGCCAGCCCGTCCAGCAGCGCGGCGGTCAGCGCCGCGTCCAGCGCGCGGCGAATGGCGGGGTTGGCGGCAGAGACGTCGGTGGTCTCGCCGGGGTCCGCGTCAAGGTCATACAGCGCCTCGGCCCCGTTGCGGTAGCGCACCAGCTTCCAGCGCGCGGCGCGGGCCATCAGCCCGTGGGTGGTGACACCGGTGATCACGCGCGCGCCGGTGCTCTCGCCCAGCCGCACCCCCGCCGCCTGCGCGGGCACCGGCAGGCCGGCCCAGCCGAGGAAGCTGGGAAAGAGGTCCAGCAGCGACACCGGCGCCGCCTCCACCCGCCCCCCGGGCGCGCGGAAGTCGGCGACGATCAGCGGCACGCGGATCGAGGGTTCGTGGAACCACGCCTTCCCCACCATGCCGAAGTCGCCCAGGTAGTCGCCGTGGTCCGAGGCGAAGACCACCACCGTGTTCTCCAGCCGCCCGCTGTCGCGCAGCGCATCGAGGATCAGCGCCACGTCCTCGTCCAGCCGCTCCACCGAGGCGGCGTAGTGGTGGCGGATCACCCGTATCTCGGCCTCGGTCAGGGTGGCATAGTCGATGTCGGCCCACTCCCTGCGGTAGGAGGCCACGAATTCCGCGTGATGGCGGCGGCTTTCCTCGGTCGGCGGCGGGGCGGCGGGCAGCCGCGCCGGGTCGATCCGGGCCAACGCCCCGGCCGGCGGGTCGTAGGGGCAATGGGGGCCCGGGAACCCCACCATCATCGCGAAGGGCTGGCCGTCCGGCATCGCCCGCAACCGTTCCGCCGCGCGCTGCGCCACCCAGCGGTCGGGCTGCAGGTGGTCCGGCAGCGGGTTGACCGAGGCGCCCTTCTGCGCCGCGTAGCCGGGGTGCATCCGGGCGTGGACCTTGGCGAAGCCCTCGGCCTCCAGTGCGTGGTGGTAATCGTCCTGCACCAGGATGTGCCGCTTGTCCTCGGCGATCACCCGGTGCTGGAACCCCTCGCCCGCGTCCCAGGGGTAGAAGTGCATCTTGCCCACCGCCTCGGTCCGGTAGCCCGCCTGCGCCAGCAGCTCCGGCCAGGTCTCGATGCCCATCTGCCGCCGGTCCGGCCGCAGCCAGGCCAGGTTGTGGATCACCCCCGTGGCATGGGCGTGCTGCCCGGTCAGCATCGAGGCGCGGGCCGGCACGCAGATCGGCGAGGGCGAGATCGCGGTGACATGGCGGGTGCCGGCGGCGGCGAGCCCGTCGATGGCGGGGGTACGCAGGAAATCGGCGCCGTAGCAGCCAAGGAAGTCGTGGCGCAGCTGGTCGGGCAGCAGGAACAGGATGTTGGGCGGCGGCATCAGCGGGCTCCCTTGCGGATGGATTGCGCGTGCTGCAGCACGCCGGCGGCGAGGATCAGCGCGATGCCGCTCCAGGCCCAGGGACCCGGCAGGTAGCCCCAGACGATCCCGTCGAAGACCAGCGCCCAGAGCACCGCGGTATAGCGCAGCGGCGCGATCCGGGTGACGGGGGCGCGGCGCAGGGCGATGACGATCAGGAAGGTAGTGCCCAGCAGCGCGGCCCCCGACAGCACGATCAGCAGGGCGTCGGGCGGCGGCGGCAGCGCCCAGTCCTGCCGCTCCACCAGCGTCACCGACCCGGCGGCCACCAGCGCCAGCGACACCAGCACCAGCTTGCGCACGTCAAGGTCCGCCGCCAGCCGCCGGGTGACGATGTCGCGCAGGGCGAAGCACAGCACCGAGGCCAGCGCCAGCGCCAGCCCGGCCCCCGAGAAGTCCAGCGCCGGGCGCAGGATCAGCAGCGTTCCGGCAAAGGCCAGCGCCAGGGCGGCGAGGGTGCGGCGCCCCAGCCGTTCCGACAGGATCAGCGCCGACAGCACCACCGACAGGATCGGCAGGGTCGCGTGGATGCTGGCCAGGAGGCTGATCGGCAGCAGGAAGACTGCCAGCGCGAAGGTGATCGCCGCCAGCGCGTCCAGCGCCGCGCGCAGGTAGCCCGCCTGCCCGATCCCCGCCGCCCCCGGCATCGGCCGCAGCGCCACCACCGCCCCCAGCGCCGCGCAGGCGATGACAGAGCGCAGGGCGATGGCGGTGCCGGGGGGCACGCCGTGAGTCATTTTTAACAGCACCGCCGACAGCGTTCCGCAGAAGAAGGCGGCAAGGGCGAGGGCCGGCGCGGGCAGGCTCATCGCGCGGTCTCGCCGGGGGCGGGGGTATAGGCGGACAGCGGCCGTCCCAGCACCGCCTCGCGCCCGCCCGCCGCCGCCAGCCTTCGGGCCTGCGAGGTCATGCAGGCGGCCTCCAACGCCGCGGGGTCCAGCTGCTCGAGAAGCCGCCGGTGCATCTCGGCCAGCGTGGCGGCATGGGCGGGATCCTCCGCGAGGTTCCGCGTCTCGCCCGGGTCGGCCGCGAGGTCGAACAGCAGCGAGGGTCCGTGATGCGCATGGATGTACTTCCACCGCCCGTCCGACAGCCCGTAGGTGCCGGTGGCCGCCCCCGCGCAATGCTGCTGCGCGAGGATCGTCCGGGGGTGGTCTGCCTGCGCCGCGAGGCCGCGCAGCGAGGCGCCGGGGCGGCGCGCGTCGGCTGGCGCGGGGGCGAGGCCCAGCACCTCCGTCACCGTCGGGTAGACGTCAATCAGCTGCACCGGCGTCTGCCGCACCGCCCCCTGCGGCACTCCCGGCCCGGCAAGGATCATCGGCACGCCCATGGACGGCTCCAGCATGTTGCACTTGCCGTAGAGCCCGTGATCGCCCAGCGCCTCGCCGTGGTCGCTGGTGTAAAGCACCGTGGTCTCGCCCAGCAGCCCCGCCGCCTCCAGCGCCGCCAGCACCGCGCCGATCCGGGCGTCCAGCGCGGTGACGTTGGCAAGGTAGGCCGCCGCGATGGCGTGCGCGGCCCTGGCGTCCAGCGCGGCGCCCTCGATGTCGAAATAGGTGCGCAGCCCCTCCAGCCCCGGGTGCACGGTGCGGAACAGCAGGCCCGGGTCCGGCAGCGGCAGGTCGGCGTCCATGTACCGCTCGAACAGCGCGGGCGGTGCGACGTAGGGCGGGTGCGGGTTGACGAAGGACACGAACAGCAGGAAGGGCGGCGCCCCCTCCCCCCGCTCGCCCAGCCAGCGGCAGGCGGCCTCGGCCACCCGGGCGTCATAGGCGGCGTAACCGGTCTCTCCCGCCCCCGCCCCGCGCAGCAGGTCCCCCGCGGCGGCGATGCGCGGCATGGGATCGCGGATCAGCGAGGTGAAGGTGCCGGTGCCGTTCACCACGTGCAGCGGCTCGATCTGGCGGGCAAAGCCGGTGTCGTCGGCGGTGCCGCGAAAGTGCAGCTTGCCGATGGAGACCACCTCGGCCCCGCCATCCCGCGCGCGGTGCATGAAGGAGGTCCGCTGCCCGTGGTAGGGATCGGCGTTGTCCCACGAGGGGATCCGGTGGATCGGCAGCCCGGTGGCGAGGCTGGCGCGCGAGGGCACGCAGATGGGCGCGTTGCAATAGGCGCGGGCGAAGCGGGTGCCGCACGCGGCCAGCCGGTCGAGGTGCGGGGTCTTCACCACCGGGTGCCCGGCGCAGCCCATGGCGTCGCGGCGGTGCTGGTCGGACAGCAGGATCAGCAGATTGCGGCTCATTTCGCAAAGGCCCGGGCGGGATGCAGCGGGGATTCGGGACGGGCCTCGGGGCCTTTCAAGGCGCAGCCGCAGGGCGGGGGCCGGTTAAAAATCCATCCCATCAACAGCTTGACCCTTCCCCCGGAGAAACCCGTTGACACCGTACCCCTCTCCGCCAATAGTTTCAATTATGGAAATTCAGTCTCAATTAAAGGGACACCTGATGAGAAAGCTTCAAGGCGTCCTGCCGGTCGTCCCCACCCCCTTCGCCGCCTCCGGCGCGCCCGACCTCGACTCGCTGCGGCGGCTGACCGACCACGCCGTTCGCGCCGGCGCCGCCGCGCTGGTCTATCCCGGCGTCGCCAGCGAGGACGTGCACCTGACCACCGAGGAACGCTCCGCCTGCCTGACCGCGGTGGTCGAGGCGGCGGCGGGGCGGCGGCCGGTGCTGGCCGGTGTCAACTCCGCCGATCCCGCCGAAATGGTGGAACTGGCGCGCGGCGTGACGGCGCAGGGGGCGCAAGGCATCATGGCGATGGCCGTTCCGGCGATGCGGGACGACCTTTCCGGCTGGTTCCGGCGCATCGAGGCGGCGACCGACGGCCAGCCGATCGTGCTGCAGAACCTCGGCGGCCCCCGCGGCGCCAACCTTGATGCGGCAGAGATGATCGCGCTGGCCCGCGCGGTGCCGGCGATCCGCTACGTGAAGGAAGAGGGCATCCCCTCCGGCCCCAAGGTCAGCGAACTGGTGCAGGCCTGCGGCCCCGACCTCGACGCGGTGATCGGCGGCGGCGGGGCGCGCTACCTGCTGGAGGAGCTGGACCGCGGCGCGGTGGCCACCATGCCTGCCATCGAGTTGCTGGACCTGCACGTCGCGCTGACCGAGGCCTACGCCGCCGGCCGCCGGGACGAGGCGCTGGCGCTCTATGAACGCTCACTGCCGCTGCTGCTGATCCAGGCGCCCTACCGGATGCGGATGACCAAGCTGATCCTGAAGCACCGCGGCCTGATCGAGACCGACATCGTCCGCGAGCCGCTGCCGGAAATGGACGCGCCGCTGAAGAAGCTGGTGCTGGAGCTCTACGAGCGCGCCACGGTCCGGGAGCAGGCCCTTGCATAGCGCCATCGACCGGGTGCAGGTCTTCGTGTTCGAACGCGAACGCGAAGAGGCCTACCTCGGCGCCCAGGGCGCGGGCGAGTTCGCGCTGAACGCCCACCATATCGTGCGCCGCTTCAACGGCACGGTCTATCCGACGCGGGACCGGTCGGTGGTGGTGAAGCTGACTGACGTGGACGGCGGCGTCGGCTGGGGCGAGACCTACGGGCTGGTAGCGCCGAAGGCCGTGGCCGCGATCATCGACGACCTGCTGGGCCCCTACCTGAAGACGCTGGCGCCCGACCGGCCGGACCGGACCTGGGACGCGCTTTACGATCTGCAGCGGGTGCGCGGCTACTGGGGCGGCTACCTCGCCGACACCCTCGCGGCGCTGGATATCGCGCTGTGGGACCTGCATTCGCGCGCAAGGGGCGAAAGCCTGCAGGCGGCGCTGGGGCGGGGCGGCGCGGGACGGCTTCCAGCCTATGTCTCGGGCCTGCCGCCCGCGACGACCGAGGCGCGGGTCGACCTGGCGGAAAGCTGGAAGGAGCGCGGGTTCGACAGCGTGAAGCTGCCGCTTTCGGCCACCAACAACGGCGATGCGCCGGGCGAGTTCGCCGCCCTGCGCGCGCGGCTGGGCGACGCCCACCGCATCGCGCTGGACGTGCACTGGACCCAGGACGTGGCGGGCATGCTGCGGATGGACCGCGACCTTGCCCCCTACGCCCCCTGGTTCCTCGAGGCGCCGGTGAAGCCCGAGGACATCGCCGCGCAGATCGAGGTGGGCCGCTCTATTCAAGCCCCGCTGGCGCTGGGCGAGGAATGGCGGACCGAGTGGGACTACATCCCCCGCGCCGGCGCCTGTTCCATCGTGCAGCCGGAGATGGGCCATACCGGCATCACCCAGTTCATGCGCATCGCAAAGCGGGCGCAGGCGATCAGCAGCCGGATCATGCCCCACGCCACCATCGGCATGGGCATCTTCATGTCCGCCAGCCTGCGCGCGGCCCATGCCGCCGGGGCGGAATGCCACGAGTACCAGCACACGATCTACGACCGCAACGCGGCGCTGCTGGACGGAGCGGCGCCCTGCGGGGCCGGCGCCTACGAGATCCCCGACACCCCCGGCCACGGCGTCGCGCCGAACGCGGACGGGCTGTCGCACCTGACGGAACTGACGCTTTAGAACTGCAAGAGGAGGAGGAAAGACATGCGAGTATTCAACAGGATGACCCTCGCGGGCGCCTTGGCGGTCAGCACCGCCCTGACCGCGCTGCCGCTGTCGGCGGAGACGCTGACCTTCGTCAGCTGGATGAAGGACGAGCCCGGCTACGGCGACTGGTGGAACGAGATCGTCGCCGAGTTCGAGGAGACCCACGAGGGTGTCGACATCGAGATGACCCGCGTGGCGCGCGACGACTACGCCAACGCCATGTTCACCATGTTCGCCGGCGGCTCTCCGCCCGACATCGTCCACCTCGCCGCCTTCGAGTACCAGCCCTTCGCCGCCGAAGGCTGGCTGGAGCCGCTGGACCCCTGGTTCGAGAAGGCCGGCATGGAAATGACCGGCTGGGCCGGCCAGGGCACCTGCGAGTGGAAGGGCGAGACCTACTGCGTCATGCTGCTCTATACCGGCTACATCATGGCCTATAACGAGCAGATGCTGACCGACGCCGGCATCGACAGCGTCCCCACCACCTGGGACGAGTACCTCGCCGCCGCCCGCGCCATGACCAAGGACACCGACGGCGACGGGGTGATCGACCAGTACGGCACCGGCCTGCCCACCAAGGGCGCGGGGTCCGTGATGCACACGGCGCTGAACTTCGTGCTGGACGCCGGCGGCGCCTGGACGGTGGACAGCGAGCCGACCTTCAACTCTCCCGAGACGATCGAGGGGCTGGCGCGGTTCAAGACCATCTTCCAGGAAAAGCTCAGCCCGCCGGAACTGGCCTCCGGCGACGTGCGCCAGCTGTTCATCGAGGGCCGCGTGGGCATGACCGTTGACGGCCCCTGGGTCTACAACATCGTCAAGACCGCCGCCGACGACATCCGCCCGAACCTGAAGCTGGCCAAGACCCCGTTCTCGCCGCCCGTCGGCGGCACCTCGAACGTGCTTGGCATGCCCAGCGACATCTCGGACGAGAAGAAGCAGCTGGTCTGGGAATTCATCGAGCTGACCACCTCGGAGAAGTACCAGAAGCGCTTTGCCACCCTCGGCTCGTCGCCGGCGCCGCGCCCGGGGCTGGACTACACCGACGAGATCGCGGCCGACCCGTACTTCGAGCTGTTCGACGCGGCCAACCAGGACGCGGCCGCCGCGGGCATCGACCGCCTGCCCAAGGGGCTGGAGATCGAGTTCGCCGAGGTCTCGAAGGTGGTGCTGGAGGAGACCCAGCGGATGCTGATCGAGGATCTCGAGCCCGCCGATGCCGCCCAGCGCATGCAGGACCGCGTGCTGGCGCTGAAGTAGGCTTTGCCTGACACGGGCCGGGCGGTCATCATTGGACCGCCCGGCCCTTTTTCCCCCGCGAGGACCCCGATGACCGAGATCAGCGCCCCCGCCGCCACCGGCAAGGTCAGGAGACTTCAGATGATCGATTTCAGCGCCCCGCGCCATCGCAAGAAGTTCGGCTACCTGCTGCTGGCCCCGGCGGTGATCCTGATGGCGCTGATCATCGTCTACCCGATCCTGCTGTCGGTCGACATCTCCTTCAAGGACGTGCGCATCGCCCGGGTCGGCGACACCGACGAGCCATGGACCCTGGAGAACTACCGCTGGCTGTTCGGCTCGCACGAGTTCTGGCGCGCCTGCTGGGTGACCGCCAAGATGGTGCTGTTCGTCGGCGGCACGGCGCTGGTGATCGGGCTGGCCACCGCGCTGCTGGTCAACCAGCGCTTCAAGGGCCGCGCGCTGGCCCGGCTGTTCGTCGCCCTGCCCTGGGCGGTGCCCGAGGTGGTGGCCACGGTGATCTGGGCCTGGATGCTCGACAGTTCCTTCGGGGTGATCAACTGGGCGATGCTGCGGCTGGGGATCGTCGACGAGGCGATCCAGTTCTCGCAGAACTCCACCGCCGCCTTCTTTGCCGTCTGCTTCGTGATGATCTGGAAGGGTTATCCCCTGATGTCGATCATGCTGCTGGCGGGCCTGCAATCCATCCCCGAGGAACAGTACCAGGCCGCCAAGGTGGACGGCGCCGGCGTCTGGCAGCGGTTCTTCTACGTCACCCTGCCCAACCTCGCCCCGGTGATCGGCGTCACGCTGGTGATGACCACGCTGTGGGTGTTCCGCGACTTCGCCATCATCCACGTGCTGACCGGGGGCGGCCCGCTGGGCGCCACCACCACCCTGTCGATCATGACCTACGAGCAGTCCTTCGCCTTCTTCCGCATGGGCCAGGGCGCCGCGGTCGGGGTGGTGACCATGATCCTCTGCGCCATCATCAGCCGCGCGCTGGTCAGCCGCTTCGCCAGCGCGCCGCACTAGGAGGGGCCGCCATGCAAAGATCCATTCCCGGGCAGATCGCGATCTACGCCGCGGTTCTCGTCACCGTCGTGCTGCTGCTGTTCCCGATCTACTGGATGACCATTACCGCGCTGTCGCCCGCCAACCAGCTGCGCAGCTTCCCCCCGGTGTTCTTCCCCGAGAACCCGCAATGGGGCGTGTTCAGCGAGCTGCTGGCAGAGCAGCCGTTCGGGCTGTGGATGAAGAACACCATCCTGATCGCGGTGGCCACCATGGTGCTGTCGCTGTCGGTCTCGATCCTCGCCGCCTACGCGCTGTCGCGCTACCGGCTGCGGGGGGGCACCACCATCGGGCTGTTCATCCTGACCTCGAAGATGCTGCCCGCGACGCTGCTGGTCATCCCCTTCTTCGCGATCTTCAAGCAGCTGGGGCTGGTGGGCTCGGTGTGGTCGGTGGTGATCACCCAGGCCACGCTGATCGTGCCCTTCTGCACCTGGATGCTGAAGGGCTACTTCGACACCATCCCCGAGGAGCTGGAGCATGCCGCGCTGGTGGACGGCTGCTCGCCGCTCGCCACCATCTTCCGCATCGTGCTGCCGGTGGCCGCGCCCGGTCTGGCGGCGACGGCGCTTTACGCCTTCGTCATCAGCTGGTCCGACTTCCTGTTCGCGCGCACCTTCCTGCAGACCTCGGAAAAGCAGTGGACGCTGAACATGGGCATCGCCGCGCTGAAGGGCGAGTACATCACCGACTGGAACGTGATCATGGCCGCCTCGCTGATGGCCTCGATCCCGATCCTGCTGGTGTTCCTGTTCCTCGAACGCTTCCTCGTGGGCGGCCTCGCCTCCGGCGCCGAAAAATAAAGGAGCCTTCCAATGGCAACCGTCGAGTTCAACCGCATCAAGAAATCCTACGGCAGCGTCGAGGCGATCCGCGACTTCAACCTGTCCGTGGACGACGGCGACTTCTGCGTCTTCGTCGGCCCCTCGGGCTGCGGCAAGTCCACCGCGCTGAAGATGCTGGCGGGGCTGGAGCCGACCTCGTCCGGCTCGATCCACATCGGCGGGCGCGACGTGACCGAGCTGGGGCCCGGCAAGCGCGACATCGCAATGGTGTTCCAGAACTACGCGCTTTACCCCCACATGTCGGTGCGCAAGAACATCGGCTTCGGGCTGAAGATGCGCGGCATGGCGGGCAGCGAGATCAACGCCCGGGTCGAGGAGGCCGCGAAGATCCTCGAGCTGACGAACTACCTCGACCGCAAGCCCCGCGCCCTGTCCGGCGGCCAGCGCCAGCGCGTCGCCCTCGGCCGCGCCATCGTGCGAGAGCCCAGCGCCTTCCTGATGGACGAGCCGCTGTCGAACCTCGACGCCAAGCTGCGGGTGCAGACCCGGTCCGAGATCGTGAACCTGCAAAAGCGCCTGGGCGTGACGACGATCTACGTCACCCACGACCAGACCGAGGCGCTGACGATGGCCAGCAAGATCGTGGTGATGCGCGACGGGGTGATCCAGCAGGTGGGCACGTCGGAGCAGCTGTTCCGCCACCCCTGCAACATCTTCGTGGCGGGGTTCATCGGCTCGCCCGGGATGAACTTCTTCCGCGGTCCCGTCGAGATGGACGGCGCCCGCCCCGTCACCCGCTTCGCCGGGCAGGCGGTGCCGCTTCCCGAAACGGCGGCAGAGCTGGCGGGGCGCGACATGGTCTTCGGCATCCGGCCGGAACACATCCGCCTTGAAAGCGGCGGCCTCAACACCGGGCTGACCCTGGTGGAAAGCCTGGGGACAGAGAAGATCCTGCACTTCGCCACCCCGCCGGGCCAAAGCCTGACGGCGGCCGAGGCGGACTTCGGCCCCGATGACCAGGACCGCGACGTCGGATCCATGCTGATCCGGGTGATCGACGACCACGTCTATTCCGAGGGGCAATCGGTCTCGATGCACTTTCCCGTGGACAAGATTCATGTATTCGATCCCGCCAGCCACCGGGCCATCGGCAGGACGACTTGAACCAGTTCGACAACATAGCGAAACGCTTTCCCGGCGCCGGCACGCTGGTAAAGGGGATCCAGATCCTCGAATTCCTCGCCGGCGCGGGCCGGGCCTGCACCTCGGCGGAACTGCTGCGCCAGACCCGGCTGCCGAAGGCGACGCTCTACAGGCTGCTGGGGGCGCTGGTGGAATTCGGCTACGTACGCCACGACACCCGGCTCAAGACCTTCTCTCTGGGCCAGCGGCTGATCGAGCTGGGAGGCTCCTCGCTGGCCACCATCGACCTGCGCAGCGCCGCCGAGGGCGAGCTGACGCGCCTGGCCGGGCAGCTGAACGAGACCGTCAGCCTGACCATGCTGGACGGCGAGCGGTCGATCTACGTGGACGTGCGCCGCTCTGCCAACCCCCTGACCGTGGGGCTGGAGATCGGGCGCTCGCTGCCCGCCACAGACAGCGCCTCGGGCCGGGCGATCCTGGCCGCCCTGCCCCCGCACCGCACCAACCGCGTGCTCTCGGCGCTGCCGCGCGAGCAGCAGTCGCGCCTGATGGCGGATTTCGCGATCAGCCGGGCGCGCGGCTATACCATCGCGCCCTCGCAGACCATCGAGGGGGTGGTGGTGATCGCGGTGCCGGTGATCGGCCCCCCCGACATGGGCGCGGGCGCCATCGTGGTGACGGCGCTGGCCGACCGGATTTCGCTGGAACGGCGGCACGTGATAGGCCGCGACCTGATGGAGGCCGCGCGGCGGATCATGGGCAACATCGGCAGCGCGCCCGTCAGCATCACCCCCAACCCCCGCCCCAGCCGCCATGTCGCCGAGACCCTGCGCTGCGTGGCCCCGGCGGGCGCCATTGTCGGCGAGGGCCCGGTCTGGGACGCCGCCGCCGGCGTGCTGCGCTGGATCGACATCGCCGCCCCGGCGATCCACTGCTTCGACCCCGCCACCTGCGAGGATCGGATGGACCCCTCGCCGCACCTTGTCAGCGCGGTCCTGCCCGCCGAGGGGGGCAAGCTGGTCGCCGTCTCGCAGAACGGGCTGGAGGAACTGGACCCCGCCACCGCCGCCATGCGCCCGCTGCACGACCCAGAGGCGCACCTGCCCACCAACCGCTTCAATGACGCCAAGACCGACAGCCGCGGCAGGATCTGGACCGGGTCCATGAGCCTTGACGCCTCGATGCCCTCGGGCTCGCTCTACTGCTTCGACAGCGTGCACAGCGCCCGCGCGGTGGACGGGGGCTTCCAGGTGTCGAACGGGCTGGGGTGGAGCCCGGACGACAGCCGCTTCTACTTCGTCGACAGCGCGCTTGGCACGGTCTTCGCCTACGACTTCGACGCAGAGACCGGCACCGTCGCCAACCGCGCGCCGTTCCTGACCTTCGAGCCGGAGGAGGGCAAGCCCGACGGGCTGTGCGTCGACAGCGCCGGCAACCTCTGGGTGGCGATGTGGGACGGCTGGCGGGTGGGCTGCTACGACCCCGCCGGCAAGCTGCTGCGCACCATCGACATGCCGGTGCCGCGCCCCTCCAGCTGCTGCCTCGGCGGCGCGGACCTCAGGACGCTCTACATCACCAGCGCCTCGATCCGCCTGCCCGCCTCGGTGCTGGAGGAAGCGCCCTTGTCGGGCGGGCTGTTCGCCATCGAGGTAGAAACCCCCGGCCAGCCCACCCACGAGGTGCGGGCATGGGGGTAAGCTACGACGACTACGACGACGGCCACGTGATCGTCACCGGCGCCGGGGCGGGGATCGGGCGCGCCACCGCTGCCGCCTTCGCGCGGCAGGGCGCCCGGGTCAGCGCCCTCGACATCAGCGCCGAGGGGCTGGAGCAGACCGCCGCCATGGCGCCCGGCATCACGCCGCTGGTCTGCGACCTGACCGACCCCGACGCGCTGGCCACCGCCACGGACCGCGCCATCGCCGAGGGCGGCAAGGTGCGCTGCCTCGTGAACAACGCGGGCGCCGACCGCCGGATTCCCTTCGGCCAGATGACCCCCGCCGACTGGCGCTGGATGCTGGCGGTGAACCTCGACCACCAGATGCTGATGACCGCCCGGGTCGCCGAGGCCATGGACCTGTCGGACGGCCACGCGGCCATCGTCAACATGTCCTCCTCTGCCTGGATGAAGCTGGCGGGGAACATGGCCGCCTACCACGCCGCCAAGGCCGGGATCGTCGGGCTGACGCGGGGGCTGGCGCGGGATCTCGGCCCCCGGCACATCACCGTCAACGCCATCGCCCCGGGCCGCGTGCTGATAGAGCGTGTCGCGGCGCAGGTGACCGAGGCGTGGAAGGCCGAGACCCACGCGCTGCAGTGCATCCCCGACCTGATCGCGCCGGACGACATCGCGCAGGCGGTGCTGTGGCTCGGCTCCTCCGGCGCGCGGATGGTGACGGGGCAGACGCTGGTGGTGGACGGCGGGGTGGTCTGAACGCCTCAGCGCGGCGGCACCGCCTCTGCCACCACCGGAACCGGCGGCACGGGCGGCGGCGACAGGCGGAAGGCCGAGGCGAAGAGCACGATCGCCAGCGCCAGCGCCACCTCCGCCCGGATCGAGCCGCGCAGCGCCGCCCCCGCCCCCGCGCGTCCCGCCTGCAGCGCCGGGGTCAGCCTCAGTCGGTTGTGCAGCGCCAGCGCCAGCAGCCCCGCCACCGCCACCAGCTTGGCCAGCAGCAGCATCCCCCAGCCGGAACTCGCCAGCGCCTGGAACCCCGCCGGGGCGCCGTGCACCCAGGTCAGCAGCACGCCGCTGCCCACCAGCAGCACCACCATCGGCACCCCGATGGCCGAGAACCGCGCCAGCACTGCGCCCCCGCCCTTTTCGCGAGCCAGCGCCGCCAGCGGCAGCAGCGCCCCCAGCCAGAAGATCAGCGCCGCCGCGTGGGCCGCGATCATCGGCAGCGCCAGCACCGCCGGTTTCGCCACCACGCTGTGGCCCGAGACGGCGAAGGACCCCGCGGCCAGCGCCCAGCCCGCCCCCGCCGCAAGCGCCGCGCCCCGCGTC
>JBLXFD010000025.1:0-48733 GCA_048262455.1 Rhodobacter sp.
TGACCTGGGAAGACGGAATCAGAAGAAGGGCGTTCTGGGAATCCCCAGGGATTCGGGTGAGCGTCATCCCGCTCTAGCGCCCCGTCAACGTTCGCGCCAGCAGCCCCGCCCGGCGGGCGAATTCCGACTGCCGCAAATGCCCCGCGCCCACTCGCCCCGGGTCTTTCACCGCCTGCCGCAGCAGCGGCCCCGCGCGCCATGCCGCCAGCAGCGCGAGGCGCCCCGCGCGGTCCGGGCGCGGCGCCTTCAGCCGGGCCAGACCCTCTGCCGCCAGCGCGCGCACCGCCTCGGGGCGGCCGTCGGGCAAGGGCTGGCGGCCCCGCGCCTCCAGCTCCGGGATCGCGGCGAGGTAGTTGGCCAGCCCCGAGGCCCAGGCCGGCCCTCGCACCGCCGCCTCGGTTCCCGACCCCAGTGCCCGCGCGGCGGCCCAAGCCAGGTTGCCCGCGGTCTCGTCAAGATAGCGCCGCAGCGCATCGGCATCGGCGAATGTCACCGGCTCGATATCCGCGCGCCGGGCCTCCACCAGCGCGCCCAGCAGCCGCGCGCCTTCGACGTCCAGCACCGGGGCCAGCGCGTCCGTCACCTCGTGGCGCCGTACCGCGCCGCCCGTGCCGATCTCCTCCAGCACGTCGGCCCACCATTGCAGGCGCATCTGGGCGATCATCGGCTCTGCCGTCACCCAGGGGGCGCGGGCCACCTCTAGGTTGAAGGCGAAGACGGGGAACAGCACCGCGCGGGCGGCCGGGGGGGCGGCCATGGTGGCGAGGAAACGGTCGGGATCGCCCTTGCGCACCAGTTCGGCGCAGGCCTGCAGGCTCATTCCGGCCGCACCACGCAAAGAAGATAGCCGGTTTCCGCCCGCAGCGCCCGCCAGGTTTCCATCTCGGCCTCGGCGGTGTCCAGCACCGCCTGCACGGCGGCATCGGCGCGGGCCATGGGATCGGCGCGCTGCGCGGCGATCCGGTGCTCCATGGGTCCGTAGAAGGCCTCCCACGCGGCATCGGACAGGCGCCGGCTGTCCTCCAGCCGGTAGCCCGCCTTGGCGATCTTGGTGTGCAGCGCGGCTTCGGTGTCCACCTCGTCCTTGCCCCAGAACTCGCGCGCGGCCTCTGGCGGGGATTTGGTGAAGAAGCAGGGCTGCGAGAAGGCCACCGCCCCGCCCGGCGCCAGCGCGGGCCGCCAGAGCGACAGCGCCTTGACCACGCCGAGGAAATAGACCGCCCCCGCGCTCCATACCAGGTCGTAGGGGCCCTTCAGCCGGCCCATGTCGCCCCCTTGAATCGCAAGGCGCGGCTGGTCGCCGAAGCGGGCCTGCAGGCGGTCCACGAAGGGCGGATACTTCTCCACCGCCGTCACCTGCCCCTCGGGCGCGGCGGCCAGCAGCGCCGGCAGGTCCGCGCCGATGCCGCAGCCGGCGTCGCAGATCCGCGCGTCCGGGGCCAGCCCGGCGGTGCAGGCGGCCCAGGCCACGTCGTCGGGGGTGCCGGGGCCCTGGCGCGGCAGGCTTGCCATCAGGTCGAGGAAGGGGCTGCTCATGCCGGGTTCGCTCCGTCGCGGATCAGTTTCCAGTTCACGCCGTCCAGCAGCGCCTCGAAGCTTGCCTCGACGATGTTCGCAGAGACCCCCACCGTCGACCAGTCGCGCCCCTGCGCGTCCTGGAAGTCGATGATCACCCGCGTCACCGCCTCGGTGCCGCCATTGGTGATGCGCACCTGGAAGTCGGTCAGGCGCATGTCGGCGATCTTGTCCTGGTAGGGCCCCAGGTCCGATTTCAGCGCCTGCCAGAGCGCGTTGACCGGCCCGTCGTCGGACATGTCCTGCGCGTGCTCGTTCTTGTAGTAGCTGGTGCGGGTGGCGCCGCGGATCGAGATGGTCACCACCGCCTCGCTTTCCACCACCGTCTGGCCGCGCGCGTTGCGGCGGCGTTCGGAGATGACGCGGTAGCGTTCCACCTCGAAAAAGGCGGGCATGAGGCCCAGCTCGGCGCGGGCCAGCAGCTCGAAGCTGGCCTGCGCGCCGTCGTAGGCGTAGCCCTCGGTCTCGCGCGCCTTGACCTCTTCGAGAATGCGGCCAAGCGCCGGGTCGCCCTTTTCCGGGGCCAGCCCCATGTCCTCCAGCCGGGCCCGCAGGTTCGACTGCCCGGCCTGGTTCGACATCGGCACGATGCGGGTGTTGCCCACCGAGGCGGGGTCGATGTGCTCGTAGGTGGCCGGGTTCTTGGCGATGGCGCTGGCGTGCAGCCCGGCCTTGTGGGCAAAGGCGCTGGCGCCGACGTAGGGGGCGCTGCGCAGGGGCACGCGGTTGAGGATGTCGTCCAGCATCCGCGAGGCCCGTGTCAGCCCCGCCAGGGCCTCGGGCGGCACCCCGGTCTCGTAGCGGCTGGCGTAGGGTTCCTTCAGCAGCAGCGTGGCGATCAGGGTGACGAGGTTGGCGTTGCCGCAGCGCTCGCCCAGCCCGTTCAAGGTGCCCTGGATCTGCCGGGCCCCCGCGTCCACCGCGGCGAGGCTGCCGGCCACCGCGTTGCCGGTGTCGTCGTGGGTGTGGATGCCCAGCCGGTCGCCGGGGATGCCGGCGGCGATCACCTCGGCGGTGACGCGGCCGATCTCGGCCGGCAGGGTGCCGCCATTGGTGTCGCAGAGCACGACCCAGCGCGCCCCGGCGTCGCGGGCGGCGCGCAGGCAGTCCAGCGCGTAGGCGGGGTTGGCGCGGTAGCCGTCGAAGAAATGCTCGGCGTCGAACAGTGCCTCGCGGCCGAGGCTTACGAGGTGGGCGACCGAGGCCGAGATGCTTTCGAGGTTTTCCTCCAGCGTGATGCCAAGCGCGGTTTCCACGTGGAAGTCGTGGGTCTTGCCCACCAGGCAGACCGCCGGGGTGTCCGCGTTGACCACCGCCGCCAGCACGTCGTCGTTGGCGGCGGAGCGCCCGGCGCGCTTGGTCATGCCGAAGGCCGTGAAGGTGGCGCGGGTTTGCGGACGCTCGGCGAAGAAGGCGCTGTCGGTGGGGTTGGCGCCGGGCCAGCCGCCCTCGATGTAGTCGAGGCCGAGCGCGTCGAGGGTGGCGGCGATGCGCAGCTTGTCGGGGGTGGAGAACTGGACGCCCTGGGTCTGCTGGCCGTCGCGCAGGGTGGTGTCGTAGAGGGAGAGGCGGTGGCGGGTCATCTGGAGCATCCCATTTCGGGTTTGGCATTTACGCGGTACGCCGCACATATGTCCCGCCCGGCGTCCACGCCGGGCCGCGCCGACCCGCCCCCCCGGGGCGGCGCGATTGCGCCACCCCGCGGGTCGGCGCGCCCCTCGCTCTGCACTTCCACGGTCACTTCAGCCCCTCCAACTTCCCGGCGTCGAACCCCGGCCCGCGCTCCCAGACCACGCCCTCCGGCGTGTCCTTCACCACCAGCCCCGCCGCCGCGAACCCGTCGCGCAGCGCGTCGGCGCGGGCGAAGTCCTTGGCGCGCCGCGCCTCGGCCCGTGCCTCCAGCAGCGCCTCGATCAACGCCGCCTCGTCCCCCGAGACCGCCGCCGCGCGGGCCCAGTCCCCCTGCTCCGCCCCCAGCAGCCCCAGCAGCGCGCCCGCCGCCGCCAGCCCGGCGGCGTCCCCGGCGCCCGCCAGCCGGTGCATCTCTGCCACCGCGCCGGGCACGTTCAGGTCGTCCGCCACCGCCTCCAGCACCGCCGGCGGCACCGGGCCCGGGGTCACGCCCTCCACCAGCGCCCGCCACTTGCGCAGCACCGCCTCGGCCTCGGCGCGCTTGCGCTCGGTCCAGTCCATCGGCTTGCGGTAATGGGTGCCCAGCATCACGAAGCGGATCACCTCGCCCGGCACCCCCTGCTCCAGCAGGTCGCGCACGGTGAAGAAGTTGCCGAGGCTTTTCGACATCTTGCGCCCCTCGACCTGCAGCATCTCGTTGTGCATCCAGACCTGCGCGAAGCCGCTTCCGGGATGGGCGCAGCAGCTCTGGGCAATCTCGTTCTCGTGGTGCGGGAACATCAGGTCGCTGCCACCGCCGTGGATGTCGAAGCTGGCGCCCAGCAGTTCGTAGCTCATGGCCGAGCACTCGATATGCCAGCCCGGCCGGCCCCGGCCCCATGGCGACGCCCATCCCGGCAGCTCCGGGTCCGAGGGCTTCCACAGCACGAAGTCCAGCGGGTCCTCCTTGTAGGGCGCCACTTCCACCCGGGCCCCGGCGATCATGTCGTCGACCGAGCGGCCCGAGAACCGGCCGTAGTCCTTGTAGGACCGCACCCGGAACAGCACGTGGCCCTTGGCGGCATAGGCGTGGCCCGCTTCGATCAGTTGCTCGATCATCGCCACCATCTGCGGGATGTAGGCGGTGGCGCGGGGCATCGCGTCCGGCTCCAGCGCCCCCAGCGCGGCCATGTCGTCGAGGTACCAGCGGGTGGTCTCGGCGGTGATCTCGCCGATGGCGCGCCCGGTCTCGGCGGCGCGGGCGTTGATCTTGTCGTCCACGTCGGTGAAGTTGCGCACGTAGGTCACCGCCCCCGCCCCGTGCACCTGCCGCAGCAGCCGGTAGAGCATGTCGAAGACCACCACCGCCCGCGCGTTGCCCAGGTGGGCGCGGTCGTAGACCGTCGGGCCGCAGACGTACATCCGCACGTTCCCCGGCTCCAGCGGGACGAAGTCCTCCCGGAGGCGGGTCCTGGTGTTGTAGAGCCGGATCGCGGTCATGTGTGTCCTCGCACGCGGGTTTGCCGGCGGGCCGGGGCGTTTTCGAGAAGAAGAGGGATACGAAAAGACCGGCCGCCCGACGATGTCAGCGGATAATGCAGCAGATGATGATGCCGATGGTCTTCATGCCCGATTGCATAGCCGAGGGTCCGGGGCTTGCCAAGCCCCCGCGGCGGCGCGCATCCTCGTGTTATGACCCGCGACGAGATCAACGCCATCTGCGCCGCCCATCCCGGGGCCGAGGTGTCCGACCCCTGGGGCGGCGGGCACGACGCCTGGAAGGTGGGCGGCAAGATGTTCGCCAGCATCGGCGCGGTGACCCCCGGGGTCTCTGTGAAAACGGACAGCGTGGAGACCGCCGAGATGCTGATCGCGGCGGGGGTGGCGGCGAAGGCACCGTATTTCCACCGCTCCTGGGTGCTGCTGCCCTGGGAGACCCCGGAAGAGGAGGCGCGGCACCGGATCGAGGCCTCCTACCGGCTGGTGCGGGAGAAGTTGCCGAAGAAGGTGCAGGCGGCGCTGGGGTGAGTTCTCTGGGCGCTGGTCTGCAGACTTGGGCACCCGGCCCTGAAAAAGGCACGAAGTGCCGCCGGGCCAGCGCCCGTTCGTCTCCCGGGCGAGCAACGGCCCTCTGGCGTGGCAAGAGCACCTGGCCCGGAACAAGGCACGCAGTGCCGCCGGGCCAGCGCCCGTCCGTCCCCCGGGCGGGCGCTTCGTTGACGTTTGCGCGGGGGTGGAGCGACGGCGTGGCGGTGAGATAAAGTGAGGACCACCAGCGGAGTGTGCGCCCACCCACGGACGGGCGCTGGCCCTCTGTCGGGCAAAGGCACCCGCCCCGGAACAGGGCGCGCAGCGCCGCCTGAGCAGCGTCCCCCGAGCCGCGATCCTCTGTCATGACAAGGGCACCCGGCCCGGAGCAAGGCGCGCAGCGCCGCCGGGCCAGCGGCCGTCCGTCCGCCGGGCGGGCGCTTCCTCACCGTCGGCGCGGGGGTGGAGCGACGACGTGGCGGTGAGATAAAGCGTAGACCACCGGCGTCACCTGCGCCCACCCCCGGCCGGGCGCTGGCCCTCCGCCCTGCACAACCTCCCCGCCTTGACATCCCCGCGCCCCCATGGCCCGCCTTGGGCATGAGACTGTCTGATCGCATCACCCGCCTCACCCCGCCCGGCAACGACGGCTGGAACGTCTGGCGCCGCGCCCGGGACCTCGCCGCTGCCGGCACCCCGGTGGTGCAGCTGGGCATCGGCGACCATGACATCCGCACCGACCCCGCCATCCTCGATGCCATGCACAGGGCGGCGCGGGGGGAGAGCCTTGGCTACGTGGAATCCGGCGGTCTTCCCGCCCTGCGGCAGGCCATCGCGCGGCGCGTGGCCGACCGGACCGGCGTGCCCACGGGGGCGGAGAACGTCGCGGTGCTCTCCGGCGGGCAGGGCGCGCATTTCGCCGCCCATGCCGCCGCCTGCGACCCCGGGGACACGGCGCGTTACATCGACCCCTGTTTCACCACCTACCCCGGCACCATCCGCGCCGCCGGCGCCCACGCCGTGGCGGTGGCGGCGCGGGCCGAGGACGGGTTCCAGCCCCGCGCCGGGGCGCTGCGCCGGGCGGTGGCGGCGCATCCAAGGGTGCGCTCGCTGCTGATCAACACCCCGCACAACCCCACCGGCGCGGTCTACGGCCGCGCCGCGCTGGAGGGTATCGCCGATCTCTGCCGCCAGGCGGATCTCTGGCTGATCTCCGACGAGGTCTACGACACCCAGGTCTGGGAGGGCGCGCACCTTGGCCCCCGGGCGCTGCCGGGGATGGCGGAGCGGACGCTGGTGATCGGCTCGATGTCCAAGAGCCACGCGATGACCGACAGCCGCATCGGCTGGCTGATCGGCCCGGCAGAGGCCATCGCCCATGTCCACAACCTCGCCACCCACACCACCTACGGCCTGCCCGCCTTCCTGCAGGAAGCCGCGCTTTACGCGCTGACCCAGGGCGCGGCGCTGGAGCGGGAAATCTCGGCACGCTATCGCCGCCGCCGGGCGCGGGCGCTGGACATCCTCGCGCGGTCGGGCAGGATCGGCGTGGTTGCAAGCGGCGGGGCGATGTACCTGATGTTGGATATCCGGGCGACGGGACTGGACGGCGAAAGCTTCGCGCTGGCGCTGCTGGAGGCAGAGCGGATCGGCGTGATGCCCGGCGAAAGCTTCGGCGCGGCGGCGGCGGGGCACGTGCGCGTGGCGCTGACCCAGCCGGAAGAGGTGCTGGCCGAGGCGCTGCCCCGTCTCGTTCGATTCGCAGAGGAGCTGGCCCATGCCGCATGATCCGGGTGCCGCCTTCCGGGCGCTGCACGTCCCCGGCCGCCCCTTCATCCTGACCAATGCCTGGGACGCGGGCAGCGCGCGGATGCTGGAATCGCTGGGGGCGCAGGCGATCGGCACGTCCTCGGCCGCCCATGCCTTCACCCTCGGGCGCCCGGATGGCGGCACCGTCAGCCGCGACGAGGCGCTGGCCCATGCGCAGGCGCTGGTGGCGGCGGTGAGCCTGCCGGTCTCGGGGGATTTCGAGAACGGCTTTGGCGACGCGCCCGAGGATTGCGCCGAGACGGTGCGGCTGGCGGCCGAGGCGGGGCTGGCGGGGATCTCCATCGAGGACATCGATTTCGCCGCCGGCGCCCCCTACCCCGCTGGTCTCGCGGCCGAGCGCATCCGCGCCGCCGCCGCCGCCGCCCGCGCCCTGCCGCGGGACTTCGTGCTGCTGGCGCGCGCCGACGGGGTGATGACCGGCGACTACGGGATGGACGAGGCGCTGGTGCGGGTCCGCGCCTTCGACGCGGCGGGGGCGGACGGGCTGTACGTGCCGATGCCGCCGGACATGGACGCGCTCGCCGAGGTGGTGCGCGCCACGGACAAGCCGGTGAACGCGCTGGCCGCCGGCCCCTTCGCGCGCAAATCGCTGGCGGACTTCGCGGCGATCGGGGTGGCACGCATCTCGCTTGGCTCGGCGCTGGCGCGGGTGACCCACCGGGCGATCTTCGAGGCCGCGGGCGCGATGTTCGGCGAGGGCGATTTCACCAAGCTGGCCGGCGGCATGCCCGGCGCCGAGGTGGACGCGCTGCTGCGGCGCTGAGCGGCTTGCCATCGGCCGCCGGGCGTGGACAGATGCGCCCATGGACCAGGATGATCTGAACCGCTGGACGAAGCGCACCGCCGACTGGGCGCTGGACTATCACCGCACGCTGCGCGAGCGCCCGGTGCGCGCCCGCACCCGCCCCGGCGACACCGCGGCGCAACTGGCCGCCGCGCCCCCCGAGGCGCCCGAGGACCCCGAGACGATCTTCGCCGACTTCGAGCGGATCGTCCCCAGCGCCATGACCCATTGGCAGCACCCGAGGTTCTTCGCCTATTTCCCCGCCAACGCCGCCCCCGCCTCCGTCTGGGCGGAACAGCTGATCAGCACCCTCGGCGCGCAGTGCATGCTGTGGCAGACCTCGCCCGCCGCCACCGAGATGGAGCAGGTGACCACCGACTGGATGCGCCAGGCGCTGGGGCTGCGCGAAGGCTTCACCGGCACCATCCACGACACCGCCACCACCTGCACCCTCGCCGCCGTCATCACCATGCGCGACCGGGCCTCGAACTGGGACAGCGTGCAGGAGGGGATCGCCGGGCAGAGGCTGCGGATATACGCCTCGGCGCAGACCCATTCGTCGGTGGACAAGGCGGTGCGACTGTCGGGCATCGGCCAGCGCAATCTGGTGAAGGTGCCCACCGGCGAGGGCTTCGGCATGGATCCGGCGGCGCTGGACGCGGCGATCCGGGCCGACAAGGCGGCGGGACTGACGCCGGCGGGGGTGGTGATCTGCACCGGCGGCACCTCGATCGGCGCCTTCGACCCCGTGGGCGCCTGCATCGAGGTGGCGAAGGCGCATGACCTCTACACCCACGTCGACGCGGCATGGGCCGGATCGGCGATGATCTGCCCCGAGTTCCGGCACCTGTGGGAGGGCGTGGACGGCGCCGACAGCATCGTCTTCAACCCGCACAAGTGGCTAGGGGCGCAGTTCGACTGCACCGTGCAATTCCTCGCCGACCCCGCCCCGCAGATCCGGTCCATGGGCCTGCGCCCGGCTTTCCTCGAAACGCTGGGAGAGACCGAACAGGTGGATTTCAGCGAATGGACGGTGCCGCTCGGCCGCCGCTTCCGCGCGCTGAAGCTGTGGTTCGTGCTGCGCGCCTACGGGCTGGAGGCGCTGCGGACCCGGCTGCGGAACCACGTGGCCTGGGTCGAGGAACTGGCCGAAGCGATCCGCGCTACCCCCGGCTTCGAGATCGTGACCGAGCCGCGGCTGGCGCTTTTCACCTTCCGCTATGCCCCCGAGGGCGGCGACGCGGACGCGCTGACAGAGCGGCTGCTGACCCGGGTCAACGACGACGGGCGGATCTACCTGACCCAGACCCGGCAGGACGGCGCCTTCGTCATCCGCATGACGGCGGGCAGCTTCGACTGCACCCGGGAAGACGTGATGTCGGTGCGCGACGTGGTGGAGGAGCTGGCGGCGGGGCTGTAGGCTTGGAGCCTGGCCCCGATCCCATCAGAGGGCAGCGCCCGTCCGCGGGGGGCGCATACTCCGCTGGTGGCCGCCGCTTTATGGCACCGCCACTCCCCGCTCCACCCCCGCGCCAACGTCAACAAAGCGCCCGCCCGGGGGGCGGACGGGCGCTGCCCGGCGGCACTGCGTGCCTTGTTCCGGGCGGGCTCAACCCAGCAAAAAGGGCCGGAGCGACGATGCGCCCCGGCCCCTGCCGAACTTAAACCTAGGATCAGAAGCGGTAGCTGATACGCGCCTGGACCGAGGTGAAGTTGAAGTCGGTGCCGGTGCTGTCGAAATCGTCGAACTGGTGATACAGCCCCTCGACACCGGCGGACAGGTTCTGGTTGATCCGGTATTCCACGCCCGCACCGACGAAGTAGCCGATGTCGTTCTCGGCCGCGGTGCCGAAGATCGTGGCGTCGGCATACTCGGGGCCGCCCACGCCGTAGAACAGGAAGTTGCCGCTGTCGATACCGGCGCGGATGCGGCCCCGGACCAGCAGGTCCAGCTCGCTGCCCGGCAGGACGATGTCGGTACCTTCCACGTCGACCCCGACGCCCAGCACGAAGTTGCCGTAGTCGAAGTCGTAGCCGGCGTGTCCGCCGCCGACGAAGCCCGATTCTTCCTCGTTCCGGGTGGTGTCTTCCAGCCGGCCGTAGCCAAGCTGGCCGCCGACGTAGAAGCCGGTCCAGTCAAGGGCGGCGGGCGGCGCGACGTAGGGCACTGGCGCGGCAACGAAGGGCTCGGGCGCGACGGGGATCAGGTTGCCGGCGAAGGCGGGGGCAGTGGTGGCGGCCAGGGCAGCGGCGGCGAGGATGGGGCGGATCATGGAGAGCTCCTTGTCGGTCCGAAGGGGGCGCGGCCAGTGAGTGGTTATGGTCGGCGCCGCCGGGGTGAGGGCCGCTGTCGCCGGCCCGTGTCTGCAGTTGCTGACACCTTAACGGCGGGTTAACGCGGCAGTTCCGGTGACCACAGGAGAGGGGCGGTCCGGCGGCCCATGCAATCCGTGAGCGCGACAAATTTGCATCACGGCGGCCCGGCAGCGGCAGCAAGCACCGCCCAAAGCAAAGGGCCGGAGCGACGATGCGCCCCGGCCCCTGCCGTACTCGTACCTCAGAATCAGAAGCGGTAGCTGATACGCGCCTGGACCGAGGTGAAGTTGAAATCGGTGCCGGTGCTGTCGAAATCGTCGAACTGGTGATACAGCCCCTCGACACCGGCAGACAGGTTCTGGTTGATCCGGTATTCCACGCCCGCACCGACGAAGTAGCCGATGTCGTTCTCGGCGGTGGTGCCGACGATCGAGGCGTCTGCGTACTCGGGGCCGCCAACGCCGTAGAACAGGAAGTTGCCGCTGTCGATACCGGCGCGGATGCGGCCGCGGACCAGCAGGTCAAGCTGGCTGTTCGGCAGCGAGATGTCGGCACCGTCCACGTCGACACCGACACCCAGCACGAAGTTGCCGTAGTCGAAGTCGTAACCGGCATGCACGCCGCCGACGACGCCGGATTCTTCTTCGTTGCGGGTGGTGTCCTCAAGACGGCCATAGCCCAGCTGGGCACCGACGTAGAAGCCGGTCCAGTCCAGCGACGCCGGGGCGGAGACGAACGGCGCCGGCGGCGCGATGTACGGCTCGGGGGCGACGGGCAGCAAGTTGCCTGCGAAGGCGGGGGCGGCGACTGCGGTCAGGGCAGCTGCGGCAAGGGTTTGACGGATCATGGAACTCTCCTTTTTCGTTCCGTTTACGGCCGCGATTTGTTTCACGGCTTCTACTCGCTCTATGAGTCACATCGTTCTGGGTCGCCAGCGGGTTCAGAGTGGTTTGTCCCGCGCCGGCTGTTGACCGCCGATCGACTGGCCTCATAACTCGGGGATTAATCCTGATGTTCCGTAAACACCCATCACGCTCGCGTGTTTCCCGGTGCAGGCCCGTGGAACCGCGACACAAATGCGACAGTTTGGGGGGATGACCCAACGTCGTGCGGCAAGGATCCGCCCATGCCTCACGGGGGCGTGAGCCATGGGCGGCGGCGCAAGGCCTAGTTCGGCATCAGGTCCGGCACGATCGTGACCACGCCGGGGAACAGCCAGAGCAGCGCGATTCCCACCACCTGGATGATCACGAAGGGGAAGATGCCCCGGTAGATGTGCCCGGTGGTCACCGAGGGCGGCGCCACCCCGCGCAGGTAGAACAGCGCGAAGCCGAAGGGCGGGGTCAGGAACGAGGTCTGCAGGTTCACCGCGATCATGATGGTCACCCACTTGGGATCGAAGGTGCCGCCGTAGATCACTGGGCCGACGATCGGCACGACGATGTAGATGATCTCGAGGAAGTCCAGCACGAAGCCCAGCACGAAAAGCACCAGCATCACGATCAGGAAGACCGTGAACTCCGAGTCGAAGCTGCGCAGGAAGCTCTGGATGTAGTGTTCGCCGCCGAAGGAGATCACCACCAGGTTCAGCAGCTGCGAGCCGATGAGGATGGTGAAGACCATGCTGGTCACCTTCGCCGTCTCGCGCACCACCGGCCCCAGCACCCCGGTGCGCAGCAGCACCCAGCAGGAATAGAGCAGCCCGAAGAAGGCGAACATGTAGGCGCCGTAGGCGATCAGGAAGGCCAGCCAGGTCTGGAAGGTGACCGTGGCCTGGTTCATCCGCAGATCGAAGTTCATGCCCATCAGGATCATCACCACGATGGCGCCCGAGGCCCAGAGGATGACCTTGCCACCCCCCTCGTCCTTCAGCTTGCGGTAGGCGGCCAGCATGATCGCCCCCGCCGCCCCCAGCGCCGCGGCGGGCGTCGGGTTGGTGATGCCGCCGAGGATCGAGCCCAGCACCGCCACGATCAGGATCAGCGGCGGGAAGACCACGCGGATCAGGTCGTTCTGCGCCAGACGCCAGGCCGCGATGCGGCTGGCCCAGAGGGTCAGCGCCAGCGGGATCAGCAGGATCAGCACGGTGATGCCGGGCCCGGTGCGCGGCGCGATGAACAGCCAGTCGAACAACAGCATCAGCGCGATGCCCAGCCCGCCCAGCAGCAGCGGCCGCGGGTCGGCCGAGGGCATGACGCCGCGGGCGCTGGTCAGCACCAGCCCCAGCAGCACCGCGATCACGGCGACGCCGGTGCCGATGGGCGCCGCGTTGATCTTCGGCACCTCGTTCTCGGGCGCCAGTTCCGCGGCCGGGTCCTCGGCGCCGGGGGGCGGCGGCGGGGGGGCCGGCTGCACGCCGGCGGCGCGGGCCTCGACGGCGTAGTCCCAGGCGGACTGTCCATGCAGCTCAATCATCGCGGCCTGGCACTGCTCGCTGACATTGGTGCGCAGCAGGGTCTCGCGCTCGAACGGGGTGTGGTCCTGCATCCGCAGGCTCTGGGTGCCGATCACCCCGATCTGCCCCAGCAGCACCGCGCCGCCGATCAGCAGCACGGGCGCGGCGACCCACCAGGTCAGCGCCTCGTTGCGGGTCACGGGCTCGGCGCCCGTGGCCTCGTCGAACTGCACCGCGGGGGCGCGGCTGGGGTTCAGCAGCGCGTAGCCGAAGGCATAGCCGGCGTAGAGCGCGGCCAGCATCACCCCCGGCAGCATCGCCGCCTGGAACAGCGTGCCGACCGAGACCACGGCGGGCTTGCCGAGGTAGGTCAGCGCGTCGGAACAGCCGACCGACTGCGCGCGGGCCTCCTGCGCGGTGGAATAGAGGTCCCCCGCCAACGTGCCCAGCAGCACGATCACGATCGAGGGCGGGATGATCTGCCCCAGCGTGCCCGAGGCCGCGATGACCCCGGTGGACAGCTCTTTCGAGTAGCCGTAGCGCAGCATGGTGGGCAGCGACAGCAGGCCCATGGTCACCACGGTGGCGCCGACGATGCCGGTGGAGGCGGCCAGGAAGGCCCCCACCACCACCACCGAGACGGCAAGCCCGCCCGGCAGCGGGCCGAAGACCCGGGCCATTGTGGTCAGCAGGTCCTCTGCGATCTTCGAGCGTTCCAGCACGATGCCCATCATCACGAACATCAGAACGGCCAGCAGCGTCTCGATGGACTGGCCGGCAAAGACCCGGTCGTTCATCCGGTTCACGATGAACGACAGGTTGCGGTCCAGCGCCATTTCCCAGCCGCCGGGGAACAGCGCCTCGCCCACCCTCGGCAGGTCGGGGTATCGGAAGACCGAGATGCTGTCGCGGTGGGTGCCGCTTGCGATCAGGTCACGGTAGCCCTCGGACGTGGTGTCGATGGCCTGGTGGATCAGCAGCCCGGCGCTGTCGAGCGCGGCGATGATCGCGAAGGAAATGACCCCGGCCCCGGCGATGGCGAAGGCCACCGGAAAGCCCGACATGATCCCGCCGAAGAGGCAGAGCAGAACGATCAGAAGGCCGATCTCGACGCCGTCCAGTCCGAAAATCATCAGTGCGTGCCTTCGTAATGTTCCTCACCCGCGCCCAGCGTGTCGCGGTCGAGATATTTGTCCTCGCTCTCCGGCCCCTCGGCGAACTCGCGCCAGGACCGGAAGAACACCGCCACCGCCTGCAGCAACACCAGCAGGGTGAAGGCGAGCATCAGGATCTTAAACAGGAAGTAGCCGTTGAACCCGTTCGGCGAGAAGCCGATGGTCTCGACGTTCCAGCGGACGATGGAGGCCTTGCGCAGCATCAGCTCCAGCTTGTCCGAGGCAGAGACCTTAGGGGTGATCAGGTGGCGCCACAGGAAGAACCAGGCGTAAAGCCAGGTCAGCACCGCGGCGGGGATCATGAAGAACAGCGCGCCGAACATGTCGATCGCCCGCTTGGCGCGGAAACGCACGCCGGAATAGACCAGGTCCACCCGCACGTGCCCGCCCTGGACGAAGGTGTAGGACACGCAAAGCGCGATCACCATTGCGTTGTAAAGCTTCAGTTCTTCCGAGAACCAGCCCACCGATTGGGTAAAGCCGAAGCCGAAGGGCGCGATGTTGATGTTGCCCAGCCGGAAGATCGACTGCAGGAACACCACCATCACCTGCTGCAGCACCATCAGCAGGCCGACCCAGGCGGTGGCGCGGCCGATGGCGTTGGCAAAGCCTTCCAGCCCCCGAACGCAGGCCCACATGACCCGCGGAAAGATCGCGGCGATCACCGTGAGCACCAAGAAGATGTCGAGCAATGCGAATAGCAGCTCGACCGAGGCGCCGTAATAGATGAACCGCATCAGCGACTCGCCGTTCGACCAGTCCAGCCAGGAGGCCGGGTGGGACAGCGCGTAACCGATGTTGTAGAACCCGAGGCCGATGTTGGTGATCAGCCAGATCAGTGCGTCGCCCATGCGCCCCGCCTTCTGCAAATAGCCTCTGGCCGCGCGCAAACCTGCGCGCGGCCAGGGCCGTTCTTCCTACCGTTGGCTTACATCTGCCCCAGCACGCGGTTGCGCTGGGTGGCATAGGCGCTGTCGGAGACCGACAGCCAGTCCGAGGAGGATCGCATGGAGGCTTGCGCGCTGTCGTGGATCTTCTTGAACAGCTCGTCCCCGGTGTACTGGTTCAGCACCTCGGCAGAGGCCGAACCGAAGGCTTCCCAGATGTCGTCCGAGAACTCCTGCACCTGCGCGCCGCCCGACTTCAGCCGCTGCAGCGCCGGGCCGTTGTTGGCGATGAACTGGGCGTAGTTGGCCTGGTGCGCGTCGGCAGAGGCCAGCTCGACCGCCTTCTGCTGGGCCGGGGTGAGGCTTTCGAAGACCTCGAGGTTGACGGCCACCGACAGCGCCGCGCCGGGCTCGTGGAAGCCGGCGGGATAGTAGTAGTCGCAGACCTCCTGAAGGCCCAGCTTCTCGTCCGACCAGGGGCCGATCCACTCGGTCGCGTCCAGCGCGCCGGTGGACAGCGCCTGGTAGATCTCGCCGCCGGGGATGTTCTGCACCGAGGCGCCAAGCTTCGACAGCGCCTCGCCGCCGAGGCCGGGCATGCGGAACTTCAGGCCGTTGAAGTCGTCGGCCGAGTTCACCGGGTTGCGGAACCAGCCGCCACCCTGGGCGCCGGTCTGGCCGGCGATGAAGGAACGGATGCCGAAGATCTCGCCCAGCTCGTGGTGCAGCGCCATGCCGTCCTGGCCGTAGTACCAGGTCATGATCTCGGGCGCGGTCATGCCGAAGGGCACGGCGGTGAAGTAGGCGAAGGCGGGGTGCTGGCCGACGAAGTAGTAGTCGGCGCCGTGGTACATGTCGGCCTGGCCGGCGGTGACGGCGTCGAAGACTTCCAGCGCGCCCACCAGCTCGCCGGCGGCCTTGGCCTCGACCGTGACCATGCCGTCGGTGGCGGCGGTGATGTTGTTGGCGACACGTTCCACCGAGTCCCAGACACCGGCGAGGCCGCGCGGCCAGGTGGTGACCATGGTCAGCGTGCGCTTGCCCTGTGCATAGGCGGGCGCCGCGAGCCCGGTCGCGACAGCCCCGGCAGCGCCGGCACCCAGAGTCGAATTCTTCAGAAACGAACGACGATCCATTGTCGTCTACCTCCCGTTTAATTTCCCTGTTGTCAGGCCCGTTATCCTCCCGGGCCGTCTTGAGTGGTGGAACATTAGCCGCAGCTTCTGCATCCGAAAAGCCCCCGTGCGGCACTGCGGCGAAGGATTTCCGTTAGGGAACACAGGTATATCGCGGCCCCTTCCGCGCCGGGCGGCGCAGCCGGTTAACTGGTTTACCATCTTGCTTGCGAAACAGGCTTCCGCAGCGGGTGGGCGCGCAGGGATTGCGCGCAGGCGTTGAAACGGACAGGGAATCGGCCGCAGGAAGAAAGTTGCGCGAAAGGCGGGGCAAACGAAAGAAAACCCGACAAACCGTGTTGACGCCCCCTGCCCCCCGACCTAAGGTCCCCCACGTTTTGAAGGAGCGCATGGGTCATGACCCCCATTCTCGTATCGGTAGGAGCAAGGTGCATGGGCCGGTAATCCCGGATCTTCCCGCAAGGACCCCATGCGCCCCCGAAGAACCCTCGGGGGCTTTTTCATGTCCAGACCCAGCGCGACCAGCAGCAAAGACAGCCAGAGATGACGTCAGCCAGGAAAGATGAGACCATGACACGTCAGATGACCGGAGCGAGGATGGTGGTCCAGGCCCTGAAGGACCAGGGCGTGGACACGGTATTCGGCTACCCCGGCGGCGCCGTGCTTCCGATCTACGACGAGATCTTCCAGCAGAACGACATCCGCCACTACCTTGTGCGCCACGAACAGGGCGCGGTCCACGCGGCCGAGGGCTACGCGCGGTCCACCGGCAAGCCGGGGGTGGTGCTGGTGACCTCGGGGCCGGGCGCCACCAACGCGGTCACCGGGCTGACCGACGCGCTGATGGATTCGATCCCGATCGTGGTGCTGACCGGGCAGGTCCCCACCTTCATGATCGGCAACGATGCCTTCCAGGAGGCCGATACCGTCGGCATCACCCGGCCGTGCACCAAGCACAACTGGCTGGTCAAGGACACCGACGCCCTGCCCGGCACCATTCACCAGGCCTTCCACGTGGCCCGGTCCGGCCGCCCCGGCCCGGTGCTGGTGGACATTCCCAAGGACGTGCAGTTCGCCTCCGGCACCTATACCCCGCCCGAGGAGGCGCGCACCTCGCACTACCGCCCGAAGGTCGAGGGCGACCCCGAGGCGATCGAGGCGCTGGTGGACCTGATCGAACAGGCCGAGCGGCCGGTGTTCTACACCGGCGGCGGGGTCATCAACTCCGGCCCGCAGGCCAGCGCGCTGCTGCGCGAGCTTGTGGACGGCACCGGCTTTCCCGTCACCTCGACGCTGATGGGGCTGGGCGCCTACCCTGCCTCGGGCGACAAGTGGCTGGGGATGCTGGGGATGCACGGGCTCTACGAGGCCAACCTGGCGATGCACGGCTGCGACCTGATGATCAACGTCGGCGCCCGCTTCGACGACCGGATCACCGGGCGGCTGCAGGACTTCTCGCCGGGCTCGCGCAAGGTGCACATCGACATCGACCCGTCGTCGATCAACAAGGTGATCCACGTGGACGTGCCGATCATCGGCGACGTGGGCCGGGTGCTGGAAAAGGTGCTGGAGCGCTGGAAGGCGCGCGGCAGCAAGACCCAGGCCGAGGGGCTGGCGAAGTGGTGGGCCGAGATCGGCGAGTGGCGCAAGATCGACTGCCTGGCCTTCACCGAAAGCCCGAAGACCATCAAGCCGCAGCACGCGCTGGCGCGGCTGGAGGCGCTGACCAAGGACCACCCGCAGCGCTACATCTGCACCGAGGTCGGCCAGCACCAGATGTGGGCCGCGCAGTATCTCGGCTTCGACCAGCCGAACCGCTGGATGACCTCCGGCGGCCTCGGCACCATGGGCTACGGCTTTCCCGCCTCCATCGGCGTGCAGGTCGCCCACCCCGAGGCGCTGGTGATCAACGTGGCCGGCGAGGCGTCCTGGCTGATGAACATGCAGGAGATGGGCACCGCGGTGCAGTACCGCCTGCCGGTCAAGCAGTTCATCCTGAACAACGAGCGGCTGGGCATGGTGCGCCAGTGGCAGGAACTGCTGCACGGCGAGCGCTACTCCCACAGCTGGTCCGAGGCGCTGCCGGACTTCGTCAAGCTGGCCGAGGCCTTCGGCGCCAAGGGCCTGTCGATCTCGGACCCCGCGGATCTTGATGACGCGATCATGGAGATGCTGAACCACGACGGGCCGGTAATCTTCGATTGCCTGGTGGAGAAGCATGAGAACTGCTTCCCGATGATCCCCTCGGGCGAGCCGCACAACCGGATGCTGCTGGGCGAGAACGCCTCGACCCACGACGCCATCGGCACCTCCGGGGCGGTGCTGGTGTGATTTCGGCCGGGGTCCGCCCCCGGCCCGCTACGAACGCAGGCAAGATGAGGACGCCATGTCGGCACTGAAGATCGAAAAGGGCACGTCGAAGCATTCCGCCTACGACCTGCGCGACCCGCATTCCGAGATCGAGGAGCGACACACGCTCTCGGTGCTGGTGGACAACGAGGCGGGCGTGCTGGCGCGGGTGATCGGCCTGTTCTCGGGGCGCGGCTACAATATCGAGTCGCTGACCGTGGCCGAGACCGACCACCAGGGGCACCTGTCGCGGATCACCATCGTCACCACCGGCACCCCCTCGGTGATCGAGCAGATCAAGGCGCAGCTGGGCCGGATCGTGCCGGTGCACGAGGTCCACGACCTGACCGTCGAGGGCCCGGCGGTGGAGCGCGAGCTGGCGCTGTTCAAGGTGGCCGGCAACGGCAACGACCGGATCGAGGCGCTGCGGCTGGCAGAGATCTTCCGCGCCAACGTGGTGGATTCGACGCTGGAAAGCTTCGTCTTCGAGATCACCGGCACGCCGCAGAAGATCGACGCCTTCGCCGACCTGATGCGCCCGCTGGGCTTGGGCGAGATGGCCCGCACCGGGGTGGCGGCGCTGGCGCGGGGGGCGGTCTGACCGCCCCTGCCCTTCCCGAGGACGGCGCCGGGCTGGAGATCTTCCTTGCCGCCGCGCCGGGACTGGAGGAGGCGCTGGCCGAGGAGGCCCGCGCCGCCGGCTTCGCCCTGCCCGCCCCGGTGCCCGGCGGCGTGGTCACCCATGGCGGCTGGCCCGAGGTCTGGCGCGCCAACCTGGTGCTGCGCGGCGCGGCGCGGGTGCTGGTGCGGATCGGCGCCTTCCGGGTGATGCACCTGGCGCAGCTGGACAAGCGGGCGCGGAAGTTTCCATGGGGCGAGGTGCTGCGCGCCGACGTGCCGCTGAAGGTCGAGGTCATCACCCGCCGCTCGAAGATCTACCACGCCGGCGCCGCGCAGCAGCGGATCGAGCGGGCGCTGACCGAGGAACTGGGCGCCGTGCTGGACCCCGAGGCCGAGGTGGTGCTGAAGGCGCGGATCGAGGACGACCTCTGCACCCTCAGCCTAGACACCTCCGGCGCGCCGCTGCACCGGCGCGGGCACAAGCAGGCGGTGGGCAAGGCCCCCATGCGCGAGACGCTGGCGGCGCTGTTCCTGCGGCAATGCGGGTACGACGGGGGCGAGCCGGTGCTGGACCCCATGTGCGGCTCCGGCACCTTCGTGATCGAGGCGGCGGAGATCGCGGCGGGGCTGCTGCCGGGGCGCGACCGCGCGTTCGCCTTCGAGCGGCTCGCCAGCTTCGACGCCGGGGCATGGGCCGCGATGAAGGCGGCGCAGGCGCCGGTGGCGCCGGGGGTGCGGTTTTTCGGCTACGATCGCGATGCGGGGGCGGTGCGGATGAGCACCCAGAACGCCGAGCGCGCCGGGGTCTCGGACTGGACCGGTTTCGCCTGCCAGCCGGTCAGCGCGCTGGAGCGGCCCGAGGGCCCGCCGGGACTGGTGATGGTCAACCCGCCCTACGGCGCCCGCATCGGCAACCGCAAGCTGCTGTTCCCGCTTTACGGGGCCCTCGGCGCGGTCCTGAAGGACCGCTTCTCGGGTTGGCGCGTGGGGCTGGTGACCAGCGAGGCGGGGTTGGCGAAGGCGACCGGCCTGCCGTTCCTGCCCGCCGCGGCGCCGGTGGCGCTGGGGGGGCTGAAGGTGACGCTGTGGCGGACGGGGGTTTTGGGGTGAGCTTTGCCTGCCCGGCGGCGGCGCTGGTGGAGGGTCGGGATGCCTCCGGCGGGGATATTTGGGACCGGAAGAACCTGGGGGGTGGGTCGCCTGTTTGGCGTCGCGGCGGCGGTCAGGGGCCTCCGGTCGAGCAGGCGGCGTGGCGGGAGGGGCCGCGCCGCCTGCGGGCGGGTTAGCGGCGGGCGGCCTGGCCGGCCGGGATCATCACGCGGTCGATCACGTGGACCACGCCGTTCGACTGGTCGACGTCCGCGGTGGTGACCGTGGCGACGCGGCCGTTCTCGTCACGCAGCTTGATGCGCCCGCCCTCGGAATAGGCGGTCAGGGTGCAGCCGCCCACGGTCTGCACCGCGTGCGCGCCGCCGCTGCCGCGGATCATGCCGACGATGTCGTTCGAGAAGGCCTCTGCCGCGATCACGTGGCAGCCGAGGATCTGCTGCAGCTGCGCCTGGTTGCCCAGCACCCGCTGGAGCGATTCGCCGTTGATCTCGTTGAAGGCCGTGTTGGTGGGGGCGAAGACGGTGAAGGGGCCCGGGCCCATCAGCGTGTCCACCATGCCCGCGGCCTGCACGGCGGCGACCAGCGTGGTCAGGTTCGGCGCGTTGCCGGCGTTCTGGGCGATGGTCATGTCCGCCATCATCGGCGCGCCGCCGACGGTGGGGTTGGTGCCCTGGGCAGCGGCGAGGCCGGCGGTGGCGGCCAGGAGCGCGGCGGCGAACGGGATGGTCTTTTTCATGAATTGGTCCTCCGTGTTGGTTGCAATGCGAAACCACGGGGGCAAAGGCGGGCGAGTTTCACCTGCGAACAAGTTTTTGCGATCTCGCGGCCACGCAGGCCCGCGCCGCCGCGTTGATCGGCGGTGGATCGCGGTCTACCCTGCCCTGCATGAGACTTGTGCTGATCCACGGCGCCCCGGCGACCGGGAAGCTGACGGTCGCCCGGGCGCTGGCGGCCCTTACCGGCTGCCCGCTGGTCGACAATCACGCCGCCATCGAGGTGGCGCGGATGGTCTTCGGCTTCGGCGCGCCGGGGTTCTGGGGCCTCGTGCACGAGCTGCGGGTCGTGACCCTGCGGCGCGCCGCGCAGGCGGGGGTGCCGCGGCTCATCACCACCGCGGCCTACAGCCACCCCGAGGATGCGGAGTTGCTTGCCGATTACGAGGCCGCGATCGCGCCCCAGGGCGGCGGGATCGACCCGGTGCACCTGCACTGCCCGGAAGAGACGCTGATGGCCCGCGTCACCGCGACCGACCGCACGCGCCGGCACAAGATCGCGACGCGGGCGGGGTTGGCGAAGTACCTGGCGATGAACAACTTCGTGGCGCTGCCGAGGGCCGACTGCCTGAGCCTTTCCACGGAACACGCCACTGCCGCCGGGACGGCTGCCGCCATCGCCCGGCACCTGCGGATCCCCGCGCGGGCGCCCGGCGCCTGAAAGAAAAAGGGGTGCCCAAGGACACCCCAGTTTCGCTGATCAGGCTCAGTTCTGTGTACCGCCCGGTTTCTGCCTGCGGCCTGATCCGCGTCAGGAGCGAGCGCACCCGCTCCGTGGAAGGATGGGCAGGGACAAAGGCCCCCCACCCTGTTCGTGCCCGTTTTGTAGCCCGCCGGAGCCAGCGGAAGGGAGCGGCCGCCCGGGATGTGGGCGGCCGCGCCCGGAGTTTCAGCTACACCCGGACGTGCCGCCGCAGGTGTTGCACTTCATGCAGGTGCCGTTGCGCACCAGCGTGTAGTTGCCGCAGTCGCCGCAGGGGTCGCCCTCGTAGCCCTGCATCCGCGCCTTGGCCCGCGGGTCCATCGAGACCGTGCCGCTGGACAGCCCGGTGCTGGCCGCCGGCGCCGCAGCCTCGGGGGCCAGGGTCTGCAGCGCGCCCATGGCCGCGGAGTGCGCCGCCGCGGCGCCGCCCTGCAGCAGCACCAGTTCCTGGGGCAGCCGCTTGCGGGTGAAGCCGGCCGAGGCGACCTGCCGCAGCACGTCGATCGGCGAGGCCCCGGCGCTGTCGGGGACCGGCGAGAAGTTGCGCTTGCCCTCTTCCTCGCCGCGGCCCAGCTCGTCGAAGCTGACGCCCTCGGGCTGCACGTGGGCCAGGTCGGTGCGGTCGAGGTAGGAGACCGCAAGCTCGCGGAAGATGTAGTCGAGGATCGAGGTGGCGTTCTTGATCGTCTCGTTGCCCTGCACCATGCCGGCCGGTTCGAACCGGGTGAAGGTGAAGGCCTCGACGAATTCCTCCAGCGGCACGCCGTACTGCAGCCCGACCGAGACCGCGATGGCGAAGTTGTTCATCATCGCGCGGAAGCCGGCGCCTTCCTTGTGCATGTCGATGAAGATCTCGCCCAGCTGGCCGTCCTTGTACTCGCCGGTGCGCAGGTAAACCTTGTGGCCGCCGACGATGGCCTTCTGGGTGTAGCCGCGGCGCCGCTCGGGCAGCTTCTGGCGCTGGCGGCTGACCACCTCCTTGTAGATCACCTTCTCGACGATCTTCTCGGCCAGCACCTGCGCCTTCTGCGGCGGGGTGCCGGATTCCAGCAGTTCGGCGGCCTCGTCGTCGTCCTCGACCAGGGCCGAGGCCAGCGGCTGGCTCAGCTTCGAGCCGTCGCGGTAGAGCGCGTTGGCCTTGGTGCCGAGCGACCAGGACAGCTCGTAGGCCTTCTGGCAGTCCTCGATGGTGGCGTCGTTGGGCATGTTGATCGTCTTCGAGATCGCCCCCGAGATGAAGCTTTGCGCCGCCGCCATCATGTAGATGTGGCTGTCCACGGACAGGAAGCGCTTGCCCTTCTTGCCGCAGGGGTTGGCGCAGTCGAAGACGCAGTAGTGCTTGGGATCGAGGTGCGGCGCGCCCTCCAGGGTCATGGTGCCGCAGACGTGGTCGTTGGCCGCCTCGATGTCGCGGCGCGAGAAGCCCAGGTGCCGCAGCAGGTCGAAGGACGGGTCGTTCAGCTGCGTCGCCGGGATGCCCAGGGTCTCGCGGCAGAAGGTCTCGCCCAGGGTCCACTGGTTGAACACGAAGCGGATGTCGAAGGCCGAGGGCAGCGCCGCCTCGATCTTCTCCAGCTCGGCCTTGCCGAAGCCGTGGCCGATCAGGGCGGTGTGGTTGATGCCCGGCGCGTTGCCGATGGTTCCATGTCCGACGGCGTAGGAGACGATCTCTTCGATCTGGGAGGAGGAATACCCGAGGGTCTCCAACGCCGCCGGCACCGAGCGGTTGATGATCTTGAAGTATCCGCCGCCCGCTAGTTTCTTGAACTTCACCAGGGCGAAGTCCGGCTCGATTCCGGTGGTGTCGCAGTCCATCACCAGCCCGATGGTGCCGGTAGGCGCGATCACGGTGGTCTGCGCGTTGCGATAGCCGTGGGCCTCGCCCAGCCGCAGCGCCTCGTCCCAGGCGGCGGTGGCCAGCGCCACAAGGTCCTGGTCGGGGCAGTTGGCGTGGTCCAGCGCGACCGGCTTGACCGCCAGGGTCTCGTAGCCGTCGCTGTTGCCGTGGGCCGCGTTGCGGTGGTTGCGGATCACCCGCAGCATGTGTTCGGCGTTGCGCTCGTAGCCGGAGAAGGCGCCGAGTTCACCGGCGACCTCGGCCGAGGTGGCATAGGCCACGCCGGTCATCACCGCCGTCAGAGCGCCGCAAAGCGCGCGGCCCGCGTCGCTGTCATAGCCGAGGCCCATGTTCATCAGCAGCCCGCCGATGTTGGCGTAGCCAAGGCCGAGGGTGCGGAAGTCGTAGGAAAGCTGCGCGATCTCCTTGGAGGGGAACTGCGCCATCATCACCGAGATTTCCAGCGTCAGCGTCCACAGCCGGGTGGCGTGCACGTAGTCCTCGGCCTGGAACTTGCCGTCCTTCCAGAAGGTCAGCAGGTTCATCGAGGCCAGGTTGCAGGCGGTGTCGTCGAGGAACATGTACTCCGAGCAGGGGTTCGAGCCGCGGATCGGCCCGTCCTCGGGGCAGGTGTGCCAGGCGTTGACGGTGTCGTGGAACTGGATGCCCGGGTCGGCGCAGGCCCAGGCGGCGTGGCCGATCTGTTCCCACAGGTCGCGCGCCTTGATGGTCTTGGCGACCTTGCCGTCGGTGCGGCGCAGCAGTTCCCACTCGCCGTCCTCGCGGACCGCCTTCAGGAAGGCGTCGGTGACGCGGACCGAGTTGTTCGAGTTCTGGCCGGAGACCGAGTTGTAGGCCTCGCTGTCCCAGTCGGTGTCGTAGGTGGGGAACTCGATCGAGGTGTAGCCCTGCCGCGCGTAGTCCAGCACCCGCTTGACGTAGGTCTCGGGGATTGCGGCCTTCTTGGCGGCGCGCACGGCGGTCTTGAGGCCCGGGTTGGTCGCCGGGTCGGTGGCGTCGGCGAGGTCGCCGTCCCACTTGCCGATGGCGGCGAAGATGTCGTTCAGCCGTGCCTCGTGGGCCTTGGAGCCGGCGACGAGGCTGGCGACCTTCTGCTCTTCCTTGACCTTCCAGTTGATGAATTCCTCGATGTCCGGGTGGTCGGCATCGCAGATCACCATCTTGGCGGCGCGGCGGGTGGTGCCGCCCGACTTGATCGCGCCGGCGGCCCGGTCGCCGATCTTCAGGAAGCCCATGAGGCCAGAGGACTTGCCCCCGCCCGACAGCTTCTCGCCCTCGGCGCGCAGGCTGGAGAAGTTGGTGCCGGTGCCGGAGCCGTACTTGAACAGCCGCGCCTCGCGGACCCAGAGGTCCATGATCCCGCCGTCGGACACCAGGTCGTCCTTGACCGACTGGATGAAGCAGGCGTGGGGCTGCGGGTGCTCGTAGGAGGACTTCGAGCGGGTCAGCTTGCCGGACTTGTAGTCCACGTAGTAGTGGCCCTGCGCCGGCCCGTCGATGCCGTAGGCCCAGTGCAGGCCGGTGTTGAACCACTGCGGGCTGTTGGGCGCGGCCTTCTGGGTGGCCAGCATGTAGCGCATCTCGTCATAATAGGCCTGGGCGTCTTCCTCGGTGGTGAAGTAGCCACCCTTCCAGCCCCAGTAGGCCCAGGCGCCGGCCAGACGGTCGAAGACCTGGCGGCCGGAGGTCTCGCCGGTGCGGCGCGCGTCCTCGGGCAGCGCGGCCAGCGCCTCCTCGTCGGGGACGGAACGCCACAGGAACTCGGGCACGCCCTTTTCCTTGACCTTCTTCAGCCGCGCCGGAACGCCGGCCTTGCGGAAATACTTCTGCGCGATGACGTCGCTGGCCACCTGGCTCCAGGAAGCCGGAACCTCGACGGCGTCGTTGCGGAACACGATGGTGCCGTCCGGGTTGCGGATCTCGGACACCGTGCGGGTGAACTCGATGTCGGCGTACGCGTCGAAACCTGCCTTGGTAAACTTGCGTTCGATCTTCATTTTTCGGACTTGCCCCGTTTCTTTTGCTTTCTGCCGGCCTTCCGCGTCTGGGCGGGAATGGCGGCGCGTTGTGCCGGTGTGCGGGGGGCGGCGGGCAAGACTGTCCCTCGGGCGGGCTGCGAACCCGCCCCGCCGGTGTGTGCCCGGCGTCCCCGTGAGTGTCTCACTTGTGTCGCTCGCCGACCCCCGCGGCCACCATATGTAGTGGTCTGTCGTCCGGCACCAACAAACTGAAGCAGGTAGGCCGAGGGGTCAACGCGCAATTTCGGGTCATCCACAGAAAATAAACCACTCTGTGCGATGGCTGCCGGCGCCCCCTTTGGCGGCGCCGCGATTCGCCTTGCGGGGGGTGCGGGGGCGGCCTGCGGGGCGGCAGGCAAAAAATTGCGTAGATGACGAAGGTTTAGCGGCCGGAGTTGGGGCGCGGGGCGCAGCCTCCGGTTGTATTCCGGGCCGGGCGCGGGGCCGGAAGGGGCGCCAAGCGCGGCCGTTGCTCCTGCGACACTGCAAGCGAATTCTGCGCCCCGGGTGCGGGAAATTCCGGCACTTCGTTAACACGTCTCCACCCGATCTGGTGGCGCTTCCCCGCAAGGCACTACCAGATGTGGTGCACCGGGCCGCAGGGCGAGTCGCATGGGAGGTGGTGGGATGGTCGGGGCGGCGAGATTCGAACTCACGACCTTCTGTACCCAAAACAGACGCGCTACCAGGCTGCGCCACGCCCCGACGCTGGCGCTATAGCCCGTCGGGGCGGCGCGCGAAAGCCCTCAGCGCAGGTTCACCCGCAGCGCGGCGGCGGCGGCGTAGGGCAGCAGCGCGGCACAGCCCAGGGTGATGCCCGCCAGCAGCAGCAGCGGCGTCTCCACCGCCAGCCCGGCGGCCCCGCGCCGCACCGTCTCGGCCCCGAAGATCAGCGTCGGCACGTAGAGCGGCAGCACCAGCAGCGACAGCAGCAGCCCGCCCCGCTTCAGCCCCACCGTCAGCGCCGCGCCGAAGGCGCCGATCAGGCTGAGCGCCGGGGTCCCCGCCGCCAGCGAGACGCAAAGCCACAGGTAGCCCGGCCCCGGCAGGTTCAGCAGCACCCCCAGCGCCGGGGCCGCCAGCGTCAGCGGCAGGCCGGTGGTCACCCAATGGGCCGCCGCCTTCACCGCCACCGCCCCCTCCAGCGGCACCGGCGCGGTGGCCAGCAGGTCGAGCGAGCCGTCCTCGTAGTCCAGCTGGAAGATCCGGTCGAGCGACAGCAGACAGGCCAGCAGCGCCCCCAGCCACAGCACGCCGGGCGCGATCACCCCCAGCGTGGCGCTTTCGGGGCCGACGGCGAAGGGCACCAGCACCGTGACGATCAGGAAGAAGGCCAGGCCAAGGCCGAAGCCGCCCCCGGCCCGCACCGCCAGCCGCAGGTCGCGCAGGAACAGGCGGATCACCAGTAGGCCTCCGCACCTGCGCCGCCGGCGTTGGCCCCGGCACCGGGAGCCGCGGCGCGGAACTGCGCCACCTGCAGCTCGCGCGCCTCGAAGCCAAGGTCGATGTGGGTGGCGATCAGCGCCGCCCCGCCCTGCCCCGCGTGGCGCTGCAGCGCCCGGGCGAACAAGGCGGTGCCGTCGGTGTCCAGCGAGACCGTGGGCTCGTCCAGCGCCCAGACCGGCCGCCCCGTCACCAGCAGCCGCGCCAGCCCCAGCCGCCGCTTCTGCCCGGCCGAGAGGTTCTGCGCCGGGCGCTCGGCCAGCCGGGTCAGCCCGAAGGCCTCCAGCGCCGCCGCCACCCCGCTGCCGCCGTAGATCCCGGCCCAGAAGCCGAGGTTCTCGGCCACCGTCAGCGTCCCCTTGATCCCGTCCGCGTGGGCGGCGTAGGCGATCGCGCCCGGCGCCGCCTCGATCCGCCCGGCCAGCGGCGGCTGCAGCCCCGCGAGTGTGCGCAGCAGCGTGGTCTTGCCGATCCCGTTGGGCCCGCGCAGCAGCAGCACCTCGCCGGGGGCGAGGGTCAGGTCCACGTGCTCCAGCACCGGCAGGCCGCCGCGGGCACAGGCAAGGTCGATGACGCGCAACATGGCCCCTGCGTAGAGCAAAGCGGCCGGGCGCGGAAGGCTACACCGGCAGCAGCGCGGCGGCCACGCGCCGGCCCTCGGCCAGCAGCACGTTGTAGGTGCGCGCGGCAGCGGGCGAGGCCATCTGCTCGACCCCCACCCCCGCCTCTTCCAGCGCGGCGCGGAAGGCGCGCGGCACGTGGGCGGTCTCTGCCCCGGTGCCGACGAACAGGATGTCCAGCCCCGCCGCCGCCGCCAGCAGCGTCTGCAGGTCGTCGTAGCCGCCCCAGGCGCGGGCGCCCTCGGGGGCGGCCAGCACCGGGCCGTCGAAGACCTCGCCGCCGACGCGGAAGAAGCCGGGGCCGTAGCCGTCCACCGGCGGGCCGTCGAAGTCGCGGATCTCGTTCAGGCGCATGGTACGTCGTCTCCCGTCAGTCCCACAGCGGCAGGCCCGACAGGGCCGAGCCGGCGATGATGGCATAGGCCAGGCGGCGGTACAGCTTCTCGTGCCGCGGGTCGAACAGCCAGGCCCCCAGGCTTACCGCCGCAAGGTAGAGCGGGATCATGAACAGGCCAATCAGCACCGGCTCGGGCGCCAGCAGGCCGCGCCACCAGAACAGGCCCACCATCAGGATGTCGTTCAGCAGCAGGTACAGCAGGGTATTGGCGCGGATCACCTCGACCGGCAGCGGCCGGGCCATGTAGAGCAGGATCACCGGCGGCCCCGGCAACCCCGCCGCGCCGCCCAGAAAGCCCCCCATCACGCCGATCCCGTAGATCGCCGGGCGGCTGACGTGGCCGCGGTAGCGCAGCCCGCTGACCAGCACCGCCAGCAGCACCAGCGTCAGGCCCGAGACGGTGTTGCGGAAAACCTCGGGGCTGAGCAGCAGCAGCACCGAGATGCCCAGCGGCAGTCCGATGAAGGCCCCCACCCCCAGCCGCAGCACGTCGCGCGGGTGGCCATCGCGCAGGGCGCGGGGCACCGCGGGGATCGGGCCGACGAAATCCACCAGGATCAGGACCACCAGCGCCGCCGCCGGCTCCAGCACCTGGCCGGCGATGGGCAGGTAGACCATGGCGGTGCCGAAGCCGGTGAAGCCGCGCACCAGCCCGGCCAGCACCACCGCGAAGGCCAGCAGGCCGAGGCCGGGGGTGGCCAGCACCTGGTTCAGCACCTGGTTCAGCACCTCGGGCAGGACGCTCACGCCGCGCCCCGGGTTGCGGCGGCGCGCGGCGCCACGTCAGGCGTCGATATCGGCGAACTGGTTGCCCTGGTTCGCGTCGGGCTTGGACCAGTCGCGTTTCGTGCCCAGCATCAGGACGATGTTCTTGGCCACGTAGACCGACGAGTAGGTGCCGACGATCACGCCCCAGGTGATGGCGAAGACGAAGCCGCGGATCACGTCGCCGCCCAGCACCAGCAGCGCGATCAGCGCCAGCAGCGTGGTGCCCGAGGTCATGACGGTCCGCGACAGCGTTTCGTTCACCGAGAGGTTCATGACGTCCTGCAGCGGCATCTTCTTGTACTTGATCAGGTTCTCGCGCACCCGGTCGAAGATCACCACGGTGTCGTTGATCGAGTAGCCGACGATGGTCAGCAGCGCCGCGATGGTGGCGAGGTCAAAGCGGATCTGCAGCACCGAGAACAGGCCGATGGTCAGCAGCACGTCGTGGAACAGCGCCGCCACCGCGCCGAGGGCGAACTGCCACTCGAACCGCAGCCAGATGTAGAACATGATCGCCCCGAGCGCCGCCGCGACGGCGAAGATCGCCGATTGCACCAGCTCGCCCGAGACCTTGGGCCCCACGCTTTCCACCGAGGTGAACCGGATCTCCGGGTCCACCTGCTGCAGCGCCGCCTCCACCTGCCGCACGGTGTCGGCGCTGACGCTTTCCTGCCCCTCCTGGGCCTGAATGCGGACCATGGCGACGTTGCGGTCGTCCCCGAAGGTGGGATCGAAGACCTCCGAGATCGCCACGTCCCCCAGCTCCAGCGGCTGCAGCGCGTCGCGGTAGGTGCCGACGTCGATGGCCTGCACCGATTCCGTGCGGATCGTGGTGCCGCCGCGGAAGTCGATGCCGAAGTTCAGGCCCATCACGACCCAGACCACCACCGAAAGCACCATCAGCACCATGGAGGCGCCGAAGGTGTACTTGCGGGCGGCGAAGAAGTTGATGTTCGTGTTGTCGGGAACAAGCTTCAGGCGCATTTCAGACCTCGATGGTTTTCGGACGGCGGCGCTCGAACCACATGACGATGATCGCCCGCGTGACGAAGACCGCGGTGAAGACCGAGGTGACGATGCCGATCCCGAGGGTGACGGCGAAGCCGCGCACCGGGCCGGAGCCCATGATGAACAGGATCACGGCGGTGATGAAGGTGGTGACGTTGGCGTCGAGGATGGCGCTGAGGGCCTTTTCATAGCCAAGCTCGATCGCCCGGGCCGGGCCGCGCGCGGTCTTCAGTTCCTCGCGGATCCGCTCGAACACCAGCACGTTGGCGTCCACCGCCATGCCGATGGTCAGCACGATCCCCGCGATGCCCGGCAGCGTCAGCGTGGCGCCGATCACCGACAGTACGCCGAAGATCATCCCAACGTTCATCAGCAGCGCGATATTGGCGACGATGCCGAACCAGCCGTAGCTGAGGGCCATGAAGACCAGCACGCCCCCGAAGGCGATCAGGCAGGCGATGCGCCCGGCCTCGATGCTGTCGGCGCCCAGTTCGGGGCCGATGGTGCGTTCCTCGAGAAAGGTCATCTCGGCCGGCAGGGCGCCGGCGCGCAGCAGCACCGCAAGCTGGGTCGACTGCTCTACCGTGAAGTTGCCGGTGATCTGGCCGGAGCCGCCGGGGATCGCCTCGCGGATCTGCGGGGCCGAGATCACCTCGTTGTCCAGCACGATGGCAAACAGGCTGCCGACGTTCTCGGCGGTGTACTGGCCGAACTTGCGGCCCCCCGAGGGGTTGAAGCGGAAGGTGACCGAGGCCTGGCCGTTCTGGTCGAAGGCCGGCTGCGCGTCGGTCAGGTCCTCGCCCGAGACGACGGCGGTGTCCTCGAGCACGTAGAACACCCCCTCCTCGTCCAGCGCGGGGAAAATCACCTCCTGCGGGCCGGGGCGGGCGTCGGCGTCGGTGGTGCGGCGCACCACGGCCTGGAAAGTCAGACGCGCGGTGGTGCCGATCAGCGCCTTCAGTTCCTCGGCCGAGCCGATGCCGGGCACCTGGATCAGGATCCGGTCCTCGCCCTGGCGCTGGATCGTCGGCTCGCGGGTGCCGACCTCGTCCACGCGGCGGCGGATGATCTCGAGGCTTTGCTGGATGGTGCGGCTGTCGGTCGCGGCGCGCTCGGCCTCGGACAGCTGGATCACGATCTCGTCGCCCTGCCCCGCCACCTCGATGTCGGTGGCGCCGGCGCCGGTCAGCGAGACCACCGGCCGCGCCAGCCCGCGCACGATCTCCAGCGCGTTCTGCAGGCCCTCGGGGTTGCTGATGCGGATCCGCAGCTGGCCCTCGGGGGCGTTCTGGCGGCGGATGGTGCCGACGCTGTCACGGGCGTCGCGCAGGGCGTCGCGGATCTCGGGCCAGTAGCCGTCCATCCGGTCGGCATAGACGTCCTCGACCTGGACCTCCGCCAGCAGGTGCGCCCCGCCGCGCAGGTCGAGGCCAAGGTTCACGATGGTCGAGGGCAGCCAGTCCGGCCAGCCGGAGGCCTGGGCCTCCAGCTCCGGCGTCGGCAGGCCGTTCTCTATGGTGGCGACCGCGTCGTTGTGCAGTTCGACACGGGAATAGAACAGGTTGGGCATCGCATAGAGCAGCCCCAGCCCGACGAGCCCGAAGATCAGGACCCGTTTCCACAGCGGGATGTGCAACATCTTGGTGCCCTTCCGAGGCTTATTCTTCTGCCGGTTCGGTCTTCGAGATCACCTGCGCGACCGTCGACTTGATCACCCGCACCTTGGTGTCGGGGGCGATCTCCACCTCGATCTCGCCGTCTTCCTTGACCTTGACCACCTTGCCGATGATCCCGCCCTGGGTGACCACCTGGTCGCCGCGGCGCAGCGCCTGGACCATCGCCTGGTGCTGTTTCACCTTCTTCTGCTGGGGCCGTATCAGCAGGAAGTACATGATTGCGAAGATCAGGATCAGCGGCACGAACGAGGCGAAAGCCCCTCCGGCGCCGCCGGCGGCCTGCGCGTAGGCGGGCGTTACGAACATGTGGTCGTCCTTCGAGTGGCGAGGGCCGCGGCCCCCCGGGAATTTTGGCGCGCACCCTATCGCCGGCCCCCGGGTTGCACAAGCCGGGCGCAGGGTGTCCCCGGGTACATACGCATTTGCCGTGCTGCCGCAAGGCGCACCGGGTGAAAAGCCCCGCCCGGCGTTGATCTTTCCCCGCTTTGGTGGTTTTACCGCGGCGTCATACCACGAGGCCGCACATGCACGACATCCGCTTCATCCGCGACAACCCGGAGGCCTTCGACGCCGCCCTCGCCCGGCTGGGCGCGGGTCCGGCCGCCGCGGAGATCCTGGCGCTCGACGGCGCGCGCCGCGCCGCCATCGCCGCCGCAGAGACCGCGCTGGCCGACCGCAACGCCGCCTCGAAGCAGGTGGGACGCGCCAAGGCCTCTGGCGACGAGGCCGAGTTCGAGCGCCTGCGCGCGCTGGTGGCCGAGAAGAAGGACGAGATCGCCCGGCTGGAGGAAGAGGCCCGCGCCGGCGACGAGACCCTGCGCGAGATGCTGCTGCAACTGCCGAACCTGCCGCTGGACGAGGTGCCGGTGGGGGCCGGCGAGGAGGACAACGTCGAGCTGCGCCGCTGGGGCAGCCCGCGCGCCTTCTCCTTCACCCCGAAGGAGCATTACCAGCTGCCCGCCGCGCAGGGCCTGGATTTCGAGACCGCCGCCAAGCTCTCGGGCGCCCGCTTCGTCATGCTGCGCGGCGCCATGGCGCGGCTGCACCGGGCGCTGGCGCAGTTCATGCTGGACGTGCACACCGGCGAGAACGGGCTGACCGAGGTCAACGCGCCGGTGCTGGTGCGGGGCGAGGCGATGCTGGGCACCGGGCAGCTGCCGAAGTTCTCCGAGGACAGCTACCAGACCCGCGAGGGGCACTGGCTGATCCCCACCTCCGAGGTGACGCTGACCAACTCGGTCCGCGAGGCGGTGCTGGAGGCCGCGGACCTGCCGATCCGCCTGACCGCGCATTCGCTGTGCTTCCGCTCCGAGGCCGGCAGCGCCGGCAAGGACACGGCGGGGATGCTGCGCCAGCACCAGTTCGAGAAGGTCGAGATGGTCTCGATCACCCACCCCGACCGCTCGCTGGAGGAACACGACCGCATGACCCGCTGCGCCGAGGACATCCTGGAACGGCTGGGCCTGCCCTACCGGACCGTGGTGCTGTGCACCGGCGACATGGGCTTCGGCGCGCGCAAGACCCACGATATCGAGGTCTGGCTGCCCGGGCAGGACTGCTACCGGGAGATTTCCTCGGTCTCGGTCTGCGGCGATTTCCAGGCGCGCCGCATGAACGCGCGCTTCCGCCCCGAAGGCGGCGGCAAGCCGGAATACGTGCACACGCTGAACGGCTCGGGCCTTGCCGTGGGCCGCTGCCTGATCGCGGTGCTGGAGAACGGCCAGGCCGAGGACGGGTCCGTGGACTTGCCTGCGCCGCTGCACGCCTATCTTGGAGGCAAGACGCGGGTGACGGCCGAGGGCCTGCTCGCATAGCGAGGGGGCAAGACGGCATGGACGGCGCGAAAGTTAGGGCGATCCTGGTGGTATTGGCGGCGGCGGCCTTCGTGCTGTCGCCGGTGTTCTCGCAAAGCTTCGGCGGCTTCCAGCCCTCGCAGTTCCCGGTGCCGCAGGACAACCCGCCCGCGCAGCCCGCCGGCTGGGCCTTTTCCATCTGGACGCTGATCTACCTGTGGCTGCTGGTGCACGCGGGCTATGGCCTGTGGCGCCGCGCGGGCGACCCGGCCTGGGACGCCACCCGGGTGCCGCTGATCGCCAGCCTCGGCATCGGCGCGCTGTGGATTCCGGTGGCGCTGGTCTCGCCGCTCTGGGCCACGCTGGTCATCTGGGTGATGCTGATCACCGCGGTGGTGGCGCTGGTGCGCGCGCCCGCGGAGGATTTCTGGCTGGCGCGGGTGCCGCTGGCAATCTACGCCGGCTGGCTGACCGCGGCGGCCTGGGTCTCTGTCGCGCTGATCGGCGCGGGCTGGAGCGTGCTGATGGGCGCCGCGGGCTGGGGCTGGGCGGTGCTGGCGCTGGCGCTGGTCTTCGCGGCGGGGGTGCTGACCCGCACCGGCCGGGCGCCGGAATACGTGCTGCCCATCGCCTGGGCGCTGCTGGGCATCGCGGCGGCCAACTACCCGGAGCGGCCGGTCTATGCCGCCGCGGCGCTGCTGGGCGGGGCCGGGTTGCTGGCGCTGTCGATGAAGGTGCGGCGGGACTGACCAGGGTCGGAGGGGGCGCTGCCCCCGCCGCCTGCGGCGGCCCCCCGGGATATTTTCGGACCAAAAGAAGCTGGAATTGGTTATTCGGCGGGGATGGGGGCGCGGGGGCGTTCTGCCGGGAAGGGCACGAGGCGCTCGTTCTGCTCGTCCCAGAGCTTCAGACGGAACGAGCGCAGCGCCTCGGGCCATTCGATGCGCGGCATCTCCAGCTCCGGCGGCAGGGCGAAGTGGCACCTGCGCAGCCGGTAGGAGGGGATCGCGGGCATGAAGTGGTGGATGTCGTGGTAGGCGATGTTGCCGGTGCCGAGGTCCCACCACCAGCCGAGGTTCAGGCAGGAGGAGCCGTGCAGCGTGGCGCGGCGGAAGTCGAGGTCGGGCTTGCGGTCCCAGTAGGTGTCCTCGAAGTTGTGCTGCAGGTAGACGAGGAAGACGCCGATCATCCCCGAGAGCACCGCGATGGCGGCGTAGACCGCCAGCCCCTGCCAGCCCGCCAGCGCCCAGATCACCGCGAGGAAGGCAGCCAGTGCCAGGTTGTGCGCCAGCACCCCCGCGGCGCCGATGCGGCTGGTGTTGTGGGGCCAGCGGTAGGCGAGGAAGTAGGTCCAGACGGCGCCGACCGGGATCAGGACGGCCGGGTTGCGGTAGAGGCGGTAGTAGAGCCGTTTCCACGGGCCGGCCGCCTGCCACTCGCGCAGGGTCATGGTGTAGATCTCGGTGGTGTCGCGGTGATCGAGGTTGCCGAGGTAGGCGTGGTGCATGTTGTGGTTGTACTGCATCGCCCGGTAGGGCGTCAGCGTGAAGGGCGACAGCAGGTAGCCGGCGATGTCGTTGGCGCGGCGCGAGGCGAACAGCGAATGGTGGCCGCAGTCGTGCTGCAGCACGTAAAGCCGCACGCCGGCGAAGGCGGTGATGGCCCCCAGCGGCAGCGCCAGCAGCGGCTGGCCCGCCAGCGCGATGGTGGCGGCGAGGCCGGCGAAGAAGACGGCGAAGGTGCCGAGGTAGCTGGCGGCGGCGAGGCGGTCGTCCTTGCCGGTGTACTTCAGCAGGTGCTGGCGGATGTCGGGCGCCGTTGCCTCGGTCATCGTCAATCCCCGTAAGCCTTCCTGCATCCGCCGCCCCCGGGGCCGCGGATGCCTGTCGTTCAGGCATACTTAACTAGGATTCGCGCCGCCTTGTCCAGCGCGGCGGGCCGGCCTACTTGCCCGGGATCTTCTTGCCCACGTGCTTGCGCAGCCGCGACGGCGTCGACTTCTTGCGGTCCTTGTAGGGGTTCTGGTCCGCCTGGCTGCGCATGTGCAGCCGGATCGGCGTGCCGGGCATGTCGAAGTCGTCGCGCAGCCCGTTCACCAGGTAGCGGCTGTAGCTTTGCGGCAGCTTCTCGGGGTTCGAGCACATCACCACGAAGCCCGGCGGCCGGGTCTTGGCCTGGGTCATGTAGCGCAGCTTGATCCGCCGGCCCGAGGGCGCGGGGGGCGGGTGCGCGGTGACCATGGCGGCCAGCCAGCTGTTCAGCCGCGCCGTGGGCACCCGGCGGTTCCAGGTGTCGTGGGCCTTCAGCACCGCCGCCTGCAGCCGGTCCAGCCCGCGCCCGGTCAGCGCCGAGACGGTCACCAGCGGCGCGCCGCGCAGCTGCGGCAGCAGGCGGGCGAATTCCTCGCGCAACTCCTTCAGCTTGCCCTGCTTGTCGGTCTCGGCGTCCCACTTGTTGACCGCCACCACCACCGCCCGGCCCTCGCGTTCCGCGAGATCGGCGATGCGCAGGTCCTGGGTCTCGAAGGGGATTGCGGCGTCCAGCAGGACCACCACCACCTCGGCGAACTTCACCGCCCGCAGCCCGTCGGAGACCGAGAGCTTTTCCAGCTTGTCCTGCACCTTGGCGCGCTTGCGCATCCCGGCGGTGTCGAAGATCCGCACCGGGGTGCCGTCCCAGTCGAGCGCCAGCGAGATCGCGTCGCGGGTGATGCCCGCCTCGGGGCCGGTCAGCAGCCGTTCCTCGCCGAGGATGGCGTTGATCAGGGTGGACTTGCCGGCGTTGGGCCGGCCCACCACGGCGATCTGCAGCGGCCGCGCGGCGGTGGGGGCGTGGGGCGCGGCGGCGTCCTCGCCGGCCTCGGCCTCGGCGTCGGTGAGGGTGACCTCGACCGCCGGGGCCTCTGCCTCGATGCGGGCGGCGCGTTCGGCGAACTCATCGGCGAGCGGCATCAGCACCTGCAGCAGGTCGGCCATCCCCTCGCCGTGCTCGGCGGACAGGCGCAGCGGCTCTCCCAGCCCCAGTTCGTAGGCCTCCAGCACCCCGGCCTCGGCGGCGTTGCCCTCGGCCTTGTTGGCGGCGACGATGACGTGGGCGTTGCGGCGGCGCAGGATCTCGGCGAAGACCCGGTCGTCGGGCAGGATGCCGGCGCGGGCATCCACCACGAAGAGGCAGATGTCGGCCATCTCCACCGCGCGCTCGGTCAGGCGGCGCATCCTTGCGGGAAGCGAATCGTCGTTGGCGTTCTCCAGCCCCGCCGTGTCGATCACGGTGAAGCGCAGGTCGCCCAGCCGCGCCTCGCCCTCGCGCAGGTCGCGGGTGACGCCGGGCTGGTCATCGACCAGCGCCAGGCGCTTGCCGACGAGCCGGTTGAACAGCGTCGACTTGCCGACATTGGGGCGTCCGACGATGGCGAGGGTGAACATGGCCTTGGGTCCTTGGTCGTGCGCCGGCAACAGGCTGCCGCCGGGCGCGTCCCTTACACCCGGACGCGCCTAGCGGAAAGCGTGAAGCTGGCCTTTCTCGGAAACCACGTACAGCACGCCGCCGGCCACGGCCATGCCGGTGGCGGCGCCGCCGGGCAGATCCAGCTGCTGGCGCAGGGCGCCGGTGGCCGGGTCGTAGGCGCTGAGCTTGCCGTCGTCGGAGGCGACCCAGAGCTGGCCGCCGGCCAGCACGGGGCCGTAGTAGGCGTAGACCGACTTGCGCCGCTTGGCGCGGAAGGTGCGGAAATAGGGCATCTCCTGCTTCCAGATGGCGGTGCCGGTGGCGGCGTCGAGGCGCACCAGCTCGGCCTGGTCCGAGATCAGGAAGACCGAGCCGCCGGCGACCCAGACGGCCCCGTAGGCGCCCTCGTTCGCGGTCCAGATCCGGGTGCCGGAATCGAGGTCGACGGCGATGGTGCGGCCCGACTGGTTGCCGGTGTAGACCACCCCGTCCACCACCACCGGGTCGGCGACGATGTCGGTGACGTTGGCGTAGACCGCGCCCCTGCGGCGACCCGAGACGGTGGTGCCCCACAGCCGCACGCCGCCCTGGCGCAGTGCCGCCACCATCTCGCCCGAGGCGAAGGGGAAGATCGCCAGCTTGTCGGTGACCGCCGGCCCGGCGCCGCCGATCATGCCCGAGACGCTGGGGGTGCCCGGCAGGCGCCAGCGCACCCGGCCGTTGTCCAGCTCGATCGCCCAGGCGACGTTGTCGCGGCTGACCACGTAGACCAGCCCGCCGGCCACGGTGGGGCTGGCGGTGGCGGGCGCGTCGAGGCCCTGGGTCCAGATCGTGCCGCCGGAGGCGGCGTCCAGCGCGTGCACCTCGCCGAAGCCGGTGGTGACGATCACCCGGCCGCTGTCGAAGGCGATGCCGCCGCCCGAGGCGTCGCCGGCCCGGTCGGTGCCCGGCACCAGGCTGCGCGACCACAGTGTCTGCCCGGCCAGCGAGGTGGCGGTGACGCGGCTCTGGCTGTCGAGGGTGAAGATCCGGCCGTTCGCCACCACCGGGTCGGCGGTGATGCGGTGCTTGCGGCTGTTGCCCTTGCCGATGTCGTTGGACCAGATCCGCCGCGGCTGCGGCGCCAGCGCCGCGTGGGGCACCGCGTGGCGCGGGTTGCCGGCGCGGTGGGTCCAGGCCGGCAGGTTGACCATGGGCGGCGGGTTGAAGCCGCGGGCCACCGGCGCGTCGGGCGCCGCGGTGGCGGGATCGGCCAGCGCCATGCCCTCGCGCAGCTCCAGCCGCTCGCCGGGGAGGATCACCTCGTCGTCGCCGCAGGCGGCAAGCAGCCCGGTCAGCCCGAGGGCCAGCAAGATCTGTCGGGTCTTCTGCACGGGGGGTCTCCTAGTTCACGCGCGGGCGGTGGGTCGCAGGGCGATGGCGTCCGGTGTGCCGGATCACGCGGCCTCTGCCTCGCCGCCCAGGGCGATGATCAACTGAGAGGCGCGGCGGCGCAAGCCTGCCGAGGCCTCGGTGTCTTCCGCAAGCGCCCGCAGCCGCGCGATGGCGGCCTCGCGGTCGCCCGCCTCCAGCTCTGCCAGGGCGATCTGTTCCTCGGCCAGCACCCGGAAAGGCGCGCCGGGTTCGGTCAGCGGCTCCAACGCCGCGATGCGGTCGGCGGCGGGGGTGCTGGCGGCGGTGAGGATCACCCGCTTCAGCACCGCCATGTCGCGGTAGATGCGCGAGGCCTCGCCGTCGGCCTCCACCTCGGCCAGCGCGGCGGCGGCGGCCTCGCGGTCCTCGGCCTCCAGCGCCGCGGCGGCGGTGAGCATCCCGGCCAGCGCGTCGGCGCCGCCCTCGAATTCCAGCGCCTGCAGGGCTTCCAGCCGCTTTTCGGCATCATCCGCGTCCAGCGCGGCGAGGATGGCATTGCCGCGCACCTCGGCGGCGGCGCGGTCGCGCGCCTTGCTCCATTCGTTCCAGGCGGCACCGGCGACGATCGCCACCACCACCACCAGCGCGATCCAGCCGTAGCGGCGGATATAGGTGAACAGCCGCTCGCGGCGCACCTCGTCAGAGACTTCCTCGATGAAACTGTCGCTGTCGGTTCTGCTCACGCCGCTGTGCCCCTCGTTGTTTGGCCGTGCTTGTACACGCTGGCGCGGCGGCTTGCAAAGGCCCCGTTACGCGAAGGTCCGCCGTCTTGCGCTGCGGTGCAGAAAGGTTTATTTTGAACCGAACGGTTTAGACGGGTGCAATGGGTTCAATGGCTTCGGCGGGGATGCCCCGGCCGTGGACCCGCCCGTAGAAGGATTTTTCGAGGCCTACCGATGCGCATTTCCTCCATCATCGTCGCCGTGCTGGTGATGCTGACGCTCTACCTGCTGGTGTTCGAGCGCCCGGCCCTGTTGGCCTTCGCCGCCGGCGAGGAACTGGCGGCCGAGGCGCCCCCGCCCGCCCCGAATGCGCCGGTGGCCGAGGCCCCTGCCCCCGATGTCCCTGCCCCCGAGACCCCGGCCGAGCCTGTCGCCGACGCGGACGGCCCTGTGATCCCCGTGGTCGTCATGCGCTCCGAGGCGCGGCCGATCGAACAGGTGGTGGTTCTGCGCGGGCGCACCGAGGCGATGCGGCAGGTCGAGGTCAAGGCGGAAACCAGCGGCACCGTGGTCTCGGACCCGCTGCGCAAGGGCACCTTCGTCGAGGCCGGCGACGTGCTGTGCGAGATCGAGCCCGGCACCCGCGACTCCTCTCTGGCCGAGGCGATGGCGCGGCTGGCAGAGGCCAAGGCCGCCCTCCCCGCCGCCCGCGCCCGGCTGGCCGAGGCCGAGGCGCAGCTGCCCGCGTCCGAGGCCGCGATCCTCGAAGCCCGCGCCCGGGTCCCCGAGGCCGAGGCGCGGCTGGCCGAGGCCCGGGCCGGGGTGCCCACCGCCGAGGCCCGCCTGCTGGAGGCCGAGGCCGGCATTCCCACCGCCGAGGCCCGGCTGGTCGAGGCGCTGGCCTCTGTCCCCACCGCCGAGGCCCGCCTGAAGGAGGCCGAGGCCTCCGTGCCCACCGCCGAGGCCCGGCTGGTCGAGGCGCTGGCTGCTGTCCCCGCCGCCGAGGCGCGCCTGAAGGAGGCCGAGGCCTCGGTGCCCACCGCAGAGGCGCGCCTGAAGGAGGCCGAGGCCAACGTGCCCGCCGCAGAGGCGCGGCTGCTGGAGGCCGAGGCCGGGGTGCCCGCCGCAGAGGCCGCGCTGGCCGAGGCCCGCGCCGGCCTGCCCGCCGCCGAGGCCCGGGTGCGCGAGGCCGAGGCGCGGATCGATGAGGCGCAGATCAACCTCAACGCCGCGGAACAGCTGTCCGAGGGCGGCTTTGCCTCGCAGTCCCGCCTTGCCTCCGCCCGCGCCGGGGCCGAGACCGCCGAGGCCGCGCTGCAGGGCGCGCTGTCGCAGCTCGAGGGCGCCAAGGCCGCGGTGCAGAACGCCTTGTCGCGGCTGGAAGGCGCCAAGGCCGCCGTGGCCACCGCCCGGGGCCAGGTCGAGGCCGCCCGCGCCTCGGTGCAGGCCGCCAAGGGCCAGGTGGAAAGCGCCCTCGCCGCCGTGCAGTCGGCCCGCCAGCAGGTGGAAAGCGCCCGCGCCGGCATCGCCTCGGCCCGGGGCCAGGTGGAAAGCGCCAAGGCGGCGGTGCAGTCGGCCAAGGGCCAGGTGGAAAGCGCCCGCGCCTCGGTGCAGTCGGCGCGCGGCCAGCTGGAGGGCGCGAAAGCGCAGATCTCCAGCGCCCGCGGCATGGTCGAGGGCGCCCGTGCCGCCGTGCAAAGCGCCAAGTCGGGCGTGGAAAGCGCCAGCGCCGGGGTGATCTCGGCCGAAAGCAACATGGAGGGCGCCCGCGCCGCGGTGGAAAGCGCCCGCTCCGGCATCGAAAGCGCGCAGGCGGGGATCGAAAGCGCCGAGGCGGCGGTGGATTCGGCCCGGCGCGAGATCGGGCGGCTGACCATCCACGCCCCCTTCGCGGGGCTGATGGAGACCGACGCGGCCGAACTGGGCAGCCTGATGCAGCCCGGCGCCCTTTGCGCCACGGTGGTGCAGCTGGACCCGATCAAGCTGGTGGGCTTCATCCCAGAGGCGCAGGTGGCCCAGGTCGAACCCGGCGCCCGCGCCGGGGCGCGGCTGGCCTCGGGCGGCGGCGAGCTGGCGGGGAAGGTCACCTACCTTTCGCGCTCCGCCGACCCCGCCACCCGCACCTTCCGGGTCGAGATCCTGGTGGAGAACGCCGGCCTCAAGATCCGCGACGGCCAGACCGTCGAGATCGCGATCCAGACCGACAGCCGCATCGCCCACCTGGTGCCGCAAAGCGCGCTGACGCTGGACGACGAGGGCGTGATGGGCCTGCGGGTGGTCGAGCCCGGCGACCGCGTCGGCTTCCGCCCCGTGTCGGTGCTGCGCGACACTCCCGAGGGGATGTACGTGGCCGGGCTGGACCAGAGCGCCGAGATCATCGTGGTGGGACAGGAATTCGTCACCGCCGGCGTCGCCGTGCGGCCCAGCTACCGCGAGGCCGCGCAATGAACGCGCCGCTGACCGGCATCGTCGACTGGGCCGCTTCGCGCGCCCGGATGGTGATGGCCTTCATCGTCCTGTCGCTGATCGCCGGCGGCGCCGCCTACGCGATCCTGCCCAAGGAGGGCGAGCCTGACATCGAGATCCCCGCGGTCTTCATCTCGGTCCCCTTCCCCGGCATTTCGGCCGAGGACAGCGAGAAGCTGCTGATCAAGCCGATGGAGACCCAGTTGGCCGACCTGGACGGGCTGGACACCATGTCCTCCACCGCCTCCGAGGGCTATGCCGGCGTGGCGCTGGAATTCGCCTTCGGCTGGGACAAGAGCCAGACCCTCGCCGACATCCGCGACGCGATGAACGCCGCCGAGGCGGAGTTCCCGGCGGGGGCCGAGCAGTACAGCATCGAAGAGATCAACTTTTCCGAGTTTCCCATCGTCATCGTCAACCTCACCGGCCGGGTGCCCGAACGCACCCTGCTGCGGGTCGCCAAGGACCTGCAGGACCGGCTGGAGGGGCTGGAGCCGGTGCTGGAGGCGGCGCTGGCCGGGCACCGGGACGAGATGCTCGAGGTGGTGATCGACCCGCTGCGGCTGGAGGCCTACAACGTCACCGCCGCCGAGCTGATCAACGCCGTCACCCAGAACAACCAGCTGATCGCCGCGGGCGAGGTGGACAGCGCGCAGGGCGCCTTCTCGGTCAAGATCCCCGCGTCGCTGCAAAGCCAGCGGGACGTGAACGACCTGAAGATCCTCGGCGCCGGCGACCGCGCGGTGACGCTGGGAGAGCTGGCCGACATCCGCCTGACCTTCGAGGACCGCACCGGCACCGCCCGGTTCAACGGCACCACCACGGTGGCGCTGCAGGTGGTCAAGAAGAAGGGCTACAACCTGATCGACACCGCCGACCTGATCCGCGCCGAGGTGGCCGCGGCGCAGGCGGAATGGCCCGAGGAACTGCGCGCGGCGGTGACCATGGGCACCTCGAACGACCAGAGCTTCACCGTGAAGTCCATGGTCAGCCAGCTGGAAGGCTCGGTTCTGACCGCCATCGCGCTGGTGATGATCGTGGTGCTCTCGGCGCTTGGCATCCGCTCGGCGCTGCTGGTGGGCTTCGCGATCCCCACCTCGTTCCTGCTGTGCTTCGTGCTGCTGGCGGTGATGGACGTGACTGTTTCGAACATCGTGATGTTCGGCCTGATCCTCGCCGTGGGGATGCTGGTGGACGGGGCGATCGTAGTGGTGGAATACGCCGACCGCCGCATCAAGGAGGGCGTCGGCCCGATGCACGCCTACGTCGAGGCGGCCAAGCGGATGTTCTGGCCGATCATCGCCTCGACCGCCACCACGCTCTGCGCCTTCCTGCCGATGCTGTTCTGGCCCGGCGTGCCGGGCGAGTTCATGGGGATGCTGCCGATCACCCTGATCTTCGTGCTCTCCGCCTCGCTGGTGGTGGCGCTGGTCTACCTGCCGATCATGGGCGGCGTGGCGGGCCGCATCAGCCGCCGGTTCGAGCGGTCCTCCGAGACCCTGCGCCGGCTGCTGCCATGGTGGATCCTGCGGGCCGTGCTGGTGCTGCCGGCGGCCTACCTGGTGTTCATTGGCGCCATGCAGGTGCTGAACCCCGACTACCTGTTCCACGCCATGAGCGGCGACAATCCCTTCTCGGGCGGCGCCGCGATCCTGCCCGGCGCGGCGCTGTTCCTGGCGGGCGCGGTGCTGACCGGCATCCTCGCGCAATCCGTGCGGCTGCAACGCGCGCCCCGCAAGGTCCGCTCTGGCCACCGCCGCACTTTGTTCGGCCGCATCATGTACCTGCTGGTGGGCAACCCGGTGATGCCGCTGGTGGCCATCGCCGGGGTGATCGCCTTCGTGATCGGCGTCTTCGGCTACTTCGGCGAGAATAACTACGGCGTCGAGTTCTTCGCCGAGAGCGAGCCGGAGCAGGCCATCGTCTACGTCCGCGCCCGGGGCAACCTGTCGCTGACCGAGAAGGACGCGCTGGTGCGGCAGGTGGAGGCCGAGGTGATGGGCGTGCCGGGGGTGGAAAGCGCCTTCTCCTTCGCCGGCGAGGGGGGCCTCAACTCCAACACCGGCGGCGCCCAGGGCCCGCGCGACAGCATCGGCCAGGTGCAGCTGGAACTGGTGCGCTGGGAGGACCGGCCCCGGGTGGCGGGCGAGCCGCTGCTGGGGGTGCTGAAGACCGAGAGCGTGGCCGAGGAATATGACGGCGACACCATCCTCGACCGCATCGAGGCGCGGCTGGCGACGATCCCCGGCATCCGCACCGAGATCCTGAACCTCAGCCGCGGCCCCGCCTCGGCCAAGCCGGTGCACCTGCGGCTGACCGGCGACAACTGGGCCGAACTGCGCGCCGCCACCGCGCTGGTGCGGGACCGGTTCGAGCGGACCCGGGGGCTGATCGACATCGAGGACACCCTGCCCCTGCCCGGCATCGACTGGCAGATCGACGTGGACGTCGAGGCCGCCGGCCGCTACGGCGCCGACGTGGCCACGGTGGGCGGCATGGTGCAGCTTGTCACCCGGGGCCTGCTGCTGGACACCATGCGCGTGCCCTCGTCGGACGAGGAGATCGAGATCCGCGTCCGCTTTCCCGAATCCGACCGGGTGCTGTCGACGCTGGACAGCCTGAAGGTGCGCACCGCCGACGGGATGATCCCGCTGTCGAACTTCGTCACCCGCCGCCCGGTGGAAAAGCTGGGCCAGATCGACCGCGTGAACCAGGCGCGCTACTTCGACGTCAAGGCCGGGGTCGACCCCGCCGCCACCAAGCAGGTCACCAACGCCGAGGGCGAGACCCGCGAGGTGGCGATGAACCCGAACGAGCGGATCGCCGAGCTGACCGGCTGGCTGGAGACAGAGCGCCCCCTGCCCGCCAGCGTGTCCTGGGAATGGACCGGCGACCAGGAGGACCAGGCGGAAAGCCAGGCCTTCCTGACCCAGGCCTTCGCCGGGGCGCTGGGGCTGATGTTCATCATCCTGCTGGCGCAGTTCAACGCCGTCTACGACTCGATCCTGGTGCTGACCGCGGTGGTGCTGTCCACCGCCGGGGTGCTGATCGGGATGCTGGTGATGCAGCAGCCGTTTTCCATCATCATGACCGGCACGGGGATCGTCGCGCTCGCCGGAATTGTGGTGAACAACAACATCGTGCTGATCGACACCTACCAGGAGTATTCCCGCTACATGCCCCAGGTCGAGGCGGTGGTGCGCACCGCCGAGGCGCGGCTGCGGCCGGTGGTGCTGACCACGCTGACTACCATGGCAGGCCTGACGCCGATGATGCTGGGGCTGTCGCTGGACTTCATCGGCGGCGGCTACTCGATCGATTCGCCGACCTCGCTGTGGTGGAAGCAGCTGGCGACGGCGGTGGTCTTCGGGCTTGGCGTGGCCACGGTGCTGACGCTGATCTTCACCCCCGCGATGCTGGCGCTGCGGGCCTGGGTGGCGGTCTATGCAGCCGCGCTGGGGCGGCTGCTGGCGCGGCTGTCCTTCGCCCGCTCCGGCGCGGCGGCGCAGGACTGGGCGCTGCGGCGCGCGGCGCGGCGGGTGACGGTGCCGGAGATCATCTGGGACACCGATCCCGTCCCTGCCGGCGACTCGCCCCCCGCCCCCAAGGATGGGCCCGAGGACGAGGCAGAGCGGCTGCGGATGCTGCAACTGCGCGCCGCCGAGTAGGCCTGCACTGCGCCGGGTGGCGGGAAGCTGCCACCCGGCCGCGGCGCAGAAACTTTCCCCCGTCCCGCGCGTTGCAGCCAGGAACGGAGGTACCAGACATGAAACGCACGGTAATGCTGTTTACCGCCGCCCTGCTCGCCCTGACCCCGGCCCTCGAGGCCGATGCGAAGGACAAGGGTAAGGGCAAGTCCAAGAATAAGGACAAGGGCAAGGTGACCAAGGTCAAGCCCGGCAAGGTGAAGATCAAGATCGGCAAGAACGGGATCGACGTGAAGATCAAGCGCGGCGACGGCGTTCCGGTGCGGCGCGTGGCGCCCGTTATCGCCAACCCGGGTGTCGCCAACCCGGTCATCGCCAACACGCCCCGCAACGTCCCCGACACCCCCCGCGCCACGCCGAACCGCGCCCCGGTGGCGCTGGCCCCGGCCAGCCTGTCGCTGGTGCCGGAGCCGCGGCCCGACCGGCTGGCCATGGCCAACCCCGAGACGGTCATCACCGGCCTCGGCCCCGCGCCGGCAGAGGTGGACACCTCGGGCCCGGTGGCGGTCATCACCGGCGACACCATCGTCACCACCGGCCCCGATGCCGACACTTACGAGGTGGAGCGGACGGAGATCGACGAGGACGTGGTCCTCGCCACCCGCGACTGCCCGCCGGGCCTGGCCAAGAAGGACCCGGCCTGCGTTCCCCCGGGCCTTGCCAAGAAGATGGACGATGGCGAGCTGACCGAGGAAGAGGAGACGGTGGAAATCGCCTCGCTGCCGCCGGCAGATGCCGCGCCCTCCGGCAATGCCGACATCATGATCTACGCCCCCGGCGACCGGATCACCGCCGACAACTCGGTGGCGATCAGCGACCCCGGCGAGTACGGACTGGACCCCTATTACGACTACTACCGCGTGGGCGAGAGCGTCTACCGCGTGGACCCCGCCACGCTGCAGGTCATCGCCTTCATGGGTGCGCTGTCGGAACTGGGAAAATAACCCGACTCCCTTCGACAGGCCTAAGTTAACACCTCCTGTTGTGGCTCCCGAGAACGCCCTCGGGAGCCACATCTGTAACAACCGGTCGTTGCCGAAAGATGAACCTCCGGGCATGATTGCCGAGTTTTCCGACAGGCACGCCAATGCAAACAATCATAGCTCTTCTGCGGGCCGTCAACGTCGGCGGCACCGGAAAGCTGTCGATGGCAGAGCTGCGCCTGATGGCGGAAAAGCTGGGGCTGAAGGATGTGCGGACCTACATCCAGTCCGGCAACCTGATCTTCACCACGGAGGATGCCCCGGCAGCGAAAGCTGCGTTGGAACAACGGCTTGAGGCATACGCTGGAAAGCCGGTCGGCGTCATCCTGCGCTCCGGCGAAGAGATGCGGGAGGTGCTGGGAACAACCCTTTCCCGGATGCCGAGCCTGCCAAGGTGGGCGTGCTATTCATCGACAGCCCGCCGCCGCCCGACACGGTCGATACCTGCAAGGGCCATACCGACGAGCGGATCGCGCTTGGATCGCGAGAGGTCTACGTGCACTACCCCTCCGGCATGGGCCGCACGAAGCTGCGCTTCGCCGCCATGTCCGCGGGCACCATGCGGAACATCAACACCGTCGGCCAACTCGCGAAGATGGCGTCAGAAAAATAGGTCTACCTCGCGCAGGCTGAAGCCGGGTCCCCGTCTCCGCCCTACTCCGCCGCCAGCTTCCGCTTCGGCTTCAGCATCGGCTTCAGGTAATGCCCCGTGTGGCTTTCCGCCACCTCGGCCACCTGCTCCGGCGTGCCCTCGGCCACGATCTGGCCGCCGCCGTCGCCGCCTTCGGGGCCGATGTCGATAATCCAGTCGGCGGTCTTCACCACGTCGAGGTTATGCTCGATCACCACGACCGAGTTGCCCTGGTCCACCAGCTGGTGCAGCACCTCCAGCAGCTTCTTCACGTCCTCGAAGTGCAGGCCCGTGGTCGGTTCGTCCAGGATGTACAGCGTGCGGCCCGTGGACCGTTTCGCCAGTTCCTTCGACAGCTTGACCCGCTGCGCCTCGCCGCCCGAAAGCGTGGTCGCCTGCTGGCCCACCTTGATGTAATCCAGCCCCACGTGATGCAGCGCGTCCATCTTGTCGCGGATACTGGGCACCGCCTTGAAAAACTCCCGCGCCTCTTCAACCGTCATGTCAAGAACGTCGGCTATGCTCTTGCCCTTGAACCGAACTTCCAGCGTCTCGCGGTTGTAACGCTTGCCCTTGCAGGTCTCGCAGGTCACGTAGACATCGGGCAGGAAGTGCATCTCGATCTTGATGACGCCGTCGCCCTGGCACGCCTCGCAGCGGCCGCCCTTGACATTGAAGCTGAAGCGCCCGGGCTTGTAGCCGCGGGCCTTGGCCTCGGGCAGCCCGGCGAACCAGTCGCGGATCGGGGTGAAGGCGCCGGTATAGGTGGCGGGGTTCGAGCGCGGGGTGCGGCCGATGGGCCGCTGGTCGATGTCGATCACCTTGTCCAGGTGCTCCAGCCCCTTGATGGTCTCACAGGGTGCGGGGGTCTGGCGGGCGCCATTCAGCTGCATCGAGGCGGTCTTGAACAGCGTCTCGATGGTCAGCGTCGACTTGCCGCCGCCGGACACGCCGGTGACGCAGACGAACTTGCCCAGCGGGAACTTCGCCGTCACGCCCCGCAGGTTGTTGCCGGTGGCGCCGACCACCGTCACCGCCTTCTTGTTGCCCTTGCGCCGCTGCGCCGAGACGGGGATCTCGCGCACGCCGGTCAGGTACTGGCCGGTGATCGAGTCGGGGTTGGCCGCGATCTCCGCGGGAGTGCCGCGGGCCACCACCTGGCCGCCGTGCACCCCGGCGCCGGGGCCGATGTCCAGCACGTAGTCGGCCTCGCGGATCGCCTCCTCGTCATGCTCCACCACGATCACGGTATTGCCCTGGTCGCGCAGGTTCTTGAGCGTCTGCAGCAGCCGGTCGTTGTCGCGCTGGTGCAGGCCGATGGAAGGCTCGTCCAGCACGTAGAGCACACCCGTCAGCCCGCTGCCGATCTGGCTGGCCAGCCGGATCCGCTGGCTTTCGCCGCCCGACAGGGTGCCGGCGTTGCGCGACAGGGTCAGGTACTCCAGCCCGACGTTGTTCAGGAAGCCCAGCCGCTCGCGGATCTCCTTGAGGATGGCGCGGGCGATCTCGTTCTTCTGCTTGCTCAGGCTTTCCGGCGCCGCCTCGACCCATTCCAGCGCCTCGCGGATCGACTTCTGCACCACGTGGCCCACGTGGTCGCCGGCGATCTTCACCGCCAGCGCCTCGTCCCGCAGCCGGTGACCGCCGCAGGCGCCGCAGGGGCGGTTGTTCTGGTAACGCTCGAACTCCTCGCGGACCCAGGCGCTGTCGGTCTCGCGGTAGCGGCGTTCCATGTTGGGGATCACCCCCTCGAAGGCGCGGCTTACCTGGTAGACCCGCCCGCCCTCGTCGTAGCGGAACTTGATCTCCTCCTTGCCGGAGCCGCGCAGGAAGACCTCCTGCACCGTCTCGGGCAGGTCCTTCCACTTCAGCCCCTTGTCGAAGCCATAGTGGCGGGCGATGGAATCGATGGTCTGCAGGAAATAGGGGCTCTTGCCCTTGCGCCAAGGCGCCAGCGCGCCGTTGGACAGGGTCAGGTTCAGGTCCGGCACCACCAGCCGCTCGTCAAAGAACAGCTCTACCCCCAGCCCGTCGCACTTGGGACAGGCGCCGAAAGGGGCGTTGAAGGAGAACAGCCGCGGCTCGATCTCGGGGATGGTGAAGCCGCTGACGGGGCAGGCGAAATTCTCGGAGAAGGTGATACGCTCCGGCTCCGGCGGCACCTCGCCCTCCTCGGCGCGAGGGGCGGTCTCAAGGATGGCGATGCCGTCGGCGAGGTCCAGCGCGGTCCGGAAGCTGTCGGCCAGCCGGGTCTCCAGCCCCTCGCGGACCACGATGCGGTCGACCACCACGTCGATGTCGTGGCGGAACTTCTTGTCCAGCGTCGGCGGTTCGTCCAGTTCGTAGAACTCGCCGTTCACCTTCACGCGCTGGAAACCCTGCTTGCGCAGCTCCAGGAATTCCTTGCGGTACTCGCCCTTGCGGTCGCGCACGATGGGGGCCAGCAGGTAGCCGCGGGTGCCCTCCTCCATCGCCATGACGCGGTCGACCATGTCCTGCACCTGCTGCGCCTCGATGGGCAGGCCGGTGGCGGGGCTGTAGGGGGTGCCG
>JBLXFD010000026.1:0-43404 GCA_048262455.1 Rhodobacter sp.
CCCACCTTGCTGCCCCCCTCCCCCGGCGCGCCCCCCGGGTGCCAGGCGCCCCGCACGGTGGACAGGATCGCCCCGCCCGCCCCCCGCGCGACGATCACGTTGTGCGCCCCGCCCCGCACCACAAGCTCGCTGGCGAAGGCGGCGGTGTCGTCGCGGCCGGGCAGGGGGCGGCCGGCCAGTTCCTCGGCCTCGGGCCCGTCCATCCGCAGCACGTGGATCGCGTCGTGCGGCGCCTGCACCAGGTTGTGCAGCGCCGGGCCGGAGGTGTCGACGATCAGCCGCGCGCCGCGGCCGCGCACGTGCTCGGCCAGGATCGAGGGGAACTCCTTCGCCACCCCCGGCGGCTGGCTGCCCGACAGCACCACCAGCGTGCCCTCGCCGGCGGCCTGGTCGATCGAGGCAAGCCCCCGCTCCACGTCCGCCTCGGTCCAGATCGGGCCGGGCATGACGAAGCGGAACTGCCGCGCGCTCGCCCCCTCGGTGACGGAAAAGCTCAGCCGGCTCTCGCCCGGCCCCTGGAAGGCCACGGTGGGCACCCCCTCCAGCGCCAGCAGCTGAAGCAGCTGCGCCCCCGCGCCGCCGCCGATGGCGATCAGCGCGGTGGCCTGCCCGCCCAGCTGCCGCACCGCGCGGGCCACGTTGATGCCGCCGCCGCCGGGGTCGATGTGCGGCTCGGTGCAGCGCAGCTTCAGCTCCGGCAGGACCTCGGGCGCGCTGGTCGAGAAGTCTACAGTGGGGTTCAGCGTGATGGTCAGGATGTCGGTGCGCATGGGCGGCTCCAGTCTCGCGGGGCTGCGCCAGACCTAGCGCGGGGCGCGGCGAAGGGGAACCGGCGCTATTCCCACCAGCGGTCGATGGCGGCGATGTCGTCGTCGGACCAGCCGAAGTGATGGGCGATCTCGTGCACCAGCACGTGGGCCACCAGGTCTTCGAGGGTCTCGTTGCCGCGCGCGATCCACTCGTCGAGGATCGGCCGGCGGAACAGCCAGACGGTGTCGGGCTGCAGCGGCTGGTCGTAGGTGGATTTCTGCGTCAGGGGGATGCCGTCGTAGAGGCCGGTCAGCTCGAAGGCATCTTCGATGTTCATCTCGTCCAGGATCTCGCCCGGGGCGAAATCCTCCACCCGCAGCACGATGTCCCGGGCGCCCTTGGCGAAGGGCTCGGGCAGCGATTCCAGCGCCTTGCGGGCGAGGGTCTCGACGCATTCGAGGTCGGGGGCGGTCCAGTCGGCGCAGTCGGTCATGGGCGCATGGTATGGCCGAAGGGCGTGGGCGGGGGAAGGCGATTCGCCGGTGACGTGCTAGGCTGCCGGGGCGGGAGGATCGAGGATGGCACAGCTGAAGACACGGCCGACGGGGCAGGCGGTGGAGGCGTTCCTGGACGGGGTGGAGCCGGAGCGGCGGCGCGCGGAGGCCCGCCGGCTGGACGGGATCTTCCGCGAGGCGACGGGGTTCGATCCGGTGATGTGGGGGGCGTCGATCATCGGCTACGGGCGGTACCGCTACACCTACACCAGCGGCCACGGCGGGGAGTTCCTCGCCACCGGGTTCAGCCCGAGGAAGGCGGCACAGGTGGTCTACATCATGCCCGGCTACGGCTCTTTCGGCGCGCTGCTGGATCGGCTGGGGAAGCACCGGAAGGGGAAGTCCTGCCTCTACATCAACAAGCTGGAGGACGTGGACGAGGCGGTGCTGCGGGCGCTGATCCGGGCGGGGCTGGAGGACCTGGGGCGGCACTGGCCGGTGGAGGCGGAGTGAGGTGGGTGCGGGGGGCCTGACCTTCCGATGCGGCAAGGGCAGTCAGCCCGGAACAAGGCACGAAGTGCCGCCGGGCCAGCGCCCGTCCGTCCGCCGGGCGGGCGCTTCGTGGACGTTTGCGCGGGGGCAGAGCGAGGACGTGGCGGTGGGATAAAGTGGCGACCACCGACGTTAGTGCGCCCACCCACGGACGGGCGCTGACCCTCTGTTCGGCAAGAGCACCCAGCCCGGAACAAGGCGCGCAGCGCCGCCGGGCCAGCGCCCGTCCGTCCCCCGGGCGGGCGCTTCGTCACCGTTTGCGAGGGGGTGGAGCGGGGAGGTGGCGGTCCCATAAATTGGCGACCACCAGCGGCGGGAGCGCCCACCCACGGACGGGCGCCGGCCCTCTGTAATCCCTCACCCCTTCGGGTACCCCAACCCCGCCAGCGCCTCGCGCACCTCGTCCAGGATCGCCGGATCGTCGATCGTCGCGGGCACCTTCACCGCCTCGCCATCGGCGATCTTGGCCATGGTCGCCCGCAGGATCTTGCCGGAGCGGGTCTTGGGCAGCCGGTCCACCACCGCCGCCAGCTTGAACGCCGCCACCGGGCCGATCTTCTCACGCACCAGCGCCACGCATTCCGCCGCGATTTCCGCGTGCGGGCGGTTCACCCCCTTGGTCAGGCAGACGAAGCCCATGGGCAGCTGCCCCTTCAGCGCGTCCGCCACCCCGATCACCGCGCATTCGGCCACGTCGGGGTGGCCCGCCAGAACCTCTTCGATGCCGCCGGTGGACAGGCGGTGCCCGGCGACGTTTATCACGTCGTCGGTGCGCGCCATGATCCAGAGGTAGCCGTCAACGTCCTTCATCCCCGCGTCGCCGGTGTCGTAATGGCCAGGAAAGCGCGACAGGTAGGCCTTGTGGAACCGCTCGGGCGCGTTCCACAGGGTCGGCAGGGTGCCGGGCGGCAGGGGCAGGCGGATGGCGATGGAGCCGAGGGTGCCGTCGGGCACCTCATTCCCCTCGTCGTCGAGGATGCGGATGTCGTAGCCCGGCATCGCCACGGTGGGAGAGCCGATCTTCACCGGCAGCGTCTCGATCCCGGCGGGCATGCCGGCGATGGTCCAGCCGGTCTCTGTCTGCCACCAGTGGTCGTAGACCGGCACCTGCATCACCCGCTGCGCCCATTCCACCGTGTCGGGATCGGCCCGCTCGCCGGCAAGGTACAGCGCCCGAAGGCAGGAGATGTCGTGCTTCGCCAGCTCCTTCGCCTCCGGGTCCTCGCGCTTGATGGCGCGGAAGGCGGTGGGGGCGGTGAAGAAGCTGCGTACCCCGTGGTCCGCGATCACCCGCCAGAAGGTGCCGGCATCGGGGGTGCCCACGGGCTTGCCCTCGAACACCACCGAGGTGTTCCCGGCCAGCAGCGGCGCGTAGCAGATGTAGCTGTGGCCCACGACCCAGCCCACGTCCGAGGCGGCCCAGAAGACCTCTCCGGGATCCACGTTGTAGATGTTCTTCATGGACCAGTGCAGCGCCACCATGTGGCCCGCGGTGGGGCGCACCACGCCCTTGGGCTGGCCCGTGGTGCCGGAGGTGTAGAGGATGTAGGCGGGGTGGGTGCCCTCCACGGGGACGCAATCGGCGGGCTCGGCCCCTTGGGTGAACTCGTGCCAGTCGTGGTCGCGCCCCGGCGTCAGCTCGGCCCGCAGCGCCTCGCGCTGGAGGACGACGCAGAACGTGGGCTTGTGGCGCGCCTGTTCGATGGCGCCGTCCAGCAGCGGCTTGTAGGGCACGGTGCGCGATGGTTCGATCCCGCAGGACCCGGCAAGGATCGCCTTCGGCTGCGCGTCGTCGATCCGCACCGCAAGCTCGTTGCTGGCGAAGCCGCCGAAGACCACCGAATGGATCGCCCCCAGCCGCGCGCAGGCCAGCATCGCCGCGATCGCCTCGGGGACCATGGGCATGTAGATGATGACCCGGTCGCCCTTTTCGATCCCCTGCGCCCGCAGCGCCCCGGCCAGCGCGGCGACGCGGGTCTGCAGCTCGGCGAAGGTGATGCGGGTGACGCTGCCGGTCACGGGCGAATCGTGGATCAGCGCCACCTGCGCGCCGCGCCCGGCCTCGACGTGGCGGTCGACCGCGTTCCAGCAGGTGTTGCCCATGGCGTCGGCGTACCACTCGTAGATGTCGCCGCCCCGGTCATAGAGCGCGCGGCTTGGCGGACGGTCCCAGTCGATCGCCTCGGCCTGCCGCATCCAGTATGATTCGGGGTCGGTCTTCCAGGCCTCGTAGACCTCCGCGTATCCCATCGCCGCCTCTCCTCCGCTGCCGTCCCACCTGCTTAGCCGCGCGGTGGAAACCGGACAAGCGGGGGCGGGCGCGGAAGGGATTTCGCGGGGATGAAACACGGCGATGGAAGTCGTGCTTGCGATTGAAATACAAGGACAATCCCTTCGTCACGGCATGTCTTCCGGAGGAGCCCCTGTAACTGCATCGGCAAAGTAACGCCGGTGCCTGATCACATCGAATGAAACAGAAAAAATGTGAATAGACGGATCCCAAAAATGGGTGCTGAAGTTAACTCAAGGCGCGGCAATCCCGCCGCGACTTGTTATCAGGAAGAACGCCCATGGGTGACAAGAAACCTGCGCCGAAGAAATCCGACGGCAAGAACCCCAAGTAACCTTAACTGCAAGTAACTAGGCGGGCCGCGCCGACCCGAAAGGGCGGCGCGGTTCCGTTTCCAGTCATTGATGCCAGGCATTGGGCCGCCTTGCGCGGCAGATCCGTTGAGCCCCGTCTCCGACAATTGCGCCGGGGTCCGCCCGCGGGGGGTGCGGCGCGCCGGGTCCGGCACCGGGTCCGGGGCGCGCGTGGGCGGGTCTCTTGCTACAGCGGCCAGAGCCAGGGGATCATCGCGGAGGCCAGAAGCCCCACCGACAGGTTCAGCGGAATTCCCACCTTCATGAAATCGGTAAACCGGTAGCCGCCCGGCCCGTAAACCAGCATGTTGGTCTGGTAGCCGATGGGCGTGGCGAAACTGGCCGAGGCCGCCACCATCACCGCCACCACCAGCGGGCGCGGGTCCAGCCCCAGTGCGCTGGCAAGGCCGATGGCGATGGGCGTGACCACCACCGCCACCGCGTTGTTCGACACCAGTTCGGTCAGCAGCGAGGTCAGCAGGTAGATCGCCCAGACGATGAAGAACGGCGACAGCCCGCCCAGCAGCGGCGCCGCGGCCTCGACGATAAGCCGCACCGCGCCGGATTCCTCCAGCGCCGCGCCGATGGCGAGCATCGAGAAGATCAGCGCCAGCAGCCGGCCCTCGACGAAGCCGAAGGCCTCCTCGGCGTCGATGCAGCGGGTAACCAGCACCGCCGCCACCGCGACCACCGCCAGCAGCAGGATCGGCGCCACCCCCAGCGCCGCCAGCACCACGATGAACGCCAGCGCCGCCAGCGCCATGGGCGCGTGGCCCCGGCGGAAGGCGCGGGCCGAGGGCTGCGAGACGTCCACCAGCCGCATGTCCTGCGCCAGCCGCTGGATGTCCGGGCCCGCGCCCTCCAGCAGCAGCGTGTCGCCCACGCGCACCACGAGGTCGTCCAGCTGCCGGCCGATGTTCTGGCTGCGCCGGTGCACCGCCAGCGGGTAGACGCCGTAGCGCCGGCGCAGGCGCAGCTCTCCCAGGCTGCGGCCCACCATGCGGCAGCCGGGGGTGATCAGCACCTCGACGGTCTGGGTCTCGACGGCGGAAACCTGGTCCACCCGCTTCAGCGACTTGGTGCGCTGCAGGCTCAGCAGTTCGGTCATCTGGGTGCGCAGCACCACCCGGTCGCCCACCTGCAGTTCCACCCCCTGCATGTTGCGCCGCAGCGACTGGTCGCCGCGGATCACGTCGATCAGCCGCACGCCCTCGCGCTTGAACAGCTGCACCCCCAGCACCTCGCGGCCCACGAGGTTCGATTCCGGGGGGATCACCGCCTCGGTGAAGAACTTCATCCGGCTGCGGCCAGAGGTCAGAAGGTCCGCCATGCTGTCGCGGGCGGGCAGCAGGCGCGGGCCGATGTAGCGCAGGTAGATCATGCCCCAGGCCACCAGCACGATGCCCAGCGGCGTGATCTCGAAGATCGAGAAGGGGGCAAGGCCGCTGGCCCGCGCGACCCCGTCCACCAGCAGGTTGGTCGAGGTGCCGATCAGCGTCAGCGTGCCCCCGAGGATTGCGGCATAGCTGAGCGGGATCAGCAGCTTCGACGCGTGGATGCCCAGCTTGTGCGCCAGTTGCACGAAGACCGGGATCATCACCACCACCACGGGGGTGTTGTTCACGAAGGCCGAGGCGATCACCACGAAAGCCATCAGCGCCGCGATCGAGGCGGCGGGGTTGGTGGCCACGCCGCGCTGCGCGTACTGGGTGAAGGCCTCCAAAGCGCCGGTGCGCACCAGCGCGCCCATCACCACGAAGATCGCCGCAATGGTCCAGGGGGCGGGGTTCGACAGCACCTTCAGCCCGGCCTCGTAGGGCAGGATGCCCAGCACCAGCATCGCGGCGGCGCCGGCGATGGCCACCACCTCGGCGGGATAGACCTCGCGCAGGAACATCACGAACATCGCGCCCACCACCAGCAGCGCGGCGGCGGCCTCGGCGTTGGGGGAAAGCAGGGTGGAGATCATGCGAAGCGGCCCCGTGCTGGATGCATCTGGCATCCTGACGCGGCGATGGCGCCGGCACAAGCGCTGCAACGCAGCAAGGGCGCGGAACGCCGGGTCGTCAGGCCGCCGGCGACGGCCCCGCGGGGGCCAGCCGCCCGCCCTGGCGCACCATCTCGACCCGCAGCGCCTTGCCGGTGCGGTCGTCGGTCTCGACGTAAAGCCCCGACAGCGTCGCCTCGCCGCCCGCCGGCTGGAACCGGCCGGAAGGCATCCCGGTGATGAACCGGCGCAGCGGCTCGTCCTTCTCCATGCCGATCACGCTGTTGTAGTCGCCGCACATCCCCGCGTCGGTCTGGTAGGCGGTGCCGCCCGGAAGGATCATCGCGTCGGCGGTGGGCACATGGGTGTGGGTGCCCACCACCACCGAGGCGCGGCCGTCGCACCAGTGGCCCATGGCCATCTTCTCCGACGTCGCCTCGCAGTGCATGTCCACCAGCACCGCCTGCGCCTGCCCACCCAGAGGATGCGCCTTCAGCACCGGCTCCACCGCCGAGAAGGGATCGTCGAAGGGCCGCTTCATGAAGACCTGCCCCAGCACCTGGGTCACCAGGATCTTGCGGCCCCGCGTTGCCTCGAACAGCCGCGCGCCCTGTCCCGGCGCGGCGCGCGAGAAGTTCAGCGGCCGCAGGATGCGCGGCTCGGTGGTGATGTATTGCAGCATGTCGCGCTGGTCGAAGGCGTGATCGCCCAGGGTCAGGCAATCCGCCCCGGCCTGCAGCAGCCCCTGCGCATGGGCGGGGGAAAGCCCGGCGCCGTTGGTGGCGTTCTCGCCGTTGACCACGACGAAATCCAGCCGCCATTCCTCGCGCAGGCGCTTCAGGCCGCCCGAGATCGCCTCGCGCCCGGCCCGGCCCATGACGTCGCCAAGAAAGAGTATACGCATGGCCCCGGGGTAGGGCGCGGCGGCGGCACTGGCAAGGGCAAAGGCGGCCGGCCTACTCCCGCACGTCCTTCTGCGGGAAGAGCTGCTGCAGGATGCCGGCGAAGACCAGGTAGAGCGAGGTGACAACCAGCCCCCAGTGCGCCCAGCTTTGCGGGTCGAAATCCACCCAGGCCGCCCAGCCGGCAAAGAAGGTCCAGGCCAGCGCCACCGGCAGCGACACCTTGCGCCAGCGCCGGGTGCGGACGGGGTGGATGAACTTCAGCGGCGTGAACATCGCCCCCGCCAGCACCACCACGATTGCGAGGATCGCCCAGAAGTTCGGCGACAGCGCGAACAGCACCACCACCACCATGTTCCAGCAGCCGGGAAAGCCGGCAAAGGAATTGTCTTTGGTCTTCATACGGGTGTCGGCGAAGTAGACGACAGAGCCGAAGGTGATGACGATGATCGCCAGCCAGCCGGTCCAGCCCGGCAGCAGCCCCGACTTGAACAGGGCGTAGGCGGGGATGAAGACGTAGGTCAGGTAGTCGATGATCAGGTCCATCAGCACGCCGTCGTACTGCGGCGCGAAGACCTTGACCTGGTACTTGCGCGCCAGCGGCCCGTCGAGCCCGTCCACCACGAAGGCCACCACCAGCCAGAGGTACATCATGCCCCACTGCTCGTCGCTGGCCGCAAGCATGGCGAGCATGGCGAAAACCACGCCCGTGGCGGTGAACAGGTGAACGGCGAGAGCCTGGAGACGCGCTGACATGGGCCCTTGCTTAGCCGGTTCGGGCGAAGGCTGGAAGGGTCCGCGAAGGGGGCCCGCGCGGGGCGGGGGCAAGGTGCGGCGGCGCGGGAACAGGCGAAACGTGGTTCCGCGCCGGCGGGGCGCTATGTGGCCCGGGACAGGACGGGGACGGCTGATGCTTTCGAAACGACTTTGGAAACTGCTGCAGGCCTCCCGGAAGATCTGGGTGCGGACCACCCTGATCGCCTGCCTCGCGGTGATCGGCGTCGGGATCTCCTCGCCGCTGGCCTACTTCATTCCCGAGGAGATGTCAGACCGCTTCGGCACCGACGCGGTGCTGCCGGTGCTGAACATCCTCGCCAACTCGATGCTGGTGGTGGTCACCTTCTCGCTGTCGGTCATGGTCTCTGCCTTCCGGCAGGCCTCGTCCCAGATCACCCCGCGCGCCCACCGGCTGCTGCTGGAGGACACCACCACCCAGACCGTGCTGTCCACCTTCCTCGGCGCCTTCATCTTCGCGCTGCTGGCGCTGGTGCTGTTCCGCGCCGGGTTCTACGGCGGGCGCACCTCGGTGGTGATCTTCGGCTTCACCATGCTGGTGATCCTGCTGGTGGTGATCGCCATCCTGCGCTGGATCTCGCACCTGTCGCGGCTGGGCAGCATGGATTCGACCATGGAGATGCTGGAAACCCGCCTGCGCGCCACGCTGCGCGAGCACCGGCGCTGGCCCGGTCTGGGGGCGGAATGCTACGACAGCAAGGACGACCTGCCGCGCGGGGCGGTGCCGGTGACCGCGGTCAGCGCAGGCTACGTGCGCCACGTGGACGTGGCCCTGCTGCAGGAGATCGCCGAGGCGCGGGGGCTGCAGATGTATCTCTGCGCGGTGCCCGGCGACTGGGTGGGCGAGGGCGAGGCTGTGGCCTTCACCGACCATGCCGGGGTCGAGACCGCCGAGAAGGTGCTGAGCGCCTTCAGCTTCTCGGCGCTGCGCAACTTCGACCAGGACCCGCGCTTCGGGCTGTTCGTGCTGTCCGAGATCGGGGTGCGGGCGCTGTCGCCGGGGATCAACGATCCCGGCACCGCCATCGAGGTGATCGCCCGGCTGGAACGGCTGCTGACGGCCTATGCGCCGGACAAGCTGGTGGCCGAGCCGCCGGAATTCTCGCTGGTGAAGGTGCGCCGGCTGCCGGAGGTGGAGCTGATCGACGAGGCTTTCGCGATGATCGCCCGCGACGGGGCGGGGATGGTCGAGGTCTCGGCCCGGCTGCTGGGCAGCCTGCGCCGGCTGGCCCGGGTGCGCGACCGGGAACTGTCCGAGGCCGCGCGGCGGCTGGCGCATTACGCGCTGGCGGCGGCAGAGGTGGCGCTGAAGCGCGAGCACGACCTGGCGCGCCTGCACGCGGCGGTGGAGGACTGGGGCAGCTTCGACGACGAGGCGCAGCGCGAGCCGCTGGTCGCCCGCTGGCGCGACTGACCCGCTGCCACGCGGCGACGCCTGCGGCGGCAAGACCTTCCCCTTCGTCCTCGGCTGCGCCTGCGGGCGAAGCCCGCCGTGGCGGCGCGACGCCTTTGCCGGGCGTGGCGCGGGTTGAGGGTAGGTCAAGAAAGCTGCTGGGGAAGGCCGGCAGGCCGGCCATGCCTCAGCGTTTGTCCCTTCCCGTCCCCGTCAAGGCCAGGCCGCCTTGCGGCGGTGCCTGCGGCAGCCTTGACGGGGCCGGGAAGGGACGCGGCTATTCCGCTGCCTCGGCGTAGGCTTCCAGCGGCGGGCAGGTGCAGATCAGGTGCCGGTCGCCGTGGACGTTGTCGATCCGGTTGACCGGGGGCCAGTACTTGTCGATCCGGAAGGCCCCCGCCGGGTAGCACCCCTGTTCGCGGCTGTAGGGCCGGTCCCAGTCGCCGATCAGGTCCTCGACCGTGTGCGGCGCGTGTTTCAGCGGGTTGTTCTGCGCGTCGCTCTCGCCGCTTTCCACCGCGCGGATCTCTTCGCGGATCGCCAGCATGGCGTCGCAGAAGCGGTCCAGTTCCGCCTTGGTCTCGGATTCCGTCGGCTCCACCATCAGTGTGCCGGCCACCGGCCACGACATGGTGGGGGCGTGAAAGCCGTTGTCGATCAGCCGCTTGGCCACGTCGTCCACGGTGATCCCGGCGCTTTTCTCGAACGGCCGGGTGTCGAGGATGCATTCATGCGCCACCCGGTCGCCGCGGCCCTTGAACAGCACGTCGTAGGCGCCCTCCAGCCGCTTGGCGATGTAGTTGGCGTTCAGGATCGCCACCCGCGTGGCCTGGGTCAGCCCCTCGCCGCCCATCATCAGCACGTAGGCCCAGGAGATCGGCAGGATCATCGCGGACCCGAAGGGCGCGGCAGAGACCGGGCCTTCCTGCCCGCCGGTGGCCGGGTGGCCGGGCAGGTAGGGGGCCAGGTGCGACTTGACGCCGATCGGGCCCATGCCGGGGCCGCCGCCGCCGTGGGGGATGCAGAAGGTCTTGTGCAGGTTCAGGTGCGACACGTCGCTGCCCAGTTCCCCCGGCTTGGCCAGCCCCACCAGCGCGTTGAGGTTGGCGCCGTCCAGGTAGACCTGCCCGCCGTGGCGGTGGGTGATGTCGCAGACCTCGCGCACCGTCTCCTCGAAGACGCCGTGGGTGGAGGGATAGGTGATCATGCAGGCGGCCAGCCGGTCGCCCGCCTTTTCCGCCTTGGCGCGGAAGTCATCCAGGTCGATGTCGCCGTTGGACGCCGCCTTGACCACCACCACCTTCATCCCGGCCATCTGCGCCGAGGCGGGGTTGGTGCCATGGGCCGAGGTGGGGATCAGGCAGATGTCGCGCGCGTCGTCGCCGTTGGCGCGGTGGTAGGCGGCGATGGTCAGCAGCCCCGCGTATTCCCCCTGCGCGCCGGAGTTGGGCTGCATCGACATGTCGTCGTAGCCGGTGATCTCGCACAGCCGGGCCGAGAGGTCGTCCAGCATCTGCCGGTAGCCCCGGGTCTGGTCGTCCGGGGCGAAGGGGTGGATGTTGGCGAACTCGGGCCATGTGATCGGCATCATCTCGGCCGCCGCGTTCAGCTTCATCGTGCAGGAGCCGAGCGGGATCATCGCCCGGTCCAGCGCCAGGTCGCGGTCCGCGAGCCGGCGCATGTAACGCATCATCTCGGTCTCGGCGCGGTTCAGGTGGAAGATCGGGTGCGTGAGGTAGTCGGAGGTGCGCACCAGCGCGTCGGGCACCCGGTGCTCGCCGGTCTCCTCGCCGTAGCTTTCGGTGACGCCGAAGGCGCGCCACAGCGCCTCGACCGAATCCGCCCGCGTCGTCTCGTCCAAGGCGATCCCCAGCCGGGTCTTGCCCACGCGGCGCAGGTTGATCCGCTCGTCGGCGGCGGCGCGCAGGATCGCGCCCTGCAGCGCGCCCACCTCGACGGTGAAACTGTCGAAGTAATGCTCCGGCTCCACGGTATATCCCGCCTGCTGCAGCACAGTGGCCGCGCGCACCGTGGACCGGTGCACCCCCTGCGCGATGGCCTTCAGCCCCACCGGGCCGTGGAACACCGCGTAGAACGAGGCCATCACCGCCAGCAGCGCCTGCGCGGTGCAGACGTTCGAGGTCGCCTTCTCGCGCCGGATGTGCTGCTCGCGGGTCTGCAGGCTCAGTCGGTAGGCCTTGTTGCCGCGCGCGTCGATCGACACGCCGACGATCCGGCCCGGCATCGCCCGCTTGTGCGCGTCGCGGCAGGCCATGTAGGCGGCGTGGGGGCCGCCGTAGCCCATGGGCACGCCGAACCGCTGGGTCGAGCCCACGGCGATATCCGCGCCCATGGCGCCCGGTTCCTTCAGCACGGTCAGCGCCAGCGGGTCGGCGATGACGATCCCCAGCCCGTCCTGCGCGTGCAGCGCCTCGATCTGCGCGGTGAAGTCGCGGATGCTGCCGTGGGTGCCGGGGTACTGGAACACCCCGCCGAACAGCCCCTCGGCGGGCATGTCGTCCGGGTCGCCGGTGATGATCTCGATCCCCAGAGGGGCGGCGCGGGTGCGCATCACCGCGATGTTCTGCGGGTGGCAGTTCTCGTCGACGAAAAAGCCCATGGCCTTGGTCTTCGCCACCCGCTGCGCCATCGCCATCGCCTCGGCGGCGGCGGTGGATTCGTCCAGCAGCGAGGCATTGGCGATGTCCAGCCCGGTGAGGTCGCAGACCATGGTCTGGTAGTTCAGCAGCGCCTCCAGCCGGCCCTGGCTGATCTCCGGCTGGTAGGGGGTGTAGGCGGTGTACCAGGCGGGGTTTTCCAGGATGTAGCGCTGGATCGCCGGCGGCGTCACGGTGCCGTGGTAGCCCTGGCCGATCATCGTGGTGAAGACCCGGTTCTTCTGCGCCACCTGCCGCATGAACCACATCAGCTCGCGCTCGGATTTCGGCGGGCCGAAGTCCAGCGGGTCCTTCTGGCGGATCGACTTCGGCACCGTCTGGTCGATCAGGTCGTCGAGGCTTTCCGCCCCCACCACCTTCAGCATCTCGGCCATCTCCGAGGGCGAGGGGCCGATGTGGCGGCGGTTGGCGAAATCGTGCGGCTGGTAGTCGGTGGGCGTGAAGGGCATGGGATATCTCGTTCTGGCAAGGGGCAGCGGGGCCGCGCGGGGCAGCCTGTCGGCGGTCGGTTGCGGCGCGGCGGGAACGGGGCGGGCGGCGCGGCGCCCGGCCCCGGGGGGGCCTAGCCGATGAAGTCCTTGTACTCGTCCTCGTCCATCAGGTCGTCGAGCGCCGACAGGTCCTCAACCTTCAGCTTGAAGAACCAGCCGTCGCCGGTGGGATCCTCGTTCACCAGCCCGGGGGTGGTCACGATGGCCTCGTTCACCTCGACGACCTCGCCGTCCAGCGGCGCAAGGATGTCAGAGGCGGCCTTGACCGACTCGATCACCGCGACCTCGTCATCCTTGGCGACGGTGGTGCCCACCTCGGGCAGTTCCACGAACACCACGTCGCCCAGCTGCTCGCTGGCGTGTTCGGTGATGCCGACGACGACGGTGTCGCCCTCCACCAGCAGCCATTCGTGTTCTTCGGTAAACTTCATCGCAGACTCCTGTTCAGCGCTTGTAGGTCGCGGGGCGGAAGGGCATGGCGGCGACCGCGGCGGGCAGACGCTTGCCGCGCACCTCGCCGTAGACCGTGCCGCCCTCCGCGGCGTGGGGGGTGTCGACGTAGCCCATGGACATGGGCCGTTCGATCGACGGGCCGTAGGCGCCCGAGGTGACGGCGCCGATCGGCGCGCCCCCCTCCGGGTCCGCGAACAGCCGGGTGCCGGGGCGCATGGGCGCGCGGCCCTCGGGCAGCAGGCCCACGCGGCGGCGCGGCGCGCCTTCGGCGGCCTGCTTCAGGATGATCTCGGCGCCGGGAAAGCCGCCCTCGCGGGCACCGCCGGCGCGGCGCGCCTTCTGCATCGCCCATTCCAGCGCCGCCTCCACCGGGGTGGTGCCGGTGTCGAGGTCGCTGCCGTACAGGCACAACCCCGCCTCCAGCCGCAGCGAGTCGCGGGCGCCCAGCCCCACCGGGGCCACGTCATCGCGGGCCGCCAGCGCCTCGGCCAGCGCCTGCGCCCGGTCGGCGGGCACGGAAATCTCGAACCCGTCCTCGCCGGTATAGCCAGAGCGCGAGATCCACAGCTCGCCGAAGTCGCTGTCGTGGCTGGCCACGTCCATGAAGCGCATCCCGGCCACCCCCGGCACCAGCGCGGCGAGCGCGGTCTCCGCGGCGGGGCCCTGCAGGGCCAGCAGGCCGCGGTCCTCCACCGGCTCCACCCGGCACAATTCCGACAGGTGATGGCGCAGGTGGGCGAGGTCCGCGTCCTTGCAGGCGGCGTTCACCACCAGCAGCAGATGATCGCCGCGGTTCGCGATCATCAGGTCATCAAGGATGCCGCCTTCGTCGTTGGTGAACAGCCCGTAACGCTGGCGCCCGGGCTTCAGCCCCAGCACGTCCACCGGCACCAGCGATTCCAGCGCCTCGGCGGCCTCGGTGACATCGCTCTGGGTGGGATGGACGAGGATCTGCCCCATGTGGCTGACATCGAACAGCCCGGCGGCCTCGCGGGTGTGCAGGTGTTCCGTCAGCACCCCGGCGGGATACTGCACCGGCATCTCGTAGCCGGCGAAAGGCACCATCTTCGCGCCCTGCGCGATGTGGAAATCATACAGACAGGTCCGTTTCGGCTCGGCCATTCCGCCCCCCTCTCGGTCGCGCCGGTCGCAGCCGGCATCGTTCCGGGCGGCGCGCCGCCCCTTCGATGCCCCCTCTGTCCTTCCGCCTGAGATCGTTATCCCTTCGGCGCCCCGCACGCGGGGTCTCTCCAGAGTCCTTGCGCCCACGCGGGTCCTTTGGCCTGAGAGTTTACCGGGGCGGTTGCTCCTTCGGCACCGGCCGTGGCCGGATTCTCCCTGCGCGGGGTGCCCCGACGCTACGCGATGGGCGCGGGGGCGGCAAGGGGTTGCCTTCGCCCTGCGGCGCGCGCCAGATGCGGCGTCATGAAAGACCCATTCTTCTTCGGCTATGGCTCGCTGGTGAACCGCGCCACCCACGGCTTTCTCGACGCCCACCCGGCGCGGCTGTCGGGCTGGCGGCGGGTCTGGCGCCACACCGACCTGCGCCCGGTGGCCTTCCTGACGGCGGAACCCGCGCCGGGGGTCGAGATCGACGGGCTGATCGCCCACGTGCCCGGCGACGACTGGCAGGCGCTGGACGCGCGCGAAAATGCCTACGTCCGCAGCCGGGTGACCGCGCAGGTGACCCACGCGGTCGACCGCCCGCTGGAGGTGCAGGTCTACGCCATCCCCGAAGGGCTGCACGGCGCCCCGGATGAACGCCACCCGGTGCTGCTGAGCTATATCGACGTCGTGGTGCAGGGCTACGCGCGCGAATACGGCGCCGCGGGGGTGGACCGCTTCTTCGCCACCACCGCCGGCTGGGACGCGCCGATCCTCGACGACCGCGCCGCGCCGCTCTACTCGCGCCACCAGGAACTGACGAAGGAAGAGCGCGCGCTCGCCGACGCGGGACTGGCCGCCGCGGGCGCGCAGGTGACGACGCGGGTCTAGATCAGCGGCACGAAGGGCACGCCGCAGCCGGACAGAAGCAGCAGGGCGAGAAGCGGAAGCAGGGGCATAACGGTTCCTTTTCGCCTAACCTGCGCGCCTGCCAATCTCGGGGCAATGCCGCCAGACCCGCCGCTCCCGAAACGTTGCCATAGCGACTCACCCGCATCCGGCCGGGGAGGGGGCCTTGCCCCCGCCGCCTGCGGCGGCCCCCCAGGATATTTCGCAACCAGAGATTTGCAGGCAAGGCGCCATGATTTCTCTGGTTACGAAATATCCCGGGGAGTTTGAGGGGCAGCGCCCCTCATCCCAAGTAAGGTCTTGCGCCGCAGGCGCGCCGCCGGATCAGCCCTGCAGCGCGCGCACGTCCAGCTCGCCTTCCTGCCGCGCCTTCATCGCCAGGGCGGCGGCGTGGGCGCCGGCGAGGGTGGTGAAGTAGGGAATCTTGTCGGTCAGCGCCACGTTGCGCATGGACCGGCTGTCCTCCACCGCCTGGTTGCCCTCGGTGGAGTTCATCACCAGCGCGATGCCGCCGTCCTTCATCACGTCGACGATGTTCGGCCGTCCCTCGTAGGCCTTCATCACCCGCTGGCTCTCGATCCCGTTCGCCGCCAGGTAGTCCGCCGTGCCGCGGGTGGCGATGATGCCGAAGCCGAGGCCGACGAGGATCCTCGCCGTCTCCAGCAGCTCGTCGGTCTTGTCGTCGTCCTTGATCGACAGGAACACCGTGCCCTCGGTCGGCAGGTGCGTGCCCGCGCCCATCTGCGCCTTCAGGAAGGCGCGCGGGAAGGAGCGGTCCCAGCCCATGACTTCGCCGGTGGACCGCATCTCGGGCCCCAGCAGCGTGTCGACCCCGGGGAAGCGCGCGAAGGGCATCACCGCCTCCTTGACCGAGAACCACGGCATGTTCGGGTCCGCCAGCGTCAGCGGGTCGGCCAGCGGCAGCGCGTCGTCGACGCCGGTGCCGGGGGGGTAGGGGGCGCGCAGCGGGAAGTTCGACAGCGGCTCGCCCGCCATCAGCCGCGCCGCGATCGAGGCGATGGCGCTGTCGGTGGCCTTGGCCACGAAGGGCACGGTGCGGCTGGCGCGGGGGTTGACCTCGATGAGGTAGACCTCGTCCTCGCCGGCCTCGTTCGCTTTCACCGCGAACTGCACGTTCATCAGCCCCACCACATGCAGCGCCCGGGCCAGCGCCACCGCCTGGCGCTCGATCTCCTCGACCACCGCGCGGCTCAGCGAGTGCGGCGGCAGCGAGCAGGCGCTGTCGCCCGAATGCACGCCGGCCTCCTCGATGTGCTGCATCACGCCCGCGATATGCACGTTCTCGCCGTCCGACAGGCAGTCCACGTCCACCTCGGTGGCGCCCGACAGGTAGCTGTCCAGCAGCACCGGGCTGCTGCCCGAAACCACCACCGCCTCGGCGATGTAGCGTTCCAGCTGCGCCTGGTCGCGCACGATCTCCATGGCGCGGCCGCCCAGCACGTAGGAGGGGCGGATCACCAGCGGGTAGCCGATGCGCCCGGCGGCGGCCATCGCCTCTGCCTCGGAGTGGGCGATCTCGTTGACCGGCTGCTTCAGCTCCAGCCGGTTGACCAGCGACTGGAACCGCTCGCGGTCCTCGGCCAGGTCGATGGCGTCGGGGGTGGTCCCGAGGATCGGGATGCCGGCGTCGTGCAGCGCGTTGGCCAGCTTCAGCGGGGTCTGGCCGCCGAACTGCACGATCACCCCGTGCAGGGTGCCGTTCTCCTGCTCGACGCGCAGGATCTCCATCACGTGCTCGAAGGTCAGCGGCTCGAAGTACAACCTGTCCGAGGTGTCGTAGTCGGTCGACACGGTCTCTGGGTTGCAGTTGATCATGATGGTCTCGTAGCCCTGGTCGCTGAGCGCGAAACAGGCGTGGCAGCAGCAGTAGTCGAACTCGATCCCCTGGCCGATGCGGTTGGGGCCGCCGCCCAGGATCACCACCTTCCTGGCGTCCGAGGGCCGCGCCTCGTCCTCGACCTCGCCCATCACCGGGGTCTCGTAGGTGGAGTACATGTAGGGCGTCTGCGCCTCGAACTCGGCAGCGCAGGTGTCGATGCGCTTGAACACCGCCGTCACGCCGCGGCCGATGCGGTCGGCGCGGATGCTGGCCTCGGTTCGGCCGGTCAGCTTCGCCAGCCGGGCATCGGTGAAGCCCATCATCTTCAGCCGGCGCAGGCCGGTGGCGTCCTGGGGCAGGCCCTCCTGCCGCACCACGGCCTCGGCCTCCACGATCTCGCGGATGCGGGCCAGGAACCACGGATCGAAGCTGGTGACGTGGCGGATCGTCTCGTCGTCCAGCCCGTGGCGCATCGCCTGGGCGATCAGCCGCAGCCGATCCGGCGTCTGCTTGGACAGCGCCCGGATGATCGCCGCCTCGTCGGGCGCGTCGCCGCCGCCGGGGATCGCGATCTCGTCGAAGCCGGTCAGCCCGGTCTCCATCGAGGCAAGCGCCTTCTGCAGCGACTCGTGGATGGTGCGGCCGATGGCCATGGCCTCGCCCACCGACTTCATCGCGGTGGTCAGCTCGGCCTTGGCGCCGGGGAACTTCTCGAAGGCGAAGCGGGGGATCTTGGTGACCACGTAGTCGATGGTCGGCTCGAAGCTGGCGGGCGTCACCTTGGTGATGTCGTTGTCCAGCTCGTCCAGCGTGTAGCCCACCGCCAGCTTGGCGGCGATCTTGGCGATGGGAAAGCCGGTGGCCTTCGAGGCCAGCGCCGAGGACCGCGACACCCGCGGGTTCATCTCGATCACCACCATGCGGCCGTCCTCGGGGTTGACCGCCCACTGCACGTTCGACCCGCCGGTTTCCACCCCGATCTCGCGCAGCACGGCGATCGAGCCGTTGCGCATGATCTGGTATTCCTTGTCCGTCAGCGTCAGCGCCGGGGCCACGGTGATGCTGTCGCCGGTGTGCACGCCCATCGGGTCCACGTTCTCGATGGCGCAGACGATGATCGCGTTGTCCGCCTTGTCGCGGACCACCTCCATCTCGAATTCCTTCCAGCCCAGCAGCGACTCGTCCACCAGGATCTGCGCCACCGGCGAGGCCTCCATGCCGGTGCGGCAGAAGTGCTCGTAGTCCTCGCGGTTGTAGGCCACGCCGCCGCCGGTGCCGCCCAGGGTGAAGGCGGGGCGGATGATGGCGGGCAGGCCGACGAACTCGATCGCCTCCATCGCCTTGGCGAGGCCGGCCTTGATGTCGTACTTGCCGTCGGGCTTCTTCGGGGCGCTGACGATGGTGGCCTTGGGGTTCTCCAGCCCGATCCGGTCCATCGCCTCGCGGAACAGCTTGCGGTCCTCGGCCATCTCGATGGCCTCGCGCCGGGCGCCGATCAGCTCGACCCCGTATTCCTTCAGCACGCCCATCTCTTCCAGCGCCAGCGACGTATTCAGCCCGGTCTGCCCGCCCATGGTCGGCAGCAAGGCGTCGGGGCGTTCCTTGGCGATGATCTTGGCGACGATCGCGGGGGTGATCGGCTCGATGTAGGTGGCGTCGGCCAGCCCCGGGTCGGTCATGATCGTCGCCGGGTTCGAGTTGACCAGGATCACCCGGTAACCTTCCTCGCGCAGCGCCTTGCAGGCCTGGGCGCCGGAGTAGTCGAACTCGCAGGCCTGCCCGATGACGATGGGGCCGGCGCCGATGATCATGATCGATTGGATATCGGTTCTCTTCGGCATGGTCCCGTCCCGTCCTTGGCCCCGTCGCAGTCGCCGGGGTTATAGAGACAGTGACGGCCGGTGCAAGGGGAGCCGGGGCGGCGTTTCCGCCTCAGGCCGCCAGGGCGCGCGAAGCCGGGGGTGACGCGGCGTCCGCCGGGCGCGCTGCGGCGCGTCCCAGCAGCGACCAGACGGTCAGCGCCATGGCGCCCCCGGCGATCACATCGGTGAAGTAGTGCCCGCCCCAGATCGGCGTGGTCGCGATCATCGGCAGCGCGAAGGCGGCGGCGGGGATCAGCAGCGGCGTGCGCCGGGCGGCCAGCATCATCAGCACCGCGGCGGCGGTGTGCAGCGAGGGCGCGCAGACCAGCCCGGGCAGCGGCCCGCCCCCGATCACCGGCGCCCCGCCCCGCAGGTATTCCAGCGCGGCGACCGAGTAGGTGCCGGGCAGCGCCGCGAAGTTCGGGAACAGCGCGGCATCGCCGATCATCGCGGCGGCGGCGCCCCGGGCGGGCAGCAGCATCCCGAAGAAGATCGAGACCACGGCGCAGATGACGAAGGCCTCGAGAAAGCGCCGCTCGAGCGCGGCACAGTTGCACGGGGCCCTCCGTGGTTGCGGCTTCGCCGGGGTCGGCGGATGTGTTCGGGTCGTTGCGGGCCTCTTATGCCCCTGCGACTCTGGCGCGACGGTGACCGTTGCGGCCCGCGACCGGGGCGCGGCGCCTGTGCAACCCCGGGCGCGGCCGCTAGAACGGCCGGGGCAGGGGAGGACGTGACATGCTGAAGGACAAGCGGGCCATCGTGACCGGGGCCAGCCGGGGGATCGGGCGGGCGATCGCGCTGCGGCTGGCGCAGGCCGGGGCGCGGGTGCTGGTGCATGGCACCAACGCGGACCTGCTGCAGCCGCTCTCGCACGAGACCGGGGGCCAGTGGCTGGCCGGCGACGTCGCCGACCCGCAGGTCGCGGTGGCGGCCGTGGCGCAGGCCGAGGCGGCCTGGGGCGGCGTCGACATCCTGGTGAACAACGCCGGGATCAACACCCGCGCGCCGACGCTGGAGATGCCGCTGGAGGACTGGCACCGGGTGCTCGACGTGAACCTGAACGGCACGCTGCACTTCTGCCGCGCGGTGCTGCCGGGGATGATCGCGCGGGGCGGCGGCAAGATCGTCAACGTCAGTTCAACCGCCGGCAAGGCGCCGCACCGCAACGCCGCGCCCGCCTACGGCGCCTCGAAGGCCGCGGTAAACTACCTGACGCGGCACCTGGCGCAGGAGATGGCACCCCACGGCATCTTCGTGAACGCGGTCTGCCCGGGGCCGGTGGAAAGCGACATGTCGCGGCAGTGGACGCCGGACTACCGGGTGCAGGCGGTGGGGCGGATCCCGCTGGGCCGCCTCGGCACCCCCGAGGAGATCGCGGGCGCGGTGCTGTTCCTGGCCTCGGATCTGTCGGACTTCATCACCGGCGAGACGGTGAACGCCAACGGCGGGACCTACATGGACTGAGGCATCGGCGAGATAATGTAAACTTGACAGGCGCTGAAACCGTTGACGCCAAAGGGGCTCTCGGTGAAGATAGGACAAATCTTCGGAGCCTGCCCATGCCCCCCCGCCTCGTCATCATCGCCGACGACCTGACCGGCGCGCTGGACAGCGCGGCGCCCTTCGCCGCGGTGCCCGGCGGGGTGCGCGTGGCCACTTGCCCTGGGGCGCTGGCGGCGGCACTGGCGACGTCGCCGGGGGTGCTCGCGGTTTCCACCCGCTCGCGCGAGATCTCGGCGGATGCGGCGCAGGCCCAGGTGGCGCAGGTGCTGGCGGAACTGCCGGCGGGGACGGCGGTGTTCAAGAAGGTGGACTCGCGGCTGAAGGGCAACGTGGCGGCGGAACTGGCGCCCTTTGCCGGGCCGCTGCTGGTGCTGCCGGCGATCCCCGATTTCGGGCGGTTGGTGCGGGACGGGGCGCTGACCGGCTTCGGCGTCGACAGCCCGGTTCCCGTCGCCGGGGCGCTGGGCCCCGCCGCGGCGCGGGCGGAGGTGCCGGACACCCTGACCCAGCCCGACATCGCGGCCGCGCTGGCGGCGGCATCGCCGGAGACCGTGCTGGTGGGCGCGCGTGGGCTGGCGCAGGCGCTGGCGGCGCGCTGGGGGCTGGCGCCGGTGCCGCTGCCGGGGGCGCTGCCGGCGCCCTGCCGCTTCGTCGTGGGCTCCACCGACCCGATCACAACCGCCCAGGTCGCCGCGCTGCGCCGGGACCGGCCGGAGATCACGGTGACCGAGGCGCCCTCTGGCGAGGTGCCGCCGCCGCGCGGGACGCCGCCCCTGGCGCTGATCGCCACCGCCCCCGGCGCCCCGGCGGAACGGGACGCCGTGGCCGCGCGCTTTGCCGCGGGGCTGCGCCCCTGGCTGGCACCGGCGCGGGGCATGCTGCTGACCGGCGGCGCCACGGCCGAGGCGGTGCTGGACGCGCTGGAGCTGACGGTGCTGGAACTGGCGGGCGAGGCGCTGCCCGGCCTGCCACTGTGCCGCGCGGGGGGGCGGGTGATCGTGACCAAGTCAGGGGGCTTCGGCGCGCCCGGGGCGCTTCTCAGCCTGGCGCCGGCGGCGGAGGTGGCACGATGAACGACGAGCCGGTGAAGCAGCGCAAGAGCCTGGCGGACGTGGTGTTCGACAAGCTGAACCGCGCTATCAAGTCGGGCGCCTACGGCGCCGACGAGCGGCTGCCGACCGAGCATGACCTTGCGGCGGAATTCCAGGTCTCCCGCCCGGTGATCCGCGAGGCCCTGCGGCGGCTGCGCGAGCACGGTCTGATCTACTCGCGCCGGGGGGCGGGCAGCTTCGTGCGCCAGTCGGGCCTGCGCGCGCCCCTGGGGTTCGGCCGGGTGGCCAGCATCTCGGACCTGGAGCGTTGCTACGAGTTCCGCCTGACGCTGGAGCCCGAGGCCGCCGCCGCCGCCGCCGAACGGCACACGCCGCAGAGCCTCGAGGCGATCCGGGCGGCGCTGCGCGAGATGCGCGAGGCGACCGAGCGGCAGCGGCACCGCGAGGACGCCGATTTCGCCTTTCACCTCGCCATCGCGCGGGCCTCGGAGAACCAGTATTACGCCACCGCGATGGAGGCGCTGGAGGACCATATCGCGGTGGGAATGAAGTTCCACGGGCTGTCGCTGAAGATCACCCCGGACGGGCTGCGGGAGGTTTACGTGGAGCACCGGGCGATCACCGAGGCGGTGGCGGAGCGCGACGCAGACAGCGCGCGCGCGTTGATGCGGGCGCACCTGACGGGGTCGCGGGACCGGATGTTCGAGGGGCGGCGGGTGCAGGGGTAGGTGCGGGTGCGGTGGCAACGGTGTTTTCGGTGCGCTGAGCGGCCCCCGAGCAAGCCGAAGGCGTGGGCTTTGGGGCCGCAGGGCAACAGTCGTTCTGTGCGCGGGTGTGGCTCAGATAAAGCGCCTACTCCGACGGTGTGATGCGCCAGCCCACGGGCAGGCTGGCGTTGCGCCATGGCGGGGTTAGCCCCGCCCTACAACGTCGTTTGGATGAGGCGCTGATTAGCCCCGGACAAGCCGAAGGCGCGGGGCGAGCGCCTGCCCGTCCCTGCGGGCTGGCGCTGTGTCATCCTCGTGCACGGCTCATTCTGCGCGCGGACTTGGCTGGGATAAAGCGCCTATGCCCGAGGGAGGTGGCGCCATCCCACGGGCAAGCTGGCGTTGCGCCATGGCGGGGTGAACCCCGCCCTACGACACTCGAACGAAGCGCTGGATAGCCCCCGAACAAGACGTAGGCGCGGGGGCGAGCGCCTGCCCGTTCCGGCGGGCTGGCGCTTTGTCATCCGCGCGCATCGTTCCTTCTGAGCGCGGGAGTGGCCGGGACAAACGACCATGCCGGAGGTCAGATGGGCCATCCCACGGGCAGGCTGATGTTGCGCGTCCAGAAGGCGGCGTCGGAACAGCCTCTCAATAAGCCGCCCGATAAATCCCCTCCACCTCGTCCACGCTCATCTCCCGCGGGTTGTTGTCCATCAGCCGGCGGATGCCGTGTGCCTCCTCGGCCCAAGGGCGCAGGTCGTTCGCGCGGACCCCGTGCGCCTTCAGCGACATGTCGATCCCCAGGTCGCGGCAGAACCCGGTGGCGCTGTCCAGCACCGAGCCCTCGTCCACCGCGTCGGGCAGACCCAGCGCGGAGAGCACCTCGGCGGTCTTCTCGGGCCGCAGCGGCGCGTTGAAGGCCAGCACGTGCGGGAAGATCAGCGCGTTCGAGATGCCGTGCGGCAGGCCGGCGTGGCTGCCAAGCGGGTAGGCCAGCGCGTGGCCCGCGGCGGTGTTGACGGGGCCGAGGCAGAGCCCGCCGTAGAACGAGGCCAGCAGCATTCCCGCCCGCGCCTCGGCGTCGGAGCCGTCCTCGACCGCGCGGCGCAGGTGGCGGCCGGCCAGTTTCATGCCCATGCGCGCGTAGTCGTCGATCAGCGGGTGCGCCTTGACGTTGGTGAAGGCCTCGACGCAATGGGCCAGCGCGTCGACGCCGGTGGCGGCGGTGACGGCGGCGGGGACCGACATGGTCAGGTCCGGGTCCAGCACCGCGATGTCGGCCAGCATCAGCGGGCTTTCCACGGCGGTCTTGGCGTTGGTTTCGCTGTTGGTCACCAGCGCGCGGATCCCGCCCTCGGACCCGGTGCCGGCGGTGGTGGCCACCTGCGCCAGCAGCGCGCACTTCCGCGCCACCCGGTTCGGCCCGGCCACGTCCGCCAGCGTCTGGTCGTTGTCCCAGAGCACCGCCACCAGCTTGGCCACGTCCATGACGGAGCCGCCCCCCAGCCCCACCACCAGGTCCGGCCGGTGCCGCCGCGCGGCCTCCAGCGCGGCGTCAAGGTCGCTGTCCTTCGGCTCCGGCGCCACGCCGTCGAAAACCGCGATCTCGCCGGGCAGGCCGAGCCGCTCGATCATCTTCGCGGTGACCGGCTGGGCGATGACCAGCACGCGGGGCGCCTCGCCCGCCTGGTCGCGTGCCCAGTCGCCAAGGCGGGCGGCGGCGCCCTGGCCGATCTCGATCCGGCGGGGCAGGTGCAGGGTGATCGCGCGGGAGAGGGTCATGGCGTGGTCCTTTCGGGTTGGGTCCTGAAGCGCCGGGGCGCCGTCTTGCCGGGCGATCAGCCGCCAAGCGCCTCCATCTCGCGCCAGACGTCCTGCCGCTCTGCTTCGGCCAGTTCCACCTGCGGCGGCAGCGGCGTCAGCCAGCGGTCATCGCCGCGCGACCGTGCCAGCATCGCCTTGACCGTGGGCAGCTGCACGTAGCGGTTCGACAGGTCGCGCCAGGCGTTGATGCGGTCCTGCGCCGCCGCTACCTCCTCGGCCTTCGCGGGGTCGTCCCAGCCGTCCCAGACCACCCGCAGCGCGTCGGCGCGCAGGTTCGAGGTGGCGGTGATGCAGCCGGCGCCGCCCATCTTCAGCAGGGGCAGCATCAGCGGGTCGGCCCCCGCCAGCACCCCCAGCTTCGGGAAGCGTTCGCACATCGCCTGCATGTTCGACATGTCGCCGGAGCTGTCCTTGATCCCCACGGGAATGCCGGGGAAATCCTCCATCAGCCGGCCGATCAGGTCGAGGCTCAGGGGCACCTGGCTGATCTGCGGGATGTGGTAGAACACCAGCCGCATGCGGTCGTCGCCGACCCCCTCGATCACCTGGGCGTAGAAACGGTAGAGCCCCTCGTCGCTGACGCCCTTGTAGTAATAGGGCGGCAGCATCACCACGCCCTTGGCCCCGGCGCGCACGGCGTGGCGCGTCAGCTCCAGCGTGTCGGCGACCGAGGGGGCGGTGGTGCCGGGCAGCAGGACGGCGGGGTCGATCCCGCCCTCGACAGCGCCGTCCAGCAGCGCCATCCGGTCGTGCAGGCCGAAACTGTTGGCCTCGCCGGTGCTGCCCAGCATGGCGATGCCGTGGCAGCCCTCCTCCAGCAGCGCCTTGCAGTGGGCGACGTAAAGCGGCAGGTCCGGCCGCCCCTCGGCGGTGACGGGGGTGGCGGCGGCGCAGTGCACGCCCTGGATCGGATGGTCCATCATTTCCTTCCCGCGGCCAGCTTTCGCGCGTAGGCGATGGCCGCTGTCATGTTGTCGTGCTTGGCGATGCCCTTGCCGGCGATGTCGAAGGCGGTGCCGTGGTCGACCGAGGTGCGGTCGATCGGCAGGCCCAGCGACACGTTCACGCCGGTGTCGAAGGCCACCAGCTTGACCGGGATGTGCCCCTGGTCGTGGTACTGCGCGACGATCAGGTCGAAGGCGCCGTTGTAGGCGCGGTGGAACAGTGTGTCGGCGGGCACCGGGCCGTGGGCGTCGATGCCCTCGGCGCGGGCGGCCTCGACGGCGGGGGCGACCTGGTGGTCGTCCTCGGTGCCGAACAGCCCGCCTTCGCCGCAATGCGGGTTGATCCCGGCCACCGCGATGCGCGGGGCGTCGTAGCCGATGCGCTTCAGGTGGTCGTTTCCGACGCGGATGGTGTTCAGGATCGCCTCGGGGGTGGCGCGGTCGATGGCGTCCTTCAGCGACACGTGGGTCGACACGTGGATCACCTTCAGCCGGTCCGAGGCCAGCAGCATCCAGGCGCGTTTCTGCCCGGTCAGGTGCGCCAGCATCCCGGTGTGTCCGTCGTAATGATGCCCGGCCGCGTTCAGCGTGGCCTTGTTCAGCGGCGCGGTGACGATGCAGCCGATCTCTCCGGCCTCGGAGGCGCGCACCGCGGCCTCGACACAGCGGAAGGCGGCGTCGCCGCCGCGCGGGTCCTCGCGGCCGAAGGGCAGGGGCGCGCCCTCGACGGGGATGTCCACCAGCAGGGGGTCCAGCGCCAGCGCGGTGCCCGCCGCCTGCTGCGCGGCCTCCAGCGTGGCGCGGCAGCCGAAGATGCGCGTCTGCGCGCGGTCCCCGGGTGACATGTCGGCCACGGCCTTCAGGATGACTTCGGGCCCGACCCCCGCGGGGTCTCCCATGGTGATGCCGATCATTGCGCGTTCTCCAGCCAGCCCGGTGCCAGCGCGACGTGTTTGATGGCGCGGCGGTGATAGGTATAGGCAATGTGCAGCGTGCCGTCCCGCGCTTCCAGCAGCGCCGGGTAGGACATCTCGTGGTTGCTGCCGTCCTCGGAGTTGTTGGTCAGGCAGGTGCCCGGCCCGTCCTCGATCACGTGGCGCAGGGGGAAGCTGCGGCCCTCGTCGTCCGAGATCGCCAGCACCATCGGCGCGCGGGGCACGCCCCAGACCGGCTCGCAGCCGCCGGTGGCGTTGGGGCGGTCGTCGTCCTCGCCCAGTTCGTCGTACAGCGAGGCGCGGCGGGCGTCCGGGTGCATCGCGGCATTGGCCGGATTGCAGACCATGGCGACGCGGCCGTCCCGCAGGCGGATCACGCAGATCGACGAGTTGTTGTTGGGCACGTCGGTGGGGACGGGCGCCGACCAGCTTTCGCCGCCGTCGCGGCTTTCGGCGCGGTGGACGAAGTCGGCCTGCCGGCGGCGGTAGAAGGCGGCGTAGCGGTCGCCGCCCAGCGGCACCAGCGTCATGTGCACGCAGCCGATGGAGCCGGGCACCTCGACCTCGCGCCAGGTCTCGCCCGCGTCCTCGCTGATCGCCAGCGCGGCGGTGTCGTGGCTGCCGGTCCACTTCTGCCCCGGGCGGGGGATGCAGCGGAACAGGGGCAGCAGCCAGGCGCCGTCGGCGCGGACATGCACGGCGCCGCGCACGAAGGTGCCCTTGGGCAGCGGCAGGTCGCGCGGCGGCTTGCCGTCCTCGCGCAGCCGCACGGTGCAGGCGTCCTGGTTGCCGCCGGGCTGGGCGGTGTGCAGTACCAGCCGCCGGCCGTCCGGGGCGTCGAACTGCACCGGGTTCTGTTCCGAGTGCTCGGGGTCGTCAGAGACCCGCTGCGCCTCGCTCCACCCGTCCCCAGCGAGGGTCGAGCGCCAGACGGAGATGTCGGCCTTGCCTTCCAGCGAGCCGCCGAACCACAGGCAGTGCAGCCCGTCCGCGCCCTCGGACAGGAAGGCGGCGTGGTTCTGCACGCAGGGCGAGGGCAGCAGCGCCTCGTGCCGCCCGGGCGCGGTTTCGCGCAGGTGGCCGTTCATGGCGGCGGCGATCTCGCTGGGCGTCGGCATCTGCATCGATTCGCGGTCCTCTGGCGGTTGCGGGGCGGGTGTTTCGAGGGGAGGAATGGCGGCGCAAGGCAAAGTTGTCAAGTTGAATTGGGGGCGCAAAAGGGAGCGGCCCTCGCGGGTATGAGCGTAATGTGATGATTGCAAAAGATAATAACACGGGTTGGCGGGTATGGCTGCATCGGCATCCCATTTTGATTTGACAATTCCAGCCCACCGCCGGAGAGTGCGCGGCATCGGCCGTTGCAGCTTCGCGGCCAAGAGGGGAGCATTCCGCGACATGGCCACCGTCAACCTCACCCGCGACACGGATCGCGCCGCGCTGACCGGCGTCGTGCTGATGCTTGGCGTGGCGATGCTGACGGCGGTTGACGCGGTGATCGTGCGGCAGTTGTCGCCCGGGGTCCATCCCTTCGTGATCGGCTTTGCCCGGGCGCTGTTCGGGTTCCTGCTGTTCCTGCCCTACATCCTGACGCGCCCGCGGGTGCTGCGCTCGAACTTCCGGTTCCTGCACCTGCTGCGCGCGGCGCTGAAGCTGGCCTCGCTGATCTCGTTCTTCTTCGCCTTCTCTCTGTCGCCGCTGGCCGACGCCACGGCCATCGCCTTTACCGCGCCGATCTTCGTTACCCTCGGCGCCTGGGTCTTCCTGTCGGAAAAGCCGCGGATGATCCGGGTGCTGGCGGTTGCCGTGGGCTTTGTCGGGGTGCTGCTGGTGCTGCGGCCGGGGCAGGGGGCGGGGATCTCGCCGGGGCTGGTCTTCGCGCTGGCGGGGGCGCTGCTGGCGGCGGTGATCCAGCTGATCCTGAAGCCGATGGCGGGCCGCGATCCGACAGAGACGCTGGTGGCCTGGAACCTGATCGCCACGGTGCCCATCGCGGCGGTGCCGGCGCTGCTGGTCTGGACCACGCCGACCCCGGCCGAATGGGGGCTGCTGGCGCTGCAGGGCTCTGTCGGTGCGCTGAACATGGCGCTGGTGACGCGGGCCTTCTCGCTGGCCGAGGCCTCGCTGCTGGCGCCGATCGACTTCCTGCGGCTGCCGATCGTGGCGGCGCTGGGATACCTGTTCTTCGCGCAGGTGGTGCCGGTCAGCACCTTCATCGGCGGCGCGGTGATCTTCGGCGCCTCGCTGCTGATGGCGCGCAGCGCCCGCAGCCGCCGCGACCGGGAGGTGTAGGGATGCCGGGGCCGGAGGTCGGGCTACAGGTTATAGGGCGCCAGCGTGTCCAGGATGATCTGGCGCACCCGTTCCTGCAGCGGTGTGCGGCGGCTGGCGCGATAGACGAGGTAGAGGTCCGACCGGAACTGCGGCGGCAGCTCGATGTCGCGGTAGACGATGCCCGCCATGGTCACCACCCGCGAGGAGGCCGGCACCAGCGCCAGCCCGATGCCGCGGTTGACCATCGCCAGCACGGTGTGGGTCTGGCTGACCTCCTGCACGATGCGCGGAGTGACGCCGGAGGCCGCGAAGAAGGCCATGTGGGTTTCCCGCACGAAGCCGCCCCGCTCGGTGGAGTAGCCGACCCAGGGCGCCCCCTCGAGGTCCGGCAGCCGCACCTCGGCCTGCGAGGCCAGCGGGTGCTGCACCGGGATCGCCAGCACGAACCGCTCGCTGACGGCGCGGGTGCGGCCGATCTCGGGGCGCAGCCGTTCCATCCGGGTCAGGCCAAGGTCCAGCCGGCCGCTGCGCTGGGCCTCGACGATCTCGTAGCTCATCATCTCGGTGGGGCTGAGCGTCACCCCCGGCAGTTCGCGCGCCAGCGCCGTGACGATCAGCGGCACGAATTCGAGCCCCGCCGAGGGCACGAAGCCCAGCTCGATGGACCCCTGTTCCCCCCGCTGCGCCTGCCGCGCCTTCAGCACCGCCTGTTCGGCCCGCTGCAGCAGGTCGGCGGCGCTGTCGTAGAAACTGACGCCCGCCGGGGTCAGCCGCACCTGCCGGTTGTCCCGGTCCAGCAGGCGCAGGCCCACCGCTTCCTCCAGCAGCCGGATCTGCCGGGACAGCGGCGGCTGGGTCATGTTCATCCGCTCCGCCGCGCGGCGGAAGTGAAGCTCCTCTGCCACCGCGATGAAGCAGCGCAACTGGAAGAACTCGAATCCTTTCACTGCCATGCGCCGCTTCCCCGCCCGCCGCTTCGGCGGCTTCATGATACATGTTCTGTATCACATCAATCCAACTTTGGAATGTACATGGTAACTAGTATGCGTAGTGTTCACCACGTCCCGCACCGGCTGCCCTTGGCGGCTGGCGAGGCGCGCGCGGCCGTTTCCAAGGCGGTCGCCAGATTCAACACCCAGGGAGGGTTCTTATGAAGATGACATTCGGCAGCGTCGCGGCGCTGCTTCTCAGCTCGTCCGCGGTTTTCGCGGCCGCTCACGCGGACACCGACGTCACCATCGTGCTGTCCGAGGAACTGGACATCGTCGACGCCTGCGAGGCCTCGCGGTCCAACGTCGGCCGCGTGGTGCTGCAGAACGTGGCGGAAACCATGACCGAACTGGTTCCCGGCAGCGGCCTGCAGCCGCGCCTGGCGACCGAGTGGGAGGACATGGGCGACGGCAAGTGGCGCTTCAGCCTGCGCGAGGGCGTCAAGTTCCACGACGGCTCCGACCTTGACGCCGCCGACGTGGCCCATTCGCTGGAGCGGGTGAAGTCGGACCAGATCTCCTGCGAGATCGGCGCCAAGTTCTTCGGCGGCATCGACCTGACCACCGAGGTGATCGACGACACCACCATTGAAATCACCGCCGACCCGGCGCAGCCGATCCTGCCGCTGCTGATGTCGACCGTGACCGTGGTGCCCTCGGAAACCCCGATGGACAGCTTCGTCGACAAGCCGATCGGCACCGGGCCCTACACCTTCGAGGAATACGCCCGCGGCCAGCACATCAAGCTGGCGCAGAACCCCGACTACTGGGGCGAGAAGCCGGTCGTGACCGGGGCCACCTACGTGTTCCGTTCCGACAGCTCGGTGCGCTCTGCCATGGTCGCGGCGGGCGAGGCGGACATCGCGCCGAACATCGCGCTGCAGGACGCCACGGACGCGGCGATGGACTTTTCCTACCCGAACTCGGAATCGGTCTACATGCGCCCCGACGTGTCGATGGCGCCGCTGGACGACAAGCGGGTGCGCGAGGCGCTGAACTACGCGGTCGACCGCGAGGCCTTCGTGGGCACCATCCTGGCCGACGGCACGCTGCTGTCCACCGCGCTGGTTCCGCCGTCGACGCTGGGCTACAACGCCGACCTCGAGCCTTTCCCCTACGACCTGGAAAAGGCCCGTTCGCTGCTGGAAGAGGCCAAGGCCGACGGCGTTCCGGTTGATACCGAGATCGTCCTGGTGGGCCGGATCAACAACTGGGGCAACGTGCTGGAGACCATGGAGGCCCTGCAGGCGATGTGGCAGGACGCCGGCTTCAACATCAAGCTGGAGATGGTCGAGGTCGCGGAATGGCTGGAGCGTTATTCCAACCCGTTCCCCGAGGATCGCAGCCCGGAAATCGTCTCGGCGATGCATGACAACGCCAACGGCGACCCGGTGTTCTCGGTCTACTTCAAGTACGCCTCGGAAGGCCTGCAGTCGGCCGTGCGCGACCCCGAGCTGGACCGGATGCTGAACGAGGCCACCGTTGCCACCGGCGAAGAGCGCGAGGCGAAGTGGGCCGAGCTGTTCAAGTACATCCACACCGACCAGGTCTACGATGTGCAGCTGTTCCACATGGTCGGCTTCAGCCGCGTGAACCCGCGCCTGGACTTCCAGCCGACGATCCGCACGAACAGCGAACTGCAGCTGTCGCAGATCAAGTTCAAGTAAGCGAAACGACGGGGGCGGCCACCGTGCCGCCCCCTCGCCAGCGGGGCCAGCCATGCGAAGCTTTCTAGGAAAACGCGCCATCGCCAGCGCCATCTCGCTTGTCGGGCTGGTGATCCTGGTGTTCTTTCTCAGCCGTCTGACGGGCGATCCCACGGACCTTTACCTGCCGGTCGACGCCTCGCTGGAATCGCGCGAGAACTTCCGCCGCATCCACGGCCTCGACCAGCCGCTGCTGGTGCAGTTCGGCCAGTTCCTGGGCGACCTCGTGCGCTTCGATTTCGGCATGTCGATCCGCCGGGCCGAACCGGCGCTGGACGCGGTGCTGCGGGGCTTTGCCTGGACGCTGCAGCTGGCGGCGATCACCATGCTGCTGGTCACCTTCTTCGCCATCGTCATCGGCTCGCTCGCCGCCTTCCGGGTCGGCGGCATCTTTGACCGGATGGCCACGTTCTTTTCCCTGATCGGCGCCAGCGCGCCGGACTTCTGGATCGCCATCGTCGCGATCGTGCTGTTTTCCGTGAACCTCGGCTGGCTGCCCACCAGCGGCACCGGCACGCCCTGGCACTGGGTGATGCCCATCGCGGTGCTGTTCATCCGGCCCTTCGGTCTGATCCTGCAGGTGGTGCGCGGCTCGATGATCTCGACGCTCAGCTCCGCCTACGTCAAGACCGCCCGCGCCAAGGGGGTGAAGAACAAGGCGATCATCTTCGTGCACGCGCTGCGCAACGCCATGCTGCCGGTGATCACGGTGATCGGCGACCAGGCGGCGGGGCTGCTGAACGGCGCGGTGGTGGTCGAGACGATCTTCGGTTTTCCCGGGGTCGGCAAGCTGATGATCGACTCGATCCTGCAGCGCGACTTCACCGTCATTCTCGCCGCGATCATGGTCACCGCCTTCGCGATCTTCCTGATGAACCTGCTGATCGACATCCTCTACGCGGTGCTCGACCCGCGAATCCGGTACTGACCCATGGCCCTGACCGAGACCGACGTTCCCGCCATCCCCAAGCCGCCGCACCCGGCGGTGCAGATCGCCCGGATGCTCTGGGCCGACAAGCTGGCGCTGGCCGCCGCGGTGTTCCTGCTGCTGGTGACCTTCTGCGCGCTGTTCGGCCCGCTGCTGTTCGAGGACATCGCCACCAAGCAGAACCTGCGCGGGCGCAACGCGCCGCCCTTCGACTTCTCGCGCGACTGGATCTTCTGGCTGGGCGCCGACGCGCTGGGCCGGCCGCTGCTGGCACGGATCATGGTGGCGGCGCAGAACACCATGATGGTCGCCGCCGGCGCCGTGGTCTGCGCGCTGTTCATCGGCACCGCGCTGGGGCTGGTGGCGGGCTATACCTCGAAGACCGCGAGCCAGGTGATCATGCGGCTGGCGGACGTCATCATGTCCTTCCCCTCGCTGCTGCTGGCGGTGATCGTGCTCTACATGCTGGAGCCGGCGGTAGGGAATCTGATCATCGTGCTGGCGATCACCCGCATCCCGATCTACCTGCGCACCAGCCGCGCCGAGGTGCTGGAGATCCGCGAGCGGATGTTCGTGCAGGCGGCGCAGGTGATGGGCGCCTCGACGAAGCGGATCGTCTTCCGCCACATCCTGCCGGTGGTCTTCCCCACGCTGATCACCATCGCCACGCTGGATTTCGCCTTCGTCATGCTGGCCGAAAGCTCGCTGTCGTTCCTCGGCATCGGCATCCAGCCGCCCGAGATCACCTGGGGCCTGATGGTCAGCCAGGGCCGGCCCTACCTGACCTCCGCGTGGTGGCTCAGCTTCTGGCCCGGCCTCGCGATCATCATGACCACCCTGTCGCTGAACCTGCTGTCGAACTGGATGCGGACCGCGCTTGACCCGGTCCAGCGGTGGCGGCTGGAGATTTCGAGGAAGAAGCCATGAGCCACCTGCTCGAAGTCCGGAACCTGTCGGTGGACTTCCACACCGCCCAGGGCACCGTGCATGCCGTGCGCAACGTGTCCTGGCATCTCGACCGGGGCGAAAGCCTGGCGATCCTGGGCGAGTCCGGGTCCGGCAAGTCGGTCAGCGCCTCGGCGATCATGAACCTGATCGACTGCCCGCCGGGCGAGATCGTCAGCGGCGAGGTGCTGTTCGAGGGGCGCGACCTGCTGAAGATGTCCGCCGAGGAGCGCCGGCAGCTGAACGGCCGCCGCATCGCGATGATCTTCCAGGACCCGCTGAGCCACATGAACCCGGTCTACAGGGTCGGGGCCCAGATCGGCGAGATCATGACCGCCCACGGCACCCCCAAGGCCAAGGCCCGGACCCGCACGCTGGAGCTGATGCGCCGGGTCGGCATCCCCAAGCCCGAGGAAAAGATCGACGCCTACCCGCACCAGTTCTCCGGCGGCCAGCGGCAGCGGCTGATGATTGCCATGGCGCTGGCGATGAAGCCCGACATCCTGATCGCGGACGAGCCGACCACCGCGCTGGACGTGACCGTTCAGGCGCAGATCCTCGCGCTGCTGGAGGAGCTGCAGGCAGAGACCGGGATGGGCCTGCTGCTGATCACCCACGACCTCGGCGTCGTGGCCGAGGTGGCCGACCGCGTGGTGGTGATGAACCGCGGCGAGATCGTCGAAAGCGGCACCGCCCACCAGGTCTACAAGCGCCCGGTGCACCCCTACACGAAGAAACTGATCGCCGCCGTCCCGGGCGACGGCGAGATGGCCCACCCGGTGGGGCAGGCCAAGCCGATCCTCGAGGTGAACGGCCTCAGCAAGGCCTACGGAGAGTTCACCGCCCTCGACAGCGCCACCCTGACGGTCCTGCCGCGAGAGACCGTGGCGATCGTCGGCGAAAGCGGGTCGGGCAAGTCGACCCTCGCCAAGACGATCCTGCGGCTGGAGGATGCCACCGGCGGCGCCGCCTTCTACGAGGGCCGCGACCTTGTGACCATGGCGCCCAAGGACCTGTTCGACCTGCGGCGCGAGATCCAGATGGTGTTCCAGGACCCCACCCAGTCGCTGAACCCGCGCATGTCGGTGGGCGACATCGTCGCCGAGGCCTTCGTGATCCACCCAGAGATCCTGCCGCGCGCCAAGTGGAAGGACCGGGTGCGCGAGCTGCTGGAACAGGTGGGGCTGGAGGCCGGGCACGCCGCCCGCTACCCGCACCAGTTCTCCGGCGGCCAGCGCCAGCGCATCGCCATCGCCCGCGCCCTGGCGCTGGCGCCCAAGCTGATCATCTGCGACGAGGCGGTCAGCGCGCTGGACGTGTCGATCCAGGCGCAGGTGATCGCGCTGCTCAAGCGCTTGCAGGACGAACTGGGTCTGAGCTACCTGTTCATCGCCCACGACCTGCCGCTGGTGCGCGACTTCGCCCACCGTGTCGTCGTCATGCAGGGCGGCAGGATCGTTGAACAGGGGCCGGTGCGGGAGATTTTCGAGAACCCGCGCGAGCAATATACAAAGGACCTTCTTGCCGCCTCGCCGCACCCCGACCCGGAGGTGCAGGCGGAACGGCGCAAGGCCCGTATGAGTTTGGAGAAAAGCGCATGAGCAAGCGCGACGTGCTGGTGATGGTCCCGCTGCGGGACAAGGCGATGGCGAAGCTGCAGGCGGATTACACCCTGCATCGCTATGACGAGGCCGAGGACAAGATGGCCTTCATCGCCGAACATGGGCCCAGGTGCGAGGCCGTGGTGGTCAGCGGCCACGAGGACCTGCAGGCCCCGCAGCTGGAACATCTGCCGAAGCTGCAAATCGTTGGCTGCTCTTCCGCCGGGTACGAGACCATCGACCTGGACGCGCTGACCGAGCGCGGCATTCCGATGACCAACACCTCCGACGCGCTGGCCGACGACGTGGCCGACTGCGCGGTGATGCTGACGCTGGCCTGCCGGCGGCGGCTGGTGGACGCCCACGCCCATACCAAGACCGGCGCCTGGGGCCGCGAGGGGGCCTTCCCCCTGACCAGCGCGGTGCGCGGCAAGCGCGCCGGCATCGTCGGGCTGGGCAACATCGGCAAGGCCATCGCCCGGCGGCTGGAGCCGATGGGGCTGGAACTGGGCTACCTCGCCCGGTCGGAAAAGCCGGTGTCCTACAAGTATTTCGATGACGTGGTGAAGCTGGCCGAGTGGTCCGACATCCTGATCGTTATCGTCCCGGGCGGCGACGAGACCCGCGGCATGATCGACGCCGAGGTCTGCCGCGCGCTGGGGCCGAAGGGCACCCTGATCAACGTCGCCCGCGGCAGCGTCATCAACGAGACCGACCTGATCGCGGCGCTGAAGGACGGCACGCTGGGCGAGGCGGGCCTTGACGTCTACCTGAACGAGCCGAACCCCGATCCGGCGCTGACCGCGCTGGACAACGTCACGCTCTACCCGCACCACGCCTCCGGCACGGTCGAGACGCGGGACGCGATGGCGATGATGGTGGTGGACAACCTCGACGCCCACTTCGCCGGCAAGCCGCTGATCTCGCCGGTCAACGACGTCTCCGGAAAGGCGCCGGCGCAGGCATGACCAGCTTTCTTCGCTACTTCCGCTGGCCGGTCGCCGTGACCGTCCTGGGCCTCGCGCTGAGCTTCGCGCTGGGGCTGCAGGCGCAGGGCACGCTGGCTGGCGGACTGTCCTTCCTGCTGATCGGCTCGGTGCTGGCGGTGCTGGAAATCTCGCTGAGCTTCGACAACGCCATCGTCAACGCCAACAAGCTGAAGGACATGACCGAGGTCTGGCAGCGCCGCTTCCTGACCTGGGGCATCCTGATCGCGGTCTTCGGGATGCGCATCATCTTCCCGCTGCTGGTGGTGGTGATCGCCGCCGGGATCGGCCCGGTGGCGGCGGTGGTGCTGGCGGCGACCGAGCCGCAGGAATACGCGCGCATTATGGACGAGGCGCACCTGTCGATCTCGGCCTTCGGGGGCACATTCCTGATGATGGTGGCGCTGAGCTACTTCATCGACCACGAGAAAGAGGTCGACTGGTTCCGCGCGCTGGAAACCCGCCTGCGGGGCTGCGCGGCGCTGCGGGGGATCGAACTGGCCATCGTGCTGCTGGTCGCCGTCGGCTTTGCCTCGGTTCTGCCGGCGGGCGAGGGGGCGACCTTCCTGTTCTCGGCGGTCTGCGGGCTGCTGACCTTCCTCGCGGTGGAACTGCTGGGCCAGTGGCTGGACGCGTCAGAGGCGACGCGCGGCGCGGCGGCGCGGGGCGGCTTCGGGGCCTTCCTGTACCTCGAGGTGCTGGACGCCTCGTTCAGCTTCGACGGCGTGATCGGCGCCTTCGCCCTGACGCAGAACCTGTTCCTGATCGCAATCGGCCTTGGCATCGGCGCGATGTACGTGCGGTCGATGACCATCATGCTGGTGGAAAAGAAGACGCTGGCGGAGTTCCGCTACCTCGAGCACGGCGCCTTCTATTCCATCCTCGCGCTTTCGGTGATCATGCTGGCGCAGTCGCTGATGCACGTGCACGAGGCGATCACCGGGCTGGTGGGGGCGGGGCTGATCGGCGCCGCGCTGGCCGCCTCGATCCGTGAAAACCGGCGCCGGCAGCGGGGCTGACCCCGCGCCGCCCATTGATCAACGCCCTTGAAGGAGCCCCCATGGCCGAGCCTCGTTACGACCTGACCGCCCTTGCCGATTTCGCCCGCGCGCTGTTCGAGGCGGCGGGGCTGCCGGCGGACATGGCCGCGCCGGTGGCGCGCTACCTGACCGCGGCGGACGCCATGGGCCACGACACCCACGGGCTGGGGCTGGCGCCCTGGTATCTCGACGACCTCGGCAAGGGCATCATGACCCGCGAGGGCGGGCCCGAGGTGATCTCGGACCGCGGCGCCGCGATCTGCTGGGAGGGGCGGCGCCTGCCCGGCGCGTTCCTCTGCGAGGGCGCCATGCGCGTCGCCATCGCCCGCGCGAGCGAGCTGGGCACCGCCACCGTCGCGGTGGGCAACGGCCATCACATCGGCGCGCTTGCGGCCTACCTGGAGCTTGCCACCGACGAGGGGATGATGGCGACGATCTCCTCCTCCAGCCCCTTCGGCCGGACCGTGGCCCCCTTCGGCGGGTGCGAGCCGGTGTTCACCCCGAACCCGGTCGCCTACGGCATTCCCACCGACGACCGGCCGATCCTGATCGACATTTCCGCCTCGATCACCACCAACAACATGGCCCGGCGGCTGGTGGCCGAGGGCCGGCAGTACGAGCGCGAGTGGCTGATGGACGCCGAGGGCAACCTGAGCCGCGATCCGCAGGTGGTCTTCGACGGAGGCACGGTGCTGCCCACGGGCGGGCTGGACCACGGGCAGAAGGGCTATGGCCTGGCGCTGAGCGTCGAGGCGATGACCCAGGGACTGGCGGGGCACGGCCGCGCCGAGGCGCCGCAGCAGACGAGCATCGCCTTCACGGTGCAGGTGCACGACCCCGAGGCCTTCGGCGGCCGCGCGGCCTTCCTGCGCCAGACCGGCTGGCTCGCCACCGCCTGCCGCGCCTCGCGCCCCCGGCCGGGGCAGGAGCCGGTGCGCCTGCCGGGCGAGAAGGCCCTGCAACGGCGCGACGAGGCGCAGGCCAAGGGGGTGCGGCTGTACCCCGGCATCATGAACGCGCTGGCGGAACGGGCCAAGGCGCTGGGGGTGCCACTGCCAGAGGCGGTGTAGGGCGCCGGCTCTCTGTTGTGACAAGAGCACCCGGCCCGGAACCAGGCGCGCAGCGCCGCCTCGCCAGCGCCCGTCCGCCCCGGAGGGCGGGCGCTTTGTCGCCGTTTGCGTGGGGATTGAGCGGGGAAGTGATGGAGCCATAAAGCGGCGACCACCGGCGGCAGATGCGCCCACCCGCGGACAGGCGCTGCCCCTCTGTTGGCAAGAGCACCCGGCCCGGAACAAGGCGCGTAGCGCCGCCGGGCCAGCGCCCGTCCGTCCCCCGGGCGGGCGCTTCGTTGACGTTTGCGCGGGGTTCGAGCGAGGGGGAGGCGGTGAGATAAAGTGGCGACCACCGGCGTCACATGCGCCCACCCACGGACGGGCGCTGGCCCTCCCTCACCCCTCCTCAGTTCATCTCCCTGTGCAGGAACGCCCGCGCGCGGCCGTGGGCCTCTTCCGCCGCGGCGGCGTTGAAGCTGTCCGGGCGGGCGTCGTTGGCGAAGGCGTGGCCGGCGTCGTACCAGTGCACCTCCACCTCGGGCAGGTAGTCCTGCAACTCGGCCACCACCTTTTCCGGCGTGTGATCGTCCGAGCGGCCGAAATGCGCCTGCACCGGGGCCTTCAGGGGGTGGTCGAGGTACTGCTGCAGCCGCGTGCCGTAGAACACCACGGCGCCCGCGATCTCCAGCTTCTGCGCCGCGCGCAGCGCCAGGCCGCCGCCCCAGCAGAAGCCCATCACCGCCACCGGCCCGCCGCGCTCGGCCAAGGCCGCGACGGCGGCGGCGATGTCGGCCATCGCCTCGTCCGGCAGGGTGCCCATGGCCAGGTCGCGCCCGCGCGCCGGCTCGTCGTAGGGGATCACCGTGTCCCGTCCGCGCCGGTCGAACAGCGCCGGGATCGCGGTGTCGAACCCGTCGCGGGCATAGCGGGCGGCCACCTGCTTCAGCTGCTCGGTGACGCCGAAGATCTCCTGCACGATCACCAGCCCGCCCCGGGCCTGCCCCTCGGCCGGCTCGATCCAGCAATTCGGCCGGTGGCCGTCGTGGGCAATCAGTTCGGTCCACATCAAGGGTCTCCCTGTCGGCGCCGCGGCGCGGCTTCTGGGGCTGACATAGCACGGTTCGGCGGGGAGGGCAGGCGGGCTGTGCGTTGGCGCAGGGGCAGGGCGCTTGGGTTTCCGCCGGCCGCGGCATATGTCTGTGCCAAGGCATTTGATGGAGACAGTGAATGAGCGACGACGCCTATACCCCGCCGAAGGTCTGGACCTGGGACAAGGAGAACGGCGGCCAGTTCGCCAGCACCAACCGCCCCATCGCCGGCGCCACTCATGAGGCCGAGCTGCCGGTGGGCGAGCACCCGCTGCAGCTTTACTCGCTGGCCACGCCCAACGGGGTGAAGGTGACGGTGATGCTGGAGGAATTGCTGGAGAAGGGAATCTCCGACGCGGAGTACGACGCCTGGCCGATCCGCATCAGCAAGGGCGAGCAGTTCGGCAGCGGCTTCACCGAGGTGAACCCGAACTCGAAGATTCCGGCGCTGATGGACCGCTCGGTGAACCCGCCGGTGCGGGTGTTCGAGAGCGGCGCGATCCTGCTGTACCTGTCCGAGAAGTTCGGCGCCTTCCAGGTCTCGGACCCGAAGGACCGGGCCGAGATGCTGTCCTGGCTGATGTGGCAGATGGGCAGCGCGCCCTACCTCGGCGGCGGCTTCGGGCATTTCTACGCCTACGCGCCGGAGAAGTTCGAGTACCCGATCAACCGTTTCTCCATGGAGGTGAAGCGGCAGCTGGACGTGCTGGACCGGCACCTGGCAGAGCGCGAGTACATGGCCGGGGGCGAGTATACCATCGCCGACATCGCCATCTTCCCCTGGTACGGCGGGCTGGTGAAGGGCTGGCAGTACAACGCGGCGGAGTTCCTGGACGTGGCGAGCTACACCAACGTGGTGGCCTGGGCAGAACGGATCTGGGCGCGCCCGGCGGTCAAGCGCGGGCGGAAGGTGAACCGCTTCAACGGCGAGCTGTCGGACCAGCTGCACGAGCGGCACGACGCCTCGGACTTCGAGCTGCGGACGCAGGACAAGCTGAAGGGGTGAGGTTGGAGCAGGGGCGGCCCGGGGTTCGGGCTGCCGCTTGTCTGTCGGGAGCGCGGCGGTGTTAAATTGCCATGGCTCCACGCTCGTTCCGCTCCCCCGGCCCGAACAGCGGCGAAGCCGCCGGGCCAGCGGCGGCCCGTCCGGCGGGCTGCCGCTTCGTTACCGTTGGCGCGGCGTGCGGAGGACACGGCGGAACGTTGAGATTAAGTACTGACCGTCGGCGTCGGAGCGGCATCCCCCGGCCCGCCGCTATCCCGGCTCGTGCGCTGCTCCCCCGGCCCGAACAGCGGCGAAGCCGCCGGGCCAGCGGCGGCCCGTCCGGCGGGCTGCCGCTTTGTCACCGTTTGTCCCCCGTTCGGAGGTCACGGCGAAACGTCGGCATAAAGCGCGGTCCTCAGCCGTGGCAGCGGCATCCCCCGGGCCGCCGCTGGCCCGTCTTGCGCCCTGCTCCTCCCCAATTTCAATTCTTCCTTCGCCGCCGGCGAGATTGCCCGTCACTCAAACGAAGCGCAGGACCTCCCGTTCCGTCACCACCGCGTCCAGCGGCTGGTCGGTCGGCTCCAGCGGCAGGGCGGGGTCCTCTTGCGCCGCCCATGCGAAGCCCACCGCCAGCACCTCACTGTCCCGGCGCAGCATCTCCAGCGTGCGGTCGTAGAAGCCGCCGCCGTAGCCTAAGCGCCCGCCCCGGCGGTCGAAGGCCACCAGCGGCACGATGACCACCTCGGGCCGCATCTCCTCGGCCACGGCGGGGATGCGGGCGCCGAAGGGGCCCTCGGTCATCTCGGCACCGGGGGTCCAGAGGTGGAACAGCAGCGGCCGCCCGGGCGCGGCGATCACCGGCACCCCCACCGGCCCGTGGCGCGAAAGCTCGGCCATGGCGGGCAGCGGGTCGATCTCGGAGCGCATGGGCATGTAGCCCGCCGCCGGGCGCCCGAGGTGCGGGGCGAGGAACTCCAGCAGGGCCGCCGCGCCCGCAGCAGGCGCGCCCGCCTCGAAGGCGGCGGCGCGGCGGGCGAAGGCGGCGGCGCGGGCGGCGGCCTTGGCCTCGGCGAGGCTCACAGCAGCAGCACCGCCGCCAGCCCGAGGAAGGCGAAGAAGCCGACAACGTCCGTTACCGTGGTGACGAAGGCGCCCGAGGCCAGCGCCGGGTCGATGTTCATGCGGTCCAGCACCACCGGGATCACCGTGCCCGCCAGCCCCGCCACCACGAGGTTGATCACCATGGCCACGGCGATCACCACCCCCAGCATCGGCGTGCCGAACCAGACGACCCCCACCAGACCCATCACCACCGCGAAGATCACCCCGTTCACCAGCCCCACCAGCACCTCGCGGCGGATCACCCGCCAGACGTTGCGGCCCGTGAGGTCGCGGGTGGCGATGGCGCGCACCGCGACGGTCAGGGACTGGGTGCCGGCATTGCCGCCCATCGAGGCGACGATGGGCATCAGCACCGCCAGCGCCACGAAGCGCGAGATCGTGTCCTCGAACAGCGAGATCACCAGCGAGGCGAGGATCGCCGTCACCAGGTTCACCGCCAGCCAGGGAAAGCGCCGCCGCGTGGTGGCGGCGACCCGGTCGGCCAGCGAGCTTTCGTCCGAGACGCCGGCGAGCAGCAGGATGTCCTCCTCGGCCTCCTCCTCCAGCACGATCATCGCGTCGTCGATGGTGATCACCCCCACCAGCCGCCCGTCGGTGTCCACCACCGGGGCGGAGATCAGGTGATACTGGTTGAAGGCATAGGCCACGTCGGCCTCGGCCTCGTTGGCCTCGATGGTGCGGAAGCTTTCCTCGGCGATGTCCTTCAGCGGCACGTCGCGCCGGTGGCTGAGGATCTTGCCGAGCGTCACGTTGGCGATCGGGCGGTAGGCCGGGTCCACGAGGATCATGTGGTAGAAGTCTTCCGGCAGGTCCTCGCGCGAGCGCAGGTAGTCGATGGCGGCGCCCACGGTCCAGTGCTCCGGCCCCGCCACCACCTCGCGCTGCATCAGGCGGCCGGCGGAATACTCGGGGTAGGACAGCGCCTGTTCCACCGCCAGCCGGTCGCTGTCCTCGAGGGTGTCGAGAATCGCCTGCTGCTGCTCGTCCTCGAGGTCCTCGATGAAGTCGACCACGTCGTCCGAATCGAGCTCGCGCATCGCGTCCGAGAGGACGCCGGGCGACAGCAGCTCGATCACCTCCTCGCGGATCGATTCGTCGATCTCGGACAGGATCTCGCCGTCGATCTCGGGCTCGTAGACCCGCAGCACCGCCACCCGTTCCGGGGTGCCCACCTGTTCCAGAAGGTCGGCGATGTCGGCCGCGTGCAGCGGTTCCATCAGCTCGGTGACGGTAGCCGCGTCGCCGGCGCGGGCGGCCGAGACGATGGCGTCCACCAGCGCCGGGTCCAGCCCGTAGCGGTCGTCCTCGCGGACGTCTTCGCGGATCTCTTCGGTGGTGGTCTCTTCCGCCATCGCCGTCCCCCTGCGCTGTTCTGCCGTTCTACTGAAGCAGTCCGCCGGAACATAGGGGGCGGATCGGAATTTACCCGGTCTTTCTGTGCCCCTATCCTGACGCCGTCACGGCATGGGGACGGAGTGCATGGAAAAGACGCTGATCTGCGGCCAGACGCTGGGATTCCGCGCCGACCCGTTCCGGGTGCCGCCGGAGGAGGCGGCGGTCTACGAGCGGCGGGGCGCGGTGCTGCTGCAGGACGGCAAGGTGCTGGACGCGGGGCCGGCGGACCGGCTGCGCGAGGGGCACCGGGGGCCGGTGGTGGACTACGGCGACGCGCTGGTGACCGCCGGTTTCGTGGACGCCCACGTGCACTACCCGCAGACCGCGATCATCGCCAGCTGGGGCCGGCGGCTGATCGACTGGCTGAACACCTATACCTTCCCCGAGGAAATGGCCTTCGCCGATCCCGCTTATGCCCGGGAGATCGCCGCGCGCTACTTCGACCTGGTGCTGGCGGAGGGGACCACCACCGTCTGCTCGTTCTGCACCATCCACCCGGTGAGCGTGGAGGCCTTCTTCGAGGAGGCGCTGGCCCGCGGGCTGCGGGCGGTGGGGGGCAAGACCTGCATGGACCGCAACGCGCCCGAGGGGCTGCGCGACACGCCCCGCAGCGCCTACGACGACAGCCGCGCGCTGCTGGAGCGCTGGCACGGGCGGGACCGGCTGCAATACGCGATCACGCCGCGCTTCTCGCCCACCTCCAGCCGCGAGCAGCTGGAGGCGCTCGGCGCGCTCTGGGGGGAGTTCCCGGACTGCCCGATGCAGACCCACCTGAGCGAGCAGACCGACGAGGTGGCCTGGGTGCGCGCGCTGTTCCCCGAGGCGCGCGATTACCTCGATACCTACGAGCGGCACGGGCTGCTGCGCCCTGGCGGGGTCTACGGCCACGCGATCCACCTGGAGCCGCGGGAGATCGACCGGCTGGCCGAGGTGGACGCGGCGGTGGTGCATTGCCCGACCTCGAACACCTTCATCGGCTCGGGGGTCTTCGACATGGCGGGCCTGTCGGCGCGGGGCGGGCGGATCGGGCTGGCCACCGACACCGGGGGCGGGTCGTCCTTCTCGATGCTGCGGACCATGGCGGCGGCCTACGAGCTGGGCCAGCTGAACGGCGCGCCGCTGCACCCGGCGCAGCTGTGGTGGCTGGCGACCGCCGGCTCGGCCCGGGCGCTGCGGCTGGAGGACCGGGTGGGCAACCTCGCGCCGGGGATGGAGGCGGACCTGGTGGTGGTTGACCTGGCCTCGACCCCGGCCATCGCCCAGCGCGCGGCGCGGGCGGAGGGCTTCTGGGAGGCGCTGTTTCCGACGGTCATGATGGGGGATGACCGGGCGGTGCGGGCTGTCTGGGCGGGGGGGCGGCGGGTGGTGGGGGGGGTCACGGTGCCGGCGGCCTTTTCGAAGCGCAAGAAGGCGGGGCGGCGGGATTACCTGCGGGCGCGACTGACGCCGGAGGGCGCGGCAGAGGTTTTCGTCTCCGA
>JBLXFD010000027.1:0-41410 GCA_048262455.1 Rhodobacter sp.
GCGCCGGCGCCCGCCCACCCCCCCCCCCCCCCGCCCCCCCTGCCAATTCTTCTTGTCCGAAATCCCTGGGGGGGAGGCCCGGGCCCGCCCGGGCCGGGGGGCAGCGCCCCCCGCGGATCGGAGCGCCGCAGGCGCTGCGATCCTGCCGCACGGTCGGGTGCGCCGTCCCCCGGATAGCCCTTGGCCTATCCGTTCTGCGCCGCTACGTATGGGAGCCATAGAAACGTTTGTGGGAGGTAAAACCATGAAGATCTTCAAGACACTCGCGGCGGTCGCGATGGTCGCCGGCACCCCGGCGCTGGCGCAGCAGCAGCTGTCGATCGCCACCGGCGGCACCGGCGGCGTCTACTACCCGATGGGCGGCGGCCTCGCCGAGGTCATCAACAGTAAGCTCGAAGGCTACTCGGCCACCGCCGAGGTCACCGGCGCCTCGGTCGAGAACATGGGCCTCATCGCCACCGGTGACGCGGACCTCGCCCTCGCCCTCGCCGACACGGTGGAACAGGCCTATTCCGGCACCGGCCGCTTCGAGGGCCAGCAGCTGGAAATGATCCGCGGCCTCGCCTCGATGTACGCCAACATGGTGCAGATCGTGGTCGCCGCCGACAGCGGCATCGAAAGCCTCGCCGACCTGAAGGGCAAGCGGGTCTCCGTCGGCGCCCCCGGTTCGGGCACCGAGGTGAACGCGCTGGCGATCCTGAACGCCAACGGCATCACCTACGACGACATCGAGGAACAGCGCCTCAACTTCAACGAAAGCGCCGATGCGCTGGCCAACGGTGACATCGAGGCCGGGTTCTGGAGCGTGGGCGCCCCCACCTCCTCGATCCTGAACCTCGCCACCACCAACGACATCCGCATCCTGCAGCTCAGCGCGGACGAGATCGCCAAGGCCCGCGAGGCCGACCCGATCTTCGCCGAGACCACGCTGGCGGGCGGCACCTACGACGGTACCGACGATGACGTGGCCGTGCTGGGCGTGCCGAACGTACTGGCCGTGTCGTCGGAGATGGACGAGGAACTGGCCTACCAGATCACCAAGGTGATGTTCGAGAACATCGCAGACCTGCAGGCCGTGCACCCGGCGGCGAACGAGACCACGCCGGAGTTCACCATGTCCGCCACCCCGGTGCCGCTGCACCCCGGCGCGATCCGCTACTACGAGGAAGCCGGCGTCGAGATCCCCGATCGTCTGCGCAAGTGAACCGCGTGACCGGAGGAGGGCTTCTGGCCCTCCTCCTCCCCCTGCTCCTGCCCGCCGTCCTGCATGCTGCCTCCGAAGGCGGCCGGGATGATGCCGCGCCGCCCGCCCTCCAGAACGCTCCCCAGAACGCCACGCCGACCACCATGCTGACCGCGACCCGGCTTGAGGACGGCACCGAGATTGCCCGCCTCCCGATCCCCGAGGGCGCCGGCTGGTGCATCCTGTGGCGCCACTCCGTCAAGGGATTCGAAGTGTCCGACTGCTACGAGAACCGCGAGGGCCGCATGGTGCTGGTCCGCTCGCACCTGCCCGATTTCGCCGCTGGCCTCGACCACATCCCCGGCCGCGGCCGGCAGGTGTCGGACGGCATGGGCGGCTACTGGATCGAGGATCTGGACGAACCCGTCCCCGGCGACGCCTACGTGCTGCGCCCCGGCGCGGGCAACGTCGATCACCGCATCGCCGCGGACGGCACCACCGTCTCGCTGTCGGAACGCGCCGCCCGGTCCCGGGTGCGCATCGCCCTTGAAACGGAGGCCCGCTGATGGTCACTGACACGGTCGACGTGCCCCCGCCCCCGCCGCAGCCCTGGTTCGTGCTGCGCATGATCACCGTGGTCGGCATCGCGCTGTCGCTGTTCCAGCTTTACGCCGCCGGCCTGCAGCCGCTGGGCCTGTTCTTCCAGCGGCCCATCCACCTCGGCTTCATCCTGGTGCTGTGCTTCCTGGTCTATCCCGTCTGGGGCCCCGACCGCCGCCGCGGCGTGCTGGGCTGGGTCATCGACGGCGTCCTGATCGGCTGCGGCGTGCTGGTGGGCTACTGGGTGCCCGCCAATATCGACGCCATCGCCAACGCGATCTTCCCGCGCGACATCGACGTGATGGTCGGCATCATCACCACGCTGGTGGTGCTGGAGGCCGCGCGCCGGGCGGTGGGGCTGATGATGACCATCATCGGCGCGGTCTTCCTTGCCTATGCCTTCGCCGGCCGGCGCGGCGAATTGCCGTGGCTCGCCGACCTGATGCCCGGCATCCTCAACCACCGCGGCTACTCGCTGGACCGGGTGGCCAGCCAGATGACCCTGGGGGCCGAGGGGATCTACGGCATCCCGCTGGGGGTCGCCGCGACCTTCATCTTCGTCTTCGTTCTGTTCGGCGCCTTCCTGGAAGTGACCGGCGCGGGCAAGTTCTTCATCGACCTGGCCTATGCCGCCACCGGCAAGCGGCGCGGCGGGCCGGCCAAGGCGGCGGTGATCGCCTCGGCGGGCATGGGTTCGATCTCCGGCTCGGCGATCGCCAACGTGGTCACCACCGGCGCCTTCACCATCCCGCTGATGAAACGGCTGGGCTACCGCCCCGCGCAGGCCGGCGGCATCGAGGCCGCGGCCTCCACCGGCGGGCAGATCATGCCGCCGCTGATGGGCGCCGGCGCCTTCCTTATGAGCGAGTTCACGCGGATGCCCTACGTGGACATCGTGCTGGTCTCGATCTTCCCCGCCTTCCTCTACTTCGGCACGGTCTACCTGCTGGTACACATCGCCGCCGTGAAACAGGGGATGCAGGGGCTGTCCGAGGAGGAACTGCCGAAGGTGCGCGACGTGCTGGCCGATGGCTGGCATTTCCTGCTGCCCATCGGTGCGCTGATCTGGCTGCTGGTGGCGGGCTACTCGCCCATGCGGGTGGGCTTCTACGCGATCCTGTCGGTGATCTTCGCCGCCGTGGCGCGGGCGCTCTGGCGCTTCGCCACCCGGTCCCCCAGCCTCGCGGGCTTCGTGGACCTGTGCCGCAGCGGTGTGCGGCTGACGCTGGAGGCGCTGGAACTGGGCGCGCGCAACGCGATTCCGGTGTCGATCGCCTGCGCCGTGGCCGGCATTATCGTCGGCGTGGTGGGCCTGACCGGGCTGGGGCTGAAGTTCTCGGCCATGATGCTGGCCTTCTCGGGCGGCAACCTGGTGCTGGCGCTGCTGCTGGTGGTGATCGCCAGCCTGATCCTGGGGATGGGGCTGCCGGTGACCGCGGCCTACATCGTGCTGATCATCCTGGTGGGCCCCGCCCTGACGCAGGAATTCGGCATCCCGCTGCTGATCGCCCACCTCGTGGTCTTCTGGTACTCGCAGGACAGCAACGTGACGCCACCTGTGGCCCTGGCGGGCTTTGCCGGGGCGGCGATTGCCGGGTCGAAACCGATGGAGACGAGTTTCCAGGCGTGGAAGTTCGCCAAGGGCCTCTACCTGATCCCGCTGTTCATGGTCTTCAACGAGCCGATCATCACCGGCGGCCCGGTGCCGCTGGTGCTGTGGAACGGCTTCATCGCCATCGTCGCCATCGTCGGCGCGGCGGCGGCGCTGGAGGGGTTCCTGTTCGGGCCCATGCCGATCTGGCAGCGGGTGCTGATGGTGGCGGCGGTGGTGGGGGTGTTCTGGCCCTCGATCACCATCGAGGCGGCCGGGACGGTGGTGATCCTAGCGCTGCTGGCCCTGAACAAGATGGCGGCAGGGCGTACCGAGGCGGCACAGGAAGGCGCGGCGTAGTCCACGCCGCGCCTCCCGCTAAAGCGCCCCGCCGGGCAAAATCGGTAGGGCGGGCTTCAGCCCGCCTCCCCCCGCGACACTAATACCCCGAGCCGCCGCCCGCCGCCGCTCCCTTGCCCCGGGCGGCCGCCAGCTCGGCCCGAACCGCTTTGCCCAAAAGCGCGGCATCGCTGCCGGGAGTGACAAGGGTGAACCCCTGCGACACCCGCATCGCCGCGGCCTCGCCGGAAGAGCAGAACACCCCGGCCACCTTGCCCGCGTCCTTGCAGGCCCGGACGATACGGGCGATGGCCTCTGTCACCACGGGTTCCTCCGATTCCGCCTGCGGCGGCACCCCCAGCGCAAGGCACAGGTCGTTCGGCCCCACGTAGACCCCGTCGAGCCCCGGGGTGGCGAGGATCGCCTCGAGGTTCTGCATCCCCTCGGCGGTCTCGATCATCGCGAAAGACAGGATCTCGCCGTCGGCTTCCTTGAAGTAGTCCGGCCCGCCGTACAAAAGCCCGCGCGCCGGGCCGAAGGACCGGTTGCCGCGCGGCGGGTAGCGGCAGGCGTCGGCGAAGGTCTTCGCCTCGTCGGGGGTCGAGATCATCGGGCAGATGATCCCGTAGGCACCCGCATCCAGCAATTGCATCACCAGCGCCGGGTCGTTCTTGGACACGCGCGCCAGCGGCACCGCATCCGTCGCCGAGATCGCCTGCAGCATCGGCACGGCAGCATCGAAACCGATCATCCCGTGCTGCAGGTCGACCGTGACCGCGTCCAACCCCTGCGCGGCCACTACCTCGGCGGCATAGCTGCTGGGGATCGAGAGCCAGCCGTTCACGGCGGTCCCGCCCCTGTTCCAGATTTCGCGGAGCCCGTTGCGTCGCATGTCAGTCCTTCCCTTGGTGCCTGCCCCGCCGCCCGGGATCCTCCGGGCGGTCGGGATTTGCAGGCACCTTCGGGTACCCGGGCCGGAAAGACCAGCCGGGGCGGCGGACGCCGCGGGCTTTCGCGTCAGGCGATCATCTTTTCCTTCGGCGCCACGGCGAGCGAGCGGGTCAGGATCGCCAGGGTGACGGCATCGCGCAGCAGGCGCTGGCGCAGGCGGCCGGGGGTGCGGCCGGCGGACGCGGGCGCGTTAGTCAGCACCTCGGTCATCCGCGGCGGTGTGTTCGCGCTTTCCTGGAAGACGATCTGCACGCGCGCCTCGATCCGGCCGAAATCGCGGCAGCGGCGGGCATGGACGATCTCGGTGCTCAGCACGCGGAAGGCAGGCAGGTTGCGCTGGGAGCGCGCTTCGGCCCGGGCAGGCGCATGGCGAGTAAAAGCGAAATTCTTGCGTGCGTTGGTCATATCTTCTCTCCCTGTCCTGCCGCGAGGTTCGCGGCTTCTGGTTGGCGGTATCCCTCAACACCTGTACACAGGTATGGCCGTGGATTGTGGCCAGATTGTGGCAAATTACTGCTAAATCATTTTGATTTACTTTTATTAAGCTTGAGATCCTGCGTATGGCTGTGTACAGGTGCACTAATCAACAGGTGGTACCCAATGCAAAGTGAATCCTTTTACCCCGAGATTCTTAACGATCTGCGCGCCCGGATCTGCCTTGCACCGCCGGGCAAGCCCTACGTGATCCACGAGAACGAGGTGGCGGCGGACCATGGCCTGTCCCGCTCGCCGGTGCGGCAGGTGCTGCAGCGGCTGGCGCTGGAGGGATTCGTCGAGGTGAAGGTCGGGGTCGGCACCGTCGCCCGCGAACTGGTGCCCGCCGAACGCTCCCGCGTCTTCTCCGCCTACCGCGAGATCGCGGCGGGCGCGGCCAATTGCGCGCAGGGCGACATCGTGCCCGATGCGGTCAAGGTGGATCTGCTGGGCCTATACAACCTGATGGCCTTTTCCGACGGCAGTTCCGCCAAGGATTACGTACGGATCTTCGGCGAGGTGGGCGGCGCGCTGGCGGCGCTGATCGAGGACGACGTGCTGCGCCACGCCATGCGGGTGGCGCACTGGCGCGTGGTGCGCTGGCGCACCCGTGACTTCCAGAAGGAACCGGGCGAGACCTGGAACTCGCTGCGCACCAATGTAGAGCGGGTGGTGGAGGGCGTGCGCCAGAACAACGCCGCCGTCATCCTGCGCACCGCCGCGGGCATCAGCGACGCCTTCGCCCGCAGCGCCTGAGCCCGTCAGCCCCCGTTGCGCCCCCGCGCCGGCTCGCCTAGAACCGGCGGGCCGGCGCGGGGGGGAACGAGTGGACGATCTTTGCATCATGGTGGCGCCCAACGGCGCCCGCCGCACCCGGGCCGACCACCCCGCCCTGCCGATCCTGCCACAGGAACTGGCCGAGACCGCGCGCGCCTGCCGCGCCGCCGGCGCCGCGGCGATCCACCTGCACGTGCGGGACGCGGAAGACCGCCACACGCTGGACGCAAAGACCTACCGCCCCGCCATCGCCGCGGTGCGCGCCGCCTGCCCCGACATGGTGATTCAGACCACCACCGAGGCCGCGGGCCTATTCACCCTCGACCAGCAGATCACCGAGGCGCAGGCGCTTGCCCCGCCCTTCCTGTCCTTCGGGCTGGCCGAGCTGATGCGCGACGGCGAGGCACGCGGCAGCGCCTTCCTCGCCTTCGCCGCCGAGCGCGGGATCGGCGTGCAGTTCATCCTCTATGAGCCGTCGCAGGTCACGGAATTCGCCCGCCTCCGCCGCGCCGGCGCGCTGCACCTCGCAGGGCGGCCGCGGCTGATCCTCGTGGTAGGGCGCTACTCCGCCACGCTGGATTCGGACCTGGCAGAGTTCGAGGCACTCTTTGATGCGCTGCGCACCGAGGGGCTTGATGAAGAAGCTATCTGGATGACCTGCGCCTTCGGCCGGGGCGAGATGGCCTGCCTCGAGCGCACGATAGAACTGGGCGGCCACGCCCGCGTGGGCTTCGAGAACGCCATCGTCGATGCAGAAGGCCGCCCCGCCCGCGACAACGCCGAACGGGTGGCGCTGGTGGCCGCGCTGGCGCAGCGCCACGACCGCGCCCTCGCCGGGCCCGAGGCCGCGGCGAAGGTGCTGGGGCGGGACTGAGCCCGCCCCGCCGTCCTAGACCACCTTGTCCAGCGCCCGTTCCAGCCGCGCCACGCTGGCGTCCACGTCGGCCAGCTTGTCCAGCCCGAACAGCCCCAGCCGGAAGGCCTTGTAGTCAGGCCCCTCGTCCACCATCAGCGGCACGCCGGCGGCCACCTGCATCCCCTCGGCGAGGAAGGCCTTGCCGGTCGCCAGATCGGCATCGCCGGTGTAGCTGACCACCACACCCGGCGCCTCGAACCCCTCGGCCGCGACAGAGCGCAGACCCCGCTCAGCCAGTGCCGCCCGGACCCGCCGGCCCTGCTCCCACTGCGCCTCGCACAGCCGGTCAAGCCCGTAGTCCATGGTCTCCGCCACCCGGTCGCGGAACACCCGCAGCGCGTCGGTGGGCATGGTGGCGTGGTAGGCATGGCCGCCGTTCTCGTAGGCCTCCATGATCGTCAGCCACTTGCCGAGGTCGACGGCGAAGGAGGTCGAGGTCTCCTCCTTCACCCGCGCCTTCGCGGCCTCGTTCAGCATCACGATCCCGGCGCAGGGCGAGGCGGACCAGCCCTTCTGCGGCGCCGAGATCAGCACGTCGACGCCCAGCGCCGCCATGTCCACCCAGACGCAGCCCGAGGCGATGCAGTCCAGCACGAACAGCCCCCCGGCCTCGTGCACCGCCGCCGCCACCCGGCGGATGTAGTCGTCGGGCAGGATGATCCCCGAGGCGGTCTCGACATGCGGGGCAAAGACCACTTCCGGACGGGTCTCGGCGATCCGCGCCTCCACCTCCTCGATCGGGGCGGGCGCGAAGGGCGCATCGGGCGCGTTGCCCTGCCGCCGGGCCTTCAGCACCGTCTCCTCGGCGGCGATCCCGCCCATGCCGAGGATCTGCGACCAGCGGAAGGAAAAGAACCCGTTGCGCAGCACCATCACCCGCCGGCCGCTGGCCAGCTGGCGCGCCACGGCCTCCATGGCATAGGTGCCGCCCCCCGGCACCAGCGCCAGGGCATCGGCGTTGTAGACCTCGCGCAGCATCCGGGACAGGTCGCGCATCACCTGCTGGAAGGCGGCGGACATGTGGTTGAGCGAGCGGTCGGTGAAGACGACCGAGTATTCCAGCAGCCCGTCGGGATCGACGGTATCAAGCAAAGCGGACATGACAGTACCTCCTGCCCCCTCGCTACCGCGCCCGCGCCCGGGGGCCAAGGCGAAAGCGGCGCTTCGGGGGCGCCGGCCGGCGCGTCAGGACCCGCCCCCGTCCGCCCCGGTTGCACCGCCGCCGGCGCCGGGCAGGCTGCCCTCCTCCGCCGCCCGCCGCGCCTGCCGGATGTCCAGCCCGGACCGCCACAACACGCCAAGGCCGATCCCCACCACCAGGATGATCGACATCATCCAGTTGAACAGGATCATCACCAGCGCCTGTTCCTCCGGCACGCCCAGCAGCTCGAACGCCAGGGCAGAGCCGATGACGAAGCCGCCGGGGATCCGGACAAAGCGCGAAAGCACCAGCGAAAAGCCGGCGAATACCATCAGGAACAGGTAATCCAGCGGCGCCAGCACCACCCCCACCGCCAGCCCGGCCCAGAGGTAGTGGGTGGCGGCCACCAGCTTTGCCAGGAAGGCCGCCAGCAGCACGTACAGCCGATGCCGCGCGGCCCGCGGCCAGACCACCCCCTGCCGCAGCGAGCTGCGCAGCGCGCCGCCGTCGGCCCGCACCCGGCGGGGAAGGGCGTCGAACAGCCGGCTCGCCAGCCCCCCGTCCTGCCCCAGCACCTGCCGGAAGCGGAACATCACCCAGAGCGCGCCGCCGAACAGCAGAAGGTTCGCCGCCCCCGCCACCGCCAGCCCCAGCTCCAGCCGCCCCTCGATGCGCGGCACCTGCCCGGCCAGCGCCACCGCCGCAGCGAACAGGCCGAAGACCACGCCGTCGACGAAGCGCGCGATGATCGTCGTGGCCAGCACGGTGGGCATCGACAGGCCTTCCAGCCGGGCCACCAGCCAGGACCGCACCAGCGGGCTGATCCCCAGCGGCACCAGCACGTTCGCGCCGTACCCGGCCAGCAGGGCCCCGGTCAGCCGCAGCGTGCGCACCGGCTTCACGTCGTGCAGGATCTGCCGCCATTTCCAGCCGTTCAGAAGCTGTTCCAGCAGGATGGTCAGCGCCAGCACCCCGATCCATCCCGGCGCCGCGGTCCACAGCGCCTCGAGGAAGCGCCCGAAGGCGAGGTCGCGGTACAGCCAGAAGACCACGGCAAGCGCCGCCGCCGAACCGGCGAGCGGCAGCAGCCAGCGCTTGAGAATGACTCCGGAGGCAGGTCCGGGCGCGGAAGCGTGGGTCAAGAGCCTCTCGTTCATCTGCGCGCGCGATCCCGGCAGGGCCGGGCCACGGGCACGGAGCGCCTGTTCTGCGGCGCCTTGCCTACAAAAGCCCGGGCGGCGTCCCCGCTCAGCCGATCTCGATCACGTAGCGCCCGCGCGTCTCGCCCTTCAAGATCGCCTGCGCCAGCTCCGGCAGGTCCGACATCGGCGCCGTGGTGGTCAGCCCCGCCAGCGCCTCACGGTCCAGGTGCTTGTCGAGGAAGTCCCAGGCCCGCGCCCGCTTGTCCTGCGGGCACATCACCGAATCGACCCCCAGCAGCGCCACGCCCCGCAGGATGTGCGGCATCACCGTGGCCGTCAGGTCGGCGCCCCCGGCGAGGCCGCAGGCCGCCACCGCGCCGCCATAGGCGGTCTGCGCCAGCACGTTGGCCAGGGTCGCGCTGCCCACGCTGTCGACGGCCCCGGCCCAGCGCTCGGCCTGCAGCGGCTTGCCCGGCTCCGACAGTTCGGCCCGCGCTACGAAACCGTTGGCCCCCAGCCCGCGCAGAAAGTCATGCTGGCTCTCGCGCCCCGTGGACGCGGTCACCCGGTAGCCGCGCCGCGCCAGCAGCGAAACCGCAACGCTGCCGACGCCCCCCGCGGCGCCAGTCACAAGCACCTCGCCCTCGCCGGGCTGCATCGCGCCCCAGTCCTCCAGCGCCAGCACGCAAAGCGCGGCGGTATAGCCGGCGGTGCCCACCGCCATGGCCTCGGCGGGCGAGAAGCCCTCCGGCAGCGCCGTCAGGTGCGCCGGCTTGATCCGCTGGTAGCGGCTGTAGCCGCCCCACTCGGTCTCGGACAGGCCCCAGCCGTTCACCACCACCCGGTCGCCCTCGGACCATTCCGCCACCCGCGACTCCACCACCGTGCCGGCCAGGTCGATCCCCGCCACCATCGGCAGGCGCCGGGCGATGCGGCCCTTGCCGCTGACCGCCAGGCCGTCCTTGTAGTTGAGGCTGGAATGGCTGATCTCCACCAGCACCTCGTGGTCCGGCAGGTCCGACAGCGTCAGGGTCTCGAACCCCGCCTTCGGCTTGCCGTCCTCGTCGCGGATCACCATCGCGCGGAAGCCGTCGGTCTTTGCGGTATCGTTCATCTCTCGCTCCCAAGGGTCAGGGGGCCGCGCCCCGGTCCGCCCCATGCAAAGAGCAAGCGCCGCCGATTGCAAGCGCGGCGGCCGGGTGACGCACCGTCGCCCTGCAATTCTCTGGTTGGCAAATATCCTCGGGGGGAGCGCGCAGCGCGGGGGGCGGAAGCCCCCCTGCCAGGTCTCCCGCCCCCGCGCGCCAGCCCTTCAGCGCGAGTCCGTCAGCGCTTGGCCGGCAGCGCGCAGTAGCTCTGGCTGCGGGTCCAGTTGCGCATGTCCGCCACCTTGTCGGACTTACGGAACGGCGCCCAGTCGCGCGCCACGCCGCGCCAGCGGCCGGGGCCGCCGAGGATCTCGTTGTCGCGGCGCATCTGGTAGGCCGCCAGCCGCACCCCGCAGGACAGGTTCGCCGCCCCGTCCTTCAGCGCCTCGGCCGACTGCGCCCGGCAGCCGACGCCGCGCGCGGTGGCGGGGGCGATCTGCAGCAGGCCAAGCCAGGCACCGCCGCCGCCGGCGGCGCGCGGGTTCCAGCCGCTCTCGTACTTGGCGAGGGTCGAGAGCAGCCCGGCCCAGAAGGCGCGGCGCTGCTCGGGCGGGGCCGAGCGGTAGGCGGGGCACCATTGATCCACGTCCACCGGCTCCAGCTGTTCCAGCACCGCGCCGTGGGTCTTCAGCGCGGTCAGGATGGCGAGAGTCCAGTCGGTGGCCTCGCCGCGGTGGTCCCAGCGCATGGCGGGCACGATGGCCCGGGTGGTCAGGTCGGTATGGGCCGGCGCGCAGCCGGCCACCCCCAGCGCCGCGACCAGCGCGGCGGCAATGACAGTCTTGCGTAGCATCATCTGGCTTCTTGGCAGCACCGGAGCAGCTTCCGGCACCGTTTAGCTGCCAGAGCCCCGGCCGTGCGTCCAGCCGCCCGTGCCCGGATCGGCGGGATTCCCCCGCTCAAGCCGCCGAACGCCGCCTGACGCCGCCTAACCCAGCCGCGCGTCGTAGTCCGAGACCAGCAGGTGCAGCGGCGCCTCGTCCTCCTCGATCCGCGCGAAGCGGCCGATGGGATCGCGGAAAATGTTGTCGGTGCGGTCGTCGTTGACGTTGCTGACCTCGCCGATCAGCACCCGGCCGCCCTCGCCCCAGAAGGCGTGCCAGCAGTCGGTTTCCAGCGTCACGCTTTCCCCCGGCGCCAGCTTCAGCCGCCCGCCCGCCTCCAGCCGCCGCTCGCGCCCGTCGGTGCGCACCCGCACCTCGGCGTTCTCGTCGATGGACCCGTCCGGGGCCGAGGTGAACAGCTCCAGCACCAGCGTGCCGCCGCCGCGGTTGATGATGTCCTCGGTCTTCATGTCGTGCCGGTGCATGGGCGACAGCTGGTTCTCGCCGGAGATCATGATCTTCTCTGCGTACAGCATCCCCCGTCCCTTCGGCAGGTTGGCGTTGGTCCCGTTGCGCACGGTGAAGAGGAACAGGCCCGTCTCGTCGTAGCGGCCCAGCCCGTAGTCGGTGATGTCCCAGCCCAGCGCGTGGTCGCGGATCATCGCGCTGTCCGCCGCCACCCGCGCCTGCAGCTCTTCCGGGCTCCAGTAGGCGAAGGGGGGCATGATGTAGCCGAAGGACCGGATGAAGGCGTCGCCGTCGCGCAGGATCTCGTTCACGTCGGACCGTTTCATGGCTGTCTCCCTGTAGCTGCCGCCCCTGACATAGCCGTGTGCGCGGGCGGGGCAAAGGGCGCGCGGGCGGCCATTGCCAAGCCGCCGCCGCTTCGCCAATGTGCGCGCCGGAGGTGGGCCATGCTGACACTGCACAATTATTTCCGCTCCTCGACCTCGACGCGGCTGCGCGCGGCGCTGAACCTCAAGGGGCTGGCCTATGACTACCGCGCCTATGCGCTGCTGAAGTCCGAGACGAAGACGCCGGAGTTCCTGGCGCGCAGCCCCGCCGGGCTGGTCCCGGTGCTGGAGCTGGAGGACGGCACCGCCCTGTCCCAGTCCCTGGCGATCATCGAGTATCTCGACGAGGTGCACCCCGCCCCGCCGCTGCTGCCGGCCGATCCCGCCGGCCGGGCCCGGGTGCGGGCGCTGGCCTGCATGATCGCCTGCGAGGTGCATCCGCTCAACAACCTGCGGGTGCTGCGATACCTGGGGGAGGAGTTCGACGCCGACGACCAGGGCAAGGCGGCGTGGTTCATCCACTGGGTGCATGAGACCTTCCGCCCGCTGGAGACGCTGCTGGCGGAGAGCCCGGATACCGGCACCTTCTGCCACGGCGAGGTGCCGGGGCTGGCGGACCTGTGCCTTTACGCGCAGGTCTGGAACAACCGGCGGTTCAAGGTGGACACCGCGCCCTATCCCACGGTGGAGCGGATCTTCGCGGCGCTGGACAAGCTGGACGCCTTCCGCCGCGCCGCCCCGCCGGAGCAGCCGGACGCGGTGTAGGGGGGCCAGCGCGGGCGGTCTGTGCCCCTGGCCTCTATGTCAGAATATAGCCGGGACAGCGCCAGCCCGCGGGGTGGCGCTGCAACGGTGCTACGGCGTGCTTTATCTCTGCCAAGTCCCTCCCATCCCTGAGGTCAGTGCAAACGGAAGCCAAAGCGCCAGCCCGGAGGGGCGGGCTGGCGCTGGCCCGGCGGCTTCGCCGCTGCTCGCGCCCGCAGGGGCAAGGAGGAGGGGCCCCCCCCCCCCGCCACCCGCAAGCCCGCGCGGGGGCCCCCCGGGGGGGGCGGGCGGGCGGCGCCCCGGCGGCTCCCCCGCTGGCCGCGCCGGCAGGGGCAAGGAGCAGCGCCCCTCCCTCCACGTCAGCGCAAAGCCGGGACGGCGCCAGCCCGCGGGGTGGCGCTGCAACCTTGGAGCGGCGCGCCTAATCGCAGCCAAACCCCTCCCACCCCTAAAGTCCGCGCAAACGGCACCCAAAGCGCCAGCCCGTGGGGGCAGGCTGGCGCTGGCCCGGCGGCTTCGCCGCTGTTCAGGCCGCGAAAGGGCTTTCAGAACGCTGAAATCGCGAACACCACAAGGACTGACAAAGGCTCCACCGGCACCGCAGCTCCGTCCATTCCCATGACGGCCCGAACAGCGCCGAAGGCGCCGGGCCAGCGCCTGCCCGCCCCCCGGGCTGGCGCTCTGGCAGGATCAGCGCCCACGCCGGGGCATGGGAGGCCGTGGCGGCCACAAACCGCCCCGCTCCAAGGTCGCAGCGCCATCCCGCGGGCAGGCGCCGTCCCGGCTTGCGCTCTTGAACACATCCCCAACCCGCTTGCCCCCCTCCCGCCGCTGACCTAGAACACCCCCGATCCGCAGACCGAAGGCCAGACCATGCTCGACCTCAGCTACGAGACCCCGAAACCCAAGGTGATCCAGGGCGCCAAGCACGACTGGGAGCTGGTCATCGGCCTGGAGGTGCACGCCCAGGTCGCCTCGAAGGCCAAGCTGTTCTCGGGCGCCTCCACCCTGTTCGGGGCAGAGCCCAATTCCAACGTCGCCTTCGTGGACGCCGCGATGCCGGGGATGCTGCCGGTGATCAACGAGTACTGCGTCGCGCAGGCGGTGCGCACCGGCCTCGGGCTGAAGGCGCAGATCAACCTGCGCTCGGCCTTCGACCGGAAGAACTACTTCTACCCCGACCTGCCGCAGGGCTACCAGATCAGCCAGCTCTACCACCCCATCGTCGGCGAGGGCGAGGTGCTGGTGGACATGGCCCCCGGCGTCGCCCGCCGCGTGCGGATCGAGCGGATCCACCTGGAACAGGACGCGGGCAAGTCGATCCATGACATGGACCCCGCCTTCACCTTCGTCGACCTCAACCGCACCGGCGTCGCGCTGATGGAGATCGTCTCGCGCCCCGACATCCGCGGGCCCGAGGAGGCGGCCGCCTACGTCGGCAAGCTGCGCCAGATCCTGCGCTACCTCGGCACCTGCGACGGCAACATGCAGTACGGCAACCTGCGCGCCGACGTGAACGTGTCCGTCTGCCGCCCCGGCGACTACGAGAAGTACCAGGAAACCCAGGACTTCAGCCACCTCGGCACCCGCTGCGAGATCAAGAACATGAACTCCATGCGGTTCATCCAGCAGGCCATCGACCATGAGGCGCGGCGGCAGATCCGGATCCTCGAATCCGGCGGCACCATCGACCAGGAGACCCGGCTCTACGATCCCGACAAGGGCGAGACGCGGTCCATGCGGTCCAAGGAAGAGGCGCACGACTACCGCTACTTCCCCTGCCCCGACCTGCTGCCGCTGGAGATCGAGCAGGCCTGGGTCGACGACATCGCCGCCGGCCTGCCGGAACTGCCGGACGAGAAGAAGGCCCGTTTCATCGCCGACTACGGCATGACCGAATACGACGCCGGGGTGCTGACCGCCGACGTGGATTCCGCCGCCTACTTCGAGGAGGTCGCCCGCGGCCGCGACGGCAAGCTGGCGGCCAACTGGGTCATCAACGAGCTGTTCGGCCGGCTGAAGAAGGAAGACCACGCGATTACCGAAAGCCCGATCTCCGCCGCGAACCTCGGCCAGATCGTGGAGCTGATCGGCTCCGACGCGATCTCGGGGAAGATCGCCAAGGAGGTCTTCGAGATCGCCTATACCTCGGGTCGCGAACCGGCCGAGATCGTCGAGACCGAGGGGCTGAAGCAGGTCACCGACACCGGCGCGATCGAGGCCGCGGTGGACGAGATCATCGCCGCCAACCCCTTGCAGGTGGAGAAGGCGAAGGCCAACCCCAAGCTGGCCGGCTGGTTCGTCGGGCAGGTGATGAAGGCCACCGGCGGCAAGGCGAACCCCAAGGCGGTGAACGAGCTGGTGGCGGCGAAGCTGGGGCTGTGAGGCGGCCTTTGGCGTGAGCGAAAGCCGGACCGGCGCCAGCCTGCGGGTTGGCGCTTCCGGCGGCGGAGCGGCGCGCTTTATGCCAGCCAGTCCTCCCACGACGCGACTTGGGCGCTAACGGCAACCAAAGCGCCAGCCCGGGGGGCGGGCTGGCGCTGGTCCGGCGGCTTCGCCGCTGTTCGGACCGGCAGCTCGAGGAATGATGGCGGCAAGCGTGAACCGTATCTTAAGGTATCTGGCCTAAGAGGTTCACGATGACGACCTATGAGGTAATGATCCCGCTGTTTTTCCTGGCGCTCGGTGGCGCTGGTATCGCCTTTGCCCGATATTCCGCCCGGCGGCTGGAACGGGATCCGGCGGAATAAACGCCACCCCCCGCACTGGCCGATTTTCGCCCTCCCCCGCCCCGCACCTTCCCCTCCCCCGCGCTCTTTGCTAGTCTCTCCCGGCTCGCAGAATCCGACGCAGGTAACGTCGTACAGCCGACAGGGGGCCAGATGCCGCGCTTTGAATACAAGGTCGTTCCCGCGCCGAAGAAGGCGGGGAAAATCAAGGGCGTGAAGGGCACGGAGGCACGGTTTGCCCACGAGCTGGCGCAGCTGATGAACGAACATGGCGCCCAGGGCTGGGAATTCCAGCGCAACGAGGTGCTGCCTTGCGAGGAACGCTCCGGCTTCACCAAGCGCGTAACGACGGTGCAGAACATGCTGGTCTTCCGCCGCGAGATCGCCGTGGCCCAGGACGCGCCCCGCGCCGCCGCGCCGGCCTATGACCAGATCGCCGCGATCCACGCCCCCGCCGCCGAGCGCCCCGCGCCGCGGCTGGCACAGGTCGCGCCTCCCGCCCCCGCCGCCGCGCCGGTGGAAACGCCCCGCGTGGCCCACGTCACCGCGCCGGAACAGGTGGCCGCCCCGGCCCCGGCCCACGCGCCGCAGGACATCGCCCCGCCCGCCGCCTTCGCCGAGGTGCCGCCAGAGCCGCAGCCGCAGCCGCAACTGACCCGCGCTCAACCCCAGCGTGAGGACGTGGTGCAGCTTCCCAGCTTCCGCGCCGTGCCGCCCTCGGCCGAGCTTCCGGCCTTCAGCGCCCGCACCCCCGAGGGGCGCACCCCGCGCCTGGGCGCCGCGCGCGCCGGCGCCGAGGAGTAGAGGACGCCGGGACCCGCCGCGCGCTAGGCCTCGCCCTCGATGTGCAGCGCCAGCGCGTGCAGCCGGGTCATCACCTCGTCGCCCAGCGCCGCGTGCACCGCGCGGTGCCGTTCCAGGCGGTTCATCGGCCCGAAGGCCGCCGCCCTCACATGCACCCGGAAATGGCTGTCCCCGCCTTCCCGGTAGCCCGCGTGCCCGCGATGTTTTTCGCTTTCGTCCTCGACAGTTAGCACGCTGGGGGCGAATGCCTCCCGCAACTTTTCCTCGATGATCTCAGACAGTTTCATTTTTTTCCTTTCGGCCCCTTCACCCCGCCCGCGAAACCTATAGACTTGCCCGTCCGAGTAGCAAAGGCTGATCCAGATGGCGAACCCTGATCCGTTCGGTTTTGACCTCCGCGTCTCCTCCGACAAGAAGAAACGCAACCGCGGCAAACGCGGGATGTCGGGCGCTTTCGAGACGTCGCAGCGCGCCTGCGAACATCCCGGCTGCGAGGAATCCGGCCAGTACCGCGCCCCCCGCTCGCCGGACCATCTGGATGAATACCTGTGGTTCTGCAAGGACCACGTCCGCGAGTACAACCTGAAGTGGAACTTCTTCAACGGCACCACCGAGGAGGAATTCCAGGACCAGCTGGACAAGGACCGGGTCTGGGGCCGCGAGACCAAGCCCTTCAAGCCCGGCGAGGAACAGCGCGCCTGGTCGCGGCTGGGCATCGACGACCCGCACCAGGTGCTGGGCGAGAACGCCACCCGCAACCCCGGCAAAAGCGTCACCGGCTCGCGCAAGCTGCCGCCGACCGAACGCCGGGCGCTCGACATCCTCGACGCCAAGGACCACTGGCAGAAGGCCGAGATCCGCAAGGCCTACAAGGCGCTGATCAAGGTGCTGCACCCGGACATGAACGGCGGCGACCGCGGCCACGAGGAACAGCTGCAGGAAGTCGTCTGGGCCTGGGACCAGATCAAGGACAGCCGCAACTTCCAGGGCTGACCCCGCGCGTCGCCGCTGGTCTGGCGCCGCTTTTCCGGCTAGGCTGACCGAAGGTCAGTCAAAGGAAGAGCGGTCCATGACGCGCGATGTCTTTCACGTGGTGATGATCAAGCCGACCCACTACGACGCCGACGGCTACCCCATCCAGTGGCTGCGCTCCTACATCCCCTCGAACACCCTCGCCACGGTGAATGGCCTGCTGCAGGACTGCGCCGAGCGGCAGGTGCTGGGCCCGGAGGTGGAGCTGCGGGGCATCAGCCTGGACGAGACCAACACCCGCATCCGCCCGGACCGGATCCTGCGGCAGATCCGCGCCGCCGGGGGCCGCGGGATGATCGCCTTCGTCGGGGTGCAGACCAACCAGTTCCCCCGCGCCGTCGACCTGGCGCAGCCGTTCCTCGCCGCCGGCCTGCCGGTCTGCATCGGCGGCTTCCACGTGGCCGGCTGCCGCGCCATGCTGAAGGACATGCCGCCGGAGATCGTCGCGGCCGGCGAGATGGGCATCTCCTTCTTCGCCGGCGAGGCCGAGGAGGGGCGGCTGGACGAGGTGCTGCGCGATGCCCACGCGGGCGCGCTGAAGCCGATGTACGACCACATGGACGACCTGCCGGCCATGTCCGGCCAGCCGCTGCCGTTCCTAGAGGCCGGCACGATCGCACGCACCATCAACGACATGAGCAGCCTCGACCTTGGCCGCGGCTGCCCCTACCAATGCTCGTTCTGCACCATCATCAACGTGCAGGGCCGGAAAAGCCGCTTCCGCTCTGCCGACGACCTGGAACAGATCGTGCGCCGCAACCGCGCCCAGGGGATCTACAAGTTCTTCGTCACCGACGACGACCTAGCGCGTAACCGCAACTGGGAACAGTTTTTCGACCGGCTGATCGCGCTGCGGGACGACGGCCACCCCGTCAAGCTGACGATCCAGGTGGACACCCAGTGCCACAAGATCCCCGGCTTCATCGACAAGGCCTGCGCGGCGGGGGTGGAGCGGGTGTTCATGGGGCTGGAGAACATCAACCCCGACAACCTGCTGGCCGCCAACAAGCGCCAGAACAAGATCACCGACTACCGCGAGATGATGCAGCACTGGCGCCGCCACGGCTGCACCCTGCTGGCGGGCTACATCCTCGGCTTCCCCGGCGACACGCGAGAGACCATCCTGCGCGACATCGAGATCGTGAAGCGCGAGCTGCCGGTGGACATCGTCGAGTTCTTCCAGCTCACCCCCCTGCCCGGGTCCATGGACCACAAGGTGCTGGCGGAAAAGGGCGTGTGGATGGACCCCGATCCCAACAAGTACGACGCGGTGCACCGGGTCACCCGGCACCCTCGCATGTCGGACGCGGAATGGGACCGGGTCTTCGACGAGGCCTGGGACACCTACTTCACCCCCGAGCACATCGAGACCATCGGCCGCCGCTCTGCCTCGCAGCAGCGCAAGGGCGTCAACATCGACGAGGTGATGGAGTTCTACAGCTTCTGGCGGATCGAGGGGATACACCCGCTGGAGGGCGGCGTGCTGCGCCGCAAGGTGCGCCGGGACCGCCGGCCGACCATGCCACGCGAGAACCCGCTGACCTTCTACCCGCGCTACTGGGGCGAAACGGCGGTGAAGGCGGTAAAGTGGGCAAAGGTCTACTACACGGCCAGCCGGTTGCAGAAACGCATCTACACCGATCCTGCGCGGTTCGACTACACCGACCTCGCCACCACCCCGCCCCGGCGCGAGGATCTCGACAGCCTCGCGCTGTACCGCGAGACCGCCGGGGGCCGCGACGCCGTGCGCCGCAGCGATGCTCTGGAGAAGGGGCGCGCGAAGCCGGCGGCCGAGGTGCCCGACCTGACCGGCGCCGTCTGACGCGCCCGCCGGCTCACGCGGCCTGGAAGGTCAGCGCCAGCCCATTCAGGCAGTGCCGCTTGCCCGTCGGGTCCGGGCCGTCGTCGAAGATATGGCCGAAGTGGCTGCCGCAGCGGCGGCAATGAACCTCGGTGCGGACCGAGAACAACTTGCGGTCCGGCTTGGTGCGCACCGCGTCCGGCAGCGATTCCCAGAAGCTGGGCCAACCCGTCTTGCTGTCGTACTTGGTCTTCGAGGGGTAGACCGGCAGGTCGCAGCCCCTGCAATGATAGTTGCCCGTGCGCTTTTCCTCCAGCAGCGGGCTGGTATAGGCGCGCTCGGTCGCCTCCTCGCGCAGCACGTCGTACTCGGCCTCGCTGAGCATCGCGCGCCATTCCTCGTCGGTGCGCGTCACGGTGACATAGGCCGCCTCGGTGGCGGCGGTGGCGGTGGTGGAGCGCAGGCTGCCCGCTGCGACGAGCGCGACAAGCGCACCGGTGGAAAGACTGAATTCCCTGCGGTTCATGGCGATCTCCTTTGTTGTGTTGCCAGTAGATACGCAGCAGCGCACCGATCTGCGTCAGCGCCTCACGTCATCGTCATCTCGCGTCACCCGCCCCGCCGCCGGCCCCAAGCCGCCGGGCGCCGTTGACCTCTGCGGGTTTATCTTACATGTAGACCCGCGGCGGCCCCCGCGGCCGCGCTTATTCCCAGGGCAGAGGTCGAGATGGCGGACGGTAACTTGGACATGACGGCGAAACCCACCGAGGAGATCTCGGTCCGCGACGTGTTCGGGATCGACAGCGCCATGGCGATCAAGGGCTTCGCCGACCGCTCGGACCGGGTGCCGGACATCGACAGCACCTACAAGTTCGACCCGGACACCACGCTGGCGATCCTCGCCGCCTTCTCGCGCAACCGCCGCCTGATCATCCAGGGCTACCACGGCACCGGCAAGTCCACGCATATCGAGCAGGTGGCGGCGCGGCTGAACTGGCCCTGCGTGCGGGTCAATCTCGACAGCCACATCAGCCGGATCGACCTGATCGGCAAGGACGCGATCAAGCTGAAGGACGGGGTGCAGGTCACAGAGTTCCAGGAAGGCATCCTGCCCTGGGCCCTGCGCAACCCCACCGCCATCGTCTTCGACGAGTACGACGCCGGCCGCGCCGACGTGATGTTCGTGATCCAGCGGGTGCTGGAACATGACGGCAAGCTGACGCTGCTGGACCAGAACCAGGTGCTGACGCCGCACCCCTTCTTCCGGATCTTCGCCACCGCCAACACGGTGGGCCTGGGCGACACCACGGGGCTTTACCACGGGGTGCAGCAGATCAACCAGGCGCAGATGGACCGCTGGTCGCTGGTGGCCACGCTGAACTACCTCAGCCACGACGCCGAGGCGGCGATCGTGCTGGCCAAGAACCCGCACTACAACACGGAAAAGGGCCGCCGCCAGGTCAGCCAGATGGTGACCGTCGCCGACCTCACGCGCACCGCCTTCATGAACGGCGACCTCAGCACGGTGATGAGCCCCCGGACGGTGATCAACTGGGCGCAGAACGCCGAGATCTTCCGCGACATCGGCTATGCCTTCCGCGTCACCTTCCTCAACAAGTGCGACGAGCTGGAGCGCGAGACGGTGGCGGAATTCTACCAGCGCTGCTTCGACGAGGAACTGCCGGAAAGCGCGGCCTCCATTGCCATCGCCTGACCTTCCCCGTTCTTCTGGTCAAAAATATCCTAGGGGGGTGCAGGGGGGATAAAATCCCCCCGCCCCGGCCGGATCGTGCGCGATCCGGGCCCGATCAGGCCGCCTGCCGCGCCGCTTCTTCGCGCGCCCCGGCCAGCAGCCCGGACCACCAGGCCAGCTCGCCGATCATCGCGTCGGCCGAGGGGCCGATCGCCGGCTCGATCTCCGACAGCGGCTGCGGGTTGCCCCCCAGCGGGTGCACCTTCACGAACTCCGACCCGCCGATATGCACCGCCGGCACCACGTTGACCATCTGCAGCTCCACCGCGATGGCGCGCAGGTGCTCCACCGCCCGCGCCGCGCCGACGCCGCCATAGCCCACCACGGCCGCCGGCTTGCGGTTCCACTCGGTGGAGGCCTGGTCCAGCGCGTTCTTCAGCGCGCCCGAGATCGAGTGGTTGTACTCGGCCACCACGAAGACATAGCCGTCGAAGCCCGCGAGATCCTGCTGCCACTTCACCGCACGCGGATCCTGCGAGGGCGCCCACTTGTTCGAGGCCACCTCGTCGAACATCGGCAGGTCGTAGGTGGCAAGGTCCAGCACCTCGGCCTCCATCCGCCCATCCGCGGCGATACGGTCGCGGATCCACTCGGCGGGCTTGTCGCCCCAGCGGCTGGGGCGGGTGGTGCCAAGGATCACGGCGATACGGGGTTTGCGGGTCATTTCAGGTTTCCTTCGGTCGCTTGGTTACTTTTCGAAACCTGATCTATATATGTGACCGAGACCCGCAAGGAGGCACCTTCATGATACCGCCGGATCCAGCCGCCCCGAAACGCACAGTGCCTGTGCAGGAATGCACCGGCGATCCCCAAACCCCCGCGAACACGGCCGATTTCCGCCACGGCGAGGACAGCTGCGCCGCCGTCTCGCAGGTGCTGCAGCGGGTGGGGGACAAGTGGTCGGTGCTGGTGGTCAGCTACCTCGGCGGCGGCCCCCTGCGCTTCAATGAGCTGCGGCGCCGGATCGGCAACGTCTCGCAGAAGATGCTGACCCACACCCTGCGCAACCTGGAACGCGACGGCTTCGTCCAGCGCACCGTCACCCCGTCGCGCCCGCCCGCGGTGGAATACGCGCTGACCGACCTCGGCCGCTGCCTGCTGGTCCCGGTGCGCGGCCTCGCCGAATGGACGCTGGCCAACATCGCCCGCATCGAAGCCGCCCGCGCCAACTACGACGCCCGCCAGGACTGACGATCGCAAAAGGGCGCCCCTCCCCCCATTCTTCTGGTCCCAAATATCCTAGGGGGGGGCAGGGGGGACAAAGTCCCCCCTGCCTACGTCGGATCGCGAAAGCGATCCGACATCTTCAAGCCCACAATGCCCCGCTCGGAATATTTTCCCGCAGCACGATCCGCGGCTCGATGTCCTTCTGCGCAGGCAGCGGCGCGCTGGCGGCGATGGCGCCCAGCAGCCGGATCACCGCCTGCTCGCCCACCAGCCGGGCGTTCTGGTCGATCACCACGTCCACCAGGTCGTCCACCAGCCAGCCGCGGCTGCTGTCGGTCAGCTCGTGCAGCACCACGTGGGGCCGCCCCTGCCCCGCGCGCCCGCGCAGCGCCTCGACGATGCCGGCGCGCCCGGCGCCGACGCAGTAGACCCCCGCAAGGTCCGGCTGGTTGCGCAGCAGCGCCTGCATGGCGGCGCGCGAGCGGGCGGAATCCTCGCCGGTCTCCACCGCCGGCAGTAGCCGCAGCCCCGGGCTGCGTTCCTCCAGCACCGCGCGAAAGCCGACCTCGCGCTCCTGGTGGCCGTGGAAGGCGCGGCTGCCGAGGAACAGCGCCACCGTGCCCGGCCGCGCCCCCGCCAGGATACCCATGATCTGCGCGGCGGTGCGCCCGGCGATGCGGTTGTCCACCCCCACGTAGGCCGAGCGCGGGGTCGACAGCACGTCCGAGGCCATGGTCACCACCCGCACCCCCGCCTCGCAAAGCCGGCGGATGGCGTGGCGGGTACGCGGGTGGTCGATGGTGATCAGCCCCACGCCGCTGGTGCGCAGCGACACCTTCTCCAGCGCCGGGATCAGGCTGTCGGGGCCGATGCCGTCCAGGGTGCGCACCTCGCAGGAGGCCACCAGCGGCAGGGAGGCCGCGAAGCCGCGGATCGCGGCGGCGACGTCGGCCATGAAGGCGTTCTGCGCGAAGGGGATCAGGAACTCCAGGTGCGCCGGGCGCGCGGGCAGCGCCACCATCCCCTCGCTGGGCAGGTAGCCCAGCGCCCGCGCCGCCGCCAGCACCCGCTGCCGGTTCGCCGCGCTGACCCCGGCGCGGCCGTTCAGCGCCCGGTCCACGGTGGCGGTCGAGACCCCGGCGCGGCGGGCGATGTCCTGGATGGTGGTGCGGCCCATGATACTCCTCGCATCAGCGCGCCGATGCAATCACATCACCGCGCCATCGCCAAGCGGCCCCGCATGAAGGTCTCCCAGGCCGCGCGCATGATGTGATCTGATGGACCCCTTGGTTGAGACTTCTCCGCCGCCGCAGGATGATCCGCGAAGGACTGGAGGAAGGACCCATGGCCGAGACCGCGAGACTGGCATCCGGCGCCCCCGAGCCGCGCGACTACACCCTGACCGGCCCCTCCTCGCGCCGGGCGATGGAGGTCGGGCTGGCGGCGGCCGAATGGTATCACACCGAGGTGCCGCGCAAGCAGATGAAGCAGCTGATGCAGCGAAGCGACGGCCCGGCCATCCGCGACACCCTGCTGTGGCTGGCCCTGCACGTCCTGACCGCCGGGGCGGGGATCGCGCTTTGGGGCAGCTGGTGGGCGGTGCCGTTCTGGATCGCCTACGGGGTGCTCTACGGCTCTGCCTGCGATTCGCGCTGGCACGAATGCGGCCACGGCACCGCCTTCAAGACGCGCTGGATGAACGACGTGGTCTACCACATCGCCTCGTTCCAGGTGATCCGCAACCCGGTCAACTGGCGCTGGTCCCACGCCCGCCACCACACCGATACCATCATCGTCGGCCGCGACGCCGAGATCGCCTGGATGCACCCGATCCGGCTGGGGCTGAAGGCGCTGGCCTACGTGGGCGTCCTCGGCACCTGGGACTCGCTGAAGGTGCTGGCGCGCAACGCCATGGGCCGGCTGTCGGAGGATGAAAAGGACTACATCCCCGCCTCGGAATGGCCGCGCGCGGTGTTCTGGGCCCGCATCCACATGGCGATCTACGCCGCCACCGCCGCCCTCACCGCGGCGATGCTGCTGGCGGGCATGGGCTGGCAGGCGGCGATCCCCTTCCTGGTGATCGGCGGGCCGCGCATCTACGGCTGCTGGCACATGATCCTGACCGGCCTGCTGCAGCACGGCGGGCTGGCGGAGGACGTGCTGGACCACCGGCTCAACAGCCGCACGGTCTACATGAACCCGGTCAGCCGCTGGATCTACTGGAACATGAACTACCACGTGGAACATCACATGTTCCCCATGGTGCCCTACCACGCGCTGCCGGCGCTGCACGAGGCGATCAAGCACGACCTGCCGCCGCCCGACCCCTCGATCTTCGCCGCCTACCGCGACATGCTGCGCGCGGTGATGCGCCAGAAGCGCGAGCCGGGTTACTACCTGCGCCGCGACCTGCCTGCCACCGCCCGCCCCTACCGCGAGACGCTGCACGCCGCAGTGCCCGAGCGGGCCAGCGCATGAGCCGCGCCCTGCCCACCGTCGCCGACCTGCGCGCGCAGAAGGGGCGGCGGCAGATGACCATGCTGCGGTACTTCTCGCTGGACGAGGCGGCGGCGGCAGAAGCGGCGGGGATCGACATCGCCTCTGTCCCAGAGGAGATCCTGCTGCACCCCGACTACCGCAGCCACGCGCCCTCGGTCTTTTCCATGACCGGCAAGACCCACCTCGAGGCCGGCACGCCGGAGGACTACCTGCGCTACTGCGGCGACGCGGTGAACCGGGGCGCGGACGCGGTCTACTGCTCCGGCAGCCTGCGCACGGTGGAACTGCTGGCGCGCGAGTATATCCCGGTGGTGGGCCACGTCGGGCTGGTCCCCTCCCGCGCCACCTGGACCGGCGGCTTCCGCGCCGTGGGCAAGACCGCCGAGGCGGCGCTGGCGCTGTACCGCGAGGTGCGCGCCTACAGGGACGCCGGCGCCTTCGCGGTGGAGATCGAGGTGGTGCCCGCCGAGGTCGCCACCGAGATCAGCCGCCGCACCGACATCCTGCTGTGGTCCATGGGGGCCGGGGCGGGCTGCGACGCGCAATATCTCTTTGCCAACGACATCCTTGGCTATACCGATGGTCACGTGCCGCGCCACGCGAAGGTCTACCGCGATTTTCGCGCGGAGTACGACCGGCTGCAGGCAGAGCGCATCGCGGCCTTCGGTGAATTTGCCGCCGAGGTCGCCAGCGGCGCCTTTCCCGAGGCGTGCCACCTGGTGCCGATGCCCGAGGAGGAGCGGGCGCGGTTCCTGGAAGGACTGGAACAGGACGAAACGCATTAAGACCCGGCCGCCCCCGTGCGGCGGGACTACAGGAAGGGGCCGCGACGGCCCCGTTTTCAGGGAGGAGACGACAATGAACAGACGCAGCTTTTTCGGAGCGGCCGCGGCCCTGGCGCTCAGCGCCGGGATGGGCGTGGCGCAGGACGCCAAGACCTTCTACTGGGTGTCGCACGGCGGTCCCGCCGATCCGGTCTGGACCTACTTTCTCGCCGGGGCCGAGCAATGGGCGGCGGACACCGGGCACACGGTGAACACCTCGTTCCACTCGGGTGACGTGCCCAGCCACCAGGAGGCGATGCGCGCCGCCATCGCGGCGGGCGCCGACGGCATCTGCTCCACCAGCCCCGACCCGGGCTCAATGGTCGACGTGGTGGCAGAGGCCCGCGCCGCCGGCATCCCGGTGGTGAACTTCAACACCTCCGACGACGCGCCCGACTGGAACGCCTACGTCGGCGGCGACCTGCGGTCGGTGGGCCGCCAGTGGGCACAGTACCTGGTGGACAACGGCCACGTGAAGGAGGGCGATTTCGTCTGGATGCCGGTGGAAGTGCCCGGCGCCTCCTACGGGGTCGAGGAAGAGAAGGGCATCGCCGAGGTGTTCGAACCGCTGGGCATCACCTGGGAGGTCACCGACGCCACCCTTGACCAGGCCGAGGTCATCACCCGGATGACCGACTACATCACCGCCAACCGCGACCGCATCTCGGCCATGATCGGGCTGGGGGACATGGTCACCGGCTCCGTCGCACGGGTCTGGGACCAGGCCGGCGTGCAGCCGGGCGAGATCCCGGTGGTGGGCTGGGGCAACTCGCTGGACACCACCCAGGGGGTGATGGACGGCTACGTCTCGGCGGCGATGTGGCAGGATCCGCAGGCCACCAGCTACATGTGCCTGTCGGCGGTGCTGATGGAATCGAGCAATGTTCCCATCGGCTTCGACGTGATCACCGGCGCGCTCTACGAGGCGGACCAGGCCGAGCTGTACCACGGGATCATGGGCGGCAACTGACGCCCCGCGCCGCCCGTGCCCAAGCGCGCGGGCGGCGCCCTTCAGAAGGACCACACTCATGACCGACCACGACACCGCCGCGCCGGCGCCGGACCCCGCCTTGCCGAAAGAGCCGGGGTGGGTGAAGCTGTTCGTCGCCAAGCCGGAGTTCGGCCCGCTGGTGCTGCTGATCGGCATGCTGATCGTCTTCACCGCGATCAACCCGAACTTCCTGTCGCTCACCAATATCTCCAACGCCCTGACCTTCACGGTGGAACTGGGGCTGATCGCGCTGGCGATGACGCTGCTGATGACCTCGGGAGAGTTCGACCTGTCGGTAGGCTCGGTCTTCGGCTTCGCCCCCGTGGTGATGTGGACCCTGTTCAACACAGACGCGATGGCGCTGTTTCCCGCCTTCCTGCTGGCGCTGGCGGTGGCGGTGGGGGTGGGGCTGGTCAGCGGCCTGTTCGTCACCCGCCTCGGCATACCGTCGTTCCTCGTGACACTCGGGATGCTGCTGGTGGTGCGCGGCAGCGCGCTGTGGCTGACCTCCGGCTTTCCCCAGCGCACCTGGCGCGCCGGCGACCAGTGGCTGGCAGAGCTGCTGGTAGGTGATTTCTACATCGGCGGGCTGCGCATATACATGAGCCTGATCTGGTTCATCCTGATCGCGCTGCTGCTGCACTACGTGCTGACGCGCACCCGCTTCGGCAACTGGATCCAGGCCACCGGCGGCAACCCCTCGGCGGCGCGCAACCGGGGCGTTCCGATCCGCCGGGTCAAGCTGCTGCTGTTCATGCTGACCTCGGCCATGGCGGCGCTGGCGGGGATCATCTCTTCGGTGCGGGTCTCGGCGGCCAACCCCAACTCCGGCACCGGCTACGAGCTGGAGGTGATCGCCATGGTGGTGATCGGCGGCACCGTCCTGACGGGCGGGCGCGGCACCATCATCGGCACCGTGCTGGGGGTGCTGATCCTGCGCCTGATGCGCAACGGCATTGTGTTGATCGGGGTGCCCGGGCTGGCCTACAACATCTTCGTGGGCGCGATCATCCTTGGCATGATGGCCCTGCACGCGGCACTGGAACGCCGCCACAACGAGGGGGTCTGACATGGCCGGGACCGGCACCACCAGCGGCACGCCCATCGTCGAGATGCGCAACATCGAGAAGTTCTACGGCCGCGTCCACGCCCTGCGGAACGTCAACCTCACCATCCCGCGCGGCGAGATCGTGGGGCTGCTGGGCGACAACGGCGCAGGCAAGTCGACGCTGATCAAGGTGCTGTCGGGCGCGGTGCCCTATACCTCGGGCCAGATCTTCATCAACGGGACCGAGACGCGCCTGCGCTCCACCAACGACGCGATCGACGCGGGGATCGAGACGATCTACCAGGACAGCGCGCTGGTGCCGCAGCTGTCCATCGCCCGCAACCTGTTCCTGGGGCGAGAGCTGCGCACCGGCCCGCGTTTCATCGACCGGATGGACCAGGAGCGGATGAACCAGGTGGCGGGGGAACTGCTGCGGCGGGTGGGCATTTCCAAGAACATCCCGCCAACCACACCTATCGGCTCGCTTTCCGGGGGCGAGCGGCAGGCGGTGGCGATCGCCCGCGCCATGTACTTCGACAGCGAGCTGATCATCCTCGACGAGCCCACCAACAACCTCGGCGTGGCAGAGACCCAGGGCGTGCTGAAGTTCGTGCGCGACGCGCGTGACAGCGGCCATTCGTGCATCTTCATCGCCCACAACATCCACCACGTCTTCCAGGTGGTGGACCGCATGGTGGTGATGCGGCGCGGCACCGTGGTGGCGGACGACCTGAGCCCGAAGACCTGCTCGATCCAGGACGTCGAGGACATCATCACCGGCGAGCACAAGGCGGCATGAGCGAGGCGCGCGCAGAGGGTATCCGCTTCGGGTTCGACCCGCGCATCGGGCTGCTCGACGGCTTCCGCGTCGAAGACGGCGGCCAGACCATCGCACCGCTGCACCGCGCCCCCTGGGTCGGGGCCGCGGAAAAGATGCCCAAGGGCGCGGCGCCGCACCTGGCCCTGCTGGGGGGCGACTTCTTCTGCGCCCCCTTCGCCGGGACCGAGGGCGGATCCCCCATGCACGGCTGGCCTGCCAACGCCGGCTGGCAGGTGCTGCTGCGAGAGCCGGGGCTGCTGCGCGCGGTGCTGGAACGCCAGGTGCAGGGCGCCACGCTGATAAAGGAGCTGTCGGTCACGGACCGGCACCCCTTCGTCTACCAGCGCCACGTCTTCCTTGGCGGCAGCGGCCGGGTGTCGGTGGCCAACCACGCCAACCTGTCGCTGAAGTCGGGCGGCCTCATCCGCACCTCGCCCCGCCAGCGCTGGGAAACGCCGAGGGACCCGCAGGAAAGCGACCCGGCGCGCGGCCGCTCCGCCCTCGCCTACCCGGCGCAGGCGCAGGATCCGTCGGCCTTCCCCGGCCTCGACGGGCCGGTGGACCTAACCCGCTACCCCTGGAACCCGCGCCACGAGGATTTCGTCGTGGCGCTCGAGGCGCCGGGCCACGGCCTCGGCTGGGTGTCGGTGACGCGGCCGGCCGAGGGGGACCTGTTCCTGTCCCTGCGCGACCCGCGCTCGCTGCCCATGTCGATGTTCTGGCACTCCAACGGCGGGCGCGACTACGCCCCCTGGTCGGGCCGCCACACCGGCTGCCTGGGGATCGAGGAAGGCGCGGCGGCGCATATGCTGGGGCTGTCGGACGAGGCGGACCTGACCGGCCCGGGCGCGCTGCAGCTTGCGCCGCGCGGCACCGCCGAGGTGCGCCACGTGCTGGGCGCCATCGCCTGGCCCTCGAAAGAGCCGGTGGCAGAGGTACGCGCCGGTGACGGCACCGTCACGGTCATCGGAGAGGCGGGGGCAGAACGGCAGGTGCCGTTCCACACGGATTTCCTGGGTTTGACAGGCGGGCCCGAGGCCTGAACAAGGTCGCCCGGCCACGAGGGCCGGGCGCCTTCAGGTGATCAGCGGATAAGGTCGATCGATTCCATGTTGCCGTTGCCGCAGATGCCGCAGCTCTTGCCGGCGTCCGTGTAGCCGCCGCCGGGGCCGATGCCCCAGTACCTGCTGCCGGTGGCGTTGCCCTTCGGCCAGCCGCCAAAGCAGATCTGCTCGCCCTGCCGGCACTCGAGGTTCATGGTCATGTTGTTCGAATAGGCAGGCAGCAGGTAGACCTCGTTGCGCCCGGGCCAGACGTGGTTGCGGCCCTGGCTGTAGAACTCGATCTCCACAACGTGGTTGTTGCTGTTGTCGAAGGTCCAGAGCAGCGTGGCGGCAGAGGCGGCTGCGGGCAGCAGAGTCGCCGCCGATAGGCCGGCTGCGAACAGAAGTTTAAGCATAGAGTATCTCCTCAATCACAAATCCGATCCGGCCCTCGGCGCCGCCGCATCTGCGGCTGCAACGGCCCCCTAATAAAAGGCCCGGTGCGGGTCTGCCCTGAAGAAAACGCGAAAATTTCACCGTTCATTCGGCAGCCCCGGGATCAACAATTCCCGAAGACTGCCCTCGCGTCAACAGGTAAACCCCTCGCATCGCTCACATTTCAGGCAAAGGATTCCAGCTTCTCGCTGATGGCCCGGGTTTTCGCGCGCAGCAGGTCCGCATCCCCGCGTGACTCGACGTTCAGCCGCACAACCGGCTCGGTATTGGACTTGCGCAGGTTGAACCGCCAGTCGTCGAAAGCCACCGACAGCCCGTCCAGCCGGTCGACCTCGCCGCCCGCGGCAAAGTCCCGCTCCACCGCCGCCACCGCACCCTCGGCATCGGCGAGGCGAAAGTTGATCTCGCCCGAGGAAGGGTGCCGCGCCTTCATGTCCTCGATCAGCGCCGACAGCGGCCGGCCGGTCTCGGACATGTGCTGCAGCACCAGCAGCCAGGGGATCATGCCGCTGTCGCAGTACATGAAATCGCGGAAGTAGTGGTGCGCGGACATCTCGCCGCCATAGGCCGCGTCCACCCGGCGCATGGTCTCCTTGATCAGCGCGTGGCCGGTGCGCGAGACCACCGCCTCCCCGCCCTTCTCGGCCACCACCCGCTGGGTGTTCCACTGGATGCGCGGGTCGTGCACGATCTTCGCGCCCGGATACTGCGCCAGCACCGCCGCCGCCAGCAGGCCGACGATATACTCGCCGTCGATGAAGGCGCCGGTCTCGTCGAACAGGAAGCAGCGGTCGAAGTCGCCGTCCCAGGCCACGCCGATGTCGGCGCCCGCGGCGGTGACCGCCTCGCCGGTGACGGGCCGGTTCTCGGGCAGCAGCGGGTTGGGGATGCCGTTGGGAAAGCTGCCGTCAGGGTCGTGGTGCAACCGCTCGAAGGTGAGGGGCGCGCCCGCCTGCGCCAGCGCGTCCGCGAGGGCATCGAAGGTGGGGCCCGCCGCGCCGTTGCCGGCGTTGACCAGCACCTTGAAGGGCTTCAGCCGCGCCGGTTCCACGAAGGACAGCACCCGCTTCACGTAGTCGGCACGCGGGTCCACCTGCCGGAGCTCGCCCGGCGCCGCCGCCGGGGCACCGAAATCGTCGGCGGCGGCCAGGTCGTGCATCTCCTGCAACCCGCTCTCGCGGCTGATGGGCCGGGCGCCGGGGCCGATCAGCTTGACGCCGTTGTCGCCGATGGGGTTGTGGCTGGCCGTCACCATCAGCCCGCCGCCCGCGCCAAGGTGATCGGTGGCGAAATACACCTCCTCGGTGCCGCAAAGCCCGATGTCCAGCACCTCGGCCCCCTCGTCCGCCAGCCCCCGCGCCAGCGCGTCCTTCAACTGCGGAGAGCTGTCGCGGATGTCCCGCCCCACCACCACGCGGCCCGGCGCCATCACCCGCGCGAAGGCGCGGCCGATGCGGTAGGCGATGCCTTCGTCCAGGTTCTCGCCCACCTGCCCGCGGATGTCGTAGGTCTTGAAACAGCTCAGCTCGGTCATTGCGGATTCCCTCGTTGCCACGCCGGGTGATGATAATCCGGCGGGCGGCGCTGCCCAGCCCCGGCCGCGCCCGGCCTCAGCCGCGGAACCCGGTGGCCACCACGAACTTCTCGGAACTGTCGGCGCGGCTGGCGGGGGGCTTGACGTTGGCCACCTTTTCGAACCGCTGCTTCAGCAGCGTCTGCAGGCTGCCCTCGGCGCCGCCCGCCAGAACCTTGGCCACGAAGGTGCCCCCGGGCTCCAGCACGTCGAAGGCAAACTGCGCCGCCGCCTCGCAAAGCGCGACGATGCGCAGGTGGTCGGTCTGCTTGTGCCCCGAGGCCGAGGCCGCCATGTCCGACATTACAACGTCGGCGCGCCCGCCCAGCCATTCCTTGACCAGATCGTCAGCGTCGTCGGCGAGGAAATCCAGCTGGTGGATCTCGGCCCCGGCGATCGGCTCCACCTCCTGCAGGTCGACCCCCAGAACCCGGCCCACCGCCTTGCCCGACTTCTCGCCCAGCGCGTTGACCCGGCCCACCGCCACCTGGCACCAGCCGCCGGGGGCGCAGCCAAGGTCCACCACCCGCGCGCCCGGCACAAGGAAGCGGTACTTGTCATCCAGCTCCAGGATCTTGTAGGCGGCGCGGCCGCGGTAGCCCTCGGCCTGCGCGCGCTTCACGTAGGGATCGTTCAGCTGCCGCTCCAGCCACAGCGTCGAGGACAGCTTGCGCCCCCGCGCCGTCTTCACCTTCACCCTCAGATCGCGCTCGCCGCGCCCGCTCGTCTTCTTCGCCATCGGCCTACTCCTGCCCCGTCTCGATACGCGCTTGCCCCCCCGCCGGCAAGCACACCGTCCCCCGCCCCCAACCCGCGCCCCTTCAATCATTCTTCTGGTCCAAAATATCCCGCTTCTGGTCCAAAATATCCCGCTTCTGGTCCAAAATATCCCGCTTCTGGTCCAAAATATCCCGGGGAGCGCGAGGGGCAGCGCCCCTCGCCCGATCGGACCGCCGCAGGCGGTCCGATCCCCCACTGAAGCCCCCGTTGTTACAACAGCCACACGCATGCTTTATGCCCCCGCTATTGCTCCGTGAGCGCCGGGTCTGCCAGTGTTGTGCCAGGAGGACCCGCCATGCGCCTGACAGCCCTGATCGCCGCCGCCGTCCTGGCCGCAGCGCCCGCTTTCGCCGATCCGAACTTCTGGAAGTCCGAGTGGCCGAACACCGACTTCAGCCGCAACGCGGTGGGCAGCTGGACAGAGATCATGTCCGGCGGCCCGCCGAAGGACGGCATCCCCGCGCTTTCCGACCCCGACTTCATCCCCGCCGCGCGCGAGACCGCGATCGAGGACCGCGAGCCGGTGATCACCGTGGAACTGCCGGGCCAGAAGCCCCGCGCCTACCCGGTGCGCTACCTGACCTGGCACGAGATCGTCAACGACGTGGTCGGCGGCACGCCCATCGCCGTCACCTTCTGCCCGCTGTGCAACTCGGCCCTCACCTGGGACCGGCGGGTGAACGGCAAGCTGCGGACCTTCGGGGTCTCGGGCAAGCTGCGCAACTCGGACATGGTGATGTACGACCGCGAGACCGAAAGCTGGTGGCAGCAGGCCATGGGCCAGGGCATCGTCGGCGTCCACACCGGCGACCGGCTGAAGCCGGTGGCCTCCTGGATGGAAAGCTGGGCCGAGTACCGCGCCCGCAACCCCGAGGGGTTGGTGATGAAACAGCCGGCGTGGCCCCGCCGTTACGGGTCGAACCCCTACGTGGGCTACGACAGCTCTGCCCGCCCGTTCCTTTACAGCGGCGAGATGCCGCCCCACGGGATCCCGCCGCTGGTGCGCGTGGTCCGGGTGGGAGAGCGCGCCTGGCCCATGCCGCGGCTGGCAGAGGCGGGGCGGATCAGCGAGGCGGGGGTGACCATCGACTGGACCGCCGGTCAGGCCTCGGCGCTGGACGCGCGCAGCATCGGCGAGGGGCGCGACGTGGGCACGATCCGGGTGCGGGATGCCGCGGGCAAGAACCTGCCGCACGACGTGATGTTCGCCTTCGCCTTCCACGCTTTCTGGCCGCAGGGCACCTGGATGCTGGGAAAGTAGACAGGTCTCCCCAACAAGGTCAGCCCGGGGCAACCAGCCCCGGGCCGCGCCCGACCCTTCCGAAGGGAGGGCGCATGGGTGACGGCAGGCGCGGTGTCACCGTCATCCGATCCGGCACGATAAATCACGGGGCCCGTAGGCAGCGCCCGCGCCCTCCCCGGGTCGTGCCCGCCCCTCCGCGCTTCGCTCACTCCGGCAGCAACCGCTCCAGCACCGCCGTCACCTTCTGCCGCCCCAGCGCCCCCGCCGTCAGCCCCCGCGCCGCGCCCAGCCGCGATGCGGCATAGGCGGCGCCCACCTCCGGCGCGCGCTGCAGCAGCACTGCGGCGCTCAGCAGGCTCGCCGTGCGCTCCGCGAAGAACCGCGCCTCGGCCTCCTCCGGCAGCCCCGGCCAGCGCGCCCGGTGCGCCCGCAGCGCGGCGTCGTAGGCCGGCTCTCCGCGCCCGGCGTCCAGCGCCGTCTCCAGCGCCGTCGCAGCCCCGGAATCGCGCGACAGGGTCCGCAGGATGTCGAGGCAGATCACGTTGCCCGAGCCTTCCCAGATCCCGTTCAGCGGCGCCTCGCGGTAGAGCATCGGCAGCGGGGTGTCCTCGACGTAGCCCATGCCCCCCAGGCACTCCATCGCCTCGTGGATCACCGAAGGCGCGCGCCGGTTGCCGAGGTACTTGGCCAGCGCCACGCCGATCCGGGCAAGGCTCTCGTCCCCCTCGTCGAAGGCCCGCGCCACCCGCAGCCCCAGCGCCAGCGCCGCCTCGCGGTCCAGCGCCAGGTCGGCCAGCACCGCTTGCATCAGCGGCTGGTCGATCAGCGGCGCCCCGAAGGCGCGGCGGTGCCGGCACCAGTGCGCCGCCTCCGCCAGCGCCGCCTGCATCAGGCCGGCGGGGGCCATCGCGGTGTCCAGACGCGTGTGGTGCACCATCCGCAGGATGACCCGCACCCCCTGCCCCTCGTCCCCCAGCCGGTGGGCGAAGGCGCCGTGGTACTCGATCTCCGCCGAGGCATTGGCGCGGTTGCCCAGCTTGTCCTTCAGCCGCATCAGGTGGATCGCGTTGCGCCCCGCCTCGCGCCAGCGCGGCACCAGGAAACAGGTCAGCCCCCCCGGCGCCTGCGCCAGCGTCAGGAAACCGTCGGACATGGGGGCCGAGCAGAACCACTTGTGCCCGGTCAGCTCGTACCCGCCTTCCACCGGCACGGCGCGGGTGCTGGTGCCGCGCAGGTCGCTGCCGCCCTGTTTCTCGGTCATCGCCATGCCCAGCGTCGCCGCGCGCTTGCCCTCCAGCGGCGCCGCGCGGGGGTCGTAGTGCCGCGCCGTCAGCTTCGGTCCCCAGCTTGCCGCCAGCGCAGGATCGGCGGCCAGCGCCGGCACCGCCGCGTAGGTCATGGTCAGCGGGCAGCAGACCCCGGGCTCCACCTGGCTGAGCAGGTAGACCATGGCGGCGTGGGCCACGTGGCCGCCCGCCCCCGGCTCCCAGGCCCGCGCGGCATAGCCGCCGGCTTGCCCCGCCTGCATCAGCGCGTGGTAGGCGGGGTGGAACACCACCTCGTCCAGCCGCCGCCCGCCCCGGTCGAACAGCCGCAGCTCCGGCGGATGACGCTCTGCCGCGCGGCCGGCCTCCTGCATGTCGGGGTCCGAGAACACTCGCGCGAAAGCCTCCACCGCCGCCGCGTCGCCATCCTCGGCCGACACCGCCGCGCGCAGGGCCGGGTCCTGCCCCCACAGGTCCGGCACCCGCGCGGGCGGCTGGTTTTCCACCCGGTGGGTCGGCAGGTCGCTGCGGGGCGCGGTGGGCATCGGCGGAAATCCGGTTGCTGCGCGAACACACATCACTGTGCCCGCACCCCGGGGGATTCACAAAGGCGAATCGCTGTGACAGAGTATCCGCTACACCGCCCGCGAGAGGCGGAGAGAGGCAGAACCATGGGCAGACAGAGAAAAGCACCCGCTTTCAGCGTGGTCGTGTTCTTCGCGATCGCCTTCACGCTGGGAAGCTACTTCACCTTCGCCAGCGTGCAGGGCGACTACGGGCTGTTCCGGCGCATCCAGATCGAGGCCGAGGCCGAGGCGCTGCAGCGCGAGGTTGCGGCGCTAGAATCCGAGGTCAGCGCCCTGCGCAACCGCACCCGGCGGCTGTCGGACGAGTTCCTGGACCTCGACCTGCTGGACCAGCAGGCGCGCGACGTGCTGGGACTGGTGCGGCCCGACGAGGTCATCATCCGCTAATATTCAGGCGCACCCGGCCCGGAACAAGGCACGCAGTGCCGCCGGGCCAGCGCCCGTCCGTTCCTCGGGCGGGCGCTTTGTCACCGTTGGTGCGGGGGTGGAGCGACGGCGCGACGGCACCATAAATCGAAGACCACCAGCGGCAGCAGTGCCCACCCACGGACGGGCGCCGGCCCTCTGTCTCACCAGCCATGCCACCCGCGCATGGCTGGTCTCTGCACACCCCGAAAAAATCCGTTCGCAATCGGCCGGCCGCTGCGATATGGAATTGTTTAACGCTAAACTAATTGTACCGCGCGATGGAGGAGGCACCGACATGGCCACCCGCAAGGCGAAGAAGACGGACGCCTCGAAGGACGATCTGCTGCACTTCTACCGCGAGATGCTGCTGATCCGCCGCTTCGAGGAAAAGGCTGGCCAGCTCTACGGCATGGGGCTGATCGGCGGTTTCTGCCACCTCTACATCGGCCAGGAGGCCGTGGTGGTGGGGCTGGAAGCCGCGACCAAGGATGGCGACCAGCGCATCACCACCTACCGCGACCACGGCCACATGCTGGCCTGCGGGATGGACCCCAAGGGCGTCATGGCCGAGCTGACGGGCCGCGAGGGCGGGCTGTCCAAGGGCAAGGGCGGCTCGATGCACATGTTCTCGAAGGAAAAGGAATTCTACGGCGGCCACGGCATCGTCGGCGCCAACGTGCCGCTGGGCGCGGGCATCGCCTTCGCCAACAAGTACCGCGGCAACGACAACGTCTGCTTCACCTACTTCGGCGACGGCGCGGCGAACCAGGGGCAGGTCTACGAGACCTTCAACATGGCCGCGCTCTGGGACCTGCCGGTGATCTTCGTGATCGAGAACAATCAGTACGCCATGGGCACCTCGCAGAAGCGCTCCACCTCCAGCCCGGCGATCTACACCCGGGGCGAGGCCTTCGGCATCCCCGGCGAAGAGGTCGACGGCATGGACGTGCTGGCGGTCAAGGCGGCCGGCGAGAAGGCGGTGAAACACTGCCGCGAAGGCAAGGGTCCTTATATCCTCGAGGTGAAGACCTACCGCTACCGCGGCCACTCGATGTCCGACCCCGCCAAGTACCGGACCCGCGAGGAGGTGCAGAAGATGCGCGAGGAACGCGATCCCATCGAAAGCATCCGCCGCCGCATCCTGGAGGGCGACCACGCCACCGAGGAGGACCTGAAGTCGGTGGACAAGGAGATCAAGGAGATCGTCAACGCCGCCGCCGAATACTCGAAGGAAAGCCCCGAGCCGGCGGTCGAGGAGCTGTGGACCGACATCTACGCCGAGGCCCTGCCGCAGGAGGAAAACGCGTGAGGCGCGCCCTTCCCTCCGCGGCCGTCCTTCTGGCCCTCGCGGCCGCGCCCGCGCTGGCGCAGGACGCGCTTGAAACCCCGATGGTGGCCACGCTGGAGCGGCTACTGAACGGCGGCACCGAGGCCGACACCTTCCTGACACGGTTCAACCGGGAAGGCCGCTGCCAGTACACGCTCGGCTTCGGACAGGAGCTGGAGGACGGCGCCCGGCGGATGAGTGTCACGCCGCTGGACTTCGCGCACCTGAGCGCGGAGCGCACCAAGCAGACCTACTACGACATCGGTATCTCCGAGATCACGCTGAACCTGCGCGACAATACCCCCCACCTGATCACGGCCCTGACGCTGGACGACCCGGCGGGCAGCCAGCGGCAGGCCTATCTCGACACGTACGAAGGCACCTGTGACGGCGACACCTGCACGATGGAGGCGCCGAGCCGCTCGGCCTCCTTCGTCGTGCTGGGCCCCGATGCACAGGAAAAGGGGTCCGAGGCCTACCTGGCGCTGCTGGCGCTGGTCGAGGCCTGCGCCGAACCCGCGAAAGAAGGGAACTGACCACATGGCGACGGAAATCCTGATGCCCGCGCTCTCTCCGACGATGGAGGAAGGCACGCTGGCGAAATGGCTGGTGAAGGAAGGCGACACGGTCTCTTCCGGTGACATCCTGGCCGAGATCGAGACTGACAAGGCGACGATGGAATTCGAGGCCGTGGACGAGGGCGTCGTCGGCAAGATCCTCGTGGCCGAGGGCACCGAGGGGGTGAAGGTGAACACCCCCATCGCGCTGCTGGGCGAGGAAGGCGAGGACTTCGAGGCCGCCGGGTCTGGCGCCGATGCCGATTCCGGCAATGGCGACGCCGAGGATGCGGGCGACAGCGACGAGGGCGCGGCCCTTGGCGACAGCGGGCCGCAGAAGGTCATCGCCTCCGCCCCCTCCACCGCGCAGACCCCGATCAAGATCCGCGTGCCCGCCGAGACCGAGATTCCCGAAGGCACCGAGATGAAGTCGACCACGGTCCGCGAGGCCCTGCGCGACGCCATGGCCGAGGAAATGCGCCGCGACGGCGACGTCTTCGTCATGGGCGAGGAAGTGGCCGAGTACCAGGGCGCCTACAAGGTGACCCAGGGCCTGCTGGACGAGTTCTCGGCCAAGCGCGTGATCGACACGCCGATCACCGAACACGGCTTTGCCGGCCTCGGCGTCGGCGCCGCCTTCGCCGGGCTGAAGCCGATCGTCGAGTTCATGACCTTCAACTTCGCGATGCAGGCCATCGACCAGATCGTCAACTCCGCCGCCAAGACGCTTTACATGTCCGGCGGCCAGATGGGCTGCCCCATGGTGTTTCGCGGCCCCAACGGCGCCGCCGCCCGGGTGGCCGCCCAGCACAGCCAGGACTACGCCGCCTGGTACGCCCATATCCCCGGCCTCAAGGTGGTGCAGCCCTACTCTGCCGCCGATGCCAAGGGCCTGCTGAAAAGCGCCATCCGCGACCCCAACCCGGTGATCTTCCTCGAGAACGAGATCCTTTACGGCAAGTCCTTCGACGTGCCGCAGCTGGAGGACTGGACCGTGCCGCTGGGCCGCGCCCGGATCTGGCGCGAGGGCGAGGACGTGACCATCGTCAGCTTCGGCATCGGCATGACCTACGCGCTGGAGGCCGCCGACGCGCTGGCCGAGGAGGGCATCGCCGCCGAGGTGATCGACCTGCGCACCCTGCGCCCGCTGGACACCGAGACGGTGATCGCCTCGGTCAAGAAGACCAACCGCTGCGTGACGGTCGAGGAAGGCTTCCCGGTCTGCTCGATCGGCAACCACATCTCGGCGGTGCTGATGCAGGAGGCCTTCGACTACCTCGACGCGCCCGTGATCAACTGCACCGGCAAGGACGTGCCCATGCCCTACGCGGCGAACCTGGAAAAGCTGGCGCTGACCTCGACGCAGGAGGTCATCGACGCCGTCAAGTCCGTGACCTACCGGTAGAGCCATGCAGACCGACAGCTTCCGCTACAGCGCCAACCGAGAGGCCTATGTCCTCGAGGCGGCCGACGCCGACCGCCGCTTTCGCCTGCTGGTCCCGCTCGACTTCGTGCGCGACGAGACCGGCGCCGGCGCCAGCGAGGAAGACCACCTTGCCTGGCTGCATTCCCACCTGCCCGGGATACTCGAGGCCTGGACCGCGCGCGAAAGCGGCGGAATGGTCCGCGAACCCTGGGGCCGCGTGATCGTGGAGGAGACCGACTGATGCCCACCGAAATCCTGATGCCCGCGCTCTCCCCCACCATGGAGGAAGGCACGCTGGCCAAGTGGCTGGTCAAGGAGGGCGACACCGTCTCCTCCGGCGACCTGCTGGCCGAGATCGAGACCGACAAGGCGACGATGGAATTCGAGGCCGTCGACGAGGGCGTGGTCGGCAAGATCCTCGTCTCCGAGGGCTCCGAGGGCGTGAAGGTGAACACCCCCATCGCGGTGCTGCTGGCCGAGGGCGAAAGCGCGGACGACATCGACGCGGGCGCCTCCGGCGGCCAGGCGGACGAGGGCGGCGCGAAGGACAGCGAGGCCGAGGCAGAGGCCCCCGCCAAGGGCTACGGCCGCGGCGACACGGCCGCCACCCCGGCCGAGGGCAGCAAGGACAGCGCCGCCAAGGCCCCCGCCGCCCCCGAGAAGGACGGCAACCGCATCTTCGCCTCCCCCCTCGCCCGCCGCATCGCAGCGGGCAAGGGGCTGGACCTGGCGCAGATCAAGGGCTCCGGCCCGCGCGGCCGCATCGTCAAGGCGGACGTCGAGGGCGCCAGCGCCGCCAAACCCGCCGAGACCGCCAAACCGGCCGCGGGCAAACCCGCCGCCGCTGCCGCCGCCCCTGCCCCGGCCAGCGCCGGCCACGAGCAGATTGCGAAGCTCTACGAGGGCCGCGCCTTCGAGGAGGTCAAGCTGGACGGCATGCGCCGCACCGTCGCCGCCCGCCTGACCGAGGCCAAGCAGACCATCCCCCACTTCTACCTGCGCCGCGACATCCTGCTGGACGACCTGCTGGCCTTCCGCTCGCAGCTCAACAAGCAGCTGGAAGGGCGCGGCGTGAAGCTGTCGGTCAACGACTTCGTCATCAAGGCCTGCGCCATCGCGCTGCAGCAGGTGCCCGAGGCCAACGCGGTCTGGGCCGGCGACCGGATCCTGCGGATGAAGGCCTCGGACGTGGCCGTCGCCGTCGCGATTGAGGGCGGGCTGTTCACCCCGGTTCTGAAGGACGCGCACCAGAAGACGCTCTCGGCCCTCTCGGTTGAGATGAAGGACCTCGCCGCCCGCGCCCGCGACCGCAAGCTCGCGCCGCAGGAATACCAGGGCGGCAGCTTCGCGGTGTCGAACCTGGGGATGTACGGCGTGGACAACTTCGACGCGGTGATCAACCCGCCCCACGGCGCGATCCTCGCGGTGGGCGCGGGGGTGAAAAAGCCGGTGGTGAACGCCGAGGGCGAGCTTTCCGTCGCCACGGTCATGTCCACCACGCTCTCGGTGGATCACCGGGTGATCGACGGCGCACTGGGCGCGCAACTGCTGCAGGCGATCAAGGAAAACCTCGAGAACCCGGTGGCGATGCTGGCCTGAGCCGATGCTGGCCTGATCCGATGAAACGACGCCCCGGCCAAGCGGCCGGGGCAGCCCCCTAGGGAATGCCCTTCAGCAGGTGATCCATCATCACCGAAGGCTGGTCGCACCCCGCCTCCCCCACCACCTTCGCCGGCACCCCGGCCACGGTCTTGCGCTTGGGCACGTCGTGCAGCACCACGGACCCGGCGGCGATCTTGCTGCAAGCGCCCACGGTGATGTTGCCCAGCACTTTGGCCCCGGCCCCGATCAGCACGCCGCACTCGATGGTGGGATGGCGCTGCTGCTCCTCCTTGCCGGTGCCGCCCAGCGTCACGGAATGCAGCATCGACACGTTGTCGCCCACCCGCGCGGTCTCTCCGATCACGATGGAATGGGCGTGGTCGATCATGATCCCGCGCCCCACGGTGGCGGCGGGATGGATGTCGACGCCGTAGACCTCGCTCGCCCGCATCTGGATGAAATAGGCCAGGTCCCGCCGCCCCTCGCCCCATAGCCAGTGCGCCACACGGAAGGCCTGCAGCGCCTGGAAGCCCTTGAAGTACAGCAGCGGCTGCAGGAACCGGTGACACGCCGGGTCGCGTTCGTAGATCGCGACGATATCCGCCCGCGCCGCCTGGCCCAGTGCCGGATCCCCGGCATAGGCGCTCTCGGCGATCTCCCGCAGGATCTGCTCGGACATCTCGCCGGAGGCCAGCTTCAGCGCCAGCCGGCAGGCCAGCGCCCGCTCCAGCGTGGGGTGATGCAGCACGGCGGTATGCACCAGCCCGCCCAGCAGCGGCTCGTCCCGCACCGCCGCCTCTGCCTCGTCGCGGATCTGGTTCCAGACCGGATCCACCTCGGCCAGTTTCTTGCGTGTCTCAGCCATCGCCCTGTCCTCTGCCGTCGCGGGGGGTTCTATACCAGATAGGCACGCGGCACCAAACGCAAAGAGGCGATGACACCCATCAACGATGCGAATGCCCCCGCGATCAGGACACCGTCCCCTTCCCCCCTTCTTTTGGTCAAAAATATCCCGGGGAGCGCGAGGGGC
>JBLXFD010000028.1:0-40341 GCA_048262455.1 Rhodobacter sp.
GATAGAGATCGCCGAACAGCCGGTAGGGCAGGAATTCGAAGACGTCGACCTCGAATCCCATCTCGCGCATCCGCGCCGCGTCGAGCGAGCGCCCCGCGCCCACCAGGGTGAAGCGCACCCGCTCGGGATCGAGCCGGTCGACCAGTTCGAAGATGTAGGCATCGCCCTTGAAGCGGCGGTCGTAGCGTTTCGACACGATGCCGATGTTGACCTTGCGGCCGGGATCGAAGGTCTTCTTCTCCTTGGAGAAGATGATGTCGTCATAGCCGTGCGGGATCACCAGCGTGTTGGTCAGACCCTCCTTTGCGAGGTCGTCGACCTGCAGCGAGTTCAGGCAGACGATGCGCGCGGTCTGGCGGTAGACGGCCCAGAACTTGCGCGGCTCGAGCCAGGGGTCCACGTCGCGCGGGTCGTGGTGCACGGTGACCACGGCGGGCGCCTTGAGCTCGGTCTCGAGATGCGGACGGTGGTAGTGGTGGACATGCGCGCCGTCGACCGGCTGTTCGCTGATCGTCACCTCCAGCAGGGCGGGATCGAACTGCAGGTAGCGCTTGAAGATGTCGTGGAAGATCTTCGATTTCAGATCCTTGGAGATCACGAAATTGACCTTCAGCGGCCGCGGCATGTCCTCGGGGAGGGAGGCGGCGAAATCGGGGGGGGCGATCTTATGCAACGTCGATCTCCCATTCGCGGTTGTCGTCGAACCAGCAGACGCCGGGATAGAACATCCCGGGAATGATCCTGAAGCGCCCGGGCTCGGGCGGCACCTTGAACTGCATGGTGAAGCGGGCGTCGGTGTGCACCTCGGAGGGCAGGTCGGTCATCTCGCCGTTCCACAGGTAGCGTTCCCCGGCCCCGGTGAGAACGTGGTAGGACAGCCGGAAGGGCTTGCCCGCCAGCCGCTCGGGCACGATGAAATCGCTGGTGTTTGAGACCGCGACGGCAATCTCGATGGTGCCCGCGGTGCTGGACAGCCTGGCCGGCATGTCGATCAGTTCCACCTCGAGGCGCGGCGCCAGGGCGCGGATCGCCTCGGGATCGTGGACGAGCGCGGATTTCTTGCGCATCACGCCGTTCCAGCGCTGCGCGGTGGAGCGCGAGCGCCGCTGGGTGTTGCCCAGCTCGAGCTCGGTGCGCAGCGGGGTCTTCTGTTCCAGCGGCGTCGGGCGCATCAGCATGTTGCGGATGCGCTTCTCGCCGCTCTCGAAGACCGAGGTCGTGCCGTACTGGAACAGGTCCACCAGGAAGCGGTCGAAGGCCTTGTAGCCGTCGAGATCCAGCAGGCCGGGCGTGGTCGCCACGGCGCGGGCCAGCGTGTCGATATCGGCGCAATCCTCGGTGAACCCGGCACCGGAATAGAAGGCCCGGCCGAGGATGAAGGGCCTGAGCCCCATCATCGCCGCCTCGATCCCCGCCTGGGAACAGAAGGTGACGAAATACTGGCTGTCCTCGATCAGGGACTGCAGGTTCACGTCCTCGACCAGCAGCACCCGCGCGCGCCGCGCGTCGGGCATCGCGGCCACGTGCCGGGCCAGCGCGTCGAAGGTCTTGGGCGATTTCAGGTGAACCTTCTTGTTCTCCCAGGGATGCGCCTTGAAGACGATGTTGCACGCGGTCTCGTCCAGCAGCCGGTCGATCAGGGCGGTATAGGCCGGGATCGAGTTCACGTAGGGAAAGCCGTCCTCGATCAGCGAGAAGTCGTTGACCACCTGGCCGACCAGCAGCAGCTGCGGCCGGTCCTCGGGGAACTGCGGCAGCGAGCGCACGGGCGGCTGGGTGACGTTCTTGTTGCTGGCCGACAGCACCTTGTTGCGCGCCTTGATGACCTCGCGGTCGTACTGGTTGGGCACTTCCATGTTGGGCTCGCGCCGCGAGGCGCGCAGGGTCGGGTGCTGGACGCCGAGGTTGTTGGCCACCGGGTGATACATCTCCTCGAAGATGAAATCGTTGCCGGTGAAGGTGCTCTCCATCACGATCGCCTTGGTCGGCGAGCGGCGCAGCAGCTCCATCAGGGTGCGGGTGTAGGTCATCGAGCCCGAGAAGACGCAGCAGTAGTGATGCCCGAAGATCTCCTTGCGGCGGTCGTACCAGGTGTTGAGCCAGTAGCTCGCCGCCGCCATGTTCAGCGCCAGCACCTCGCGGTTCTCGTTCCAGGCCTTGTCGAAGATCGCCCGGTCGTCCTTGGGCATGAGGTCGGTCTGCCAGTTGTCCAGGGTCAGCAGGTAGGCCAGCGCCTCGGACCGGCAGAGCGGCCAGAGCCGCAGGTTGGCCACCTCGGTGGCGAAGAGCGTATCGGCGTCGCGGGCGGCGAACACCTCGGCCTCGGTGCGGATCGAGCGGGCGATGAACGGGGCGACCCGGTCATCCAGCGCGTCGTAATTGCCGGTGGCCTGGATCAGTCCCCAACTTTCGTTCTCGCGGTCGAGAAACACCGTCGGGGTGATGTTGGATTTCTCCAGGCATTTGAAAAGAGAAGGAAAATTTCGTGCGTGAAGGTGAAAAGAATCTGTCAGCGCAACCCGATGCATTGCGTATCCCTTGTTGTCGTGACCGTCGGAACCGCCGTCGGAACCCATGCGTGAAAACCCGAGAAAAAACCGGACGGAAATGTCCTGAGGTCAGTAGAATGAGCCTGCCGCGATTGCAAGCTCGGCTGCCGGTTTCGCGGGCATCCCGGCGGGTTTCGCGTCAAATTTCATCGCCGGGCGCAGCCGTCCCGGACAGCGCGGCGAACCACTCTTCCAGCAGGCGGCGGCCGTATTGCGCGTTCATGTGGAAGCGTTCGTCGTCGCCATGGGCGGCGCCGTCGGCCATGCGCACCGATCCCCGCGCGAAGGAGCGCCGGGTCATCAGGTCGCCGAAGCGGGTGTCGGCGGGCTGGCGCAGCAGGGTCAGATCCCGGTCCGCCAGCACCCCGGCCCAGAGCCCGGCCAGCGCGTCGTAGCCGGCGGGGCAGGGGGTCTCGGCCTCGAACCGGTCGCGGTCGAGCGCGGGCAGCGGCATGTGGGCCACGTGGATCGGCGCCGCGGTCAGGGCGCGCAGCTCGCAGGCCAGCCGCCAGCCGTAGCCGGCGGTGATGCGGTCGCGCACCGCATGGGCCGTCACCGCGCGCGACAGCCGGGCGTCGGGGAGCGGGTGCAGCTTGAAGCTCATCCCGACCAGCAGGAAGCCGTCGAACCCCGCCGGGTCGAGCCGGTCGCTCCCGGCGCTGCGGGCCAGCTGTGTCTTCAGCTTGTCGTCCTGCGCGGCGAGCACGGGGCCGGTGGCGCGGAACCCGGCCATCAGCTCGGCGATGGCGGCATAGAAGGTGATGTCCCGCCCCGCGCCGAGCGCCGGATCGGCGTCGAGCGCGGCCTTGAGACAGGCGGCGTGGCTGTTGCCGAGAACGGCGATCCTGCGCGGCGTCGTCATGCGGAGCGGCTCAGTCGCCCGACCCGAAGGCGGCGAGCAGTTCCTCTTCGCAGACCGTGTCGTCGGCGGATGTCGCCGCCCCGGCCCGGCCCTTGCCGCCCTTGGCGCCCTTGCGGGGGCCCGGCTGCGCGGCGGGCGCGGCGGCGGCCTTGCGCACCGCCTCGGGCAGGCCGGCAAAGAAGGTCTTCATCACGTGGTCGACCCCGTGCGGGTTCACGCTGCGCATGTTCGGCTCGAAGAAGGAGCCGCGATAGGCGGGGGAATTGATGATCTCGTAGGAGGGGAAGTAGCTCACGTTGGTGAGCGCCCCCGCCACGTTGCCCGCCACCGCGCGCAGGATGGATTTGCTCTCCATCGTCGCCACCAGCACGTGATTGCCGGAATTGGTCGCGGTCAGCGGCACCGGCGAGACGGTGAGCAGAAAGCGCGGCCCCCCCTTGCGCGCGGCGCGCATCATGCGGATCGCCTGCATCAGGTTCTTGCGGACGAACTCGTAATCCTGATTGCGGAAGACGTGCTTTTCCGCATCGAAGCTGCCCGCGGCCGTGCCCGGACACATGGGATATTCCCAGCCGCCCTCGGCATCGAACCAGCTTTCGGTGAGGCCCAGGGTGAAGACGAAGATGTCGCTCTCCATGATCGCGGTGCGGAAGGCCTCGATGCAGCGGGCGCGGGCGGCGAACATCTCCTCGGGGCTGGCAAAGCCGCCGGGTTCGATCACCGGGCGGAAGGGATCGTAGATCCGGCCCGCCTCGTCCTCCCAGAAGATCTTGGGGTCCTCGGCATGTCCCAGCGCCCATTCGGTCCACTGGCGCAGCAGCGAGGTGGTGTAGATATTGGCGGTGCGGGCGGTGAAGACGCCGTAGTTGTAGGCCTTGGCATGTTCGGCCGACAGCCCCTCGGGCGCGGGTTCGGCATCGAGCCAGGTAAAGCCGCGGGCCACCAGCGCGCGGCTGAAATGCTGCGCGAAGCAGGAGCCGAAGGTGGCGATCCTGGAACGGCGGTCGATCGCGAAGGGCGCCTTCCAGAGATCGGAGATGTCGAACAGGCTGCGCTTGCCCACGGCGGGCGACCAGAAGGCGCGGGCCTCCAGCGATGAATAGGGGTTGGACATGGACACCTCCTCGGCTCGGGCACGGCTGCGAGGGTTACAGGCTGGGCGCGCGGTGTCCATCCCTTTCCGCAGGTGCGAAAGGCCGGTCACCGGCTTGTCACGGTGCCTCGGCGGTGTATGAATGGCCGCGGATTTCAGCAGGGGCAGAGCATGAACTACGTCTATATCGGGGCGGAAAAGACCTCGACAACCTATCTTCAGCGGCTGTTCAATTCCAACAAGCCGGTCTTTGCCGATACCGCCGGGATCACCTACCTGTCCTCGTCCAACATGGCCAAGGCGATCGTCGCCGCGGCGCGGCGCGGCGCGCCCGGGGTCGGCCTGCCCGAGCATTTCCGCCCGGCCCCGGACCGCAACCTGCTGATCTCGGAATTCTTCTACCGCGATCTCAACACGCCGGACTACATCGCCGGGCTGAAGCCGATCCTCGATGCGATGATGCCGGGCGAATACAAGGTCGTGCTCTACGTGCGCGACCAGACCGACTGGATCGTCAGCTTCTATTCCACCTACATCAAGCGCGGCGGGGTGCTGCCCTTCGAGAAGTACCTCGATTTCGTCATGCGCAAGAAACGCTCGCTGGATTTCGCCGGCTTCGCCGCCGACTGGGAGGGGGTGTTCGGCGCGGCGCTCGAGGTGCATCACTACAAGGGCGGCACGGTGCTGGGCGACGTGCTGGGCCGGTTCGGGGTCCGGGCGGAGGACGTGCCCTTCGAGGACCCGGGCCAGGCCAATGTCAGCCTGCCGGTGGAAAGCATGGAGATCCTGCGCCAGACCAACCGCGCGCTCGGCCGCCTGCCCGAGAGCGAGGCCAAGGAAGAGCTGCGCAAGGGGCTGAAGAACACCGTGACCGTGCATGCCTACGGCGCGGAAAAGCTGCGCGCGAGCCCGGCGCAGCGCGCCCGGATCGAGGCCTTCTATGCCGAAAGCAACCGCGCGATGAACACCCGCTGGGGCACGGAGCTGCCGGTTCCGGCCTGACCGGGCCGGACGGCGCGCGGGGGCGTCAGCCCAGCGGCTTGCACACCCCGCCCCCGGTGCCGAGGAAGACCAGTTGCGCCGGGCCCTCCCCCACGACGGGGCAGCTGGCGGCAAAGCCGGTCATGTCGAAATCCAGCCGCTGCATGGCGCGGATGTCGGGCCGGGGCAGGCGGCGGGCGACGTGCAGGAGCCCCGTGCCGTCCGCCAGGCAGATCAGCGCCGGGGGGCGGCGGTCCTCTTCCCAGATCGCCCAGCCGGAACAGCTGAGCTCCGTCCCCGCCGCGTGCTGGTCGAGCTGGGCCTTGAGCACCGCGTCCGGCAGGCGGGGCAGGGCATGGGCCTGCCCGTCGAGGGTGATGCGGAGCAGGTCCTCCCCCGGCAGGAGCCGGGCCTCCCGACCGTCGGCCAGGGCCAGCAGCAGGCTCACCGCGCTCATACCGCGCCCTCCGTTCCGAGACCGATCAGCGTGGCGGCACGCAGCGCCTCGGCCCCCGGCCAGGCGCGCCAGGCGCGGGCCTCGAGCCCGGCAAAGGCATCGGCGGGGGGCGTGCCGGCGCTGAGCCAGTCGTACAGCGCCCCGGCCGCCGCCCCGGCGGGCACGAAGGCCGAGGCCAGCAGCCAGGTCGCCGCCAGCCGCGCCCGGCGGTCCCAGTAGGCGGACCATTCGGCGTCGGTGTGGCGGGCGATGGTCTCCTCCAGCCCCGGCAGCGCGCCGTAGGGGGCGAAGCAGGCCCGCCCCAGCACCACCGCGCGGGTGCCGAGCAGCATCGCCTCGAAGGCGACCGAGCTGTTGTTGGAGACCACGAGGTCGGCGGCGCGGGCCCGGGCCAGCATGTCCGCGGCGGGCATCGCCTCGGGGAGGAGGGTCACGCCGGGGGTGCCGGTCCAGGCGGCCAGGCAGCGTTCCTGGGCCTCCCAGACCTCGCCGCCGCGGGTGGCGGCGCCGGGGTGGGGCTTGATCTCGACCCGCCAGCCGGCGGCCAGCAGCGGCGTGGCGGCGGCTTCGAGGAAGGCGCCCATCGAGGGCAGGTCGCTGTGGAACAGCAGGTTGGCATCGTCGGACAATTGCAGCGGCAGCAGCGCCACCGGCGGCGCGCCCGGGCCGCGCGGCGGCGCCGGCGGCGGCAGCACGGCGCCGCTGCGGACCATCAGGTCGCACAGGGCGCGGGCCGGCAGCGGGCGCATGCGCCGCGCGATCGCCTCGATGCCGGTGCGCGCGGTGGTGGCGCCGCCGTTCACCCCCGCCGGGTCGATCAGCAGCGCATGGGGAAAGGGCGGCCGGAAGCTGGCCAGTTCCAGGTGCAGGCGCGGCAGGGCGTGTTCCTCGGCCACCGTGGCGACGGCGGCATTGCCGCCCCAGAGCACCACGGCGTCGTAATCGAAGACCTCGCGCTTGAGCCGCAGCAGCATCTGGCGTTGCAGCCGGGCGGGCGGGGCGTCGGGATCGGTCATCAGCCCTTCCCAGAGCGCCTCGCCCTCGCGGCCCCAGGGGATGGCGCTTTCGGTGAGGGCGCGGCGCTCGGAGGCGTCGGGCAGCAGCACCAGCGGCCAGAATTCCGGGCCGATCTTCAGCACCGCGTCGCCGAGCGCGCCGTTGCAGTAGAGCCGGGCCTCGCAGCCCTCGCGGTCCTGAAGCGCGCGGGCCAGCGGCAGCATGTGCAGCAGCGCGCTGCCGAATTCGGAAAAGCCGTCGCGCAGGGCATGGGGTTCGACGAAGAACAGCACCTTCATGCGGCGGCCTCCGGGGCGGCCAGGAGCGCCGCGTGCAGCCGCGCCGCCACGCGCTCGGGCCGGTGCCGCCGCTGCCAGCGCCAGCGCCGCAGCTGCTGCAGCGCCGGCAGCGGGGCGGGCGGGGCGAAGGCGCGGGCGAGCGGCTCCTGCCAGTCGCCGGAGGCCGGGACCAGCACCGCGCCGGGCGGCGGGTCCGACAGCAGCTGGTCGGGCAGGGCGCCGCAGCAGGCCGCCCCCGCCGCCAGCGCCGCCAGGGCGGTGTCCGCGGGCAGTTCGCGCTGCCAGTAGCCGGCGCCGGAGGCGGGAAACAGCGCCACCCCCGCGCCCGAGAAGAACGCCCGCGCGGCGCCGGGGCCCGGCGGGACCGGGCGGCGGAGCAGGCGCGGATGCCCCGCGGCGGAGTCGGGGAGCAGGGTGTCGGGGCAGACCGCAAGCTCGGCATCGAGGCTTTCGAGCGCCGCCAGCAGGCTGTCGAACCGCGGCAGCAGCGCCGTGCGCAGGGCCGGGGCGGCGGCCAGGAAGGCGGCGCGGCGCGGCACCGCGGCGGCGGGCCGGGGCAGCGGCGCGGGCAGCCCGAAGGGCAGCGCGAGGCGCGGCACCGCGGGCAGGCGCCGGGCCAGCCGGCCGGCCATGCCGGGGCCGGTGACCAGCAGCCGGTCGCAGAGCGCCAGCGCCCGGGCCAGCGCCCGGATATGGGAGAGCAGCGCCTCCTGCCCGGCCACGGGGTGAAAGCGCATCGGGCCGTGGGCCCAGAGCGAGAGGTCGAAATCCGGGCTGTCCCAGGCCCCGGTCACCGCGACGCCGCGGGCGCGGGCGGCGCGCACCAGCGCCGTCAGCTCCTCGCAGAACACCGGGTTGCAGAGCACCGCCGCCCCGGCCGCCTCCGGCAGCGCGGGCAGGGGGCCGGTGGCCAGCGTCACCCCCGGGCGCGCCGCCAGCGCCGCGACCCAGTCGGGGGGCACGATGCCGGCCGCCCCGGGGGGTGGCGCGTAATGCAGGAAAAGCGGCGCGCCGCCCCTCACGCTGCCTTGCGCAGGTCGTCGAAGGCGCGCAGCTCGGCGATGAGCGCGGCCATCCGGTCCACGGGGATCATGTTGGGCCCGTCCGAGGGCGCGTTGTCGGGATCCTCGTGGGTTTCGATGAACAGCGCCGAGACGCCCACCGCCACCGCCGCCCGCGCCAGAACCGGCGCGAATTCGCGCTGCCCGCCCGAGGTGGTGCCCTGCCCGCCGGGCTGCTGCACCGAATGGGTGGCGTCGAAGACCACCGGGTAGCCGGTACGCTCCATCGTCGGCAGGCCGCGGAAATCGCTCACCAGGGTGTTGTAGCCGAAGGAGGTGCCGCGGTCGCAGAGCATGATGCGCTCGTTGCCGGTGGAGGCCACCTTCTGCGCCACGTTGCCCATGTCCCAGGGTGCCAGGAACTGACCCTTCTTGATGTTGATCGCGGCACCGGTCTTGCCGGCGGCGAGCAGAAGGTCGGTCTGGCGGCACAGGAAGGCCGGGATCTGGATCACGTCGCAGACCTCGGCCGCGCCGGCGCACTGGCCCGCGTCATGCACGTCGGTGAGGATCGGGCAGCCGAACTCGGCCTTGATCTTGGCGAGGATGCCCAGCCCCTCGTCCATGCCGAGTCCGCGCTGGGTGGTGATCGAGGAACGGTTGGCCTTGTCGTAGCTGGCCTTGAAGATGAATTTGGTGCCGGTGGGCGCGCAGGCCTCGGCGATCCTTTCCGCCATCATCCGGGCGTGATCGAGGCTTTCCAGCTGGCAGGGGCCGGTGATCAGCGCAAAGGGGTTGGAGCCCCCGATTTCGATATCGCCGACGGTGACGATCTTGGTGTCGATGCGGTCCATCACATGTCCTTCAATACAGATTCGATCCGCGCCACGTCGGCGGGGTTGTTCAGCTCCCAGAAGACCCGGCCGCGCCCCTCGACGATGACGCAGGCCATGGTGCGGCCGTTTTCCAGGAAGCGCAGCTGTTCCAGCCCCTCGCGCGTTTCCATCTGGCCTTCGGGCCAGGAGGTGTAGGCCGCCAGCGCCGAAGGCCGGTAGGCGTAGACGCCGACGTGGTGATAGACGGGGATGTCCTCCGTCGGCACCTTGCCGGGGTCGATGTAGGGCAGGACCTCTTTCGAGAAATAGAGCGCGTGGTTGTTGCGGTTGAACACCGCGGTGGTGCCGCCGACGCGGCCCGCCTTGCGGTCCTCGATGAACATGTCGTAGGTCATCCGGTCGCATTGCAGCACCGGGGTGGCGACCTCGGCGTCGGGATCGGCCTTCATCGCGGCGATCAGGTCCTCGAGGAACCAGGTCGGGGTCAGCGGCGCGTCGCCCTGCAGGTTCACGATGATGTCCGCCTCGATCCCGGCGCGGGCCAGGGCATCGGCGCAGCGCGCGGTGCCGTTCTCGCAGGTGTCCGAGGTCATGATGACGCTGGCGCCGAAGCCTTCGGCGGCCTCGCGGATGCGGTCGTCATCGGTGACCACGTGCACCGCGTCGACCCCGGGGACGCTCATCCCCACTTCCCAGCTCATCCGGATCAGGCTTTTCTTCGTGCCGTCCTTCTGGGTCAGCTCGACCAGCGGCTTGCCGGGGTAGCGGGTCGAGGCATACCGGGCGGGAATAAGGATGACAGTCTTCATGCAACACCTGCGCGCAAGCAATCGTGGATATGCAGCACGCCCTCGGGGCGGCCGTCGGCATCGAGCGCGATCAGCGCGCTGATCTTGCGTTCGTTGAGGATCGCCAGCGCCTGGGCGGCCAGCGAGGCCGAGGAGATGGTCACCGGCGTGCGGTTCGCCACCTCTCCGGCGGTATGGGACATCAGCCCCTCCATCTTGCGGCGCAGGTCGCCGTCCGAGATCACCCCGACCAGGGTGCCGTCCTCGGCCACGACCCCGGCGATGCCGAAGCCCTTGGAGGTCATCTCGAGGATGGTTTCGGACATCGAGGTCCCGGCCCGCACCAGCGGCACCTCGGCGCCGCCGTGCATCAGCTGCGCCACGGTCGCCATCTGCGCCCCGAGCTTGCCGCCGGGATGGAAGACGCGGAAATCCTCGGGCAGGAAGTTGCGCTGGCTCATCAGCGCCACCGACAGCGCGTCGCCGAGCGCCAGGGTCAGCGTGGTCGAGGTGGTCGGCGCCATGCCGATGATGCAGGCCTCGGGCGCGGCGGGCAGGGTCAGCCGGTAGTCGGCCGCCTTCATCAGCGTGCTTTCGGGCTTGGAGCTGATCGCCACCATGGGAATGGAAAAGCGCCGGGTGTGGGCGACGATGTCGCGCAGTTCCGAGGTCTCGCCGGAATTGGAGATCAGGATGCAGATGTCTTCCTTGGAGATCATCCCGAGATCGCCGTGGCTCGCCTCGGCGGAATGCACGAAATGCGAGGGCGTGCCGGTGGAGGCGAGGGTGGCCGAGAGCTTGCGCCCGATATGGCCGGATTTGCCGATGCCGGAGACGATGACCCGCCCCCTGGAGGCCAGGATCAGCTGCACCACGGGCACGAAATCTTCGGGAAGCTGCTCGGACAGCAGCGTGATCGCGGCGGCTTCGGTTTCCAGGACGCGCCGGCCGGCGGCGATGATCGGGTCGGAACCCGGGGTCAAGTCATTCATTTTCTAATCTCTTTTCTATCCGGGCAGGGCCGGGAGAGAGGCGGAAACACCGCACCGGCGGGGCGGTCCGTACCGGCTGGCCCTGTCGGTAGCAATTTAGCGCCCCGGACGAAATACCGCAATTTGACCATTCCGCCCGCAGCCGCTGCAAAAAGCGGCAAATTGCCGGTGCGTGCGGACGGGTCGCGTTGTGATCGCGCCCCCCCCTCGCTAGAACCGGGTCACCGTCCCCGGGGCGCGATTCGCGATATTTCAGACAGACCGGGCAGTCCGACGCATTCGGCCCGGAAGAACAATACGAGGTGACCATGGCCGAAACTCCGCAATCCCGGATGGAGCCCGCGACCGCTCAGCCCGACCTGCCCGCCCTCGCCGACCGTGTCGCATCGCTGCTGCTGACGCAGGGGCTGGGGGCCGATCTGGACCTGCGCGAGGTCGAGGGCAGCTCGGAACTGACCGCCCATCTGTCGCGGGTGTTCGAGGCGCCCTATGCGCCGCTGCTGCAGGCCCTGGCCCCCGCGGCCGGAGACGACGGCGCCGCCGCCGCGGAGCCCGCGCTGGCCCCGGTGCTGCGGATGCTGGTGGGCCAGATCGCCGCCGCCCGCGCCGACCTGTTCCTGGTGAAGACCGCGATGATGACGCAGAACCGCTACCTCGCCGGGCATGTGTCGAGCTATCGCGACCCGCTGGCCGCCGCCCGCGCGCTGATGGACGAGACCGCCGAAAACCCGCCCGCCTATCGCGCGGTCGAGGTCTTCCTGCCCTTCGATGCGCAGATCATGGGCTCGGGCTGGCACGCGCCGGAAACCGATGCCGAGGGCCGCGCCTTCCGCTGGTCGAACCGGGCGCGCGACATCTCGGTGGTGCTGCCGGTCTTCGGCCCGGGGCTGCACGAGATCTCCATGGACTACCAGGTGCTGGTGCCCGACCAGATGAACGAATTCAGCCTGAAGCTCGACGGGCTCGAGGTCGAGGCCGAGCAGGAGCAGACCTCGGAAAAGGGCGGCATCCTGCGCTTTGCCCACGAGGTCGAGCCGGGCCGCTCCACCGCCTTCCAGCTTCTCGACATCTCGATCGCCGGGCCGGTGCGCCCCTCGGATTACGGGCTCAACGACAAGCGGGTGATCGGGCTCAAGACCCGGGGCTTCACCATCGCCTACGCCGGTTACGGGGGCTGAGCGCCGTGAGCGACCGGAAATCTCTCCCGCGGCGCGCCGCGCGGGCGATGCTGCCCAAACCGCTGCTCGACGTGCTCTACCGCCGCTTCGTGGCCCCGCAGGAGGTCTACGTCCCGCCGCCGCCAGAACCGGAACCCGAGCCGCAGCCGCTGCCCGATCCCGGCGTTCCCGCCGCGGCCCCGCCGCCGCCCGATCCCGGCGCCGATGCCGATGCCCGCGCCCTGCGGCGCAGCAAGGTCACCGTGCTGACCGACATCCCGTTCTGGGAAAGCGCTTACGGCAGCCATTCGCGGCTGCAGTCGATCCTGTCGGCCATCGCCTCGGAATGCGACCTGACGGTCTTCGTGTTCAAGTCGGTCGGCCCCGCCGTCAAGCAGCAGCTCGCCCGGATCGACGCCAGGTATCACGTCGTCTCCTACAAGAGCTACGAGGAGAAGGCGACCGAACCGCTGAAACCCGGCCGCGTCGGGCGCGACCCGGCGCTGTCGGACCGCATCGTCGACAGCTGGGTGCGCAGCACCAAGCGGTTCCTGGCCAGGCATCCGCAGGACGCGGTGATCGTGGAATACATCGACCGCTCCTACCTGCTCGACGCGGTGCCGCCGGGCACGGCGCGGCTGCTCGATGCGCATGACGTCATGTCCTCGCGCATCGGGGTCTTCGCCCGCTTCGGCAAGGTGCCCTCGATCCGGATGAGCGCCGCCGACGAGGCGCGGATCATGGCGCATTACGACGCGATCATCGCCATCTCGCGCTTCGACGCCGCCGACATCTCGCACCGGCTGGGGCTGCGGCGGGTGCTGACCGTGCCCCATGCCATCCCCGCCAAGCCGCTCTACGAATGCCGCCCGGTGGGGCGCCGGCTGATCTTCACCGGCGCCAATTCGGAGCCGAACGTGGACGGGCTGCGCTGGTTCCTCGACCAGGTCTGGCCGGTGATCTCGGACCGTTTCGAGCTGTCCGTCGTCGGCACCGTGTGCAATTCCGCGCCCCCGGGGCGGCCCAACGTCACCCTCATGGGCCGGGTCGACGACCTGGACGGCGCGCTGGCGGCGCATGACATCGCCGTCAACCCGGTGTTCATCGGCGGCGGGCTCAAGATCAAGACCGTCGACGCGCTGGCCGCGGGCCTGCCCTCGGTCAACTGCTCCGAGGCGGTGCGCGGGATCGGGCACCTGGCCGGCACCGCGCTGGCCGTGGCCGACAGCCGCAACGCCTTCATCGCCGAACTGCTGCGCCTGCGCGACGATCCGGCGCGGCGCCAGGCCATGTCCGATGCCGCGCTGGCCGCCGTCGGCGGCAGCTTTGCCCCGGAGCACGTGTTCCGCGATCTCCTGAACTTCCTGACCCGCACGAGGCGCCACGATGGCTGAGCCAGACTTTCCGGCCGCACCGCCCGCGAGCGCGCCGCAACGCATCGTCTTCACCGGCGATTTCCTGCGCGCCTCGCCCTATTACTGGCGCCCGACCCAGCATTTCAACGCCCGCTGGCTGCAACAGCTCTTCGGCGAGGCCCTGCGCCAGGCGACCGGGCTGCCGAACGAACTGGTGATGTGGAGCCACGACAGCGTGTCGGGCGGGCTCGACGGCAATGCCGTCGCCCAGATCCACGACGCCTTCGGCGTGCCGCGCAACGTCCAGGGCTGGGTGCGGATCTTCAACGAGCAGAGCTGCCCGCCGCAGGTCGAGGCGCTGCTGGTGCACCTGTTCCGCGACGCGCTGGTGGTGGGCTTCGAGATGCCGCCCATGGTCGAGGCGGTGCTGATGCGCCACGGCATCCCCTTCATCGACGTCATCAACCACCCGGTGCGGTTCCTCGACGACCTGATGTTCGGCATGCGCTCGAACCTCGCGCCGGTGGCCCGAGGGCTGGCGGCCCGCGCGGTGCGCGAGGACTGGCTGCGGCTGATGGGCTCGATCCAGGCGGCGGCGGCGGGGCGGCTGTTCCGCCAGACGCTGGTGCCCGACAGCGCGCTGTTCCTGATGCAGATGGAACACGACCGCAGCCAGGTGGACGGCCAGCGCTTCGTCGGCGTGACCGAGTTCATGGGCCGGATCGGCGAGATCGCGAAGCGCCACGAAAGGCTCTACGTCAAGGCGCACCCGCTCGCGCCGCAGGCGCCGCAGACCATGGCGATCCTCGGCCAGTTCCCCAATGCCGAGCGGATCGAGGCGAATTTCTACACGCTCTGCGCCACCGACGCGATCACCCGCGTCGCCGCGATGAGCTCGAGCACGGTGACCGAGGCGGGCTATTTCGGCAAGCGCGCGGACTACGTCTTCCAGCCGCCCTTCCGCTTCGCCCGCGACGGCGCGCTGCCGCAGGGGCGCGAATACGTGGGGCTCTACAACGACTACCTCGCCCCGGATTTCTGGCGCGGCATCCTGTCGGGGGTGATGGAGACCACGCCCGAGGACGGCATGCGCGTGCCCGAGAAGCCGAACCGCCTGCGGCTCTCCCTGCGCGAGTTCTGGAACTTCAACGAGATCGACACCGATTTCGCCACCGAGCTGTGGATGCGCAAGAACGGGCCGAAATAGGGTCACATCCGAGGTCAGCGCAGAGGGCCGCGCCCGTGCCAGGGGGCGGGCGGAGAGGGAGCACCCTTCATGGTTAACGAACCGTTACCGCCGCGCGCGGCGCCGTAACCGGATCTTCGGAGCCGGGCGGAACTCTGGGCCCCGAAGACTCACCAGGGAGCCCGCCGATGCCCGACACGTCCCCAGCCCTGTCGCTGCCCTACCTGCTGCCCTCCCAGGCGCAGAAGCACGTCACCCACAACGAGGCGCTTGCCCGGCTCGATGCGTTGGTGCAGCTCGCCGTCGAAAGCCGCACCGAAACCGCGCCGCCCGCGGCACCCGCCACCGGCGCGCGCTACCTGGTGGCCGAGGGCGCCACCGGGGCCTGGGCCGGGCAGGCCCTGGCCATCGCGGTCTGGACCGGCGGCCTCTGGGAGTTCACCGCACCGCTGCCCGGCTGGGTCGCCTACGTGCGCGACGAGGCCCTGCAGGCGGTCTTCACCGGCGCGGACTGGGCCGACGTGGTGCCCGATCTCAAGAACCTCGACGGGCTGGGGGTGAACGCGGTCTACGACCCGGTGAACCGGATCTCGGTCTCGTCCGAGGCGACGCTGCTCAGCCATGCCGGGGCGGGGCACCAGCTCAAGATCAACAAGGCGACCACGCCCGACACCGCCTCGGTGCTGTTCCAGTCGAACTGGTCGGGGCGGGCGGAATTCGGCCTCACGGGGGGCGACAACTTTGCCGTCAAGGTCAGCCCCGACGGCAGCGCCTGGACCCAGGCCCTGAGCTTTGCCGCCGGGACCGGCATCACCAGCGCCCGGGGGCTGCGGTCGGGCACGCTCGACATCGCGCGCGACACCGTGGGCAGCATCCCCACCCCCGCGGCCGGCGGGCTGGTGTTCCTCACCGTGATCGACGCCACCTTCCCGCAGAGCGAGCATTCCGGCATCTACGCCTATGACGCGGGCCAGTCGCTGAAGCTGACCCAGCTCTGCGCCGGCTCGAAGATGCAGAACCTCAACGACGTGGCGATGACCGGCACCACCGCGATCAACGGCAACACCGGCGTCTCGGTGCAGGCCGATACGCTGCGGATCGAGAACCGCGGCGGCACGCTCTGGACCTATTCCTACACCTTCCTCTGCTGAGCGCCGTCGGCCAGCGCCGCCACCAGCGCGTTCTCCCCCGCCGCGAGCCGGTCGGGGCGGGCGCGATACCAGTCCGGGGTGCGGAAGCTCTCGGAGGGGTCGCGCCCCTCGGCGCAGCCGCTCTGGAGGAAGTGGATCAGCGGGTCCATCCCCGCCGCCGCAACGTCCGGGTTGCGGGCGAGATACCAGGCATCGTCGAACAGCCCCGCGGCGCGGATATGGCGCGCCACGATCCGCGCGCGATCCGGGGGCAGGGGGCGCACCTCGGCCCGCATCCGGGCCAGCAGCGCGGCCCCGGCCGCATCCGCGGGCGGCGGCGCGACCGCATGGCGGCGGAAGGCGGCATGGATCGCGCGGCGCTCGGCCCCGGTCAGCGGCGCGGCGGCGGGCGGGTCGATGCGACCCTGTTCCGGCGCAAACAGCGGCTCTCCGCCGAAATAGACCCGTGACACCCGGGCGCTGTCGGCGGCGCAATCCGCCATCAGCGCGGCCCGCCGCGCGGCGCTCAGCGGTTCGGCGGCACGGGCCTCGGGACGGAACCGCGCGGCAAGGGCGTGCACCTCCTCGACGAAGGCCAGGTAGGCCGGGACCGAGGCGAAGGGCCCCGCGTTGAGCCGGCGCATCTCCTCGAGCCAGGCGTCGTCCAGCACCGCGTCGTTGCGCAGGCGCGCCGGGCCCTCGCGCATCCCCGGCACCATGGCATAGCCCGCCACCTGCCCCAGCGCCGGGCGCAGCCGCCCGTCGCCGAAGCGCCGCAGATGCAGCCTCTCGCGCCCCAGCCGTTCCGCCCAGGGATCGAGGATCGTGCTGAAACAGAGCCTGTTCCGGGTCTGCTCCGAAGCCAGCCACTCCCCGATCGGGGCGCTGACCGGAAAGGTCGCGCCGCCGCCCACGTATTCGCGATACTGCGAGGCGGCCCAGTCGTCCTGCCGCCGCAGCCAGAGCACCGCCTCCACCCGCCAGCCGTCGAAGTAATCGGCCAGGCGCTGCGGCTCGGGGCCGAGGTGGAAGGCCTCGGAGGACAGCAGCACCGTGTGGGCGCCGCTGATCTCCACCGCCGCGGCGACATGGTCGCGCAGCGCGCCGTCGCCGGTCTGCGCGGCGGCGAGGAAGGGCGCGTGGCCGCCGGTCTTGTGCGGCCGCCCGGGCTGCACGTAGAGACCGCAGTCGGGATACCAGACCCCCTGCGCCAGCAGTTGCGGCCGGTTCGCGCCGAGCCAGTGCTGCAGCCAGGTGGTGCCGGTCTTGGACATGCCGGCATGGATCAGCACCCGGGCCTGCGGCGCGCGGCGCAGCGCCGGCGCGGCGGGAAGGACGCGCGCCCCGGTGGCATAGGCGTTGAGCGCGGCGGTCAGCGGCGCGTCCGGCGCGGCGCGGTAGCGGGCGACGAGGTCGGGCAGGGCGCAGGGCGTCTCGTCCAGCGCGCGGGCGAGATCCTCCTCGGCCCCCGCCAGCAGCGCGGCAAGCGCGAGCTGGTAGCGCCCCGCGTCGAAGGCGCCGGGGTCGATCACGTCGACATCGCGGCACAGATCCTCCGGCCCCATCCCGGCGCGGGCATAGGCGGCGGCGACGCGGGCATACCAGGCGGCGCGGCTCCCCGGGTCGGCCCCGGCGGCCACGGTTCGGAAGAAGCCGAACAGCAGGTAGTGCAGGAACTGCGTGAGCGTGATCCGCAGCACCCCGCGCAGCGGGCTGTCCGGCGCCGCGGCGCCGTGGTCGCGGAACCGCGCCACCACCGCTTCGAGGTTGCCGACCATGTCCTCGGCGTCGCGCGGCCCCTTGGGGCGGCGCGCGACCGAATCCGGGCGGATGTGGTAGAGCGTGGCGGCGCGGTCGCTGGTGGCGATGCGCTCCGCCGCCAGCAGCGCGCCGAGGGCAAAGGCGCGCTCCTCCCAGAAGCCGGTGGCGAACCGAAGCCCCTCGCGGTCGAGCAGGGCGCGGCGGTAGAGCAGCAGCCAGCAATGGCGGTTGTGCGCCAGCTCCGGCAGCTCCGCCAGCGCGCCCGCCCGCCCGCCGGCGATGCGCGCCTCGGCCGGGTCGGGGCGGTCGGCGACGAAGCGGCCCTCCCCGTCGAGCACCCGTTCCCCCGCCTTGCGGGCGCGCAGGATGTCGGCGCCGGTGGCGCGCGCCTCGGCCACGAGGTCGGCCAGCACCTCAACGTCGATCAGCCGGTCGTCGCTGTCGAGCAGCCAGACATAGTCCCCCCGCGCGGCGTCGAGCCCGGTGTTGCGGGCATGGCCGGGGCCGCGCACAGCGTCATGGGACAGCCCCACGATGCGCGGGTCGAGCGCGGCGAGACGGTCCATCACGGCCCGCGTGCCGTCGCTGCTGGCGTCGTCCACCAGGATGATTTCCAGCCGCGACAGGCTCTGTTTCTGCACCGAAGCCACGGTTTCGGCCAGCCAGGCCGCGCCGTCGTGCACCGGGATCACCACCGAGACCTCGGGCGCCTCCGCCCGCTCCGCGCCGTCGGTGATCGCCACCGGGCGCGCGGCCTCGATGTAATCCAGCACCTCCTCGATGGCGCAGGGGGCGGGTTTGCCGGGGACGTGGTAGAGCGGATACCAGAGGTATCCGGCGTGAAACAGCTCCTCCAGCGTGCGCCTCCGCGCCCGGTGCGGCACCTCGGTGCGGTCGTCGGTCAGCCCCCAGCCCGCGTACCAGGGCGCGCCGAAGCAGACCACGCGGCGCCCCGCCATCAGCGCCTCGAAGCCGATCTGCGAGGTGCCGACATAGACCGTGTCCACCGCGTCGATCAGGCAATGGGGGTTCATCGGCTCGCGGATCAGGGTCAGCCCCTCTTCGGCCCGGAGCGTGTCGAAATAGCTCGCCCGGCCGCCGCCGGTCCAGGCGGTGTCGGGGTGGGTCTTGACCAGGATCTCGGCCTCCGGGTTCTCGGCCCGGGCGGCCGCGAGCATGGCGTCGAAGGCGCGCGCATCCATCCGCCCGTAGCGGATCGAGGCATCGTCGAAGGACTGGTCGCAGACCAGCACCCGCCGCCGCGCCGAGGGCGCGAGCCGCACCATGGGCTGGGCGTTGTACTTGGTGATGCGCCGGGAGACGATGCGCGCCATCAGGGCGCGGGCGCGGGCCGCCGCCGCCTCCGGGATCCCCTCCCGCGAATTCAGCCACCGGGTCAGCCGCGACGGGTAGTCGGCCATGTAATACTGCGCGAGGTCGTCGCAGACATAGCCGAGACAGGCCGCCTCGGGCCGGGTCCGGTGCGGCGGCGACCAGGAAAAGGCCGAGCCGAGAAAGGCCTGTTCGAGGAACATCTTGCGATCGTCCGGCACGTCGAGCGCCAGCAGCCGCTGCGTGCCCTTCTGCCGGTGCGGGGCATCCTCGAGCACCGCGCCCAGCATCAGCAGCAGCGCGCAGTCCGCCAGCTCCGCCTCCTCCGCGTCCGAGGGCACCGCCCAGGGCAGCAGCCGCGGCAGCAGCTGCGGATATTCCCGCGCCAGCAGCGCGGCGGTGAAGCTGACCCCGACCGGGCGGTCCCGCAGCGCCAGCAGGCGCTGCCCGGGCGGCAGGGCCGGCCCCGCGTCGGCGGCCTTGCGCTTGCGCGCCAGCAGCGCGGAAAATGGGCTGGCGGGAGGTTTTCGGAAGCGGAATTTCATCCGCCTGCTATGGCACGGCCACATCGGACAGGGAACCGGTTTGCGCAACGCCGCCAGATCGTGCATTCCCTTCGAAAGCCCGCTATGAAGGGCGGAATTGGAAACGAGAAGGCCCTGACTTGACCGAGCACCGTATTTTCCACATGGCGAGCTTTTCGCGGTCCGGAGAGACCCTGCTGCAGCGATGCCTCAACGCCCATCCCGACATCGAGGTCGTGCACCAGATCCACGAGCCCGACAGCAAGGAAGACCTCGCGCTGTTCCGCCACCTGATGACGCGCGAGGAACAGACGATTTCCGGCGACGATCCGCTGCTGGCGCATCGCAGCCTGTCGCCCGACGCGGTGATCCTGCTCAAGAACGCGGTCTGGACCCATCCCGCGCCGCGCCACGGCTTCACGCTGATCCGCAATCCCTTCTCGATCATCGTCAGCGCCTTCCGCCACACCGAGGATTCCCGGACCTCGGAACACCAGCGCAAGCAGCAGATGCGCTGGTGCACCGGCATCGACCCGCTGATGATGCCCTACGTGGAAACCGCCGAGAACCTCGACGGCTACCTCGCGCTCTATTCCCGCAAGATGCTGCAGGACTACCGCGACGGCCTGCCCTTCGTGCGCTACGAGGATTTCGTGCAGGACCCCGAGACCTGGCTGAAGCGCATCGTGGCGCACATGGGCCTGGCCTGGTCCGACCGGGTGATGAACAGCCACGAGGATTACCGGAAGGGCGAGACCGGCCACGGCAAGATCAAGCTCTGGCAGCCGATCCATGCCGGCTCCTCGGACAAGTACAAGGTGCTGACCGAGGCGCAGCGCGCGCGGGTCTATGCGCTGACCGGGGAAGCCCTGGCAAGCTACGGCTACGGCTGGGACGGCGAGGACATCACGCTGCGCGACGTTCCGGGCCTTATCGGCACCAACTGATCGGCACCAACGGAAGGAGACAGCCATGGCGAGACTGAAGGTCGCCGTCGTCGGCAACTGCCAGGCCGGGGGGATCGCCGACGCGCTCAACATCATGGGGGACGAGGTCACGGCCATGCCCTTCATGGTCCACACCATCGCGCAGGAACGGCGCGAGGCGGCCTTTGCCAACCTGCGCAAGTACGACGTGATCCTGAGCCAGCCGATCAAGTCCTTCGGCGTGCTCAACACCGACAGCCTGCAGACCCTGAACAAGCCGGTCATCACCTATCCCAACATCTACTTCCGCGGCTTCCACCCGGACATCTGCTTCCTCGGACCGGGCGGCAAGCGCATCCGCACGCCGCTGGCCAACAACAACAGCCTGATCGTGCTGCTGGCCTACCTCTCGGGGGCGAGCGAGGCCGAATGCCGCGACCGCTTCACCCCGGAGACCTACGAGGCCTACGGCTACGGCACGGTCTGGGACGAAAGCCGCGAGATCCTGCGCCGCCGCGAGGCCGCGCTCGACATCCACGTGGCGCAGTTCTTCGACCATCCGGAAAACGCGCCCAACCTCTACGTGATGAATCATCCCAGCATGGAAATCCTGTCCCATGTCGGCTCCGAGGCGCTGCGCTTCATGGGCCGCGACCCGGCGCCGGTGCGCTGGGACGTGATGCCGGACCGGCTCAGGACCGGCTCGATCTGGCCGCGCTACCGGCAGGAGGACGGCACGCCCGTCCCCCCCGACCGGATGCTGTTCAAGGCCGAGAGCGACAACTACCTCGATCTCGAGGGGTTCATCGCCGCCTCCTACCGAGCCTATGACAAGGCGCCGCGCTCCGAGCTGGTGGTCAGCTCTCCGGGCGAGCTGCTGGCGATCCAGCGCGAGGCCGGGCTGATGCCCGATCCCGGCGCCGCAGAGGAGCCCCGCCCATGACCGCCCCCGCCAGCGTCGCCGTGATCGCCAACTGCCAGTCCGTCGGGCTGGGACAGGCGCTGCGGCTGATGATCCCCGGCGCCGCCGTGCGCATCGTGCGCGTGCATCTCACCAATGACGAGACCCGCCCCCGGGTGCTGGAGAACCTCGGCAGGTCGGACCTGATCCTGACCCAGGACACCCGCACCTTCGGCGAGCTCAACGCCGCCTCGCTGAAGCAGCATTTCCCCGACAAGACCCTCGTCGTGCCCAATGTCTACTACCGCGGCTTCCACCCGGATGCCTGCTATGTCGGGCCGCTGGGGGACCGGGTGATCTCGCCCGTGGGGGATTACAATTCCGTGGTGGTGCTGGACAGCTTCCTCAAGGGGCTGACCCCGGCGCAATGTCTCGAACGCTTCTCGCCCGAGGGCTTTGCCGACCTCGGTCTCGACCGCGGCCACGCGATGAGCATGGAAGAGATGACGCGGCGGGACAACAGGCTCGATTTCGCCGGAAAACCGATCATCGAGCGGTTTCTCGAACGCAAGTCGGTGTTCATGTACACGATCAACCACCCGCGCGCGGCGGTGCTGGCGGCGATCGCCGGGGCGGCGCTGGATCTCGCCGGGGTGCGCCATGACAGCTACGATCCGGATTTCGTCTTCGACAACCTGATGGGCGGGCCGCTGCTGGCGATCCAGCCCTTCCTGTCCGACGTTCTGGGCTACGAGGTCGCCTTCCCGCGCTGGCGTGCCTCGGGCGAGGACCAGCGCTATCTCGCCAATGCCGAGTTCATCGCCGCCAGCTACCGGATCTATTCCGAAACCGACCGCGACAAGCTGGTGGTGCAATCGCCGCCCGCGCTGAAATCCGTCGCATGAGAGACCAGATGACCAAACCGACCCCCCGTCCCGGACCCGGCCCCGCACGGCTGCGCGAACGCTTCTTCGACGCCACCACCCCCGAGGGGCGGCAGGCCGGCAAGATCCGCATCGACACCGCCCGGATGGATGCCAAGGGGGCGTTGCAGGTGGGCTATTTCACCTCCTTCACCGGGGCGCTGAAAACCCGCGGCCAGGTCTATGTCGGCAAGTACGGCGCCATCGGCGACAATTGCCGGATGATCGCCTCCAGCCACGATTCCCAGGCGATGAACCTGTCGATCCGGCTGCGGCGCGAACTTGGCCTGCCCGGGGGCGGGCACACCAAGGGGCCGATCCGGGTCGGGCACAACGTCTGGATGGGCGACAGCGTGTCGATCATGTCCGGGGTGACGGTGGGCAACGGCGCGATCCTCGCCGCCGGGTCCGTGGTCACCAGGGACGTGCCGGATTTCGCGATCTGGGGCGGCGTGCCCGCCCGGCACCTGCGCTGGCGCTTTTCCGAGAGCGTCCGCCGCCAGATGGCCGAGGTCGCCTGGTGGCACTGGCCCTGGGCCCGCATCCTGCGCAACAAGGCGCTGCTCGACCTCCGGATCGGCCCCGAGGACGAGATCGACCTTGCCGAGATCGTGGTTGACTGAGCCCGGGGCAGGGGACAGGGCCACCGCCCCCCGTCTGCCGGTCTTTCACATGGCCAGCTTCGCCCGCTCCGGCGAAACGCTGATGCAGCGCTGCCTCGCCGCGCATCCCCGGGTCGAGGTCGTGCACCAGATCCGCATGCCCGACGACAAGCGCGACGTGGCGCTGTTCAAGGCGCTGCAGACCCGCGCCGCGCGCGCCATCCCCGCCGATCATCCCCGCCTCGCCCACCGCAGCCCCGCGCCCGACGCGGTGCTGGTGCTCAAGAGCGCGGTCTGGTGCCACCCGCATCCGCGCCGCGGCTTCGCGCTGGTGCGCAACCCGTTCTCGGTCGCGCTGAGCGGCGAGCGGCACCTGACGGACGATCCCGCGCGGGACCGCCGCCAGCGCCGCCAGCAGGGCCGCTGGGCCGAGGGAATCGACCCCGGCCTTGCCCAATTCGTCGTCGAGGCGCCGATCCTCGACGGCTGGCTCGCGCTGCACTCCCGCAAGCTCCTGCAGGACCGGCGCGACGGGCTGCCCTTCGTGCGCTACGAGGAGTTCGTGACCGACCCCGAGCCGGTGCTGCGCGCCGTGCTCGCCCACATGGGCCTGCCCTGGGACGATGCCGTGCTGCGCTCGCACGAGGCCTATGCCGAGGGCGAGATCGGCCATGGCCTGATCCGGCTGTCCGAACCGGTCCACCCCGGCTCCGCCGAGAGCTGGCGGCGGATGGCGCCCGCCCTGCAGCGCCGGGTGCACGCGGTGATGCACGAGGCCATGACCGTGCACGGCTATCTCTGGGACGGCGGGAGCCTGACCCTTGCCAAGGCCCCCGGCCTGCTGCGATGAGAGCCCGAGCAAAGGAGACGCCCGTGCCCCAGCCCGTGACCAAGGCCCCCGCCCCGCGCAAGCTGCGCCCCGCGCTGTCCCGCGCCTTCGGGGCGGAAACGCTCGATATCACGCCCTTCCGCCGCCACCCGCTGGTGGTGCGCCGGATGGCCCAGCTCAAGGCCGCCCTGGCGCTGGCCCCCGAGGGGCTGGCGCTGGAATTCGGCGTGTTCAAGGGCGGCTCGATCCGCGCCATGGCCCATGCCCGCCCCGACCGGCGCTTCACCGGCTTCGACAGTTTCGAGGGCCTGCCCGAAGCCTGGGAGCGCAGCACCGGCGACACCTACGACGCCGGGCATTTCGCGCTCGACACGCTGCCCCCGGTGCCGCCCAACGTGACCCTGATCAAGGGCTTTTTCGAGGATACCCTCGATGACTGGCTGGCCGGGAACCCCGGCCCGGCGGGGTTCATCCACATGGACCCGGACCTTTACAGCGCCTGCCGCTTCGTGCTCGGGCGGCTGAGCGACCGCATCGTCGACGGCACGGTGATCGTCTTCGACGAACTCTGCGACTGGCAGGGCAACGGCGTCTACGACAAGTGGCCCGAGGGCGAATGGAAGGCGCTCGGCGAATGGCTGGCCGAGACCGGCTTTTCCATGCGCATCCTGTCGCGCGACAAGGGCTTTGCCTGCGCCGTGCAGGTGTTCCGCGGCACCCCGCCCAAGCGGCGCCTGGCCGACGATCTCGCCCTGCTCGACGCGCTGGCGGCGGCGGGCGAGAAATCCGTGCCGCGCCGCGGGCTGGCGGGGCTGGTGGCCGAGGCGCCGAACTGGCTGGCCGGGCATCTGCGGCTGGCCGAATGGCAGGTCGCGGCCGGGGAACCGCCCGCGACCCTCGACAGCGCCCGCACCCTGGCCGGGGCCGCGCAGGACCCCGACGCGCTGCGCCGGGTGCAGCTGCTCGACGGCGAGCTTGCGCTGCAGGCGGGCGACGCGGCGACGGCGGCCGGCATCGCCGACGCGCTCCTGGCGCGCGCGCGCGACGATGTGCCGGCGCTGTTCCTGCGCGCCCGCGCCGCCCGTCCGCTGCGCGATTACGAAACCGAAGCCACCGCCCGCCGCCGCATCGCGCTGATCACCGACGATCCGAAGCACCACGAACAGGCCCGCTCGTCCGAGGCGCTCTGCGCCATCCGGCCCGAGTTCCGCGACATGCAGTTCAGCGGCCTGCTGGTGCAGCGGCTCTGCGACACGCCCGACATCACCAGCGTGCTCGACGTGGGCTCGGGCGCGGGGGACCAGGCGCGCGCCCTGCGCGCCGCCGGCAAGGTGGTGACCGAACTCGACTACGGCGAGAGCCATTACTTCAAGCTGGCCGAACATCCCGACGACAAGGGCATCGTGATCGGCAACTTCCTCGACATCTCGTTCGAGACGCCCTTCGACTGCGTGCTCGCCTCGCACGTGGTCGAGCACCAGCCGAACGTGAACGCCTTCCTGTCCAAGGCTCACGACGCCCTGCGCGAAGGCGGGCTGCTGGCGATCTCGGTGCCGCCGCTCAAGCACGCGATCGTCGGCGGGCACCTGACGCTGTGGAATGCCGGGCTGATGCTCTACAACCTGGTGCTGGCCGGGTTCGACTGCCGCGACCCCTGGGTGCGGCGCTACGGCTACAATATCTCGGTGACGGTGCGCAAACGCTCGATCACCCCCGAGGGGCTGGTCTATGACAACGGCGATATCGACCGCATCGCCGCCTGGTTGCCGCCGGGCCTGTCCGAGGGCTTCGACGGCGACATCTGGTCGCTGGGCTGATGGCGGGCCCCCGCGTCGCGGTGCTGATGGCGGTGCGCAACGGCGGGGGGCATCTGTCCGAACAGCTTGCCACCCTGGCCGCGCAGGATCATCGCGACTGGGCGCTGCTGGTCGGCGACGACGGCTCGACCGATGACAGCGCGGCGCGGATTTCCGCCTTTGCAGAGACGCATCACGCCCTGCGCATCCCCGGTCCGGGGCAGGGGGCGGCGGCCAACTTCCTGCATCTTTTGACCCGCGCGCCCGACCTGCTGCCCGAACATCCCTGGGTGGCCCTGTCGGACCAGGACGACCTCTGGCACCCCGACCGGCTGTCGCGCGGGCTGCGGGCGCTGGCGGCGCTGCCCGGCGATGTCCCCGCGCTCTGGTGCGCGCGGGTCATGGTGGCCGACGGCGGGGGCCGGCCGCTGCGCCTGTCGCCGCCCCGGCCGCGCCCGCTGTCCTTTGCCAATGCGCTGGTGCAGAACGTCGTGCCCGGCAACACCGTGCTGCTGAACCCCGCCGCCGCGCGGCTGGCGGCGCAGGCCGCGCCGGAGGCGGGCCGCGTGGTGGTGCATGACTGGTGGCTCTACCAGATCGTCACCGGCGCCGGCGGCACCGTGCTGCACGAGGACGCGCCGGCGCTGCTCTACCGGCAGACCGGCGGCAACCAGATCGGCGCCAACGACCGCCCCCGCGACAAGATGCGCCGCCTGGCCGGGCTGATCGGCGGAACCGCGCAGGGCTGGAGCGACACCAATATCGCCGCCCTGCGCGCCTCGGCGCACCGGCTGACCCCGGAAAACCGCCGCCTGCTCGAAGCCTTTGCCGCCCTGCGCGCCGCGCCGCTGCCGCGCCGCCTGCGCGCCTTGCGCCGGATCAGGCTCTATCGGCAGGGCACGGCGGCCCGCGTGACGCTCTGGCTCGCCGCGCTGCTGGGGCGGTTGTAAAGGATTCATTTACCATAACACGGCTTACCGGCGTGCCGGAACCCGCGCGCCACGGTCGCCCGGAAAAGCCCGCGCCCGCCGGTGCCCGCGGTTGATCCTGCGCGCGGAAGCCACTAACGATGCCCTTCAGGACGACGGTTTGGCGGCACACATGACTGAGCGATCGGCCCCCTCCGGGCCAAGACACGGCCCCCTCTGCAGGGGCGTTCCGGCCGGCTCCGGCCGTGCCCCCGGAACCGGAGGCCCCTCCGCATGAGCGCCCCCTCCGCGCCGCTGGTCTTCGTGGTCATGGCCGTGTTCCGGCCCGACCCCGAGCACCTGCGTGCCCAGCTTGCCTCGATCGCCGCACAGAGCCACCGCGACCTGCGGCTGGTGGTGGTGATCGCCGACCGCGTCTCCGAGGACATCCTGCGCGAGGCGGCGGCCGCCGCGGGCCTGTCCGATCCCGCCGTGGTGATCCCCGAGAACACGCTCGACGCGGTGCGCGCCTTCGAGGCCGGGATCGCCGAGGCCGTCACCCGCATCGACGCCCTGCCCGCCGGCACCGAGGCGCTGATCGCGCTCAGCGACCAGGACGACATCTGGTATCCCGACCGCCTCGCCCGCGGCGTGGCCAGGCTGGCCGAGCACCCCGAGCTGCAGCTCGTGCACGGCGACGGGCGGCTGGTCGGCCCGGACGGCACGACCGAGCTCAAGCCCTCGATGTTCGCCTTCGAACGCCGCCACAGGGCGCCGGGGCTGCGCGGGCTGCTCTACCGCAACAACATCACCGGCATGACCCTGCTGATGCGCCCGCGCGTGGCCCGGCTCGCCCTGCCGTTCCCGCCGCAATCGGGGGTGCATTTCTACCACGACCTCTGGCTCGGGCTGCTGGCCTCGGCCACCGGCGGCGTCGGGCTGGTGCCGGGACCGCTGGTCGATTACCGCCAGCACGGCAACAACGTCATGGGCGCAGTCGACCGCGAGGCCGGCTGGCTGAGCGGGCGGATGAACGCCGGCAAGCGGGTGCCGCTCAGCATGTGGCTGCGCCGCGAGGCCGCCGCCTACGGGCTGGCCCGCTACCTGGCCCATTCCACCCAGAACCGCCTGGCCGAAGCCGTGCAGGACGGCCGCCTGAAACACGGCGAGGCGCATTCCGCCGCCCTGCGCCCCTACCTGCGCCGGGTGCGCGGCGCCGGCGGCCACCTCCTGGACGCGGCGAAACTGCTGCTCACCGGGCACCCGGACCTGGCCCGCATCGCGGCCGGCTTTGCCGTGGTCAGCGCCGGCCGCGTCATCTGGACCCTGCGCGAGGCGCTGGGGCCGGGGCTCGAGGGCGCCATCGGGCGTTTCGACACCCGGCTCTATTCGCTCTCCCCCGGCGCCGATCCCGCCCCCGCCCGGCGCGAGGAGGGCGACAAGCCCGCCCCCCGCCGCCGCGCCACGCCGTGGAAGGGCCTGATCGACATCCGCAAGGAGCCGGGCTGGACGCCGGAATTCGGCTCCGGCGCGCCGGAGCCGGCCTATGTGCTGATGGTGCCGACCCTGAACCCGACCGAGATCTTCGCCGGCATCGACACCGCGCTCGAGATCGGGCTCGGCATCGCGGCGCGGGGCATGCACGTGCGCATCATCGCCACCGACCTGCCGGTGTCCTCCTATGCCGCCTCGCGCGCCTTCGTGATGCGCCGTCTCAGCGGCACCGGCGCCGAGGATCGCGTCAGCCTGCACTGCGGCGTCACCTCGGAAACCCTGCCCGCGCACAGGGGCGACATTTTCCTCGCCACCGCCTGGTGGACGGCGCATGTGGCCGAAAAGCTGATCCGCCGCCACGGCTTCGCCCATCCGCGCTTTCACTACCTGGTGCAGGATTTCGAGCCGAACTTCTACGCCTGGGGTCCGGAATTCGCCGATGCCATGGCAAGCTACGATTTCGACTTCGAGCCGCTGTTCAACACCACCCTGCTCAGGGACTATTTCGCCGGGGAAGGCTTCGGCTTTGCCAGGGGCGAGACCCTCGCCTTCCGCCCCTCGATCGACATCGACCGCTATGCCCGCGGCAAGCGCCCGGAGCGCGCGGCCACGGCGCCGCGCAAGCTGGCGCTCTACGGCCGCCCCGAGGTGCCGCGCAACATGTACACCACCGCCATCGAGGCGCTGGGGCGCTTCGTCGAGGCCGAGGGCCTGACCCCCGAACAGATCGAGCTGGTCTCGGTCGGGCTGCGTCACGATCCGGTCGCCCTGCCCGGCGGGCTGGAACTCCGGAGCCTCGGCAAGCTGCCCTGGGAGGAATATCCCGGCTTCCTGCTGGGCTGCGACCTCGGGCTGTCGCTGATGTTCTCGCCCCACCCCAGCCATCCGCCGATCGAGATGGCGGCCTCGGGGATGCGGGTGGTGACCAACCATTTCGGGCCCAAGGATCTCAGCCGCCTGACCCCGGCCATCGAAAGCGTCGAGGCCACCGGCCCCGCCCTGGCCGCCGCCCTGTCGCGGGCCTGGCACGCCGGGCCGGTCACGCCCGAGGCGCGGGCCATCGACCTCGCTTCGCTCGGGCTGCCGCGCGATGCGCTGATCGACCTGCTGGCGGAAAAGCTGGCCCCGGCACTGATGCCCGCGGCGGGCGCGAAGACGCCGGACTAGGCTCTGTTCCACCCCGGCGCGCGGAATGTTTCGCGCGCGAAACGCCCCGGCTCAGTCGTCGGAATCGATGTCGTCGGCCACGGCGGCCAGGGCGGCGGCGGCTTCCTTGTCGATGCGCATCAGCTTCTGGTGATGCGCGATCGCGCCTTCCACGTCCTCGTAGAAATGCAGCTTGCCGTCCTCCAGCACCGCCGCGTGGTGGCAGAGCCGGCGCACCTGGTTCAGCGCATGGGTCACCATCACCGCGCCCGAGCTGGTCACCCGCTCGACGAACAGCGCCTCGCTCTTGCGCTTGAAGGCGGCGTCACCCACCGCCGTCACCTCGTCCACGAGATAGGTGTCGAAGGGAATCCCCATCGACACCCCGAAGGCCAGCCGCGACCGCATCCCCGAGGAATAGGTCCGCGTCGGCAGGTAGAAGTGATCCCCGAGTTCGGCGAAATCCTCGACGAAGACGGTCAGCTCGTCGCTGTCCACCCCGTAGACCCGGGCGATGAACCGGGTGTTCTGCAACCCCGTCAGCTCCGGGTGGAAGGAGCCCGCGAAGCCCACCGGCCAGGAGATCGTGCCGGTGCTGGTCACGTAGCCGGAATCCGCGTCCATCGTGCCGGCCAGCATCTTGAGCAGGGTCGACTTGCCCGCCCCGTTGCGCCCGAGGATGCCCACCGCCTTGCCCGAGGGAAAGACCGCGCTGATGTTGTCGGCCACCACCTTGCGATGGCCGTTCAGATAGTAGGTCTTGCACAGGTTGTGCAGCTCGATCATTGCCCGCGCCCTGCCCTAGCGCCGGTCCCGCAGCGAATAGTAGATCAGCGCCAGGATCGCCCAGGAGATCGCCAGGAAGGCCCCGCCCATCAGCAGGATGATCGACCGGCGCGGATATTCCGGCGTCTGCGCCCGGGTCGGCGCGATGTAGGCGGCCAGGTAGCGCGACTGGCGCTGCGCCTCGGTCAGCGCCGCCTCGTAGGCGGTGCGCGCCGAGATCGACGCCTGCTCGGCGAATTCCAGGTCCACCGACAGCGCCTCGTATTCCTCGAGCAGCCGCGAGAAGGCCTTGTCGTCATTCCCCGTCGCGCTGGTGCCGAACTGCGCGCGCTCTTCCTCGATCTGCTCGCGGATCACCTCGATCCGGCGGTTGGCCTGGATCACCCGCGGATCGCTTTCGGAGGAGGTTTCCAGCAGCAGCTGGCGTTCGATGATCGCATCGGCCAGCTTGGCCTGCAGCGAGGTGATGAGCCCCATCTGCCCCTGGATGTCGGCCCGGGGGTCGACGATGCGGGTGCGGTTGCGGAAGCCGGTGATGGCCTGGCGGGCCTCCTTGAGCCGGTCCTGCGCGCGGTCGAGCTCTTCCTTGGCGTAGCGCGTGGCATCGGCCCGGGCGATCGCCGAGAGCTCGTTGATCATCGCGCTGCTTTCCTCGAAGATCGCGGCGGCGATGTCGTGGGAATTGTCGGGATCGAAGCTCAGAACCCGCACCTCGATCAGCCCGGTCCCGGCGTCGTAGAAGACCTTGACCATGCGGCCCCAGTAATTGGCCATCGCCTCGATGCGCGTATCCTCGCCGAGCCCGAAGATCGGGTCGCCCGGATTGGCGTAGATCGCCGACAGGTCGAGCCGTTCGTTGATGGCATGGACCATCTGCTCGGACTGGATGAACTCGTAGAGGATGTCGGTATCGGACGAGGAGGAGCCCGAGAGTTCGGTGATGCCGCCGAGCAGCTCGATCGCCGAACCGACCTCTTCCTTGCGCACCGAAAAGCCCACGCGGCTGGCATACTGGTCGTCGGCCACCCGGTAGAGATACCAGGCCGCGACGGCGAGCGGCGCCAGCACCAGCAGCACGAAGCTGAGCGCCAGCATGTAGTGGCGCTTCTTCGGCTTGGCGGTGGTCGCGGCCGGTCGCACCACGATCGGCGCGGGACCGGCGGCTTCGGGCTTGGGTTTCGGCTGGGGCTGGGCGGCGGCGGCCGGTTTCGGAGCGGCGGCGGCGGCCTTTTCCTCCTCGCGGGCGCGGGCGGCGGCAAGCTGGGCGCGACGTTCCGCCACGGCCCTGCGGGCTTCCAGGCTGCCGACCGCGGGGGCCTCGCCCTCGGCCGGGCCGGCCTGGCCTGCGGTTCCGGCGGGGCCTGTTCCCTTGGCTTTCTGACTGGCGTCTTCCAAATCCGGTCTCTTTTCCTAAGATGCGACGTGCGCATCGGGTGAAACACCTTTATCCAATGCCGCGAGGCTACGCCAGAGACCCAGATGACACAATCCGCCACCCCTGCCCTTCCGCCGCTGCCGCGGACCCCTGCCCGCATCCCCCGCCGCAGCAGTTCGCCCCGGGTGATCGCCGCGCTGATGCAGCGCGAGATGTCCACCACCTACGGGCGCTCCGCGCTCGGCTATCTCTGGGCGGTCCTGGAGCCGGTGGGCGGCATCATGGTGATCACCCTGGTGTTCACCCTCGCCTTCCGCTCGCCGCCGGTCGGCACCAGCTTTCCGCTGTTCTTCGCCTCGGGCGTGCTGCCCTTCACCGCCTTCATGGACACGATGACCAAGGTCTCCTCGGCGATCCGCTTCTCGCGGCCGCTGCTGTTCTATCCCGGGGTGACCTTCATGGACGCGATCCTGGCCCGGGTGCTGATGAACGTGCTCACCCAGACGATGATCTCGGCCATCGTCTTCACCGCCATCCTGCAGCTCTACGACGTCAAGGTGATCCTCGACCTGCCGCGGATCATCGAAGGCTATGCCATGGCCTTTGCCATGGGAATCGGGGTGGGATCGCTGAACGCCTTCCTCTTCGCCATGTCGCCGTTCTGGGAGCGGATCTGGTCGGTGGTGACGCGGCCGCTGTTCCTGATCTCCGGGGTCATCATCCTTTACGATTCCATCCCGAACCCCTATCGCGACTGGCTGTGGTGGAACCCCATGGTGCACGTGATCGGGCGGGTGCGGCAGGGCATCTACGCCACCTATGACGGCGCCTACGTGACGCCCACCTACGTGCTGCTGGTGGCGGGGCCCTGCGCGGTGCTGGGCTTCCTGTTCCTGCGCCGCTACCACCACGACATCATGAACATGTGACCCTGTTCCGGGGTGTTTCGCGCGCGAAACACCCCCGCGCGGGGCTAAAGGTCGGCCAGCCAGTTGCGCAGCTTCTCGCGGCGCTCGGGCGTCAGGCCGGGACCGGAGAGCGTGACCTCGCCGCCGGCGGCGGTGCGCATCCAGATCCCCTCGCCCACCCGGGTGCCCACGGCGGGGCCGGGGGCCGGGCGGGGAGGGCGCGGGCTGCCGGTCCTCGGCCCCTGCCCGGCCAGCACCGCGTCGATCAGCGCCTGTTCCTCCTCGGCGGTGGCCGGGGGCGCCTTGTCGATCAGCTGCCGCAGGCGGAGCGCGGTACCGGGGTCCTCACCCAGCGCCCTGGACAGGGCGAGGCCGCGGCGCTCGGGCAGCGCGCCGGGAAAGCGCAGGACCTCGCCGAGCGCGCGCACCACGGGCAGGAAGCTGCCGATCTTGGAACGCTTGGGCCGCGAGGCGGTGCCGAACAGCGCCTTGAGCGCGGCGCGCTCGTCCTCGTAGACGCCCTGCTCGGCCGCCTTGAGAACGATGCGGGCGCGTTCGTAGAAGCTGAGTCCGACGCGGATCTCGTTTTCCTCGACCATGGCGCGATAGGCCCCGGCGGCGCCCGCCGGCTTGCGGATCAGCGCCAGGACGGCGGCAAAGCGGTCCTCGCCGGTCTCGGCATGCAGCAGCGCCAGCGCCCGGCAGCGCCGCCAGCCCGAGATCAGCCCGTAGCCGCCACCCGCCAGCTCCATGAGCTCGACCGGCGCCTGCTGGCCCCTTTCCCGGATCGAGGCGACAAGCGCCGCCATCTCGTCATCCTCCACCACGATGCGGTCGCGCACGAGATGGTCGAGGGTGATCCCGGCAAGCGGGATGCGCTGCACGATCAGCCCCTCCTCGCGGGCACGACGCAGGGTGTCGGCCATCTCGGCCATGGCCGAGGTCGCGGCGGCGTCGCGGGCGACATCGGCGATCGGGGCCGGGGGGAAGGCGGATTTCGTCTCCAGCCCGGACGGCGCGGTGTCGAGGAACATCGGATTGGCGGGGGTCAGGCGTTTGCGGGCCATCACGCGGCTCCTTTCCGGGAACGGGGCAGGGGGCCTTTGCGGCCCGGACACACGCGCACAGCGCGCCGGGCCGAAACGTTTCGCGCGCGAAACACCCCGGTCATTCCGCCGCCTCGCGGGCGGCCAGCTCGTCACGCCGCCAGGCGCCGACCAGAAGCTGCTTGAAGGCGGCATAGGTGGCATCGAAGGTCTCGCGGCCGCGCACGTAGGTCTCGCGGTTGAAATCGCGGTAATCGGCCTCGTAGATGCCCTGCACCTGCTCTCCGGCCTGACCGATCAGGGCGGTGAAATCCTGCCGGTGCGGCGACAGGGTCTGGCCGAGATAGGCCTGCATCAGGGCTGCCAGCTCGCCCTGCTGGGTGCCGTCGTAGCGCGTGACCACGGCGCGCACCGCATCCCACTGGAAGTTGATCCCCGACCGCCCCAGCGCCCGGGCGGCCATGTTCTCGGCCTCCTCGATGCTGGAGAAGGTGGAATGCAGCATGTCGAAGAACCGCCCCGTGCTGTCGAATTCCAGAAAGGACGCCCCGAGCGGCACCAGCAGGATATCCGCCGCCGCAAGCCCGTTGATGGTGAGATAGCCGAGCGCCGGGGGGGTATCGAGGAAGATCACGTCGTACTGGTCCAGCACGCCATCCTCGGCCAGGGTCTCGGTCAGCGCATCCCAGAGCTTCCAGCCCCGCCCCTGCATCCGCCAGACCGGGATCTGGAATTCCGCCCAGTAGAGATTGAGCTGCGCGCCGATCAGGTCGATGTTGGGCCAGTGGGTCTTTGCGATCAGGCTGTCGGCGCGGATGTCCAGCGCTTCGGAGAGCGTGTCGTCCAGCGGCTGCGGCGCCTCGCCCCGGTCGAGCCGGCGCTGGTTGTCCTGCTGCAGGTGGCGGGCGTAGTGACGCGCGAGCAGGGGGAACACCGTCTGCCATTCATCCTCGACCTTGCCGCCGAAGATCGAGGTCATGCTGCCCTGGCTGTCGAGGTCGATCACCAGCACCTTGTAGCCGTCGAGCGCGGCCGACATCGCCAGATGCGCGGCAGTCGAGGTCTTGCCCACCCCGCCCTTGAAGTTGGCCACGGCGACCATCTTGGCGGGCTGGCCGGCGGGCCGGTAGGGCAGGTAGTTCTTGGTCCGGGAGCCGAGGGCGGCGAAATGCGCGCGCAGGCGCAGCACCTCGTCGAGGGTGAACCACTTGGCGCCGCCGGTGGTGTCGGAGCGGCCCTGCGGCAGCTCGGGGTTCTGCTTCAGCACCCGGCGGAAATGGCCGGTGGCGACGGGGATCAGGTAGCGCGTGATCTCCCAGGTGGAGAACTGCCGCAGCGCGCGCGACTGTCCCTCCTCGAGCCCGCGGCTTTCCAGGTCCTTGCGCCCCGAGGCGCAGGCCCGGGCGATGGCGCCGAAACCCTCGGTGCCCGCGGGCGCCCCGAGATGGGCCAGCGCCGCATCCGGGTCGATGTTGAAATAGGGGGGCAGGGGGGCTTTGGCATCGGCCATGAGACTGCTGTTCCTCGTCCGCTCCGCGGCTTGATGTGCGCGGTTTCGGCAAGACTACCAGAAAATGCCGCACATGGAAGCATAACGCGCACATGCCGGGACCATTCTGTGCTTTTCACAGAAATTTCAAGGGGATGCATCCGGGTGCGGGGCAGGGGGGCCGGGTGCGGTCCGGCAGGCGGTTTTGTTATTTTATCTGTTATTTATATGTTAAGGGCTGCGGGGACTTTCGCCAAGCCCTTGTTTTCCAAGGGCGGTTTCCTGCCCTTGGCGGGCTCGGGCGACTCCGATCCGACGTTGTCGCGACTCCGATCCCACGTCCGGGCGACTCCGATCCCACGCTGGCAGCCGGCTGCGGGATGGACGGGGATTGTGGATAAGTCTAGGTTGGGTGTCACTGAAACCCCGATAGATCCGACTCGCCCGCCGGGCGGCAGAACGGGCAGGGGACGAGCAGAGGACCAGGCATGGCATCAGCCCCGACAGGCGGCCCCGGAGGGCTTGCCCCCGACCGTCACCCGACGGCGGATTTCTTCGTCTGCGACATCTTCGATGCCGCGCCCAAGGACGACCTCGGCTCGATGGAACATCCGATCTTCTCGCTCTCGACCCGGCCCGACCGGCGGGTGCTCTCCTATGCCCACAACGGCACCAGCATCGAGGTCACCCCCAGCGTCAGGGGCCGCGCCACGATCCACGACAAGGACGTGCTGATCTACTGCGTCTCCCAGCTGATGGCGGCGCTGAACGCCGGGCGCGAGGTGTCGCGCACGCTCCAGCTCAAGGCGCACGACCTGCTGGTGGCCACCAACCGCGACACCTCGGGCGATGCCTACATGCGGCTCAAGGAGGCCTTCGAGCGTCTCGCCGGCACCCGCATCACCACCAACCTCGCCACAGGCGGGCTCGAGACCACGCGCGGTTTCGGCCTGATCGAGGCCTGGGAGATCGTGCGCAAGTCCCGCGGCGGGCGGATGATCAGCGTCACGGTGACCCTGTCGGACTGGCTGTTCCGGGCGGTGCTGGCAAAATCCGTGCTGACGCTGAACAGGGACTATTTCCGCCTGAGGAAGCCGCTGGAGCGGCGGATCTACGAACTGGCCCGCAAGCATTGCGGCCGCCAGCCCGCCTGGGTGGTGAGCGTGGCGACCCTGCACAAGAAATCCGGCTCCACCGCGCCGGTGCGGGTGTTCCGCGCGGCGCTGCGCCGGATGATCGCGGATGCCAACCTGCCCGATTACGAGATGACCGAGGAGGAGGGCGACCGCATCGCCTTTGCCCGCGCCGGGGTGGTCGAGGCGCCGGGCCCCGGACCGGTCCCGACCGAGGCGGCGCTGGACCAGGCCCGCGCCCTCATGCCCGGCGCCGACGTGCATGCGCTGGCCGCCGAATGGCGGGCCTGGTGGGCGGGATCGGGGCGCAAGCGCCTCTCCAGCCCCGACCGCGCCTTCCTCGGCTGGGTCGGAAAACAGGCGGCGCGCCGAAGCTGACATCGCGCCGGTGCCCCCCCGGGCCGGGACCCGCGCGGCGGCGACTCTGCTTGCGGGTGTCATATTCACGCCGGATTTTCGTGGAAAGCGTGTATCCTGAGACGGGACGGACGCAGCGCGACAGGAGGCGGAATCGGGCATGGCAGAGGCGGCCATCATCATCGAGGGCACCGTGCTGGGCCCCGGCGCGCCCTGCATCCAGTTCCGCCTGGCCGACGGCCGCACCGTCAGTCTCGAGAATGCCGGCGCCGACGGATATCCGGCGGGCGCCCGGCTGCGCCTGACCGGGCATTTCGTGCGCATGTCGCGCTGCATGCAGGGTCCCGGCTTTCTCGTTGCCACGCGGGAGCCGCTGACCGGCGGCTGATCCCCCATTTTCCACGATCCCCTTTGAGCGAACAGGAGTCCTTTCATGCCCGTCACCCCGACCGACCCGCTGTATGCAAGCCAGTGGCATTTCCCGCTGATCGGAGACATCGAAACCGTCTGGGAGGAGTATTCCGGCCTCGGCGTGCATGTCGGAATCTACGATGACGGCATCGACATCGCCCATCCCGACCTTGCGGCGAATTACGATCCCTCGCGCCATGTGCTCGACAATCTCGGGGCGGCGATCGTCCCGACCCCGGGCGCGCCGGGCGACGGGCACGGCACCGCCGTCGCCGGGCTGATCGCGGCGGCGCAGGGCAACGGGCAGGGCGGCAGCGGGGTGGCGCACCAGGCCTCGATCACCGGGGTGAACATCTTCGACAGCGGCACCTACGGCTACATCAACGCCGCCGACAGCACCCCGTTCTACCACGTGGTGAGCCAGGCCGCGGACCTGTTCGACATCATGTCCAACAGCTGGGGTTCGACCCCGTCCTACAGCGACACCTACCAGAACCTGAACAACCCGACCTCCTTCGCCGCCGAGCTCGAGACGGAATACGAGGCCCTGGCCGCCGACGGGCGCGGCGGGCTCGGGGTGATCACCAACCAGGCGGCGGGCAACGACACCCGCGACGCCAACGGGTCGGGCACCAATGCCTCGCGCTTCACCAACACCATCGCCGCCTCGGACTCCTCCGGCGATCTCACCTACTACTCCAACTTCGGCGGCGCGATCCTGGTGACCGCCCCCGCCGGCGCCGTCACCACCGACCGGCTCGGCAGCGACGGCTACGACCCCGGCGACTACACCTCGGGTTTCGGCGGCACCTCGGCGGCGACGCCCATCGTCTCGGGGCTGACCGCGCTGATGCTCGAGGCCGCCCCCGGTCTCGGCTGGCGCGACGTGCAGGACATCCTGGCGGTCTCGGCCGCCTACACCGGCACGATGGACGGCTCGGGAACCTACGAGCACGACCCCTGGACCACCAATGCCGCCACGGTGAACGGCGGCGGCCAGCACATCAGCGGCGATTACGGCTACGGCATGATCGACGCCTACACCTCCGTGCGCAACGCCGAGGTCTGGGGCCTGTTCGGCGCGGCCGAAACCTCGGCCAACGAGATGATCGTGACCTCGAACACCGTGTCCCTGGGCGGGGTGCGGCTGGGCGATGCCGACGGCACGAGCGAGGTCTTCACCCTCGAGGTGACCGAGGATCTCGAGATCGACACGGTGATGCTGCAGCTCGAATTCTCCTCCACCTATCCCGGCGACCTGCGCATCACGCTGACCTCGCCCGACGGCACCACCACGGTGACCAAGTACGAAAGCGGCGGCGCCGGGACGCTGAGCATGGACACCTGGAGCTTTGCCGAGGAACACCTGCGCGGGGAAAGCGCGCTCGGCACCTGGACCATCGAGGTGGCGGATGTCTACAGCGGCGATTACGCCTATCTCTACGACGCGCAGCTGGTGATCTACGGCTCGGAGGCAAGCGACGACGACGTGCATCACTACAACGGCGAATTCGCCGCGATGCTGGCGGCGGACGCCGGGCGCGGCACGCTCACCGACCTGGCGGGCACCGACTGGATCAACCTCGCGCCGGTTGCCGGAAACATCGTGCTGAACCTCGGGACCGGCGGCAGCGGCGGCGCGGTGGTGGCGGGCACGGCCTGGTTCGACATCGCCGCGGGCACGGTGATCGAGAACGCGGTGACCGGCGACGGCAACGACACGATCACCGGCAACGGCAGCGGCAACGCGCTGCACGGGATGCGCGGCGGCGACGTGATCTCGGGCTACGGCGGCAACGACACGCTCGACGGCGGGCTCGGGGCGGATCTGCTCGACGGCGGCGACGGCGCGGATTCCCTGCTCGGCGGCGCCGGCAGCGACACGCTGAACGGCGGCGGCGGGGCGGACACGATCCTCGGCGGCATCGGGGCGGACACGCTGCGCGGCGAGGATGGCGCGGATTCGCTGCTGGGCGGGGATTCGGGCGATCTGCTCTACGGCGGCAACCAGGGCGACACGCTGCGCGGCGAGAACGGCGCCGACACCCTGCTCGGCGGCGCGGGCAACGACCTGCTGATCGGCGGCGGCAACACCGACAGCATCCTGGGCGGCGACAACAACGACACCATCCAGGGCAATCTCGGCAACGACACGCTCGACGGCGGCAGCGGCTCCGACAGCATCACCGGCGGCGACGGGCGCGACCTGATCACCGGCGGCACCGGCAACGACACGCTGATCGGCAACAAGGCCGACGACACCATCGACGGCGGCGGCGGGGCCGACAGCCTGCTCGGCGGCGACGGCAACGATTCACTGACCGGGCAGAACGGCGCGGACACGATCCGCGGCGGCAACGGCGACGACTACATCGAGGGCAACGACCTCGGCGACCTGATCGAGGGCAACGGCGGCGCCGACACCCTCCTCGGCGGGACCGGCGCCGACACCATCGACGGCGGCGCGGGCGACGACCGGCTCTATGGCGGCACCGATGCGGATACCTTCGTCTTCGACGGCGGTTTCGGCAGCGACAGGATCTACGGCTTCACCCCCGGCAGCGACGTGATCGAGATGCACGGCCACGTGCAGGGCGACCTGACCCTGACCACCTCGGCCAGCAACACGCTGATCGAGATCGCCGGCAGCACCGACACGATCTTCCTGCCGGGCACGGTGCTGACGGATTTCTCGGATTTCGTCTTTGTCTGAGCCGGGCCGGGCGTGCCCGCGGAGGCGCGCCCGGCCCGGGCGGGAGCGCTGAGGGGCAAGCGGTCGCGCGGGTACGCGCCCGGGCAAGCGGTCGCGCGGGGACGCGCTCGGGCAAGTGGTCGCGCGGGGGCGCGCTCAGGCGTACCCCGCCGCCGCCTCGATCTCCGGGCCGCCGGCCTCGGTCCAGGCGGTTTCCACCGCCTCGGTCCAGTAGGGGCTGTCGGACCAGTCGCTGACCTTGCCGGTCCAGGTCGAGCTGTCGCCGAAGGCGCGGGCATAATGCTCGGGGTCGGCGGTGCCGCCGACGGTGTCGGCGATGCGCTGCAGGCTGGCGGCATCGCGGGCCACCAGGTCCTCGAAGCGGATGCAGCAGACGCCGTCCTCGTCGCGCCAGGGCAGGTGGTAGCCGATGAACTCGGGCACCGGATGGCCGAAGAACCCGCCGCGGATGATCATTTCCAGCGTCCCGGCGGATTCCACGATGGCGGCATCCTGCTTGTTGCGGTGGCGCATCCAGGAAATCGCGATGTTGCGCGGGTGGCGGATGATGAACAGGTGCTTGTGGGCCCGCATCTTCTCGGCCAGCTGCGGCCGGTGGATCAGGTGGGAATGGATGAACTGGTCGTCATCGGCGGCAAAGATCTCGGCCAGCGGCTTCTTGCTGGTCACGGTCAGCGGCTTCTTCGGCCGCTTGATCAGGGTCCCGCCCAGCTGGGTCTTGCCCATGGAGAGCATCAGGCTGGTGAGGAAATGCGTGCCGGATTTGGAGCAACCGTTACAGAGGATCATGCAGCAACTTTCAGCGAGTGGGGGCGCGGCCCGCGGGCCTCGGCAACTTTAGGCGGAAACGCCGGGGGGAACCATCCACCCCCCGGCATTTTCGGGGCCCTGTGTCAGGCGGGCTGCGTTTCGGCCACGATTTCCGCATACATGCGGATATGCAGGGCGATGACGTCTTCCCAGGTGATCGCGGTCTGCAGCGCATGGGCCCCCTCGAACAGCGCATCGGCCGCGCCGTCGCGGTTGTCCACGATGGCATCGAGCATGGCCATGTCGTCGCGGATGTTGCCCGACAGGATGCGCCCGTTCTCGCCGTCGCGGATCAGGTCGGGGACCATGCCGCAGTTGGTGCACAGGATCGGCGTCGAGGAGGCCAGCGCCTCGGGCAGGTTGGCCGGGCCGCCCTCGTAGGTCGACACCATCAGCAGGAAATCCATGCGGTGATAGAGATCGCCGAACAGCCGGTAGGGCAGGAATTCGAAGACGTCGACCTCGAATCCCATCTCGCGCATCCGCGCC
>JBLXFD010000029.1:0-40053 GCA_048262455.1 Rhodobacter sp.
CGGTGGCCTCCCAGTCCTCCGCGCTGCGGTTCGAGCGGCGCGAGAACAGTTCCGACACCTCGCGCTGGACCGAGCGCATGCCCTCGACCTGCATCCGGATCATCGCGTTGCCGGTGGCCAGCGCCATGCCGTGGTGGAACAGCACGTCCGCGTCGGTGAAATCGTCCGGCCGGCCCAGCGCGCCGCGCATGTCCTCGACCGCCTGCCGCAGCACCGCCAGTCCTTCCGGCGCGCGCCGCTCGGCCGCCAGCCGGGCGATGCCGGTCTCGACCACGCGGCGCATCTCGTTCGCCTCGCGCAGGCGGGTCAGGCTGGCGCGCACCGCGTAGCCGTAGATCCGGTCCAGCGGCTCGCCGGTCAGCGCCTTGGCGCGGGCCACCTTGCCCTGCTGGGTGTGGATCAGGCCCACCCCCGACAGCTGCCGCAGCGCCTCGCGCGCCACCGGCTTGCTGACGCCGAATTCCCGCGCGATCTCGCCCTCGCTGGGCAGCGGATCGCCGGGGGCGATGCGGCCGTCGAACAGCGCCGTGGCAATCGCCTCGGTCACGGTATCGGCCAGGCGCTGCGGGGCGCTGAGCTTGCCGGAGAAGACGGATTTGTCGGAATCGATCATGGCACCTGACTGGCTGGTTTGGCCTCTCCTAGCACGCACCCTCCAACTTAGCAACTAAGTTTGCTAGTTGCCAAGAAGTCAGGCGGCGGCTACACCTTCCGCAACGACCCCGCCACGGAGACTTCCTTGACCGCCACCCCCGCGCACCGGATCACCGAGGTGATCGCCCACCCGCTGACCCAGCGGCTGCCAGAGCCGACCCGGACCTCCTGGGGCCGCTACGACGCCGTCTCGATCCTGCTGGTCGAGGTGCGCACCGACAGCGGCCTGACAGGGGTGGGCGAGACGCTTGCCCGCTTCGCCCCCCTCGCCTACGCGAACCTGGTGGAAACCGCGCTGCGCCCGCGCCTTGTGGGGCAGGACGCGGCGGCGATCGGGGCGAATTGGGCGCGGATGCGCCGGGCGCTGTCGGGCCGCGCCGGCGGGATGCTGATCGAGGCGATCGCGGGCGTCGACATCGCGCTTTGGGACATCGCGGGACAGGCGGCGGGCCTGCCGGTCTGGCGCCTGCTGCAGGGCGAGGCGCGCGCCGAGGTGCCGGTTTACGCCGCCTCGATCCCCTGGGGCGACGAGGCTTCGGCGGTGGCGCGCGTCGCCGACTACCGCGCCCGGGGCTTCACCCGCATGAAGGTCAAGATCGGCGGCCCGCCCCGCGCCGCCGCCGCCCGCATCGCCGCCGTGCGCGCCGCCGCCGGGCCAGAGATGGAGCTGACAGCGGATGCCAACTGGGCTTTCACCCTGGACGAGGCGATCCAGGTGGGCCGCGCGCTGGAGGCCCATGGCTATGCCTGGTTCGAGGAACCCCTGCGCCCCGAGGACGAACACGGCTACCGCCTGCTGCGCGCCCGCTGCGCGGTGCCGCTGGCGGCCGGGGAAAGCAACTACACGCTGGACCAGGCCGCGCCGCTGGTGACGGACCGCACCCTGTCCTACCTGCAGCCCAACGTCACCCGCTCCGGCGGGATCACCGAGGTGCTGCGCATGGCCCGCCTCGCGGCGCAGCACGACGTGGCCTACGCGCCGCACGTGGGCATGTCCGGCATCATCTGCGAGGCCGCCAGCTTGCATCTCGCCGCCGCCCTGCCCAACGCGGCCGTCATGGAATGCCCGCTGGCCGGCAACCGCTTCAAGTCCGACCTCGCCGACCTCGCCCCCGGCGCCGCGCGCGCGGCCGGTGGCCAACTGGCGGTGCCGCAGGGCCCGGGGCTGGGCCTGCGGGTCAACTGGGACGCCGCCGGCGAGATGCGCGACCTGGCGCAGGAGCTTGCCGCATGAGCCAGGACATCCGCATCACCGACGTCATCGCGCACCCGCTGACCCAGCGGCTGCCGCAGCCCACCATCACCTCCTGGGGCCGGTACGAGGAGGTTTCCATCGTGCTGGTGGAGGTCCGCACCGACGCGGGCATCACCGGCATCGGCGAGACCCTCGCCCGCTTTGCCCCCCGCGCCTACGCCAACCTGATCGAGACCGCGCTGAAGCCGCGCCTCGTCGGCCAGCCCGCCGGCGCCATCGCCGCCCACTGGCACAGCCTGCGCCGGGCCCTGTCGGGCCGCGCCGGCGGGATGCTGATCGAGGCCATCGCCGGGATCGACATCGCCCTTTGGGACATCCACGGCAAGGCCGCCGGCCTGCCCATCGCCACGCTGCTGGGGGGCATGGGCCGGCGCGAGATCGACGTATACGCCGCCGCCGTCAACTGGAAGGACGACAGCGCGATGGAGGCGGAGCTGGAGGCGCTGATCGAACAGGGCTTCCCCCGCATAAAGATCAAGATGGCCCGCCCCGTGCCCGACGCCTGCCGCCGCATCGCCGCCATGCGCCGCCGCGCGGGCGACGGGGTGGAGCTCTGCGTCGACGCCAACTGGGCCTACACGCTGGACGAGGCGGTCGAGGTGGGCCGCGCGCTGGCGGACAACGGGTATTTCTGGTTCGAGGAGCCGCTGGAGCCGGAGAACGAGCAGGGCTACGAGGAGTTGCGCCGCCTGTGCCCGGTGCCGCTGGCGGCGGGGGAAAGCAACTTCACCACCGATCAGGCGCGGCGGCTGGTCCAGAACCGCACCCTGTCGATCCTGCAGCCCGACGTGGCCCGCGCCGGCGGCATCACCGAGACCCGGCGCATGGCCGACTTCGCCATGGCCCACGACGTGGGCTACGCGCCGCACATCGGCATGTCGGGCATCGTGTGCGAGACCGCCTCGGTCCACCTCTCGGCCGCGATGCCCAACTTCCGCGTGATGGAATGCGAGGGCGACCGCAGCCCCTTCAAGACCGAGCTGGCCGACCTGGCCCCCGGCTGCCTGCGCCAGAAGAACGGCCGGCTGGACGTGCCCACCGGCCCCGGGCTGGGGCTGGAGATCGACTGGGACGCGGTAGAGCGCCTGCGCAGCCCCGAATGACCGAACCCGAGGAGACATCCCCCGTGAGCCAAGCCGCCCCGCCCGACCTGGAGACCGCCATGCTGCGCGCCCTGCGCCTGGCCGACCCGGCGCTGTCGCGCTTCGACCCGCTGCGGCGGATCATCACCCACGACGACTTTGCCCACGGCCACTGCGGCTGGTCGCAGCTGGTGGGCAATTACGAGGACACGCTGGACACCATGCTGCCCGGCTACGCCCAGCACACCAGCGCGATGCTGTCGACGCTGGCGCACTGGGACGCGGGATCGCACGGCGGGCTCGACAGCTCCTACGCGCTGAAGATCGCCACCCGCCCCCGCGCCGGCGCGCAGAACGTGGCCATCAAGCGGCTGACCCTGCGAGAGCGCTGCCCGCTGCGGTTCGAGGCCTACGTGACCTTCAAGCCCGAGGCGACCGAGCTGAAGCTGGGCGATACCGACCTGCGGTCCTTCGGCTTCCTGTTCGACCTGCAGGGCGGCGACGCGGACGGGCCGATCGACCGGGTGATGCCGCACATGCGGTTCCTGAACGCCTCGGGGGGCGAGCACCTGCAGAAGTGGCAGTTCAAGTCGGAAACCGTGCCCTTCAAGGCGATCGGCGACAGCGACAAGACCGCCAGCCACTACCACCTCGCCCCCGAGGGCTGGCGCGACCTGCCCGGCGGCGCGCAGAAGCTGTGCTACAACGAGATCGCCACCAAGGTGAACTGGACCTACATCCGCTTCGACTTCGACCTTGCGTCGATGCAGGCCACCTCGTTCCGCTGCAACGACCGCGAGTTCGACGTCTCCGGGTTCGAGCCGATCCGCATTCCCGCGATGAAGAACCTGTGGTGCATGCTGAACTTCGCCTTCTTCGCCGAGACCGACGTGGCCCGCCGCGCGTTCCTCTACGTCGATTCCGTCTGCATCTCGGGGGATTTCTGATGCTGCCCGAAAACATCACCGCCATCCTCGCCCGCAACGAGCGCTGGGAGGGCACCGCCGCCACCGAACCCTACGAGGCCGGCTGGGCCCGCGAGGCGGTGATCTTCCTGCGCACGCTGAAGGACCCCGAGGGGCCGCAACCCGAGGCGGTGGTGGAGATCTCCCCGGACGGGATGCGCTGGGTGCCGGAAGGCACGCGCTTTAAGCTGCCGTCGGAGAAAGAGGGGCTGGCGGTGGCGCGGGTGGCCCACTTCGGCAACTGGCTGCGCCTGCGCGCCGACTTCGCCGAGGGCGCGGCGAGCACGGTGCTGGTGACGGTGCATCTGAAGGCTTGAGGGGGGTCTGCCCCCTTGAAGCGCGACGTGAGCCTGCCCGTGGGGTGGCGCCTCCTACCTCTGAGGTAGGCGCTTTATCCCGGCCAAACCCGCACACAGAACGAACGTTGTCCTGCGGCCCCACAGCGCCAGCCCGCCGGAACGGGCAGGCGCTCGCCCCCGCGCCTACGGCTTGCTCGGGGGCTGACCAGCGCATTGTTCAAACAAAGTGTAGGGCGGGGTTCACCCCGCCAAAGCGTAACGTAAGCCTGCCCGTGGGGTGGCGCTGCTGATCTCCGGCATACGCGCTTTATCCCAGCCAAACCCGCGCACAGAACGAGCCGTGCCCTGCAGCTCCAAAGCGCCAGCCCGCCGGGACGGGCAGGCGCCCGCCCCCGCGCCTCCGGCTTGTTCGGGGGCTGACCCGCGCCTCATCCGAACGAAGCGGTAGGGCGGGGTTCACCCCGCCAAAGCGTAACGTCAGCCTGCCCCTGGGCTGGCGCCCCCACCCTTCGGTATAGGCACTTTATCCCAGCCACATCCGCGAACAGAATGAGCATTGCCCTGCAACTCCACAGCGCCAGCCCGCCGAGACGGGCAGGCGCTCGCCCCCGCGCCTTCGGCTTGTCCGGGGGCTGACCAGCGCCTCATCCGGGCCAAGCGGTAGGGCGGGGTTCACCCCGCCACCACCCCCCGCATCAAACCAGCCGCAGCCCGATCTCCCCCAGCCCGGCCACCGCCCCGCGCACGTCCTGCCCCGCCTCGTAGTACTGCAGCCCCGACAGCGAGCCGGTGATCAGGTACTGCCCCGGCTGCAGCCCGCCGCAATGCTCCCCCAGCTCCTGCCGCAGCAGCTCGACCATCTGCAGCGCCGATCCACCGGGCACCGTCGCTTCTCCGTCCAGCACCTGCGTGTCGCCGCAGCGCAGCCGCGCCTGCACGGTGCCGAAGTCCGAGCCGTCCCAGTTCTCGGCCGCCGGGCCCACCACCAGCCCGTGGTTCACCTGCATGTCCGCCAGCTTGACCAGCGGCGTCTCGGCATCGGGGCCCTCGACGCGGGTGTCGATCAGTTCCACCACCACCCGCGGCCGCAGGTAGTCGGCGGGCGCCTGCCGCCACTGCGCGTCCAGCGGCACCAGCAACTCGAAGCCCACCTCCAGCTCGATCCCCATGCGCCCGCGCACCGGCACCTCGGCGCCGTCCATCACGATCCGGTCCGCGAGGATCGGCGCCAGCAGCACGTCGCCGCCGGCGGGGCGGGCCACCTTGAAGCCGCCCGCGCGGCCCATGGCGGCGCAGACGCCGGCCTGCACCCGCAGCGCCTCGTCGCGACTGGCGGGCAGGCCGCCCGCGGGGGTCAAACGGGTGCCGGCGCGCTGCGCCTCGGTCAGCCGGGTGGTGAAATCGTCGGTCATGTCCAGGTTCCTTGTGTCAAATCTTCTTCGCCGCCCGCATCGTCGTCTCCAGCCGGTCGAGAAAGGCCGAGCGGTCGGCCCGCGAGAACGGCCGCGGCCCGCCGCTGACCAGCCCGCTTTCGCGCAGCCCCTGCATCAGCTCGCGCTGGGCCAGCGCCATGCCGATGCCGGCGGTGGTGAAGGCCTCGCCGTTCGGCTTCAGCGCCAGCGCGCCCTTTTCCAGGCAACGCGCGGCAAGGGGGATGTCGCTGGTCACGCAGACATCGCCCGGCCCGATCGCCTCGGCGATCCAGTCGTCGGCGGCATCGGGGCCCGAGGCCACGGTCACCACCTCGACCAGCGGCGACGGGCTGGGGCGAATGCCGCCGTCGGAGACGAGGTAGGTCTTGACCCCGTGCCGCTGCGCCACGCGCATCGCCTCGTCCTTCACCGGGCAGGCATCGGCATCTACGTAAAGGGCGGTCATGGATACTCCGGCGCGGGGCGTCCCCCTGCCCTACCGCCGCCGCGCGGCAAGGTCCAGCGGCCGGCTTGACACCGCCCGGCGCAGCGGTGATGGTCGCGCCACATAACGGGGGTGCTCCGACTGGCGGGGCTGAGATGCGCGGGACGCGCGAACCCTTCACAGCTGATCCGGATAATGCCGGCGGAGCGAGGTTGATCATGTTCATAGGCGCGCAAGTGTCGCTGTATCCGATGACGTCCGGGTTCGTCGACGTCATCATGTCATCGCTGGGGGCGCTGGACCCCTACCGGGACGAGCTGCGGATCGAGACCGACGACATCTCGACCCTGATGGTCGGCGCGCCGACGCCGCTGCTGGACGCGATCCGCGATCTTTTCGCCAGCGCCGCGCGCAGCCCCGAGCACGTGACCATGCACGTCACCCTGTCGCGCGGCTGCCCCGGCGAGCCGGACGATCCCTCCTGCCGCTGCGACACGCTGGCCCGGGCGCAGGACCAGTCGCTGGACGAGCGTCAGCGGCTGGCGGCGCAGGCGGTGCTGTCGGCCCCGCGCACCGGGGTGGAGATCGACGTGCAGTTCTCGCTCTACGTGCTGGGGCAGGACCGGCACATGGACGAGATCTACGGCTGCATCGACTTCCTCAAGGGCTCCGGCACCTTCCTGAAGTCCAAGAACTTCTGCACCCGGCTGCGCGGCGACGCGGGCCCGGTGTTCGAGACCCTGCGGCAGGCCTTCCTGCGGTTCGGCCCGGCGGAGGGGCATGTCACCATCGACATGACCGCCTCGGCCAATTCGCCCAGCCGCGCCTGACCCCCTTCCGACCGACCGCCGCCGGCCCCGCCGGCCCGCGCCCGGAGTCCCCATGCCGCCGCTGCGCCATGCCCTGCCCCCGCTGCTGATCGCCGCCCTGCTGCTGGCGGCCTGGCAGCTGTACTGCGCCCGCAGCGGCGTCTCGCCGCTGGTGCTGCCGGCGCCGCTGGACGTGCTGGCGGCGCTGTGGCGCGAACGGGCGGCCATCGCGCCCCATGCCGCCGCCACCATCGGGGTGGCAGCGCTGGGCTTCTCGCTGTCGGTCAGCTTCGCCTTCGCCGCCTCGGTGGCGCTGCACTTCACCCCCTGGCTGCGGCGCGGGCTGCTGCCGCTGATGGTGGCCAGCCAGACGGTGCCGCTGGTGGCGCTGGCGCCGCTGATGATCCTGTGGTTCGGCTTCGGGCTGCTGCCCAAGGTGCTGCTGGTGATCCTCGTCACCTTCTTCCCGGTGCTGGTCAGCCTGCTGTCAGGCTACGCGCAGGTGCCGGGGGCCTACGTGGACCTGCTGGCCTCCATGGGCGCCGGGCGCGGGCGGATCTTTGCCCGCGCGGTGCTGCCCTGGGCGCGGGGGGCGTTCTTCGCGGGGCTGAGGATCTCGGCCACCTACGCCATCGTGGCGACGATCTTTGCCGAATATGCCGGCGCGCGGCGCGGGCTGGGCATCTACATCCTGTCGGCCAAGAACAATTTTCGCGCCGACCTTGTGCTGGCGGCGGTGGTGGTCTCGGCCACCCTGACGCTGGCGCTGCTGGGCGCGCTGCGGCTGATCGAGCGGCTGACGGCCGGCGGGCACGCAAGGGGGCGCGATGCTGCGGCTTGAGGGGCTGACGGTAAGCGCCGGGGACGGGGCCGGAACCCGCGTGCTGGTGGACCGGCTGTCGCTGGAGGTGGCCGAGGGCCGCGTGACCTGCCTGATCGGCCCCTCGGGCTGCGGCAAGACCTCGGCGCTGAAGTGGCTGGCGGGCATCCCCGCCCCCGGCACCCGCGCCGAGGGGCGGCTGACGCTGGACGGCGCCGCCGCCGCCCGGCCCCACCCCGCCATCGCCTACCAGCCGCAGGCCGACGCGCTGTTTCCCTGGCTGACCGTGGCGCGCAACGCGGCCCTGGGGCTCGAGACGCGGGGGACCACGCGCGCCGCCGCGCGGGCCCGGGTGCTGCCGCTGCTGGCCTCCTTCGGGCTGGCGGGCAGCGAGGACCTCTACCCCGACCAGCTGTCCGGCGGCATGCGCCAGCGCGCCGCCTTCCTGCGCACCGTGGTGCAGGACAGCCGCTTCGTGCTGCTGGACGAGCCTTTCTCGGCCCTCGACGCCGTCACCCGGCTGCGGATGCAGGACTGGCTGACCGCGCGGCTGGCCGAGACCCGGCGCGGGGTGCTGCTGGTGACCCACGACCTGCACGAGGCGGCGCAGCTGGCCGACCGCATCCTGGTGATGCCCGCCCGCCCCGGCCCGGTGCTGGACGACATTCCCGTGCCCGCTCCGCGCGGCGCCCGGCAAGAGGCGCTGCTGGCGCCGATCCGCACGAAACTGAAAACCCTGTTGATGGAGGAACCTGCATGATCCGCATGACCCTGATGGCCGCCGCGCTGGCGCTGCCCCTTGCCGCCGAGGCGGAGGAGGTGACGATCGCGCTCGACTGGACGCTGAACACCAACCACGTGGGCCTGATCGCCGCCCGCGACCGGGGGCTCTACGAGGCCGCCGGGCTGGAGGTGGAGATCCTGCCCTATTCCGACACCAGTTCCACCGCGCTGCTGGCGGCGGGGGTGGCGGACTTCGCCTACATGACCTCACTCGGCTTCATGAGCGCGCGGGCCACCGGCGCCGACATCACCGCCCTCTGGGTGACGATGCAGCGCGAGGCGGGGCGGCTGGTCTACAACAGCGAGAACGCGGACATCACCCGCCCCGCCGACCTGTCCGGCAAGACCTACGCCGGCTTCGGCAGCGCCTGGGAGGCGGCCTTGATCGGCACGATGATCGAGAACGACGGCGGCGTGGCCGAGTACGACACCGTCACCCTCGGCACCGGCGCCTACGAGGCGCTGGCCAGCGGGCGCGTCGACTTCACGCTGGAGGTCGCCACCTGGGAGGGGATCAACAGCGAGCTTCTGGGCCGCAAGCAGTCGCATTTCACCTACGCCGACTACGGCATCCCGGACCAGCAGACCGGCTACATCGGCACCCGCGCCGAGGTGCTGGCGGAGCAGCCGGAGACGGTGGAGGCCTTCATGCGCGCCACGCAGGACGGCTACGAATGGGCCGCCGATCACCCCGCCGAGGCCGCGAAGCTGATGCTTGCGGCCGGTGATTTCCCGAACCCGGCGCTGGTGGAAGGCTCAATGACCAAGCTGGCCGGCGAGGGATACCTCAAGGCCGAGGGCACCCCCGTCGGCGCCATCGACCCGGCGCGGCTGGAACGCATGGCGAAGTTCCTGTTCGACAGCGGCGTGCTGAAGAACCCCGAGGGCGCGGCGCTGGAATGGCCCGGCACCGTGGCGGACTGGTACGACCAGGGCTGGATGGCCAACTGACACGCGGCGGCGGCGGCCCGGGACAGGGCCGCCCCCACCCGGACTTGCCGGTGCCGCGGCCCGGCGGTAGGCTCTGCGCGAAACATCCGCAGGTGCTCATGAAAATCGGAATACTACAGACCGGGACCGTCCCCGAGGCGCTGGCGCGCACCCATGGCGAGTACCCGGACATGTTCGAGCGGCTGCTGGCCGGCCGCGGCTTTACCTTCGAACACTACCCGGTGGTGGAGATGGTGCTGCCCGGCTCGGTGCAGGCCGCCGACGGCTGGCTGATCACCGGCTCGCGCCACGGCGCCTACGAGCCGCACCCCTGGATCCCGCCGCTGGAATCCTTCATCCGCGACTGCCACGGCGCCGGGGTGCCCATGGTGGGGATCTGCTTCGGCCACCAGATCATCGCCCAGGCGCTTGGCGGCAAGGTCGAGAAGTTTCCCGGCGGCTGGGTCGTGGGCCGGGTCGAGTACGACTTTCCCGGCGCCGGATCGCTGGCGGTCAACGCCTGGCACCAGGACCAGGTGGTCGAGCGTCCCGAGGGCGCCGAGGTGGTCGCCTCCAGCCCTTATTGCGCCAATGCCGCGCTGGTCTACGACACCCGCGCCTTCACGGTGCAGCCGCACCCTGAGTTCGCCCCGGACTTCCTGCAGGGTCTGATAGAGACCCGCGGCCCCGGCGTGGTGCCGCAGGACCTGCTGGAACAGGCCACCGCCGAACTGGACCGGCCGCTGGACACCGGCGCCATGGCCGACATGATCGAGCGTTTCTTCAAGGAGCGCCGCCATGTCTGACTGGACCCGCGCCCTGCCGGACGCCGCCCGTGCCTACCTGGAGGACCGGCGGCTGGACGAGGTGGAATGCATCGTCGCCGACCTCGCGGGCGTCGCCCGCGGCAAGGCCATGCCCGCCAGCAAGTTCGCCAAGCAGACGCATTTCTACCTGCCCAACTCCATCTTCCTGCAGACCATCACCGGCGACTGGGTCGACGACGGGTCCGACTTCACTGAACCGGACATGATCCTGACACCCGACTTCGACACCGCCACCGCCGCCCCATGGACGGCGGACTGGACGCTGCAGGTGATCCACGACATCCACGACCGCGACGGCCAGCCGGTGCCGGTGGCGCCGCGCAACGTGCTCAAGCGCGTGGTGCAGCTGTACAACGAGCGCGGGCTGACCCCCATCGTCGCCCCGGAGATGGAGTTCTACCTGGTCGCCCGCAACACCGACCCCAACCAGCCGGTGGAGCCTCCCGTCGGCCGCTCCGGCCGCCGCGCCGCCGCGCGGCAGGCCTACTCGATGTCCGCGGTGGACGAATACGGGCCGGTGATCGACGATATCTACGACTTCGCCGAGGCCCAGGGCTTCGAGATCGACGGCATCCTGCAGGAAGGCGGCGCCGGGCAGATCGAGATGAACCTGCGCCACGGCGACCCGGTCAAGCTGGCGGACGAGATCTTCTTCTTCAAGCGCCTGATCCGCGAGGCGGCGCTGCGCCACGACTGCTTCGCCACCTTCATGGCCAAGCCGATCCAGGACGAGCCGGGCAGCGCCATGCACATCCACCACTCGGTGGTGGAGACCGGCAGCGAGGCCAACATCTTCTCGCAGCCCGACGGCACAGAGACCCCGGCCTTCCGCCACTTCATCGCCGGGCTGCAGAACCACCTGCCCTCGGTCATCGCGGTGATGGCGCCCTACGTGAACAGCTACCGCCGCTACGTGCGCGACCACGCGGCGCCGATCAACCTGCACTGGGGCATCGACAACCGCACCACCGGCATCCGCGTGCCGGTCTCGGGCCCCGAGGCGCGGCGGGTCGAGAACCGGCTGGCGGGGATGGACTGCAACCCCTACCTCGGCATCGCCGCCTCGCTGGCCTGCGGCTACCAGGGGCTGGTGGACGCGCGCGACCCGGCGCCGGAGTTCACCGGCAACGCCTATGAGAGCCCCCCCGACATCCCGCAGATCCTTGGCGACGCGCTGGACCAGTTCGCCGCGGCGGACCGGATCCGCGGCGTGCTGGGGCGCGACTTCTGCCGGATCTACGAGGCGGTCAAACACGTGGAATACCAGGAATTCCTGCAGGTCATCAGCCCCTGGGAGCGCGAGCACCTGCTGATGAACGTCTGACCCCATGTCGCTGCTGCACGCCAACGACCGCCCCGGCGCCTACCCGGCCAGCTGGTACGCCGAGACCGCGCCGCCGCTGCCGCCCTTCGCGCCGCTGCGGGGCGAGACCCGGGCCGACATCGCCATCGTCGGCGGCGGCTACACCGGCCTGTCCTGCGCCCTGCACGCGGCGCGGCTGGGCTACGACGTGGCGCTGGTCGAGGCGCACCGCGTCGGCTTCGGCGCCTCGGGGCGCAACGGCGGCCAGGTGGGCACCGGCCAGCGGCAGGACCAGGACACGCTGGAACGCTGGTACGGGCGCGAGACGGCGCGGCTTCTCTGGGACATGGGGCTCGACTCGGTGGCGCTGCTGCGCGAGCTGATCGGGACGCTGCAGATCGACGCGCTCTGGCGGGACGGCATCGCCCATGCCGAGCGCACGGAAAAGGGCGCCGCCGCCGCCCGCGCCTATGCGGCCAAGCTGGCGCGGGACTACGACTACCCGCAGGCCGAGCCGCTGGACCGCGCGGGCATCCGCGCCCTGATCGGCTCGGACGCCTTCGCCGGCGGCATGATCGACCGCGGCTCGGGCCACATCCACCCGCTGCGCTTCGCGCTGGGGCTGGCGCGCGGGGCGCAGGCGGCGGGGGTGCGGATCTTCGAAGGGACCGAGGCACGCCGCGCGGACCCGGGGCGGGTGACGACGGACGGCGGCAGCATCCGCGCCGACCAAGTGGTGCTGGCCTGCAACGGCTACCTCTGCGGGCTGTCGCCGCAGGTGAAGGCGCGGATCATGCCGATCAACAACTTCGTCGCCGCCACCGAACCGCTCGGCCCCCGCGCCCGCGAGGTGCTGGCAGAGGACATCGCCGCCTACGACGACCGCTTCGTGGTGAACTACTGGCGCCTGTCCCACGACGGCAGTCTGCTGTTCGGCGGCGGCGAAAGCTACGGGCCGCGCTTTCCCCGCGACATCGCCGCCAAGGTGCGCGCGCCGATGCTGTCGATCTACCCGCAGCTGGCCGATGCCCGCATCACCCACGCCTGGGGCGGCACGCTGGCGATCACCCGCTCGCGCATGCCCGACTTCGCCCGCCCCCGCCCCGGCCTCTGGTCCGCCTCGGGCTACTCAGGCCACGGGGTGGCGATGGCGACGCTGGCGGGCCGGATCCTGGCCGAGGCGATCCACGGCGACCTCGCCCGCTTCGACGTCATGGCCGCCGCCCGCCCCCCGGCGCTGCCGCCGCTGGGCCCGCTGCGCACGCCGCTGCTGGCCAGCGCGATGATGTGGTACGCCCTGCGCGACCGGCTGGACTTCTGACGTTTCCGGCCCTGCGGGCCGGGCCTCCGGCGGGGATATTTCGAAACCAGAGATGGGAAAGGGGCGCCTGCCTGCAAATCTCTGGTTTCGAAATATCCCGGGGGAGTCGCGCCCGCAGGGCGCGGCGGGGGCAGCGCCCCCTGCTACCCGTCCGCTTCCAGGACCGAGGGGTGCAGCGACTCGGACGGGTCCGCCCCCACCACCCGCTTGCGCCGGGCGAGGAAGAACTTGCCCCAGCCGCGGATCGTCCCCACCGAGGGGGCGCGGGGGTCGCGGGGGAAGCGGTCCTTCCAGCCTTCGGGCAGCGCCAGCCCGTGGCATTCCGCCTTCTCCAGCATCCAGACCAGCGGGATGTTCGACAGCTTCCGCGCCGGCTGGTAGCCCTCCAGCTGGCCGCCCACGTCCCCGTGGGCGCCGCGGAACCAGACCTGCTGCAGCACCCCTTCCCAGCCGGGGCGCGAATGCCAGAGCACCGGGGCGAAGACCTCGCGGGTCTCGTCGCGGGCGAGGGCGTGGTAGCCGTGGCGGATGTGCGGGCCGAGGTCGTGGTTGTGGAAGCGGTGCGGCCGCTCGGTCCATTTCCAGATCACCGGCAGCCGCAGGCCCAGCGCCTTCACCGTGTCCCAGACGCCCACCATCTCGATCTCCACCTCCGTGTGGCAGAAGCGGCGGCGGAAGGCCTGCGAGATGGGGGTGTCGGTGCCGCGCTCGTAGTAGCGGTAGGCGAGGCGGATGTTGCGCTCTGTCGCGTGCTCGGCGCGCAGCAGGCCGACCCGGTCGATCAGCCCCGCCAGCGAGCGCACTGCGTAGGCGCCGCGCGAATACCCGAACAGGAAGATCCGGTCCCCCGGTCGGTAGCGCGAGGCGACGAAACCGTAGGTGCGGCGGATCTGCCGGTTGATCCCGCGCCCCTCGATCACGTCCAGCGAGTTGCGCCAGCTGTGCCACTGGATCCCCGCCTCGTAGCGGATCGACAGGCGCTGCTCGCCCGCCACCTCGCCCAGCAGCCGGTAGAGGATCCCGGCGTTGGTGGCCCGTCCCTCTTCCAGCGTCGACAAGGTGCCGTCGAGGATCACCACGTGGTCGCGCCGCCCCCGGGACGGCGTCGGCGTGCTCTCGACCCGCGGGCGCAGTCGCAGCAGGTCGAGAATGCGCTCACGCAGCGACACGGGGGTCTCCGGGGGCGGCGGCGGTCACGGCATCATGCGTTCAGCATCTCCCAGACCCGCAGCGGGGTGAAGGGCATGTCCACGTGGCGCACCCCCTTGTCCCACAGCGCGTCCAGCATGGCGTTGGTCACCGCCGCCAGCGCGCCGACGGTGCCGGCCTCGCCGCAGCCCTTCATGCCCATGGGATTGGCGGTGGAGGGCACGGGTTCGGGGATGAAGGCCACCCAGGGCATGTTGTCCGCGCGCGGCATGCCGTAGTCCATGAAGGTGGCGGTCAGCATCTGGCCGCTCTCGTCGTAGACCGTGTGTTCCATCATCGCCTGGCCCAGCCCCTGCGCCACCCCGCCGTGCACCTGGCCCTCGGCCAGCATCGGGTTGATCAGGTTGCCGAAGTCGTCGACCACCGTGTAGCGCACCACCTCGGCCTCGCCGGTGTCCGGGTCCACCTCGACCTCGGCCACATGGGCGCCGTTGGGGTAGGAGCGGCCGGGGATCTGCGCCTTCTCGCGGAAGCTCAGCAGGTCGCTGCGCCCGGCCGCGCGGGCCATCTCGGCGGCTTCCAGGAAGGTGGGGGCGACGTTGGTGCCCTCGACCCGGAAGCGTTCGTCGTCGAAGCTGACCTTGTCGGGCGACACGTCGTTGTCCTCGGCGAGGAACTTCGAGTAGGCCTTCACCATCACCCCGACCGCGGCCAGCGTGGCGTTGTTCTGCGTGGTCACGGAACGCGAGCCGCCGGTGCCGCCGCCCTGCGGGATGCGGGCGCTGTCGCCCTGGACGAAGCCGATCTTGTCCACGGGGATGCCGGTCTGGTCCGACAGGAACTGCGCAAAGACGGTCTCGTGCCCCTGCCCGTTCGACTGGGTGCCCACGTAGATCGTCGCGGTGCCGTCCTCGTTGAAGTCGACCTGCACGTGCTCGCTGGGATCGCCGAGGATCGATTCAATGTAGTAGCACAGCCCGATGCCGCGCAGCTTGCCGGCCTTCTCCGTCTCGGCCTTGCGCGCCGCGTAGCCGGCGCGGTCCGCCTCGGCCTCGGCGCGGTTGAGGACCTTGACGAAGTCGCCCACGTCGTACTTTTCCCCGGTGACCGAGGTGTAGGGGAAGTTGTCCTTGGCGATGAAGTTCTTGCGCCGCAGATCCCAGGGGTCGACCCCCAGCTCGCGCGCCGCGTTGTCGATCGAACGTTCCAGCGCGTAGATCGCCTCTGGCCGCCCGGCGCCGCGGTAGGCGTCGACGGGGGCGGTGTTGGTGTAGATGCCCTTCACCTCCAGCAGCGCGGCCTGCACGTCGTAGGTGCCCATCAGCACCCGGGCGAAGAGGAAGCTCTGGATCATCTGGCCGAAAGGCGAGTTGTAGGCCCCGAGGTCGCTGTGGTTGCGCACCCGGTAGCCGAGGATGCGGTGGTTCTTGTCGAAGGCCAGTTCGGTGGTGGAGTGCAGCGCCCGGCCGCCGTTGTCCGACAGCATCGCCTCGGTCCGGTCGGACATCCAGCGCACCGGGCGGCCGGTTTTCTTCGCGGCCAGCGGCAGCGGAAAATACTCGGGGTAGGCAAAGCCCTTCATGCCGAAGCCGCCGCCCACGTCGGGGGTGGTGACGCGGACGTTGTCCTTGTCCAGCTTGTACTTCTCGGCCAGCTCGTCGCGCAGGCCCCAGACGCCCTGCCCGCCGTAGCAGACGTGCAGCTTGTCGCCGTCCCACTCGGCGAAGGCGCCGCGCGGCTCCATCGAGTTGACGACGATGCGGTTGTCGCCCACCTCCAGCTTGATCACGTGGGCGGCCTCGGCAAAGGCCTTGTCGACGTTCTCGGCGTCCCCCTCGGCGAAGTCGTAGGCGACGTTGCCCGGCGCCTCGGCGTGCAGGTCCTCGCCGCCCTCGGCGATGTCGATCTTCGCGGGCAGCTCGTCATAGTCGAACTCGATCAGCTCGGCCGCGTCCTTGGCCTGCGCCATGGTTTCCGCGACGATGCAGACCACCGGCTCGCCCACGAAACGCACCCGGTCCTTGGCCAGCACCGGCCGCATCGGGGCCGCACCCTTGGACCCATCGCGGTTCGGCGCCTGCGCGAAGTTCATGGCGATGCCGATGCCCTCGGCCTCGAGGTCCGCGGCGGTCAGCACGCAGTGCACCCCCTCGGATTCGCGCGCCGCGGCGACGTCGATATTGGTGATCTTCGCGTGCGCCACCGGCGAGCGGAAGAAATGCGCGAAAAGCGCCCCCTCGGGCACGATATCGTCGACGTAGCGGCCGTGGCCGGTCAAAAGGCGAAGGTCCTCGACACGTTTGGCGGGCTGGCTCTTGCCGAACTTTTCCATGGGGCGCTCCCTGTGCGAATGATGGAGTTTGGCCGGACCTTAGACACTTGCGCCGGAGTGTCCAGCGCCAGCGGAGGGCAGGCGGCGGGTCAGGGCTGCGCCTCGCGCCGGGGCGGGCCGACGTCGCCCTCCCAGAAGGCGTGGCGGCCCAGCCGGAACACCGCGATGGTGTCGCCGGGGGCGTAGCGGGCGCGCAGCCAGTCCATGTCGCGCGGCAGGCTGGCGCCGGTCTGCCCGCCCGGCTCGCGCCACTCCAGCAGTCCCTGCGGCGGGCCGACGCGGCTGCCGGCGGGGCGGAGGGCGGTGACCTTTGCCAGGTGCCGCTCGCCATCGCGGCGCACCCGGACCGCGAGGTTCGCCGCCTGCCCGAAGCGCCAGAGCATCGCCAGCCCGGTCAGCCCCAGCACCAGCCCCGACCAGCGCAGCAGCACGCCGATGCGGCGATGGCGCGACAGGTCCTCCTCGATCCAGTCCGGGTCTTCCACAAGGTAGCGGACCGGGCGCTCGGCCCCCTCCCGCACCCCGTTGTAGTAGGCGCGCGAGACCTCGGTTTCCACCGTGCGGCCCGGCCCGCCGCTGGCCTTGAAGGTGAAGGTGACAAGGTGGGTCTCGCCCGCCGTGCGCTTGCCGGTCACCACCGCGTTGGCCAGCGCGCCGGCGCGGTCCAGCCGGTCGGCAAGGTGCAGCGCCCCGGCGCTGAACAGGGTGGTGACCACCAGCAGGGCGCCGCAGACCAGCGCGGTCCAGCCGCCGAACCGCAGGAACAGGCTCCACCAGCTGCGGGGAAGATGCCGGGGATGTCGCCGCACGTAGTCCGTCATGACGCCCTCGTCGTTGCCTCGCCGCCGAGGTTAGGCGAGGCGTGGCCGCAGGGGAAGCGGGCGCGGCGGCCCGCGCCCCGGGGGCCCCTGCCGCAAGAAACCTCTGTAGGGCGGGCTTCAGCCCGCCGCCCCCAGACATTCCCCGCGCAACGCCGCTCAAGCCTCCCGCCCGGCGGCCCTCTGCGCTCCGCCACGCGCCCTTCCCCTCGGCCCCGGCGCGCGTTAAACGGTGCCCGATCCACGCACGCCCGACACCACGCCCGATACCACCAAGGAACACCCGACATGGCCATGGAAAAGACCTTCGACGCCGCCGAGGCCGAACCCCGGCTCTACGCGCGCTGGGAAGAAGTGGGCGCCTTCCGCGCCGGGGCCAATGCCTCCAGCGAGCAGACCTTTTCCATCATGATCCCGCCGCCGAACGTCACCGGCAGCCTGCACATGGGCCATGCCTTCAACAACACGCTGCAGGACATCCTCGTGCGCTGGCACCGGATGCAGGGGCACGACACCCTCTGGCAGCCCGGCACCGACCACGCCGGCATCGCCACCCAGATGGTGACGGAACGCGAGATGGCCGCGAACGGCGAGCCTTCCCGCCAGGAGATGGGGCGCGCGGCCTTCCTGGACCGGGTCTGGCAGCAGAAGGTCAAGTCGCGAGGCACCATCATCGGGCAGCTCAAGCGGCTGGGCGCCTCCTGCGACTGGGACCGCGAGGCCTTCACCATGGGCGGCGCGCCGGGGGATCCCGAAGCCGGGCGCGGGCCGAACTTCCACGACGCGGTGATCCGGGTCTTCGTGGACATGTACGACAAGGGGCTGATCTACCGCGGCAAGCGGCTGGTGAACTGGGACCCGCACTTCGAGACCGCGATTTCGGATCTGGAGGTGGAGAATGTCGACACCCCCGGCCACATGTGGCACTTCAAGTACCCGCTGGCGGGCGGCGCCACCTATACATACGTGGAAAAGGACGAGGACGGGAACGTCCTGTTCGAGGAAGAGCGCGACTACATCGCCATCGCCACCACCCGGCCCGAGACGATGCTGGGCGACGGCGCGGTGGCGGTGCACCCTTCCGATGAACGCTACGCACCCATCGTCGGCCAGCTCTGCGAGATCCCGGTGGGGCCCAAGGAGCACCGGCGCCTCGTGCCGATCATCACCGACGAGTACCCCGACCCCGCCTTCGGCTCGGGCGCGGTGAAGATCACCGGCGCGCATGACTTCAACGACTACGGCGTGGCCAAGCGCGGCGGCATCCCCTGCTACCGGCTGATGGATACCCGCGCGCGGATGCGCGACGACGGCGCTCCCTACGCCGAGGCCGCCGCCATCGCGCTGGAAGTGGCGCGGGGCGAGCGCGAGCTGACCGAGGCCGAGACCGACGCACTGAACCTGGTGCCCGACGAGCTGCGCGGCCTCGACCGGCTGGAGGCGCGCGAGCGGGTGGTGGAACAGATCACCGCCGAGGGGCTGGCGGTGATGACGGTGAAGACCGACCCGCGGCTCGGCAAGGCGGCGGTCAAGACGCCGCTGGCGCCCGAGGAGGGCGGCGAAGCGCGCGACGAGGCGCAGGAACTGGTGCCGCTGGTGGAAGCCAAGGCGATCATGCAGCCCTTCGGCGACCGCTCGAAGGTGGTGATCGAGCCGATGCTGACCGACCAGTGGTTCGTCGACGCCGAGAAGATCGTCGGCCCGGCAATCGACAAGGTGCGCGACGGCACCACCCGGATCCTGCCGGAGCAGGACCGCAAGGTCTATTTCAACTGGCTCGAGAACATCGAGCCCTGGTGCATCAGCCGCCAGCTGTGGTGGGGCCACCAGATCCCGGTCTGGTACGCGCCCGAGCTGCACGGCGACGAGGGCCAGTGGCGCGCCTTCAGCGCCCCCACCGAGACCGAGGCGCTGGCGCAGATGGCGCGGTTCTACGAACACGACAACTTCCGCGTGGTCGAGGACGCCTCGGAGGCGCGTGCGATCCTGGAAGCGGACCTGATGACCACCCGCACCGAGGGGGCGATCCGCCAGCCCACGGCGCCGGTGACGATCCCGGTCTACCGCGACCCCGACGTGCTGGACACCTGGTTCTCCTCGGGCCTCTGGCCCATCGGCACCCTCGGCTGGCCCGAGGACACCGAGGCGCTGCGCAAGTACTTCCCCACCTCGGTGCTGATCACCGGCTTCGACATCATCTTCTTCTGGGTCGCCCGGATGATGATGATGCAATACGCGGTGACGGGACAGCGGCCCTTCGACACGGTCTACGTGCACGCGCTGGTGCGCGACGAGAAGGGCAAGAAGATGTCCAAGTCGCTGGGCAACGTGCTGGACCCGCTGGAGCTGATCGACGAGTACGGCGCCGACGCCGTGCGCTTCACCCTCGCCTCCATGGCGGCCATGGGGCGAGACCTGAAGCTCTCCACCGCCCGCATCGCCGGCTACCGCAACTTCACCACCAAGCTGTGGAACGCGGTGCGCTTTGCCGAGATGAACGGCGTCTACGACAGCTACCGAGCCGACGGCCCGGCGCCCGACCCGGCGGCGGTGCGCCAGACCGCCAACCGCTGGATCCTGGGCGAGACCGCGCGGGTGCGCGAGACCGTCGACGCCTCGCTGGAGGCCTTCCGCTTCAACGACGCCGCGGGGGCCTTGTACGCCTTCGTCTGGGGCAAGGTCTGCGACTGGTACGTGGAATTCGCCAAGCCGCTGCTGGCCTCGGACGAGCCGGGCGTGGCCGAGGAGACGCGGCAGGTGATGGGCTGGGTGATCGACCAGTGCCTGGTGCTGCTGCACCCGATCACCCCCTTCATCACCGAGGAACTCTGGCAGACCGTGGCGCCGCGCGGGAAGATGCTGGTACATGCCGACTGGCCTACCTATGCTACCGAGACGCTGCTGGACCCGGCGGCGGACCGCGAGATGAACTGGACCATCTCGCTGATCGAGGAAATCCGCTCGGCCCGGGCGCAGATGCACGTGCCGGCGGGGCTGCACATTCCGATGGTGGTGCTGGACCTGGACGAGGCCGGCCGTGCCGCCTGGGCGAACAACGAGGCGCTGATCCTGCGGCTGGCGCGGATCGAGCGGCTGGACGAGGCCGCCGCCATGCCCAAGGGGGCCATCACCGTGGCCGCCGAGGGGGGTCTCTTCTGCCTGCCGCTGGCAGGCATCATCGACGTGGCGGCCGAGCAGGAGCGACTGGCGAAGTCGCTGGGCAAGCTGGACAAGGAGATCGGCGGTCTGCGCGGGCGGCTGTCGAACCCCAAGTTCGCGCAGAGCGCGCCCGAGGAAGTCGTCGAGGAGGCACAAGCCAACCTCGCCGCCCGCGAGGAAGAGGCCGCCAAGCTGCGCGCCGCAATGAAACGTCTGGAGGAGTTGATCTAATGACGAGCAAGGCAACCGTACAGGAGCACGGCCCCTACGTCATCCGCTCCGGGCTGATCGACAAGGTGCCCACCGCCCGGGCGTTCCTGCGCGGGGCGAAGGCCGGCGCGGGCATCGCCGCCGAGGCCACGGGCAAGACCGTGCCGCTGGCGGTCGAGGCGCTGCAGGCGCAGCTGGACGAGACCGACAAGGACCAGCGCGACGCCCGGCGCACCGATACCGGGGGCCTGCAGATCCCCACCGAGGCCGAGTTCCGGCGCGCGCTGAAGGCGGTGGAGCGCAGCGATGCGCAGGACGCCATGCTCAGCGCCCATGCCGCCGCCGGGGACGCGGGGCTCAGCACCAAGGCGCTGGCCAAGGCCGCCGGCTACAAGACCTTCACCGTGGCCGGGATGAAGTACAGCCGCATGGCCCGCGAGATGGCCGAGTACCTCGAGGTCGACTTGCCGCCCGCCAAGCCGAAGGAGGACGCCTCTGTCGCCACCTCGCTGCTGGGCGACTGCGTGGCGCACGAGGGCGACGACCTGGTCTGGGTCATGCACCCCGAGCTGCGGGCGGCACTGGACGCCACGCGGTGACCGGCCCCCGCCTCACGCCGCTGGCCGAGGGCCTGCCCTCCACGGTGCCCTTCACCGGGCCGGAGGCGCTGGAGCGGCGGGCGGGGCGGGCCTTCGGCGCGCGGCTGGGAGCGAACGAGTCGGTCTTCGGCCCCTCCCCCGGGGCCGTCGCCGCCATGCAGGCGGCCGCGGCCGGGACCTGGATGTACGCCGACCCCGAAAGCCACGACCTGCGCGCCGCGCTGGCCCGGCACGAGGGCGTCGCGCCGGAGAACATCATCGTCGGCGAGGGGATCGACGGGCTGCTGGGCTACCTGGTGCGGCTGACCGTGGGACCCGGCGACGCGGTCGTCACCTCGGACGGCGCCTATCCCACCTTCAACTACCACGTGGCCGGCTACGGCGGCACGCTGCACAAGGTGCCCTACGACGGCGACCACGAGGACCCCGAGGCGCTGCTGGCCAAGGCGCGCGAGACCGGAGCAAAGCTGGTCTACCTCGCCAACCCCGACAACCCCATGGGCAGCTGGCACGGGCGCGAATACCTGTTCGACGTGATCCAGCGGGTGCCCGAGGGCTGCCTGCTGGTGCTGGACGAGGCCTATGCCCAGTTCCTGCCCGAAAGCGCCCTGCCCCGCATTCCCGCCGGCGACCCCCGGGTGATCCGCTTGCGCACCTTCTCCAAGGCCTACGGCATGGCGGGCGCGCGGGTGGGCTACGGCATCGCCGCGCCGGCGCTGGTGACCGCCTTCGACAAGGTGCGCAACCACTTCGGCATGGCGCGGATCAGCCAGGCCGGGGCGCTGGCGGCGCTGGCCGACGGCGACTGGCTGGCGCAGGTGCTGGACCGGGTGGCGCAGGCGCGCGGCCGGATCGGGCGGATCGCCGCCGACAACGGGCTGACCGCCCTGCCCTCTGCCACCAACTTCGTCGCGGTGGACTGCGGCGGCGACGGCGCGCTGGCGCGGGCGGTGCTGGCCGAGCTGGGCGCGCGCGGCGTCTTTGTCCGCATGCCTTTCGTGGCGCCGCAGGACCGCTGCATCCGCATCTCTGCCGGCACCGACGCGGACCTCGACCTGCTGGCCGCGGCGCTGCCGCAGGCATTGGTGGCGGCACGGGCACAACAGGGCTGATCCTGCCCACGCCGCAGTTGCCCGAAAGCCTAAGATGTGGCATGACAAGCAAAAGAACTGTACCGAAGAGTTTACTTCCATGATCGAGCAAGCCGAACGCCGCAGGACCATGGTGGACACCCAGGTTCGTCCCTCGGATGTCACCAAATACCCGATCATCGACGCCATGCTCGAAGTCCCGCGCGAGCGGTTCGTGCCCGACACCGCGCGCGCCACCGCCTATATCGACGGCAACATCGACCTTGCCCCCGGCCGCACCGTCCTGGCCCCCCGCACCCTGTCCAAGATGCTGGACGCGCTGGCGATCCAGCCGGACGAGCTGGTGCTCGACCTGGGCTGCGGGCTGGGCTACTCGGCCGCCATTATCGCCCGGCTGGCCGAGGCGGTCGTCGCCGTCGAGGAGGACGAGGACATGGCCGCCGAGGCCGAGGCGCTGCTGTCGGACGCCAATGCCGACAACGTGGCGGTGCACCGCGGGCCCCTGACCGAGGGGGCGCCGAAGCACGGGCCCTACGACGTGATCGTGCTGCAGGGCGCGGCCGAGGAACTGCCCGAGGGCCTGACGGACCAGCTGAAGGACGGCGGGCGCATCGGCTACCTGCACGCGGACGGTCTGCTGGTGCAGGCCCGGGTCGGCACCCGCGCCGACGGGGTGCTGACCTGGCGGCGGGTCTTCGACGCCTCCGCGCCTGTGATGCCGGGCTTTGCCCGCAAGCGGGAATTTGTCCTTTGACGCGTCTGCGGTCCCTGCTGGCCGCCGCGGCGACCGGCATCGCGCTGCTGGTCAATACGGCCGCCGCGCAGGCGGAAACCCTGACCGACGCGCTGGTCTCCGCCTATATCCATTCCAACCTGCTGACCCAGAACCGCGCCCTGCTGCGCGCCGCCGACGAGGATGTCGCCCAAGCCGTGGCGGCCCTGCGCCCGGTGATCGAATGGGCCGCGCAGGCTACCTACAACCAGCCGCGCCCGGTCAGTGACAACTACAGCGCCGCCATGTCCCTGTCGGCGCAGATGAGCATCTACGACTTCGGCCGCGGGCAGGCCGCCATCGACGCGGCCAAGGAAAGCGTGCTGGCCACCCGGCAGGCGCTGCTGCAGGTGGAGCAGAACGTGCTGCTGACCGCCGTGCAGGCCTATATGGAGGTGATCCGCGCCGCCCGCTTCGTCGACCTGCGCCGCAACAACGTGCGGCTCATCACCAGCGAACTGCAGGCCTCGCGCGAAAGGTTCGAAGTCGGCGAGGTGACCCGCACCGATGTCTCCATCGCCGAGGCGCGGCTGGCCGCCGCCCGGTCCGCGCTGGCCGCGGCGGAGGGCGACTACAACCTCGCCCGCGAGGCCTACAAGGCCGCTACCGGCAAGTACCCGCAGGACCTCGTGCGCCCCACCGTGCCGCCCGTGACCGCCAAGTCCGTGGACGAGGCCCGTGCCATCGCGGTGCGCAACCACCCGCTGATCGCCCAGCGCCAGCGCGAGGTGACGGTGGCCGAGCTGAACATCGCCCGCGCCCGCGCCAACCTGCGCCCCAACCTGACCGGCGGCGCCAACGCCAACGTCGACCGGCGCGGCAACACCAACCTTTCCGCCAACGTGACGCTGGGCCAGACGCTTTACGCCGGCGGCGCGCTCAGCTCCGCGCTGCGCCAGGCCATGGCGCTGGCAGAGGCCGAGCGGGCCGAGCTGCTGCAGGCGGTTCTCATCGTCCAGCAGGACGTGGCCAACGCCTGGTCCGCGCTGGCCGTCGCCATCGCCAGCACCGACGCCGGGCAGCGCCAGGTTCGCGCCAGCACCGTCGCCTACGAGGGCGTCCGCGAGGAGGCCAAGCTGGGCGCCCGCACCACGCTGGACGTGCTGAACGCCGAGCAGGAGCTGCTGGACGCCCGCGCCGCGCTGATCCAGGCCGAGATCCAGCAGTTCGTCGCGGTCTACACCCTGCTGGCCCGGATGGGCCTGCTGACGGTCGAGCACCTGAACCTGGGAATCGTCACCTACGATCCGGCCGCCTATTACAACGCGGTCGACGACGCACCGCTGCGCCACGTCAGCCCGCAGGGCGAGAAGCTGGACCGCGTCCTTAAAAGTATCGGCAGATAACCGGCCCGCAGCGGGAGTTGTGTGATATCCCGGCAGCGGGTATCGTTGGTGCGAGCAGAAATAAAAGGGGTTGCCCATGCCCGATCCTGTATCGAACGCCGAGATCGAGGACGTGCTGTCGTCCATCCGGCGGCTGGTATCCGAGGAGCCGAGCAGCCTGAAACGCCGCACGCCCGCCGCGCCGGGCCGGCTGGTGCTGACGCCCGCGCAGCGGGTCGAGGCGCCGGAGCCGGAGGTGGAGGCAGAAGCCGAGGCTGAGGCCGAGGATACCGCACTGGATGCGGCGGATATGACGGGCGACGACTACGATCTGGACGAGACGCTGGTGCTGGGAGAGCTTTCGGCCGCGGCGGAGGACGAGGCCTCCGACGAGGTGGCAGAGCTGGACGCAGAACCGGAGCCGGAGCCGGAGCAGGAACCACAGCCGGAACCCGAGGATGACACGGCGCAGGACGACAGCGCCGGGGACGAGGCCCGCTGGACCCCCTCCGAGGTCGATGTGCCCGACCTGTCGGACCTCGCCGCCTCCGCCCCCGAAACAGCCCCCGAAACGGCGCCCGAAGCCGCCGCGCCCGCCCGTCCCGCGCCGAAGGACCCCACCGTCGCGCCCCCCAGCACGCTGGAGGAACGCATCAAGGGGCTCGAGGCCGCGCTGATGCAGTCGGGCGGCGAGTGGGAGCCGGACGGCAGCGAAAGCGGCGACAGCGACCTGACCCGCCCCCTGCGCGGCAGCGGCGACGACCTGGCCGCCACGTGGCGCAAGGAGCAGGAGCAACCCCGCGCCGGCCGCGTGCTGGCCTTCAGCGATCCCGATGCCGAGGCCGAGAAGCTTTCCCGCACCGCCGGCAGCGGCACCGCCGCCAACAGCCCCGCCCCCGCCAGCGGCCAGCCCGCCGCGCCGGAGGCCCCCCGCGCACCGCAGATCTCGGCCATCCGTGCCGCCTTCGCCTCGATCGGCCCGACGCTGGTGCGGCCCGAGGCCCGCGCCGTGCTGCGCGCCGAATCCCATCACGCGCTGGGTGGCGGCGAGACGCCCGAAGCCCCGACGCAGGACAGCGCAAGCGTCCCGCCGATGGACGTGCCGGCCCCCGAGCCCGAAGATGTCCGGGAAGAAGCCGCCGAGGCCGCGATGGCCTTCACCCGGCACACTCCCGAGCCGATGGAAGAGGCCGAAGAAGCGGCGGCTCCCGACGAGGCCCCCGAGGCGCCTTTCGTGGCCCTCGACTTCGATGCCACACCGGAAGAATACGAGGCGCCGGATCCAGGTGCCGAGGAGGAGGACGCCGGGGCCAAGACGGCCTTTGTCCTGCCAATCCCGGAAGAGGCGGCCGAGACGGAAGAGCCGGAAGCCGACGACGCGGCGGCCTTCGAGGCCCCCGAGACGGCCTATGTCCTGACCGAACCGGAGCTTGAGCCGGAGCCGGAGCCGGAGCCGGAACCGGAGTTTGCGCCGGAACTCGAAGCCGAGCCCGAGCCTGAAGCCACCTACGAGACGGCCCACGAGCCCGAGGCGCCCGAGGCCTCTGCCCCCGCCGAAGAGGCGCTGGAGTGGGAGGAATGGGAGCCGGAGGAGGACGAGGAGGCCGCCGAGCCTGCGCCGCAGGACGCCGCCTACGCCGATGCCGCGCCGGAGTATGACGCGGACGAGGCGGAGGCCGAGGGGCTCAACCTCTACAGCGACGAGGCCGTGCTGGACGAGGACGCCCTGCGCGAGATGGTGTCCGAGCTGGTGCGCGAGGAACTGCAGGGGGTGCTGGGCGAACGCATCACCCGCAACGTCCGCCGCCTTGTCCGCCGCGAGATCGAGCGGGCGCTGGCCCTGCGCGACATGACCTGACCGGCACGGCGCGGCGGGTCAGCCCACCGGCCGCGCCAGCCGCAGGATCTCGTCGAGGTCCAGCGACGCCTCCAGGTGCGCCGCCAGCGCGTCCAGCGTCGCCTCCACCCCCGCCTCGTAGTCGGTGACCCCCGCCGTCGCACCCAGTTCCGCCAGATAGGCGGCGCGGAAGGCGTCGGCGGCGAACAGCCCGTGCAGGTAGCAGCCCCGCACCCTGCCCCCCGCGTTCGCCGCGCCCTCGGGCCGGCCGCCAAGGTCCAGCCAGGCGCGGGCGCAGTCGGGGCCGGTGGTGTCGCCAAGGTGGATCTCGTAGCCGCGCAGCTCTGCCCCGCTGGCGGGGTGCCGCGCCGCGCTCAGCGCCAGCCGCTTGGCCGGGCGCATCACCGTGGTCACGTCCAGCAGCCCCAGCCCCAGGTGGATGCCCGCCGGCCCCTCGATGCCGCCGGGATCGCTGATCGCCCGCCCCAGCATCTGGTAGCCGCCGCACAGCCCCAGCACGTGCCCGCCGCGCCGGACGTGGGCGGCAAGGTCGATGTCCCAGCCCTGGGCGCGGAAGTCGGCGAGATCGGCGATGGTGGACTTGCTGCCGGGGATCAGCACCAGCGCCGCGTCGCCGGGCAGCGGGCGGCCGGGCTCGATGATCTCCAGCGCCACGCCGGGCTCTGCCTGCAGCGGATCGAGGTCGTCGAAATTGGCGATCCGGTTCAGCCGGGGCACCGCGATCTTCAGGCCGGTGCCGGCGCGCGCGCGCAGGTCCAGCACGTCCTCGGCCGGCAGGCGCCAGGCCTCGGGGAACCACGGCACAACCCCCAGCGGCGCCCAGCCGGTGCGGCGGGCGATCTCCTGCACCCCCGCGTCGAACAGGCGAACGTCGCCCCGGAAGCGGTTGACGAGGAAGCCCTTTATCCGGTCGCGGTCGGCTGTCGGAAGCACCGCGTGGGTGCCCACCAGCTGCGCGATGACGCCGCCCCGCTCGATGTCCCCGGCCAGCAGGACCGGCACGTCCGCGGCCTCGGCAAAGCCCATGTTGGCGATGTCGCCCTCGCGCAGGTTGGTCTCTGCCGGGCTGCCCGCCCCCTCCACAAGCACGAGGTCGGCGCCCGCGGCCAGCCGGTGGAAGCTTTCCAGCACCCGGGGCAGCAGCCGGCCCTTCATCTGCCCGTAGTCGCGGGCGCGCAGCGTCGCCTCGCGCCGGCCCTGCACGATGACTTGGGCGCCGGTGTCGGTCTCCGGCTTCAGCAGCACCGGGTTCATGTCGACCACCGGGTCGCGCCCGGCCGCCCGCGCCTGCAGCGCCTGGGCGCGGCCGATCTCGCCCCCGTCGACGGTGACGGCGGCGTTGTTGGACATGTTCTGCGGCTTGAAGGGCGCGACGGACAGGCCGCGGTGCCGGAACGCCCGGGCCAGCCCCGCCACCAGCAGCGACTTGCCCACGTTCGAGCCCGCGCCCTGGATCATGATGCTGCGTGCCATCCGCGCCTCCGTGCTGCCGCCCCCGGCCTTAGCGGGCGGCGCGGCGGGGGAAAAGAGGGGCGGCGCGGAGAGGCTGAAAGAAAGCGGGGGCCCAAAAGAAAAGCGCGCCCCGTCGGAGGGGCGCGCTTTTTCGGGGTTTTGGCAGTCGTCGTGCGGTCAGGCGGCTTCCTGCGCCAGCAGCGCGGCGTTCCGGCGTTCGGATTCCTCGCGGCTGAGCGCGACGGAGGTGCGGACACCCTTGGCCACGAATTCCATCAGACCGGACACAACCCGCTCGTTCGGGTCGATGCCGGCGCAGCTGAGAACCTCACGCCCGTCCCGCGACCGCGCCCAGCGGGCGATCTGGTCGGGGCCGTTGCCATACTTCTTGTCGTCGGCGATCGCGTCATCCAGAGCGGCGAGGACAACAGCGGCGAACAGCTTGCGCGCGCGCTGGCCCTGCTCGTAGTTGAATGCGGTGCCGTCAACGAAATCAGTCATTCGTCGTCCTTCTTATTGCTCTTGCGTTCCCGGGTGTGCGCCAATATGGCCACTTCTCCCCGATTCGGTATTCCCCATTTGGAATGTCTGCCATGCGTGCGGTGCATGGCTCCGGCGGAACGCGCACAGGATCTAGTCGTCTTGCCACCCGCACTGCCCCCGGATATAGGGTGCGTCCTGATCCTATCAACCTTTTGCCATGGTTTTGACACAATGCCGAAAATCAACGGGAACGAGATCCGCCCCGGCAACGTCCTGGAGCACAACGGCGGCCTCTGGGCCGCGGTCAAGGTAGATCACGTGAAACCCGGCAAGGGCGGGGCTTTCGCGCAGGTGGAAATGCGCAATCTGCGCAACGGGTCCAAGTTGAACGAGCGGTTCCGCTCCGCCGACAAGGTGGAACGCGTGCGGCTGGAGCAGAAGGACCAGCAGTTCCTGTACGAGCAGGACGGCATGCTGGTGTTCATGGACAGCGAGACCTACGAGCAGATCGAACTGCCGGTGGACATCCTCGGCGAGCGGCGGCCGTTCCTGCAGGACGGCATGATGGTGCACATCGAGTACTACGACCAGGAGGCGCTGAACGCGACACTGCCCCAGAAGGTCACCTGCCGGATCGTCGAGACCGAGCCGGTGGTGAAGGGCCAGACCGCGGCGAACTCGTTCAAGCCGGCGGTGCTGGACAACGGCGTGCGGGTCATGGTGCCGCCCTTCGTGGGGCAGGACGAGGACATCGTGGTGAACACCGAGACGATGGAATACCACGAGCGGGCGTAAGTGGCGCTACGCGAGCGTGCCCGTGGGGTGGCGCTGCCGGCGTCTGAGGTAGGCGCTTTATACCAGCCACATCCGCGCAAAGAATGAGCGTTGCCCTGTGGGTGACACAGCGCCAGCCCGCTAGGACGGGCAGGCGCTTGCCCCCGCGCCTGCGGCTTGCTCGGGTGCCATTCAGCGCTTCGACCGGAGAACGGTAGGGCGGGGTTCACCCCGCCATGGCGCAACACCAGCCTGCCCGTGGGGTGGCGCTGCTGTCCCTTGGTATAGGCGCTTTATCCCTGCAAGCCCGCGCTCTGAATGAGCCGTGCTCGAGGATGACACAGCGCCAGCCCGCCGGGACGGGCAGGCGCTCGCCCCGCGCCTTCGGCTTGTTCGGGGCGCATCAGCGCTTCGTTCGAGGGGAGTGGTAGGGCGGGGTTCACCCCGCCTTGGCGCAACGTGAGCCTGCCCGTGGGGTGGCGCTTCTGTCCTCCGGCGTAGGCGCTTAATCCCAGCCACGTCCGCGCGCAGAATGAGCGTTGCCCTGCGGCCCCCAAAGCGCCAGCCCGCCCGGACGGGCAGGCGCTCGCCCCCGCGCCTACGGCTTGTTCGGGGGCTGATCAGCGCTTCGTTCGAACAACGGTAGGGCGGGGTTCACCCCGCCATGGCCCATCGCCAGCCAAACGGCCCCCCTCCCCCACTTAGCGGTTTACGCTTCCGCCGCGGCGGCTATGCTGCACCTGCACAATGGCGGAGGACAGCGCGTGGCCGAGTTCAAGAAGATCCTGATCGCGAACCGGGGCGAGATCGCCATCCGGGTGATGCGGGCGGCCAACGAGCTGGGCAAGAAGACCGTCGCGGTCTACGCCGAGGAGGACAAGCTGTCGCTCCACCGGTTCAAGGCGGACGAGGCCTACCGGATCGGCGAGGGCCTCGGCCCCGTCGCCGCCTACCTCAGCATCGACGAGATCATCCGCGTCGCCCGCATGTGCGGCGCCGACGCGATCCACCCCGGCTATGGCCTGCTGTCCGAGAACCCCGACTTCGTCGAGGCCTGCGCCGCCGCCGGCATCACCTTCATCGGCCCCAAGGCCGAGACCATGCGCGCCCTCGGCGACAAGGCCAGCGCGCGGCAGGTGGCGATCAAGGCCGGGGTGCCGGTGATACCGGCCACCGAGGTGCTGGGCGAGGACATGAAGAAGATCCGCGCCCAGGCCGAGGAGGTGGGCTACCCGCTGATGCTGAAAGCCTCCTGGGGCGGCGGCGGGCGCGGGATGCGGCCGATCGCCGGGCCGGACGAGCTGGAGGCAAAGGTGCGCGAGGGCCGGCGCGAGGCGGAGGCTGCCTTCGGCAACGGCGAGGGCTACCTCGAGAAGATGATCCTGAAGGCCCGCCACGTCGAGGTGCAGATCCTCGGCGACAGCCACGGGCACATCTACCACCTGTGGGAACGGGACTGCTCTGTCCAGCGGCGCAACCAGAAGGTGGTGGAGCGCGCGCCGGCGCCCTACCTCTCGGGCGCCCAGCGCGAGAAGCTGTGCAACCTCGGCAAGAAGATCGCCGAGGCGGTGAACTACGAATGCGCCGGCACCATCGAGTTCCTGATGGATATGGAGACGGGCGAGTTCTACTTCATCGAGGTGAACCCCCGCGTCCAGGTCGAGCATACCGTGACCGAGGAGGTCACCGGCATCGACATCGTCCGCGCGCAGATCCTGATCGCCGAGGGCAAGAGCCTGATGGAGGCGACCGGCACCGCCAGCCAGTACGATGTCGAGCTGTCCGGCCACGCCATCCAGTGCCGGATCACCACCGAGGACCCGCAGAACAACTTCATCCCCGACTACGGCCGCATCACCGCCTACCGCGGCGCCACCGGCATGGGGATCCGGCTGGACGGCGGCACCGCCTATTCCGGCGCCGTCATCACCCGCTACTACGACTCGCTGCTGGAGAAGGTGACCGCCTGGGCCCCCACCCCCGAGGCGGCGATCAAGCGGATGGACCGGGCGCTGCGCGAGTTCCGCATTCGCGGCGTCAGTACCAACATCGACTTCGTCATCAACCTGCTGCGCCACCCGGTCTTCCTGAACAACGAGTACCACACCAAGTTCATCGACCGGACGCCCGAGCTGTTCGAGTTCAAGGCCCGCCGCGACCGGGCCACGAAGATCCTGACCTATATCGCCGACATCACGGTGAACGGGCACCCCGAGACCGAGAACCGGCCCCTGCCGCACCCGGACCTCAAGCTTCCCCGCGCGCCGGAGCTGCAGACCCAGACGCCGCCCCCCGGCACCCGGCAGATCCTGGAAGAGCGCGGGCCAGAGGGGCTGGCCGCCTGGATGAAGCAGCAAGACCGGCTGCTGATCACCGACACCACCATGCGCGACGGGCACCAGTCGCTGCTGGCGACGCGGATGCGCTCGGTCGACATGATCCGCGCGGCGCCCGCCTATGCCGCCAACCTGCCGCAGCTGTTCAGCGTCGAATGCTGGGGCGGCGCCACCTTCGACGTGGCCTACCGCTTCCTCCAGGAATGCCCCTGGCAGCGCCTGCGCGACATCCGCGCGGCGATGCCGAACCTGCTGACCCAGATGCTGCTGCGCGGCTCCAACGGCGTGGGCTACACCGTCTACCCCGACAACGTGGTGCGCGCCTTCGTGCAGCAGGCGGCCGAAAGCGGGGTCGACGTCTTCCGGGTGTTCGACTCGCTGAACTGGACCGAGAACATGCGCGTGTCGATGGACGCGGTGATCGAGGCCGGCAAGGTCTGCGAGGGCACCGTCTGCTACACCGGCGACCTGTTCGACCCCGAGCGGTCCAAGTACGACCTGAAATACTACGTCGCCATGGCCAAGGAGCTGGAGGCCGCCGGCGCCCACGTGCTGGGGGTCAAGGACATGGCGGGGCTGCTGAAGCCGGTGGCGGCGCGGGCCCTGTTCAAGGCGCTGAAGGAGGAGGTGGGCCTGCCGATCCACTTCCACACCCACGACACCGCCGGCATCGCCTGCGGCACCATCCTCGCCGCCGCAGAGGCCGGGGTGGACGCGGTGGACTGCGCCATGGACGCGCTGTCGGGCAACACCAGCCAGGCGACGCTGGGCACCGTGGTGGGCATGATGCGCGAGACCGACCGCGACACCGGCCTCGACGTGGGTGCGATCCGGGCGATGTCGAACTACTGGGAGGCCGTGCGCGGCCAGTACGCCGCCTTCGAAAGCGGCATGCAGGCCCCCGCCTCCGAGGTCTACCTGCACGAGATGCCCGGCGGCCAGTTCACCAACCTCAAGGCGCAGGCCCGCAGCCTGGGGCTGGAGGAGCGCTGGCACGAGGTGGCGGAGATGTACGCCGAGGTGAACCTCATGTTCGGCGACATCGTCAAGGTGACCCCCTCGTCCAAAGTGGTGGGGGACATGGCGCTGATGATGGTGTCCCAGGGCCTGACCCGGGCGCAGGTGGAGGACCCGAAGGTCGAGGTCTCCTTCCCGGACTCGGTGATCGACATGATGCGCGGCAACCTCGGCCAGCCGCCGGGGGGCTTTCCCAACAAGATCGTGAAGAAGGTTCTGAAGGGCGAGAAGCCCAGCACCGACCGCCCCGGCGCGCACCTGGAGCCGCTGGACCTGGAGGCCGCGCGCGCCGAATGCGCCGAGAAGGTGGGGGTGGAGATCGACGACGAGGATCTTAACGGCTACCTGATGTATCCCAAGGTCTTCACCGACTACATGGCCCGCCACGCCATCTACGGCCCCGTGCGGGCCCTGCCGACGCGCACCTTCTTCTACGGGATGGAGACGGGAGAGCAGATCTCGGCCGAGATCGACCCCGGCGTGACGCTGGAGGTGCGCCTGTCCGCGCTCAGCGAGACCAGCGACGACGGCCACGTCAGGGTGTTCTTCGAGCTGAACGGCCAGCCGCGGGTGATCCGGGTGCCGGACCGCAAGGCGGGCGGCGGCAAGGCGGCGCAGCCGAAGGCCGAGCCGGGGAACGCCGCCCACGTCGGCGCGCCGATGCCGGGGGTGGTGGCCAGCGTCGCGGTGCAGGCGGGGGCGCAGGTCAAGCAGGGGGACATGCTGCTGACCATCGAGGCGATGAAGATGGAGACCGGGCTGCACGCGGACCGGGACGGGGTGGTCAAGGCGGTGCACGTGTCGCCGGGGGCGCAGATCGACGCGAAGGATCTGCTGGTGGAGTACGAGTAGGCGGGGGCGCTTCCTGCTGACGGAGGGGGCGCCTGTTCCCTGACAGAGGGCCAGCGCCCGTCCGTGGGTGGGCTCTGCTGCCGCTGGTGGTCTTTGCTTTATCTTACCGCCACATCCTCGCTCGATCCCCGCGCCAACGGTGAGGAAGCGCCCGCCCGGCGGACGGACGGGCGCTGGCCCGGCGGCACTGCGTGCCTTGCTCCGGGCGGGGTGCTCTTGCCACAACAGAGGGCCAGCGCCCGTCCGTGGGTGGGCGCTGCTGCCGCTGGTGGTCGCCAATTTATCTTACCGTCACTCCCTCGCTCGATCCCCGCGCAAACGTTTACGAAGCGCCCGCCCGGGGGACGGTCGGGCGCTGGCCCGGCGGCGCTACGCGCCTTGTTCCGGGCCGGGTGCCCTTGTCATAACAGAGGGCCAGCGCCCGGCCGTGGGTGGGCATTCACTCCGCTGTTGGTCGACACTTTCTCACCGCCACTCCCTCGCTCCACCCCCGCGCAAACGGTGAGGAAGCGCCCGCCCGGGGGACGGACGGGCGCTGGCCCGGCGGCGCTGCGCGCCTTGCTCCGGGCCGAGTGCCCTTGCCTCAACAGAGGGCTAGCGCCCGGCCGTGGGTGGGCGCTCCATACGCTGGTGGTCGCCAATTTATCTCACCGCCACTCCCTCGCTCCACCCCCGCGCAAACGTTTACGAAGCGCCCGCCCGGGGAACGGTCGGGCGCTGGCCCGGCGGCGCTACGCGCCTTGTTCCGGGCCGGGTGCTCTTGTCACCACTCAGGGACCATCACCCCCGGTTGCCCTCCCCCTGCCCCGTACTAGCTCCCTCTCAGCAACAACAACCGCCCGAGTGAACCGATGATCGAGCTTCTGTCCGACCCAGCCGTCTGGGCCTCCTTCCTGACCCTGGTGATCCTCGAGATCGTCCTGGGCGTGGACAACGTCATCTTCATCTCGATCACCGCCGCCCGCCTGCCCGAAAGCCAGCGCCGCAGCGCGCGGCTGACCGGGCTGGCGCTGGCGCTGATCATGCGGGTGCTGCTGCTGTTCTCGATCGCCTGGATCGCCTCGCTGACCCAGACCGTCTTCACCGCCTTCGGGCAGGACTTCAGCTGGCGCGACCTCGTGCTGTTCGCCGGCGGCCTGTTCCTGATCTACAAGGCCGCCACCGAGATCTTCGCCGAGGTGGAGGGCGAGCACCGGGACGAGAAGTCGGCCACCGCCACCTATGCCTCGGTGATCGCGCAGATCGTGGTGCTGGACCTGGTGTTCTCGCTGGACAGCGTCATCACCGCCGTCGGCATCGCCGACCACATCGAGGTCATGGTCGCCGCCGTGGTCATCGCGATCCTGGTGATGATGGTGGCCTCGGAGCCGATTGCCGGCTTCGTCGAGGCGCATCCCTCCACCAAGATGCTGGCGCTGGCGTTCCTCGTGATGGTGGGCATGGCGCTGGTGGCGGACGGGTTCGAGGTGCACGTGGAGCGCGGCTTCATCTACGCGGCCATGGTCTTCGCCGGCGCGGTGGAGGGGCTGAACCTCTGGCGGCAGAAGCGCCGGGCGCGGCTGCTGGCCACCCGGCGGCCCTGAGGACAAAACAGGGACTGCGGCGTCCGCGCCACAGTCCTTGAAAAATTGTCGATAGAGTGGAAACAAAGCTTGTCCACCGACATTATCGTGTTCCGCGCCTTGCAACTTTAAGGGCCTGTCATTCGTCTATTCCGGTATGCAGCCAATCGGGCTGCGACGATACTGGAGGAATTTCAATGACTTTTCGTGAGCACGAGCAACCGCAGCGCCCCTCGCGCCGGTCGCTCATCAAGTGGACAGGCGTCGGCGTCACCGGCGCGCTGTTCGGCGGTGCGCTGCCGAACTTCGGCCTCGCGCAGGAAATGGCAGCCGATCTGGGCGCCGGCGACGTGGGCATCCTGAACTACGCCTACGCGCTGGAACAGCTGGAGGCCGCCTTCTACGAGCAGGTGCTGTCCAGCGAATACTCCGGCATGACCGAGGAGGAGCGCCAGATCGTCACCGACCTGCGCGATCACGAGGTCGAGCACCGCGAGTTCCTGAAGAACGCTTTGGGTGACAAGGCGATCCCGGGGCTGGAGGTGGACTTCTCCGCCGTCGACTTCTCCAGCCGCGACAGCGTGCTGAACACGGCGAGCACCTTCGAGGACCTCGGCGTGTCGGCCTACAACGGTGCCGGCAAGCTGCTGGAGACGCCCGACTACCTTCTGGCCGCCGGCAAGATCGTCTCGATCGAGGCGCGCCACGCCGCAGTCATCCGTGACCTTCTGAACCCGCTGAGCGTCAGCTTTGCCGGTCCGGACGTGGTGGACGAGAACGGTCTCGACGTGTCGCGGGAGCCTGGACAGGTTCTTACCGCCGCAGATCCGTTCATCAAGACCGCCGTCACGGCCAACAACCTTTGAACCGGGAGATAAAGACAATGACGCAGCAGAACAAAAGCCTGCTCGGCGGGCTCGATCCCGAACTGCAGGAGCGCCTGGTCAGCCGGCGCGACCTGTTCCACAAGTCGACCATGATGCTCGGCGCCGCCGCCAGCGCACCGCTGGTGCTGGCCGCCACCGCCCGCGAGGCCTTCTCGCAGGGTATCCCGCAAGAGATCGTGGACGTGCTGAACTTCGCCCTGACGCTGGAGCATATCGAGGACGTCTTCTACCGCCTCGGCAACGGCAAGGCGGGTCTGATCCCGCAGCAGTACCAGGCGGTGTTCAACCACATCGGCCTGCACGAAGCGCAGCACGTGGCGTTCCTTGAAGGTGCCCTGGGCAGCGCGGCCGTGGGCCGGCCCGAGGCCGACTTCACCGCCGGCGGCAAGTTCGCGGATGTCTTCGACAACTTCGACACTTTCCTGACCCTGTCGCAGACCTTCGAGGACCTCGGGGTCGCGGCTTACAAGGGCCAAGCCGCCAAGTTGATACCGAACGACGGCATCCTGACCGCCGCGCTGCAGATCCACTCCGTGGAAGCGCGCCACGCGGCCGAGGTGCGCCGGATCGGCGGCAAGAAGGCTTGGGACGGCGCGTTCGACGAGCCGATGACCAAGGAAGAGGTGCTGGCAGCCGCCGGGCCTTTCCTGAAGGGCTGACCAGCCACAAGAGCCAGCGGGCGGCGCAACGCGCCGCCCCTCGCCCCCCTGCACCTCCCCGCCGCTCCGGCGAGAAATTTCCGACCCGGCGCGACGAAAGCTGAATTTCCCTCTTGCAGCCCCCCGCCGTTCTTTATATCTGACGCGCACCTTACGGATGCGGGCGTAGCTCAGGGGTAGAGCATTACCTTGCCAAGGTAAGGGTCGTGAGTTCGAATCTCATCGCCCGCTCCAAAAGGTCCTTCCACGACATCTATAACAAGATCCGGGATCAGAAGATCCACGGCAGCGGTCCGCCCGCGCCTGCGGGGCCGAGCGGCAGGCAGATCGGGACCATCGCGTAGCGGCGCCAGCCTTTCAGGTCCGGCAGCGACCGGCCCAGCACCTGCCGCTGAAATGCCAGGTTCGCCATCAGCGCCACCAGCCCGATCGCCGCCCAGCGGCTGCAGTCGAGGCCGAAGAGGTTCAGAAGGAACGGGCTCAGCGCCGCCGCGAACAGCAGGTCGGGCGCGCGGTTTCGATAGGCGCAGCCGAGCGCCGCCGCTAGCCCGAGGTCGAGCCGCGGCAGCCCGTCCGCCAAGGGCCGCAGGAGGGTGCCCACCAGTGCCCGCTTGGCGAAACCGTGATGTAGTTGACCGCGAAATGGGTCAGGAAGAACTCTCGACGCAAGTCCAGTGCGAAGCCGTCCGGCACGAAAACTGCCGCCCTGTCGGCCAAGACCACGGCGAAGGCATGCCCCGCAAATAGCGGAAGGCGGGCAGAGACGTATAGCACCACTGATGGGCGGTAGCCCTCGGCATGTCGCCGGTCAAGGCGGCCCGCCCTTGCCTCACCGCGGCAGGCTGGTAGGAAGATCCCGAACCCCAGGCCAGCCGCAGGACATTTCCATGCCCGATACCTCCGACACCACCCACGACAAGGTCTTCCACGACCGGATGCTCTCGCTCGGGCTTGCCCGGGTCTCCGAGGCCGCGGCCATGGCCTCGGCCAAGCTGGTGGGGCGCGGCGACGAGAAGGCCGCCGACCAGGCCGCGGTGAACGCCATGCGCAGCCAGCTGAACCTGCTGGACATCCGCGGCGTGGTGGTGATCGGCGAGGGCGAGCGCGACGAGGCGCCGATGCTGTATATCGGCGAGGAGGTCGGCTCCGGCAGCGGGCCCGAGGTGGACATCGCGCTGGACCCGCTGGAGGGCACCACGCTGACGGCCAAGGACATGCCCAACGCGCTGACGGTGATCGCCATGGCGCCGCGCGGGACGCTGCTGCACGCGCCCGACGTCTACATGGACAAGCTGGCGATCGGCCCCGGCTATGACCGCGACGTGGTCAGCCTGGAGATGTCGCCCGCCGAGCGGGTGCAGGCGCTGGCCCGGGCGCGCGGCTGCGCTGCCGCCGACATCACCGTCTGCGTGCTGGAACGGCCGCGCCACGAGGAGATGATCGCGGAGCTGCGCTCCACCGGCGCGGCGATCCGGCTGATCACCGACGGCGACGTGGCCGGGGTGATCCACGTGGCCGAGGCGGAGAAGACCGGGATCGACATGTACATGGGCTCCGGCGGGGCGCCCGAGGGGGTGCTGGCGGCCAGCGCGCTCAAGTGCATGGGCGGGCAGATGTGGGGCCGGCTGCTGTTCCGCAACGACGACGAGAAGGGCCGCGCCCGCAAGGCGGGGATCGAGGACCTGGACCGGATCTACGACCGGGACGACATGGTGACCCAAGACGTGATCTTCGCCGCGACGGGGGTGACCAACGGCAGCATCCTGCAGGGGATCAAGCGCGAGCCGGGGTTCCTGGAGACGGAGACGCTGCTGATGCGGTCGAAGACGGGGTCGATCCGGCGGATGACCTACCGCAACCCGGTGGGGCGGCCGGCGACGGGGCGGTAGGCGGGTCTGCGGCTGGCCGGGCAGCGCGGGGCGCCTGCTCCGGGCCGGGTGCTTTTGACAACATAGGGCCAGCGCCCGTCCGTGGGTGGGCGCTCCATACGCTGGTGGTCTGCAATTTATGGCACCGCCACTCCCCTGCTCCACCCCCGCGCCTACGGTGACGAAGCGCCCGCCCGGCGGACGGACGGGCGCTGGCCCGGCGGCACTGCGTGCCTTGTCCCGGGCCGGGTGCTCTTACCACAACAGAGGGACAGCGCCCGTCCGTGGGTGGGCGCTTCCGCCGCTGGTGGTCGCTACTTTATCTCACCGCCACTCCATCGCTCCATCCCCGCGCTAACGTCGACAGAGCGCCCGCCCGGGGCGACGGACGGGCAATGGCCCGGCGGCACTACGCGCCTTGTTACGGGCCGGGTGCCTTTGTCGCAACAGAGGGCCAGCGCCCGTCCGTGGGTGGGCGCATGTGACGCTGGTGGTCGCCGCTTTATCCCACCGCCTCGTCGTCGCTCCACCCCCGCGCTAACGGCGACGAAGCGCCCGCCCGGGGGACGGACGGGCGCTGGCCCGGCGGCGCTGCGCGCCTTGTTCCGGGCCCGGGTGCTCTTGCCCACCGGCCAAGCCTCCTGCTGTCAACACAACCGCCCCCCCTCTCCCGCTTGCCATTTCCCCCCGCGCTTGCCACATGCCTGTCATGCCCGACTTCCTCAATGTCTCCGCCTCGCTCTCCGGCCGCCGCTGGGTCGGACCGGCCGCCGAGGCCGACCGGCTGGCGCAGGCGATGGTGCAGGCCACCGGGCTGCCCGACCCGCTGTGCCGCACGCTGACGCGGCTTGGCGTCGGCTCTGACGCCGCCGCCGCCTACCTCGCCCCGGCGCTGCGCGACCTGCTGCCCGACCCGCGCGCGCTGAAGGACATGGAGACCGCCGCCGCGCGCTTTCTCGCCGCGCTGAAGCGGCGCGAGCGGATTGCCGTCTTCGCCGACTACGACGTGGACGGCGGCGCCTCGGCGGCGCTGCTGCTGTGCTGGCTGCGCGAGATGGGCCACTCCGCCACGCTCTACATCCCGGACCGCATCGACGAGGGCTACGGGCCCAACGAGCCGGCCATGCAGGCGCTGGCGAAGACGCATGACCTGATCGTCTGCGTCGACTGCGGCACCCTGTCCCACGGACCCATCGCCGCCGCGGCGGGGGCGGACGTGGTGGTGCTGGACCATCACCTCGGCGGCGAAACCCTGCCCCCGGCGCTGGCGGTGGTGAACCCCAACCGGCAGGACGAGGACGGCGACCTCGGACACCTCTGCGCCGCGGCGGTGGTCTTCCTGACGCTGGTGGAGGCGGGGCGGCAGCTGCGGGCGGAGGGCGTGAAGTCCCCCGATCTGATCGGCTTTCTCGACCTCGTGGCGCTGGCCACCGTGGCCGACGTGGCGCCGCTGACCGGGGTGAACCGGGCGCTGGTGCGACAGGGGCTGAAGGTCATGGCCCGCCGCGCCCGCCCCGGGCTGGTGGCGCTGTCGGACGTGGCGCGGATGGACAGCGCGCCCTCCTGCTACCACCTCGGCTTCCTGCTGGGCCCCCGGGTCAACGCGGGCGGACGCATCGGCGCGGCGGACCTCGGCGCGCGGCTGCTGGCCACCGCCGACAAGAACGAAGCCGAGGCGCTGGCGCAGCGGCTGGACGCGCTGAACACCGAGCGGCGCGAGATCGAGACCCGGGTGCGCGAGGCCGCCATGGCTCAGGCCGAGGCGCGCGGGCTGGACGGCCCGCTGGTCTGGGCCGCCGGCGAGGGCTGGCACCCCGGCGTGGTGGGCATCGTCGCCTCGCGCCTGAAGGAGGCGACCAACCGGCCCGCCGGGGTGATCGGGCTGGAGGACGCCACCGGCAAGGGAGCGGGCCGCGCGGGCACCGGCAGCGACCTGGGCGCCCCG
>JBLXFD010000030.1:0-39302 GCA_048262455.1 Rhodobacter sp.
GCCCACGTCGCAGGGCAGGGTCACGATCCGGGCGTCGGGCAGGGCGCGGGCCAGGTCCGCCGCGGCGGTGGCAAGGCGGGCGGGGTCGCGGGCGATCAGCGCCAGCGGGTGGCCTCGCGCCGCCAGCAGCCGCGCCAGTTCCAGCCCGATGCCGCTGCTGCCCCCGGTGACGAAGGCGGCGCCGGTGCCGGGTGGCGGCTGGCTCACGCCGTTACCTGCTCCGCGAAGGCCAGCAGGGCGTCATGGGCCTCGGCGTCCTCCATCTGCACCGGCGGATGCTTGAAGAGGAAGGCGCTGGCGTCGGCGATGGCGCCGGACATGCCGCGGCTGCGGGCGATCCGGGCGCAGCGGATCGCGGTCAGCGCCATGGCGGCGGCGTTGGGGCTGTCCTCGACCTCCAGCCGCAACTCGACCGAGGTGCGCGCGCCCCCCAGCAGCCGGCCCTCCAGCCGCACGTAGGCCACCTTGCGGTCGTGCAGCCAGGGCACGTAGTCCGAGGGGCCGATGCGGATGTCGCGGTCCGACAGGCGGGCGTCCATGGCCGACTGCACCGCCTCGGTCTTGGACTCGCGCTTGGTGGCGAGGCGGTCCATGTCCATCATGTTCATGAAATCGGTATTGCCGCCGACGTTCAGCTGGTAGGTGCGGTCGATCTTCACCCCCCGCAGGTCCGCCAGGTGCGCCATGGCCCGGTGCACCACCGTGGCACCGAACTGCGCCTTGAAGTCGTCGCCGAGGATCGGCAGGCCCGCGTCCTCGAACTTCTTCGCCCAGGCGGGGTTCGAGGCCAGGAACACCGGGATGCCGTTGACCACCGCGCAGCCCGCCTCCAGCGCGCAGTCGGCGTAGAACTCCACCGCCTCGCGCGAGCCCACGGGCAGGAAGATGATCAGCACCTCGGCCTCGGCGGCCTTCAGCGCCTTGACCACGTCGGCGCGCGACAGCGGCTTTTCCGGGGAGGGAACGAAGCTGAGATCGGGGGCCTGGTTACGCATGAAGGCCGAGATCCCGTCGAGGTCCGGGCCCCGGTAGACCATGGCGGTCTGGTCCGCCAGCTGGTCCCAGAACACCTCGGTGCAGTTGGGATCGGCCAGCACCGCCTCGCCGATCGGCCGGTTCACCTTGCGCTGGTCCACGTCGAAACCGGCGACGATCTCGATGTCCGCCGGGGCGTAGCCGCCGAGTTCCGGGAAAGAGACGCCGATCGCCTGGTCGCCCTTCTGGCGGCAGTAGGAGACCGCCTGCACCAGCGAACTGGCGCAGTTGCCCACGCCCGCGATCGCCGTCCGTATGCGGCCGTTGCCCGTGCTGCTCATGTCATCCCCGATCCTGCGCCGTTCCCCTTCTTCTGCGGGGTTCTGGCACGGGTCGCGGGCGGGCGCCAGACCTTAGAACCGGATCTGGCCGCCGCTGACGCTGTACTGCTCGGTCAGGTAGCGGCCCGAGGCGGTGTCGCGGCCGGTCAGCGAGAAGCCGACGACGCTGGGGATCAGCCCGCTTTCGTCGATCTGCACGAAGGCATAGACCGCCCGCGTCTCGCGCCCGCCGATCCGCGCCATCAGCTCTGCCTGGCCCGGGGCGGACTGGCGCAGCAGCATGGGGATCTCCGGCAGCGGCTTCAGCGTCACCACCCATTGTCCCGCCGCCTGCGGGCGCAGGTTGACCCCGTAGGCAAAGCGTTCCTCCAGCGGTTTCAACGCCTTGCGCGCGCCGTCCGTGTTGTAGCGCATCCAGTAGGCCTGGCCCGGCCGGTCCGCGGCAAGGTTGCCCGCGGCGTCGAACAAGGCGGTGTAGACCACGGTGTTCGAGTTGCTCGAGCGTTGCAGGTAGAACAGCTGGTTCGGCTCGTTCGGCACCGGCCAGTCCGGCCGGATGCGCGGAAGTTGCGCGGTTTCGGTGACCTTGACGCTGGTCAGCGTCGCGGCGGCGGAGGGGGCGGCAAGGGGCAGGGCAAGCGCGCCGGCCCCGGCGCCCAGGATAAGGCTGCGTCTGTTCATGGTGTCAGTATAGCCACGCGGCCCGCGCCTTGCGAGACGGGGCACGAAAGCGTCATCGCCCGTGCGCGGCGCTCGGCGGAAAGGCACCGCCTGGGTAGGGCGGACGGGAGGGGCGGAAGGCTCAGGAGGTGGCGGTCTGCACCACCGCCAGCGGCTGCTCGTGCACCGCCGCGGCGGCGATGTCCACGGCGCGCAGGATGTCCGCGTCCCGGTGCTCGGCCGAAAAGAAGAAGCGGATCCGCGGCTGGTCCTTCGGCACCCCCACCTGGACGATGGGCGGCGCGTAGATGCCGTGGTCCATCAGCACCTGGCTGACCGTCATGGTCTGCATCGGCGTGTCGAAGTGCAGCGGCACCACCGCCTCGCCGATCGCCTTGCCGGGGTTCAGCCCGGCGGCGCGGGCGGCATCGCGGAACAGCCGCGACTTGCGCTTCAGCCGCGCCACGCGCTCGGGCTCGCGGCGCAGGATGTCCACCGCCGCGCCGGCGCTGGCCACCGTGGCGGGGGCAAGCCCCACGGAATAGACGAAGCCGGGCAGGGTGAACCGCAGCCAGGCGATGATCTCGGCCGTGGCGCAGATGAAGCCGCCGGAAGAGACGAAGCTTTTCGACAGGGTGCCCACCGACAGCTCGATCTCGGCGGGGTCGATGCCGAAATGCTCGGTGATGCCGCGGCCGTGCTCGCCGAGGACCCCGTAGGAATGGGCCTCGTCCACCAGCAGCCAGGCGTCGTGGCGGTTCTTCATCTCGATCAGCCGGGGCAGGTCGGGAATGTCCCCGTCCATGGAATAGAGCCCCTCGACCACCACCAGCACGTGCCGGTACTCGCCCCGCGCCGCCTCCAGCCGCCGTTCCAGGTCGTCGAGGTTGTTGTGCTCGAAGGTCTGGCAGGTGAACCGGCCCGACCGCGCGCCCACGACGATGGAGTTGTGCGCCAGCTCGTCGATCAGCACTAGGTCGCGCGGGCCCAGCAGGTGGTTGATCAGCGACAGGTTGGTCAAGTAGCCGGAAATCAGCGTCAGCACGTCGCCGACGCCAAGGAACTCCGCCAGGTTCCGCTCCAGCTCGCGGTGGGCCACGCGCTCGCCGCCCACCAGCCGCGAGGCACCGGCGCCGGCGCCGAATTCCTGCGCCGCACGCACCGCCGCGCCCACCACCTCGGGATGCCGGGCAAGGCCAAGGTAGTCGTAATGCGCCAGGCTCACGTAGCCGTCGGGCTTCGAGCGGTACATCTGTTCCAGCCGGTCCACGGGGACGAAGTAGGGATGACCCTTCTCGATGATCGACTTGCCAGCCAGCCGGAACCTGCGTTCGGCGACGGCCGCGAAGCTCGGCCGCTCCGGCTTGGCATCGGTGGTCATGGATCCCTCCTTCGGCAGCGCACTGCCGGCCCCGCCCTGGCGGACGCCCGTTTTCGCCAGACTAGCGGATTCGCCGTCACTCACAATAGCGTGCCCGGTCATTGCAAATCGTGGCCCCCGGAGGAGGCGGTTATGTAACGCCTTGTAACAGTTGGTTACCATCGCGCAAGACCCGCACATGCGCGGCACGCGGGGATGCGCGGTGCAGGCCCGTCGGCAAGGCGCCGCCGGGGCGCGCTGTTGCGAAATTGCGACAGTCGCCGCGCCGGGGCGCGTCTGGCATCCCCGCCGGATCTGCGTCATTACCTTCGCGTAAAGAGCGCGGGCAGGGCGGATGCTGACGGAACTGGCGGTGATATTCGGCGCGCTCGCGCTTGGCGGGCTGCTGAAGGGCGCGACCGGCGCCGGCGCGCCCGTGGTGGCGGTGCCGGTGCTGGTGCTGTTCTTCGACGTGCAGCTGGCGGTGGCGATCATGGTGATGCCCAACCTGCTCAGCAACCTCGGCCAGGGCTGGGCCTACCGCCGCTCGCTGCTGGAGCGGCGATTCACCTGGACCTTCGCGCTGGCGGGCGCGGCGGGGGTGGGGCTGGGCACGGTGCTGCTGGCCACGGTGGACCCGCGCTACCTGATGCTGGCGGTGGCGCTGGCGGTGGCGCTTTACATCGGCTTCCGCCTGGCGCGGCCCGACTGGGTGCTGGGCTTCGCCGCCGCCCGCCGCATCGTCGGCCCGGTGGGGCTGCTGGCGGGCGGTCTGCAGGGGGCGACGGGGATCTCGGCCCCGGTCTCTCTGACCTTCCTCAACGCCATGCGCCTGCCGCGCGAGAACTTCGTCGCCACGGTCTCTGTCTTCTTCGCGGTCATCACGGCGGTCCAGCTTCCGGTGCTCTGGTACTACGGGATCATGGACCCGCGCCGGCTGGTCTACTCGCTGGCGGCGCTGATCCCGCTGACGGCGCTGATGCCCGCCGGCGCCTGGCTGGCGCGGCAGGTGGCGCCGCGCGTCTTCGACCGGGTCATCCTGGCGCTGCTGGCGGTGATCGCCGCCCGGCTGGCCTGGCAGGCGCTCTCCTAGATCAAGAGCGGCCCTTACCCCTTTCTTTTGGTTCCAAATATCCCGGGGAGCGCGAGGGGCAGAGCCCCTCGTCCTTCTGGCCGCCCCTCAGCCGCTTCTCAGGCCCGCAACTCGTCCAGGTGCGCCGCGCAGCCCGCCAGCGCGGCATAATCGTCCTCCACCACCCAGACGCCGAAATTCGCCATGAACCCCGCGAACCGCCCCTTGTCGCGGAACGCCTCGGTGAAGCCCAGGCGCGCAAGGTGCGGGGCGAAGGCGGTGGCGACGCCGCCGATCAGGTAGATGCCGCCGAAGGGCAGCACGCTCAGCGCCAGGTTGCCGCAGACCGCCCCCAGCAGCCGCACCCAGATGCGCCCGGCCTCCTCGGCGCGCGGGTCGCTGCCGTCCTCCAGCCCCTGCATGATCTCGGCCGCCCGCTTCTCGCGCCGCGCGCCGGCCTCCTGTCCCAGCCAGGCATAGATCCGTTCCAGCCCGCGCCCGGCCAGCACGTCCTCGACCCCGGGAAAGCCGTGGGCGCTTTCGACGAAGCGCGCCAGCCGCAGGTCGGCCTCGGTGCGCACCGGCATGTTGGCGTGGCCGGTCTCTGCCGGGGGCACCATGCGGCCCTTGCGGGTGTGGTAGACGGTGGCGGAGTTGAACCCGGTGCCGGCCCCCACCACCAGCCGCGTGGCGTCCGCGGGGGCCTCCGGCTGCTCGATCACCGGCTGCAGGCTGTCCGCGCCCAGGTGCTCCAGCGCGAAGCCCTGCGCCTGCAGGTCGTTGAGGATCGACACCGTCTCTGCCCGCGTCGCCTGCGCCAGGGTCTCCGCGTCGATGCGCCAGTCGAGGTTGGTCAGCGCGCCCACCCCGTCGCGCACCGGGCCCGCCACCGCCACGCAGGCGCCGGCGCAATCCACGCCCTGCTGGCTGTCCAGGTAGGTGCGCAGCACCGGCTCCAGCCCCGCGTGGTCGGCGTTGCGGAACCGGCGCACGGTGTCCGGCAGCACCCGCATCCCCTCGGCGAGGGCGACGCGGGTGTTGGTGCCGCCGATGTCGGCGACAAGCGAGAGGCGGTTCGGGCTGGCGGGCATGGCGGTCCTTCCGGGGTCGCGGGGCGGTCCGGCCTCAGCCGGGTCGGGCAAGCGCGCCCTTGAGCGCGTGATAGGAGTCTTTCGGCGTCCTGGCCAGCGTGTCGAAGTCCACGTGCACCAGTCCGAAGCGCTTGTCGTAGCCCAGCGCCCACTCGTAGTTGTCCAGCAGCGACCAGACGAAGTAGCCGCGCACGTCCACCCCCTCGGCCCGCGCCCGCTTCACCGCGCCCAGGTGGGCGTCGATGTACTCGGTGCGGGCCCGGTCCTCGACCTTGCCGCCGCGCAGGCTGTCGGCGGCGGACATGCCGTTCTCGGTGACGTAGATCGGCAGGTTCCGGGCATAGGCGCCGCCCACCCGGGTCAGCATCCGGTAAAGGCCCTCGGGATACACCTCCCAGCCCATGGTGGTGCGGGGCAGGTCGCCGGCGCTGTCCTGAAGGTCGCCGAAGCCGCCGCCTTCGCCGGGGGCCACCAGCTTGCGGGTGTAGTAGTTGATCCCGGCCCAGTCGACCCGGGCGGCGATGGTCTTCATGTCGTCCTGCCAGCGGGCGGGCAGGTGCGGCTCCAGCCCCTCCAGCACGTCGGCGGGGTAACTGCCGGAGTAGAAGGCCGACAGGAACCAGCGGTTGTAGATGCCGTCGTAGAGCTTGGCGGCGGCGGCGGCCTCGGCGGACTGGTCGGCGGGCAGCACGTGCTCGTGGTTGGTGACGGCGCCGATGTTCTTCATTCCCAGCCCGCGCATCGCCTCCACCGCGCGGCCATGGGCCAGCCCCACGTGGTGCATGGCCCGGGCGGCGGCGCGGATGTCGCGCAGGCCGGGGGCGTGGTGGCCGAGGAAATGCGACAGCCAGGCGACGCACCAGGGCTCGTTGATGGTGGCGGCGGCGTGGACGCGGTCGCCGATGCGGCCCATGATCACCTCGGTGAAATCGGCGAACCAGCCGGCGATGTCGCGGTTGCGCCAGCCGCCGAGGTCCGCCAGCGCCGAGGGCAGTTCCCAATGGTAGAGCGTGGCAAAGGGCTTCAGCCCCCGTGCCAGCTGCGCGTCGACAAGCCGGTCGTAGAAGTCCAGCCCCTGGGGGTTGGGCGCGCCGCGCCCCTCGGGCAGGACCCGCGCCCAGGAGGTCGAGAAGCGGTAGGCGTCGAGGCCGAGATCCTTCGCCAGATCAAGGTCTTCCTCGTAACGGTTCAAGTGATCGCAGGCCCGCTGCCCATGTTCGCGCCGCACCACGTTGCCGGGGGTGGCGGCGAAGTCGTCCCAGTGGGTGCGGCCCGCGCCGCCCTGGCCGTGGCCCTCGATCTGGTAGGCCGAGGTGGCGGCTCCGAACAGGAAGTCGGCGGGGAAGTCGGCGCGGGTGTTCTGCATCTGGGTCCTCTTTCGGCGTCAGCTTGGGGCGGGGCCGGTGGAGCGGCCCACGGTCAGGTGCGCTTCAAGTAGGGTCGGCCGGGGCGGCTGGCCACTGTCGGCGACCAATTCCAGCACCCGCCGCGCGCAAAGCCGCCCCGCCTGCCGAACGGATGACCGGGTAGCGGTGAAGGGCGGCACCTCGCCCTCGCTGCCGTTGGCGAGGTAGCTGAGTTCGTCGTCGTGGGTGATCACCGAGACCTCGCGCCCCATGGTCAGCCCGCGCTCCTCCACCGCGCGGCGCACCCCCAGCGCCGAGATCAGCGAGGCGCAGAGAAAGGCGGTGGGCGGTGCCGGTGCCGCGAGCAGGGCGCGGGCGGTGCGGTAGCCGTAGCCCTCGGTCATCTCGTCCGAGTGGATCAGCGCGGGATCGGCGGGCACGCCGCGTCCGGCGAGCGCCTCGAGATAGCCGCGCTGGCGCCGCTCGGCGAAATCCAGCGCCAGCAGGCCGTTCACCAGCGCGATGCGGCGGTGCCCGAGGTCCAGCAGGAAATCGGTGGCGCGGCGGAACGAGCGCAGGTTGTTCACGTCGACCCAGTCGTAATCCGCCTGCGCCCGGCTCATCCGCCCGTGCACCACGAAGGGCAGCCCGATCTCGCGCAGCAGCGCCGCGCGGGTGTCGCCGATGCGCGGCCCGTGCAGGATGATCCCGTCGACGCTGGCCCGGGCGGCGAGGGCGCGGTAGGCGCTTTCCTCGGCGTCGTCGGGCACCAGCGACAGCATCATGTCGTAGCCGTGTTCGAGGTAGGTCTCGGAGGCCCCGGCGATGAAGTCGGCGAAGACCGGGTTGACGATCTCGTGCTGCGCCGACAGCGGGATCACGTGGCCCACCGCCATGGCGCGCCCGGTGGCGAGGCTCTTGGCGCGGGCGTTGGGCACGTAGTTGTGCAGCCGCGCCGCCTGCTGGATCTTCAGCCGCGTCGCCTCGGCCACCTCGGGATAGCCGTTCAGCGCGCGGCTGACGGTGGTCTGCGAGAGGCCCAGCTTTTCCGAGAGCTGCTTTAGGTTCATTCGCCTTCCGGGTGTCAAAGCGCTTTGGTTGCGCTGGCAGACTAGCCCCACGCGGCCCCGGGGTCAAAGGGCGTGTTCCCGCGTCACCGGCAAGCAGGCAAGGTTTTTCGCCGACCGGGATTGACAGGCCGCGCGGGATGGACCAGCCTTCGGCTACCCAAAGCGCTTTGAAGAAGCGCGTGGAGACTAGGGCGCCGGGAGGGCGCCGAACCGGGAGGAAATTGATGAAGCATGCACTTTACGCCGGTGCTGCCGCCGCCGCGCTTTGCGCGGGCGCGGCGCAGGCCGAGCAACTGACCGTCTTCGGCCCCTGGCTGGGACCGGACCAGGAAAACGTCGAGGCGATGCTCGCCGCCTTCGCCGAACAATCGGGCCATGACGTCAGCTACGTCGGCTCCGACAGTTTCGAGCAGCAGATCATGGTGGACGCCGAGGCCGGCTCTGCCCCCAACGTCGCGGTCTTCCCGCAGCCCGGTCTTGCCGCCGACATGGCGCGGCGCGGCTTCCTCGCCCCGCTGAAAGAGGGCGTGGGCGACTGGGTGAAGGAGAATTACGCGGCCGGGCAGTCCTGGGTGGATCTGGCCACCTTCGAGGGGCCGGACGGGGACAGGAACCTCTACGGCTTCTTCTACAAGGTCGATGTGAAATCGCTGGTCTGGTACGTGCCCGAGAACTTCGAGGACTTCGGCTACGAGGTGCCGCAGACCATGGAGGAGCTGAAGGCCCTGACCGACCAGATGGTCGCGGACGGCGAGACGCCATGGTGCATCGGGCTGGGATCGGGCGGGGCCACCGGCTGGCCGGCGACCGACTGGGTGGAGGACATGATGCTGCGCACCCAGCCGCCCGAGGTCTACGACCAGTGGGTCAAGAACGAGATCCCCTTCGACGACCCGCGCGTGGTGGCGGCGATCGAGGAATTCGGCGCCTTCGCCCGCAATGACGACTACGTGGCGGGCGGCGCCGGGGCGGTGGCCTCCACCGACTTCCGCGACAGCCCCAAGGGCCTGTTCAGCGCGCCGCCGCAGTGCATGATGCACCGGCAGGCCTCGTTCATTCCGGCCTTCTTCCCGGAAGGCACCGAGGTGGGCGAGGACGCCGATTTCTTCTACTTCCCGGCCTACGAGGGCAAGGACCTGGGCACCCCGGTGCTGGGCGCCGGCACGGTCTGGGGAATCACCAACGAGAACGAGGCGGCGCATGACCTGATCGCCTTCCTGCAGACCCCCGAGGCGCACGAGATCTGGATGGAGCGCAAGGGCTTCCTGACCCCGCACACCGGGGTGAACCTCGACAAGTTCGGCGACCCGACGCTGCGCAAGATGAACGACATCCTGCTGGAGGCCACCACCTTCCGCTTCGACGGGTCCGACCTGATGCCCGGCGGCGTGGGGGCGGGGAGCTTCTGGACCGGGATGGTGGACTACACCGGCGGCGCAGAGGCGGCCGACGTGGCGGGGCAGATCCAGGACAGCTGGGACTCGCTGAAATGACACCGGACCCGGGCCGCCCCGGCGGCCCGGGCCTTTCCTAGCGGGGAGGCGGCGAGATGCATCCGGCCATCCAGGGCCTTCTGACCATCGTCATCGGGGTCGGCGGCTGCGTGGGCTATTTCTACCTGTCCAACCTGCTGCTGGACAAGGTGATCTACCCCGCACGCGGCCCCAACATCGGGCGCAACATCAACCGCGCCAACATGATCCGCCCCTGGCTGTTCCTGTTCCCGGCGCTCTTCGCGCTGTGCCTCTACCTGGCCTACCCGGTGGTCGAGACCCTGCGGCTTTCCCTGACCGACCGCGACCGCGGCGGCGCCTTCGTGGGGCTGGACAACTACGCCCAGATGCTGAGCGAGCCGAAGTTCTGGGAGGCGCTGACCAACAACTTCCTGTGGCTGCTGATCGTGCCCGCCGCCGCCACCGCCTTCGGCCTGCTGGCGGCGCAGCTGACGGACCGGATCCGCTGGGGCAGCCTGGCCAAGTCGCTGGTCTTCATGCCGATGGCCATCAGTTTCGTCGGCGCGGCGGTGATCTGGAAGCTGGTCTACGACGCGCGCCCGGTGGACCAGGAGCAGATCGGCATCCTCAATGCCATCTACCTCGGCCTGGGGGGCGATGCGCCGCAGCAGTGGCTGACCATGCCGTTCTGGAACAACTTCTTCCTGATGGCGGTGCTGATCTGGATCCAGACCGGCTTTGCCATGGTGATCCTCTCGGCCGCCCTGCGCGGCATCCCCGAGGAGACGGTGGAGGCGGCGATCATCGACGGGGCGGGGCCGTTCCAGGTGTTCTTCAAGATCAAGGTGCCGCAGATCATGGGAACCATCGTGGTGGTCTGGACGACGATCACGCTGGTGGTGCTGAAGATCTTCGACATCGTCTTTGCCATGACCAACGGCCAGTGGGAGACCCAGGTGCTGGCCAACTACATGTTCGACAAGCTGTTCCGCGCCAACGACTGGGGCGTGGGGTCGGCGGCGGCGATGGTGATCATGCTGCTGGTGCTGCCGATCCTGGTGTGGAACGTGCGCAACGCGCGGCGGGAGATGCGGTGATGACCGGGCGGAACGACAGCGCGAAGCCGGGCAGCGCCTGCCCGTGGGGTGGCGCCGCGACGGCCGTGCCGCGCGCTTCATGGTGCCACACACATCTGTCCCCGACGCGGCGCGGGACGTCGACAAAGCGCCAGCCCGCCGGGACGGGCAGGCGCTGCCCGGCGGCCTTCGGCCTTGATTCCGGGCGGGGTGCGAAGCCCCGGCAGTCTCAGCGTCAGGGTGCGACCCATGGATAACATCGCGGGCAAGAAATCCTCCCTCACCTGGGCCGTGCACCTTTCGGTGGTCCTGCTGGTACTGCTCTGGCTGTTCCCCACCGTGGGCCTGTTCGTGTCGTCCTTCCGCACCGCCGACCAGATCGCCGCCACCGGCTGGTGGAAGGCGCTGTTTCCCACCCAGCAGAGCCTGACCCTGCGCACCGCCGCGCCGGAGACCCAGGGCCGCGACGGCGATCTCTACGTGATCGAGGGCAACCTTTTCGAGGTGGAGGGCCGCGCCCCCGCGAAGATCTCGGCCTTCGGCACCTCGGCCCGCGACGTGGCCGCCTTTAAGGCGGGCGAGACCGCCGAGATGCGCGGGGGCGAGCGGCTGACGGTGGCACCGAACGGCGACTACCGGATGACCAGCACCGCCGCGTTCGAGGGCCGCCGGGGCGAGCGGGTCTTCGTCACCGCCACCACCCCGCCGGAATTCACCCTTGCCAACTACGACACCGTGCTGGGCCGAGACGTGGCCCGCAACATCGTCCTTTACGGCGCGGCGGCGCTGCTGCTGGGGCTGGCGCTGCGGTTCACCGTGGCCACCGAGGGCGGCTGGCGGTCCTGGCTGCCGGTGCTGGGGGGGCTGGCGCTGTTCGTGCTGCTGGCAATGGTCTTCGGCCTGTCGGGCGGCCGCGTCGAGGGGGCGCAGAGCACCGACAGCATGACGCGGGCGTTCCTGTCGACCCTGACGGTCACGATCCCCGCCACCATCATCCCGATCCTGGTGGCCGCCTTCGCCGCCTACGCGCTGGCCTGGATGGATTTTCCCGGCCGCGCCCTGCTGATCGCCTTCGTGGTGGCGCTGCTGGTGGTGCCGCTGCAGCTGGCGCTGATCCCGCTGCTGAAGCTGCACCTGGCGGTGGGCATCGGCAAGGGCTACCTGGGGGTCTGGCTGGCGCATACCGGCTTCGGCCTGCCGCTGGCGATCTACCTGCTGCGCAACTACATGGTCGGCCTGCCGCGCGACATCATCGAGAACGCGCGGGTCGACGGCGCCACCGATTTCCAGATCTTCACCCGCATCATCCTGCCGCTGTCCTTCCCGGCGTTGGCCTCTTTCGCGATCTTCCAGTTCCTCTGGACCTGGAACGACCTGCTGGTGGCCAAGGTCTTCCTGATCGACGCTACCGGGCAGACCACCGTGATGACCAACCGGATCGTCGAGCTGCTGGGCACCCGCGGCGGCAACTGGGAGATCCTGGCCACCGCCGCCTTCGTGTCCATCGCGGTGCCGCTGCTGGTGTTCTTCCTGATGCAGCGCTACCTGGTGCGCGGCCTGCTGGCGGGGTCGGTGAAATGACCATCCTGCCCAGCACCCCGCCGCAGCCCGACCACACCACGCAGGACCACGACTGGTGGCGCGGGGCGGTGATCTACCAGATCTACCCGCGCAGCTTCCAGGACAGCAACGGCGACGGGGTAGGGGACCTGTCGGGCATCATCCACCGGCTGCCGCACGTGGCGGGGCTGGGGGTGGACGCGATCTGGATCTCGCCCTTCTTCCGCTCTCCGATGCTGGATTTCGGCTACGACGTCAGCGACTACCGCGACGTGGATCCGCTGTTCGGCACGCTGGGGGACTTCGACGCGCTGATCGCCCGGGCGCACGAGCTGGGGCTGAAGGTGCTGATCGACCTGGTGCTCAGCCATACCTCGGACCAGCACCCCTGGTTCAAGGACAGCCGCGCCAGCGCCGATGCCCGCCGCGCCGACTGGTACGTCTGGGCCGACGCCAAGCCCGACGGCAGCCCGCCCAACAACTGGCTGTCGATCTTCGGCGGCTCGGCCTGGGAATGGGACGGCGAACGGATGCAGTACTACATGCACAACTTCCTGCGCGAGCAGCCGGACCTGAACCTGCACAATGCCGAGGTGCAGGACGAACTGCTGGAGGTGGTGCGCTTCTGGCTGGAGCGGGGGGTGGACGGGTTCCGGCTGGACACCATCAACTTCTACTTCCACGACCTGCAACTGCGCGACAACCCGGCGCTGGACCCCGCGCAGCGCAACGACAAGACCGCCCCGGCGGTGAACCCCTACAACTGGCAGGACCACCTTTACGACAAGAGCCAGCCGGAGAACCTCGATTTCCTCAAGCGCCTGCGCGCGGTGATGGACGAGTACGGCGCCACCACCGCCGTCGGCGAGGTGGGCGAGTCGCAGCGCGGGATGGAGGTGCAGGCCGCCTATACCGCCGGCACGGACCGGGTGCACATGTGCTACGGCTTCGACTTTCTCGCCAACGCGCCCCTGACCGGCACCTACGTGGCCGAGGTGCTGGAGGCCTACGAGGAAGGCATCGGCGACGGCTGGGCCTGCTGGGCGTTCTCGAACCACGACGTGGTGCGCCATCCCAGCCGCTGGTCGCTGGACGAGCCGGGGCTGCGCTGCGCGCTGGCGCTGCTGCTGTGCCTGCGCGGGTCGGTCTGCCTCTACCAGGGCGAGGAGCTGGGGCTGACCGAGGCCTACGTCGCCTTCGAGGAACTGCAGGACCCCTACGGCATCCGCTTCTGGCCCAAGTTCCGCGGCCGCGACGGCTGCCGCACGCCGATCCCCTGGGTGCGCGACAACGCCAACGGCGGGTTCTCGGAGGCCAAGCCCTGGCTGCCCGTGGCGATGGAGCATGTGACCCGCGCCGTGGCGGTGCAGGAGGAGGACCCGGGCTCCACCCTGGCCTTCTACCGCGCGATGCTCGCCTTCCGCCGCCGCCACCCGGCGCTGGCCAAGGGCACGCTGGAGGTGCTGGAGGCGGCGGAGGACCGGATCGCCCTGCGCCGCGCCCACGAGGGGAACGAGGTGCTGGCGCTGTTCAACCTGGGCGGCGAGGAGATCGAGATGACCCTGCCCGCGGGCGACTGGCGCACGGCCGAGGGCGCGCCCTTCGCGGCGGACCGGCAGGGGGCGAGGATGACGCTGGGCCCGTGGCAGGCGTTCTTCGCCACCCCGGGCGCGTGAGGGAGGAACGGTCATGGCCGACGTGAAGCTGACGGACGTGGGAAAAAGCTACGGCGGCACCGTCGAGGTGCTGAAGGACATCAACCTCGACATCCGCACCGGCGAGCTGGTGGTCTTCGTCGGCCCCTCGGGCTGCGGCAAGTCCACCCTGCTGCGGATGATCGCGGGGCTGGAGAAGATCACCAGCGGCACGCTGGAGATCGGCGGCCGGGTGGTCAACGACGTGCCCCCCGCGCAGCGCGGCATCGCGATGGTGTTCCAGTCCTACGCGCTGTACCCGCACATGACGGTGCGCGACAACATGGCCTTCGCGCTGAAGATCGCCAAGAAGACCCGGCAGGAGATCGACGCCGCCGTCGCCCGCGCCGCGAAGATCCTGCAGCTGGAGCCCTACCTCGACCGCCTGCCCAAGGCGCTGTCGGGCGGGCAGCGGCAGCGGGTGGCGATCGGCCGCTCGATCGTGCGGGACCCCCAGGTCTACCTGTTCGACGAGCCGCTCTCGAACCTCGACGCGGCGCTTCGGGTGGCGACGCGGATCGAGATCGCCCAGCTGAAGGAGCAGATGCCCGACAGCACGATGATCTACGTCACCCACGACCAGGTGGAGGCGATGACGCTGGCCACGCGGATCGTGGTGCTGGCCAACAAGGGCATCAGCCAGGTCGGCACCCCGCTGGAGCTGTACGAGCGGCCGGAGAACGAGTTCGTGGCGCAGTTCATCGGCTCGCCCGCGATGAACCTGCTGCCCGGCCGGATCACCGCCACCGGCGCGCGCACCACGGTGGAACTGGAGGGCGGCGGCAGCGCGCGGTCCGATGTGCCCACGGACGAGGCCGACATGGGCGCCGAGGTGAACCTTGGCGTGCGGCCGGAGGACCTGGTGGAGACGGATGGCGCCGATTTCCTCTACGAGGGCGAGGTGGAGATCCTCGAAGCGCTTGGCGAGGTCACGGTGCTGTATTTCCGAGCGGCGGAGGGCGGCGCCCCGGTGATCGCCAAGCTGCCCGGCATCCACGGCGACCTGCGCGGCCGGCGGGTGCGGCTGGCGGCGGACCCGGCCAAGGTGCACCTGTTCCGGGACGGACGCTCGATGCTCTATCGCTGAGGCGGCAGGAACAGGACGCGGCGCGGGGCGTTTCCGGTAGGAACAACCGGAAGGAGCCGCCCCTTGCTCGATGCTCAGAAATCCCAGAAAGCGGTGCTCTACCGCATGGTCATGCCCGGCCACCTCTGCCCCTACGGGCTGAAGTCCAAGGCGCTGCTGGAATCCGAGGGCTACGAGGTCGAGGACCACGAGCTGACCACCAAGGAAGAGACCGAGGCCTTCAAGCAGCGCCACGGGGTCGAGACCACGCCGCAGACCTGGATCGACGGCGAGCGGATCGGCGGCTACGACGACCTGCGCGTCGCCTTCGGCAAGGAGGACCCCGAGCAGGAGACCAGCTATACCCCCGTGATCGCGATCTTTTCGGTCGCCTTCCTGATGGCGGCGGGGCTGGGCTGGACCATGGACGTGGGCGTGCTGCGCAGCTTCGAGTGGTTCGTCGCGATCTCCATGTGCATCCTCGCGATCCAGAAGCTGCAGGACGTGGAGAGTTTCTCTACCATGTTCCTGACCTACGACCTGCTGGCCCGGCGCTGGGTCACCTACGGCTACCTCTACCCCTTCGGCGAGGCGCTGGCGGGGATCCTGATGCTGGCGGGCGCGCTGATCTGGCTGGCGGCGCCGGTGGCGCTGTTCATCGGCACGATCGGGGCGGTCTCGGTGTTCAAGGCGGTCTACGTCGAGAAGCGGGAGTTGAAATGCGCCTGCGTCGGCGGTGACAGCAACGTGCCGCTGGGGTTCATCTCGCTGACCGAGAACCTGATGATGATGGCCATGGGCATCTGGATGCCGCTGCGAATGTGGATGGGCTGGGGCTGACGCCCCCGCCCTTGATGTCGCATCAGCGGGGCAGGGCGGCCGCGTCCCGCGCCAGCGCCTCGACCGCATCCCAGTCGCCCGCCGCGACCTTGTCCGCCGGGGCCACCCAGGAGCCGCCGACACAGGCGGTGTTGGACAGCGCCAGGTAGTCGGCCGCGTTGCCCGGCGACACGCCCCCGGTGGGGCAGAAGGTCACCTGCGGCAGCGGCGCGCCAAGCGCCTTCAGCGCGGGGGCGCCGCCCGCGGCCTCGGCCGGGAAGAACTTGGCGGTGGTAAAGCCGCGCTCCATCAGCCGCATGATCTCGGTCGCCGTGGCGGCGCCGGGCAGCAGCGGCAGGTCGTGCTTGGCGCAGGCCTCGCACAGCGCGTCGGTGGCGCCGGGGGCGACGGCGAATTGCGCGCCCGCTTCCTTGGCGGCCACCACGTCGGCCTCGGTCAGCACGGTGCCCGCGCCCACCACGCCGCCCTTCACCCGCGCCATGGCCCGGATCACCTCCAGCGCCGCCGGGGTGCGCAGCGTCACCTCCAGCACCGGCAGCCCGCCGGCCACCAGCGCGCGGGCCAGGGGCTCTGCCACCTTGGCGTCCTTGACCACCAGCACCGGGATCACGGGGGCGAGGCGGCACATCTCCAGCGTGCGGGCGCTGGCGTCGCGGGGAGAGAGCATGGGCTATGGTCCTTTTCGTCGCGGATGGAATGGCTATAGGCCGCGCGGGCGGCGCAGGGAAGGGGCGGGAAGGGCGGGGGTCAGACCACCACGCCGGCGCCGTGGGCAGCGTCGCCCGCGGTCTGGCGGAAGACCTCGAACAGCTCGCGCCCCAGCCCGAAGGTATTGGCCGAGAGATCCGGCGCGGCGGGGGTGCGGGCGGCAAGGTCGACGCCGATCGCCTCCAGCTGGCCCGTCACCGCATCGACCCGCACCACGTCGCCGTCGCGCAGCCGCGCCAGCGGGCCGCCCGCCGCCGCCTCGGGCGAGACGTGGATGCAGGCGGGTACCTTGCCAGAGGCGCCGGACATGCGCCCGTCGGTCACCAGCGCCACCTTCAGACCCCGGTCCTGCAGCACCGCCAGCATCGGCGTCAGCGAGTGCAGCTCCGGCATCCCGTTGGCGCGGGGGCCCTGGAAGCGGACCACCACCACCGTGTCGCCGGTAAATTCGCCGGCCTGGAAGGCGGCCTTGACGGCGGCCTGGTCCTCGAACACCCGCGCGGGGGCCTCCACCACCTGCCGTTCCGGGCGCACCGCCGAGACCTTCATCACCCCGCGCCCGAGGTTGCCCGACAGGTCTTTCAGCCCGCCGGTGGCCTGGAACGGGTCCGCCACCGGGCGCAGGATCTTGTCGTTCAGCGACTGCGCGGTCCCCGCCCGCCAGGCCAGCGTGCCGTCCTGCAGCACCGGCTCCTCGGTGTAGCGGGCCAGGCCGGGGCCGGCGACGGTGGTGACATCCTCGTGCAGCAGGCCGGCCGACAGCAGCTCGCCGATCATGTAGCCGAGCCCGCCGGCGGCATGGAAATGGTTCACGTCCGCCAGCCCGTTGGGATAGACCTTGGCCATCAGCGGCACCGCGGCGCTGATGTCGTCGAAATCCTCCAGCTCCAGCAGCACGCCGGCGGCGCGGGCCATGGCGGGCAGGTGCAGCACAAGGTTGGTGGAACCGCCGGTGGCCATCAGCCCCACCAGCCCGTTGACGAAGGCACGCTCGTCCAGCACCCGGGACACCGGGGTGAAGTCGTTGCCCAGCGCGGTGATTGCCAGCGCCCGCCGCGCCCCGGCGGCGGTCAGCGCGTCGCGCAGCGGGGTGCCGGGATTGACGAAGGAGGCGCCGGGCAGGTGCAGGCCCATGAACTCCATCAGCATCTGGTTGGTGTTGGCGGTGCCGTAGAAGGTGCAGGTGCCGGGGCCGTGGTAACTGGCCATCTCGGCCTCCATCAGCTTGTCGCGGCCCACCTCGCCGGCGGCGAACTGCTGGCGCACGCGGGCCTTCTCGTCGTTGGTCAGCCCGCTGGTCATGGGCCCGCCCGGCAGGAAGATGCCGGGGATGTGGCCGTAGGAGGCCGCGGCGATCACCAGCCCGGGCACGATCTTGTCGCAGACCCCCAGGTAGACCGCCGCGTCGAAGCAGTTGTGCGACAGGGCAACCGCCGCGGACAGGGCGATCACGTCGCGCGAGAACAGGCTCAGCTCCATCCCCGGCTGGCCTTGCGTGACGCCGTCGCACATGGCCGGCACGCCGCCCGCCACCTGCGCGGTGGCCCCGGCATCGCCGGCGGCGGCGCGGATCAGGTCGGGGAAGACCTCGAAGGGCTGATGCGCGGAAAGCATGTCGTTGTAGGCGGTGACGATGCCGAGGTTGGGGGCGTGGCCCTCGGCCAGCCTGGCCTTCTCGTCCATGGCGGCATAGGCGTGGGCCTGGTTGCCGCAGGTCAGGTGGGCCCGGCGCGGCCCGGTCTGCGCCAGCGCATCCATCCGCTCCAGATAGCGCGCGCGGCTGTCGCGGCTGCGCGCGGTGATGCGGTCGGTGACGGCGGCGATGCGGGAATCGAGAGGCATGGCGGGCTCCGGCTGTTCGGGATCGGGGGCGGTGTAGCAGGTTCAGTTAGCGCTAACAAGCTCGGCGGGAGGCAGCGCGGGAGAGGCAGGTTGCCGCGCCTGCCGGTGCCGATGCCGCGTTGCGGCATCTGCATGGCGGGCTTGCAGGATTGGCGGTCGTGCAACGGCGCGGGCGGGCTTATGTACCTGCTCGACGGGCGACAAGCCCCGCCGAACAATCCGAAGGAAGACGAGATGAACATGTTTAACGAAACCGGCCGCCTGGACATGATGAGCGTCGAGCGTGAGGCCCGCCGCCTGCAGGCCGAGGCCCTGACCCAGGGCGTGCGGAACATGGGCCGCTGGCTGCGCGGCGCCAAGCGCACCGCGCCGAACGAGAACGGCCAGGCGGTCTGATCCGTCACCGCCTGCCGCGCTGCACCCAGCGCTGCACTGCCCCGAAGATCCCGGCCCCCGCCGGGATTTTTCGGTTTATGGGGGGCGCTCATCCGCCCTTCCGTCCGCCGCGCGCTGCGGTTAGGGAGAGGCCATGAGCACCTCAGATCGCCCCGTCATCCGCCTGATGCCCAAGGCCGAAGCCCGCGCCATCCGCCACGGCTTCCCTTGGGTCTATGCCAACGAGCTGGTCACCGACCGCCGCACCCGCGCCCTCGCGCCCGGCACGCTGGCGGTGCTGGAGGACGCGGAGCGGCAGCCCATGGGCACCGTGGCGGTCAACCCCGGCTCGAAGATCATCGCGCGGATGCTGGACTTCGACCCGGAGGCGATGATCGACCGCGACTGGCTGGCCGCCCGGCTGCGCGCCGCGCTGGCGCACCGCGAGCGGCTGTACGACGCGCCCTTCTACCGGCTGGTCCACGCCGAGGCGGACGGGCTGCCGGGAGTGGTGATCGACCGGTTCGGCGATGCCGCGGTGATCCAGCCCAACGCCGCCTGGGCCGAGACCCTGCTGGCCCCGCTGACCGAGGCGCTGGCCGAGGTCACCGCCGTCACCACGATCTACAAGAACGCCGCCGGCCGCGCCCGCACGCTGGAGGGGCTGGACGAGGACAGCCTGGTGCTGACGGGCGCCGTGGACGGGCCGCTGCCGGTGCCGATGAACGGCGCCACCTACATGGCCGACCTCACCGGCGGTCAGAAGACCGGCCTGTTCTTCGACCAGCGCGATAACCATGCCTTCGCGCAGCGGCTGGCGCGCGGCGCCCGGGTGCTGGACGTCTTCAGCCACGTGGGCGGCTTCGCGCTGGCGGCGCTGGCGGGGGGCGCATCGCGGGCGCTGGCGGTGGACAGCTCCGTTCCGGCGCTGGCGCTGGCCGAGCAGGGCGCGGCGGCGGGCGGCATGGCGCTGGAAACGCGGCGCGGCGATGCCTTCGACGTGCTGGCGGCGCTGGCGGCCGAGGGCGAGGTCTTCGACCTGGTGGTTTGCGACCCGCCGGCCTTCGCCCCCTCGAAACAGGCGCTGGAGCCGGGGCTGCGCGCCTACGAGCGCATCGCCCGCCTCGCCGCGCCGCTGGTGGCGCCGGGCGGCTACCTCGGGCTTTGCTCCTGCTCGCATGCGGCGGACCTGTCGAAGTTCCGCAACGCCTCGGCCCGCGGGATCGGCAAGGCGGGGCGGCGGGGGCAGCTGATCCACACCGGCTTTGCCGGCCCCGACCATCCGCAACTGCCGCAGCTGGCCGAGAGCGGCTATCTCAAGGCGCTGTTCTTCCGCCTGCCGTGAGGGTGCTGATCGACGCCAACGTGCTTTACCCCACGGTGATGCGCGAGGTGGTGCTGGGGGTGGCGCGGGCCGGGCTGTTCACGCCGCTCTGGTCGGCGCGCATCCTCGAGGAATGGGCCCGCGCGGCAGCGCGGCTGGGCCCGGCGGGCGAGGCGCAGGCGCGGGGCGAGATCGCCCTGCTGCGCGCGGAATGGCCGGGGGTCGAGGTGGCGCCCGAACCGGCGCTGGAGGCGCGGCTGTGGCTGCCGGACCCGGCCGACGTGCACGTGCTGGCGGCGGCGATCACCGGCGGCGCGGAACTGGTGCTGACCGAGAACGCCAAGGACTTCCCCCGCCGGACGCTGGAGCCGCACAGGCTGGCGCGGAAGGGGGCGGACGAGTTCCTGCTGCGGCTGCACGGCGAGACGCCCGCGCCGGTGGCGGCGGCCGCCGAGGCGGTGCGTGCGGAGGCAGAGCGGCTGTCGGGCGAGCCATGGGGCCTACGCCCCCTGCTGCGCAAGGCGCGGCTGCCGCGGCTGGGCAAGCGGCTGGAGGCGGCGGGGGAGGGGTAGGTGGCTGTCCTGTGCCGGAACGGCGGGGTGAACCCCGCCCTACATCTCCGAGCAAAGCGCCGGTCAGCCCCCGAACAAGCCGAAGGCGCGGGGCGAGCGCCTGCCCGTCCCCACGGGCTGGCGCTTTGGTGCCGCAGAGCAACGCTCATTCGAGGCGCGGGTTTGGCTGGAATTAAGTGCCCATGGCGGAAGTTGGCGGCGCCACCCTACGGGCAGGCTGGTGTCGCACCAATGGCGGGGTGAACCCTGCCCTACCACTTCCGAGCGAAGCGCTGATCAGCCCCCGAACAAGCCGAAGGCGCGGGGGCGAGCGCCTGCCCGTTCCGGCGGGCTGGCGCTTTGTCATCCGCGTGTGCGGCTCATTCTGTGCGCGGGCTTGGCTGGAATAAAGCGCCCATGGCGGAGGCCAGCAGCGCCATCCCACGGGCAGGCTGATGTCGCACCAATGGCGGGGTGAACTCCGCCCTACATCTCTTAGCGAAGCGCTTGTCAGCCCCAGAACAAGCCCGAGGCGCGGGGGCGAGCGAGTGCCCGCTTCGGCGGGCAGGCGCTTTGGGGGCCGCAGGGCAACGCTCATTCTGCGCGCGAGTTTGGCGGGGATTAAGTGCCCATGCCGGAGGTAAGCAGCGCCACCCCACGGGTAGGCTTGCGTTGCGCCGTGGCGGGGTGAACCCCGCCCTACGGCCGTTCGGCCGCTGCGGTAGGGCGGGGTTCACCCCGCCGCCACCTCCACGACCCGCGACGCCCTAACTCGAAACCTGCTCCCTCAGCACCGAGGCCGTCAGCGAGATCATCAGGTAGATCCCCCCGAAGATCAGGAAGGCCAGCACCGTGTTCTCGAAGGCGCGGGGATAGCTGGCGGTGTCGGGGGCGACGGGGGTCACCGACATCGACAGGTAGCGCGTCTGGCGGTTCGCCTCGATCCGTGCACTTTCCAGCTGTTGCAGCGCCTGGGTCATCATCAGCTCGCGCGTCTGCAGGTCCCGTTCGGCCAGCCGCAGCTCGCCCGTGGTGCGGGCCAGCGAGTTGCCCTCGGCATTGGTCTGGGTCAGCTGCGAGCGAAGCTCCTCGATCAGCGCCTCCAGCCGCCGCACGTCGCCGCGCGCGCCGTCGACCCGGGCCTCGTTGGGGCGGGGGTTGTCCAGCAGCTGCTGCAGTTGCAGGCGCTTGTCGGCAAGCTGCGTCTCGAGCCCGGTGATCTGGCTCATCAGCGCCTGGCTTTCGGTCAGCGGGTCCAGCACCCCCAGCTTTTCCTGCAGCTCCAGCACCCGCTGCTGCGAGGCGAGCATCGCCGCTTCGGCATCGTCGTAACTTTCCCGCGCGCCCTGCATCTGGTCCTCGCGCAGGCGCAGCGACAGGTTGTCCACCTGCTCCTCGGCGTAGCCGATCAGGCGTTCGGAGAACAGCCGGCTAACCTCGGGGTCGGCCGCGACCACGTCCATCTTGATGATGCCCTCGGTCGGGTCGTAGCTGATCTTCACGTTGTTGCGGAAGACCTTGTAGGTCTCTTCCTTGGTGGCGTCCGCGTCCAGCCGCTGCAGCGGGTCCACGTCCGGCGCGCTGAAGTGGCTGCGGAAGCCCAGGTCCTCGTCCAGCCGCAGCATGGCGTCGATCGACTGCAGGTAGCCCTGCACGGCGATGCTGTCCTGGCTGGTGGCGAAGGAGGTGCCGGAGAACATGCCCGACAGGCCGCCGGCCGAGGCCGCGGGGTTCTGCGCCTGCTGGATCACGAACTCGGAATGGGTGGAATACATCGGCGTGGCGATGCGGAAGTAGTACCAGCCGGCGATGAAGGTGGGCAGCAGCACGAAGAAGGCCAGCCGCGCCGCCAGCTGCGCCATCTTGCGGTGGCGGCGGCGGACGATGTCGCGCTGCATGCGCACGATCTCGCGGGCGCGGGTGTCCTCGTTCAGCACCTCGGTGGAGGGCAGCTGCGGCTTGGTGGTCTGCGGCACCGACAGCTCGCGCCCCGAGGGCCGGGGCTCGTCGTCCTTGCGGACCAGTTCCAGCATGTTCGACCGTTCGAACGGGTCGATCCCCCGCTTGCGCAGCAGCCGCACCGCGTCGAAGTCGCTGGTGGCGGCGACGCCGTGCTTCTGGGCGACGCGGCGGGCCATGCGCAGCTGGCGGCCGGTCAGGCCCTCCTGCCGGATCTTCGCCAGCTCTGCCTCCTGCCCGGCCTCGGCCTCGTTGCCGGCCGGGGCGGCGACGGCGCTGGGGAACGGCGCGCTGCCGAAGCCGTCGTCCTCGTCGTCATCGGGGGCGAAGGGCATCGCCTCTGCCGCGGCGGCAGGGGCGGGACGCCGCGCGGTGGCGGGCGAGGGCGAGGGGCTGGAGACCTGGCCCGAAAGCGGCTCGGCCGTAGCGGCAGAGGCGGCGCCCCCGGCACTGCGGCGGATCCGGAATTTCTTAGCCTTCGGCTTGATAGTCATAAAGCGCCTTCGCCTCTTCCAGGGTGTCGAACATGTGCAGCCGCCCATCGCGCAGAACCGCCGCCGAGCGGCAGAACCGTTCCAGCGTCTTGGGCTTGTGGCTGACCACGATCAGAGTCGCGTCCTTCATCCTCTCGCGCATGATCTGCCCGGCGCGCTTGTTGAAAGCGACGTCGGTAGTCGAGGGCATTCCCTCGTCGATCAGGTACATGTCGAAGTCGAGGGCCAGCAGCAGCGCGAAGTTCAGCCGCGCCCGCATGCCCTGGCTGTAGGTGCCCACGGCAAGGTCGAAGTACTCGTCAAGGTTACAGATCCAGCGGCAGAACGCCTCGATGTAATCCGGGTCCAGCCCGTAGAGCCGGGCGATGTAGCGCACGTTCTCGCGCGCCGTATGCTTGTTGACCACGCCGCCCATGAAGCCCAGCGGGAAGGACACCCGGCAGGACCGGCGCACCGTGCCTTCGTCGGGTTTCTCCAGCCCTGCCATCATGTTGATGATGGTGGTCTTGCCGGTGCCGTTCGGGGCGAGAATGCCAAGGCTGTTGCCCAGCTCGACCCGGAAGGTCGCGCGGTCGAGGATGACCTTGCGTTGCTTGCCCGTCCAGAAGGACTTGCTGACATTCTCGAATTCGAGCATCCGGGTCCCGATCTGCCTGCTGCGACGTGCCCTTGCCTACGCGGGCATCATTAAGGATCGACTATAGATCCGCATTTGGTCTCAATTATGTCTGGTCCCTTCGTTGATTATCAACGGGATTGGCGGCTTCGCGGCAAGAATGAGGCGGGATCGGGTGGTTATTGCATCTACCCGGGCGACAATTCACCCTATGGTAGTGGCAATGTTTAAAATTCTGTTTACGGACGAGTAACATTAACCGGCGCCGGGCCGGGATTGGTGCCGGCGGGCGCGGGCGAGGCGAGGGAGACTCGGCCCGCCCCTACGCCACCGCCCCCCAGGCCAGCCCCGCCGCGATAGCGCCCACCGTGGCGATGCCGACGTAGGCCATAAACACCCGCGGGCGCACCAGGGCCCAGACCGCCAGCGCCGCCGGGATGCAGCTGACGCCGCCCGCGATCATGAAGGACATCGCCGCGCCCTGGCTCATGCCCTGGGCCAGCAGCGCCTCCACCAGCGGCACGGCGGCGTAGCCGTTCAGGTAGGCCGGTGCCCCCACCAGCGCGCCCAGCACCACCGGGCCCACGCCATCGCCGCCCAGCACAGCGCCGACCATGCCGGCGGGCACGTAGTTCAGCATCAGGGCCTCGATCATGTAGGCCAGCAGCAGCCACTTGCCGAGGAACAGCGCGTTCTCCAGCGCCACTCGGCCGAAGGTCGCACGGCGCCGGGGCTCCTGCCAGAAGCGCCAGACCGGCCGGCCGCCCATGTCGGGCGCCGCGCTGGCGCTGGCGCTGCCGCAGCAGCTGCCGCAGCCGCTGCTGGCGCGGGGCCGCAGGGGGTCGGCAAACAGCGCGCTGCGGGCAAAGGCCTTGACCGTCAGCCCGCCCGCCAGCCCGATCGAAATAGCGGCGGCGGTCTTGGCCAGCGCGAACTCCGGCCCCAGGGTGCCGGCGGTGATCAGGAACATCGCCGGGTCCATCAGCGGGCTGGCCAGCCAGAAGGCCATGACCGCGCTCAGCGGCGCGCCCACCGCCAGCAGCGCGGCGATGAAGGGGATCACCTCGCACGAACAGAAGGGCGCCAGCCCGCCCAGCAGCGCGGCCAGCCCGATCATCCGCAGCTCGCGCCCCTCGAAGGCGCGGGCGGCCAGCGCCTCGGCCCCGGCGGCGCGCAGCCCCGCCACCGCCAGCACCGCGAAGGCGATGAAGGGGGCGGTATCGGCCAGCGCGGACAGCGCGAAGCCCACCGTGGGCAGCGCCTGCCCGGGATCCAGCAGCGCCAGCGCCAGCGGGATCAGCACGATCAGCAGCCAGGCCTTGTCGAGCCGCCGCCACAGCGCGCGCGTCAGGGCGGGAAGGCGGGGCAGGGTGGTGGAGAGGTCAGTCATCGTCGCACTCGCAATCGGCACCGACCCGGTCGGCGCAACATTCGGACAACAGGAAATCGGCCAGCGCCTGCAGCTCTCCGTGGGCGGCGGCGGCGCAGATGACGGAACGGCCCTGCCGCAGCTGCCGCACCAGCCCGGCGGCGCGCAGGATCTTTACGTGGTGGGTGAGGGTGGAGCCGGTGATCCCCACCCGTTCCCCCAGCGCCCCGATGCTCAGCCCCTCGGGCCCGGCCCGCACCAGCGTGCGCAGCACCGCCAGCCGCTGCTCCGAGCCGAGGGCGGCAAAGCTTGCGGCGGCATGGGTCGTGTCGAGCGGGGCCAGGGAGGCGAGGGGGGTTGCGTCGGTCATGTTTCGACGATGCTAGAATTGTCGAAACGAGTCAAGCGGGCATCCGGCGCCCTGCTAGACCATGTCCAGCCGGTCCAGCCGCCCAAGCGCCAGGTGCACCGAGCGCAGGGTCGAGGCCAGCATCTCGGTGCCCGAGACACCCACCATGGGCTGGCGCTTGATGGTCTCCACCTCGGACCCGTCGCGCCCCCGCGCGCGCACCTCGGCGACCGCATGGTCCAGCGCGGGATCGGCGATCAGCCGGCCCCGGCAGCGGTCCAGCCCCACGGTGGCCAGCGCGCAGGTGACCATGGTGTTGACGTTGCGGGGAAAGCGCCGGGCGATCTCCCGCACCGGGCCGTCGAAGATCACCGTCTCGCCGGTTATATCGGGCGCCGGCCCATCGCCGGTGTCGATGCTGGCGGGGTTCTTGCGGAAGGTGATGGTGACCTCTTCCCAGGTCTCGCGGGTGGACAGCAGGCTTTGCAGCCCCACCAGCGCCCCCTTGGGCAGCACGATGCGGGTGCCTGCGCGTTCGGCGGCCTCCCTCAGCCGCGCAGTCAGCGCGTCGTCGGCGAGCGCGGTGACCGACAGCGGCATGTAATCGCACTGGCCCAGGATCGCGGCGCCGTGGCGGGCGGTCAGGTCCGGGTGCGCGGCCTCCACCACCAGGTCCGGCGATCCGGGAAGGGGGTCTTCCAGCGCGGCAAGCCGGTGCTCCGGCGCCACCTGCGACAGCGCCTCGGGGCGGCGGGCCCAGACGAAGGCGGGCGCCAGCCCCCGCGCCGCCGCCTCGGGCGAGCAGAGGTAGCGGTAGAGGCCCTCGCCGATGAAGCCCGCCCCGAGAATGCCCACCCGGGCGGGGCGCGGGGGGGTCATTCGCGGATCCTCAACACCTCGCGCCGGCCGGTCAGCCCCGGCAGCGCCAGCATCGCCAGCACGAAGGCGCCGGTCAGGAACTTCAGGTCCGATGGCTCCAGCCCCAGCGCCAGCGCGAAGCTGATGACCTGGTAATAGGCGATGGCCCCCACGATCGGCGCCAGCAGCTGCCGCAGCAGGCTGCCGCGGCCGATCAGCGTCTCTCCCACGATCAGCGCGGCCAGCCCGTTCAGCAGCACGCCGAAGCCCATGTTCACGTCCGCGAAGCTCTGGTTCTGGGCCATGATCGCGCCCCCGGCGGCGCAAAGCGCCCCCGCCAGCCCCAGCCCGAGGATGGTCTGCCGCCAGATCGAGATCCCCTGCGCCCGCGCCATCATCTGGTTCGAGCCCACGGCGCGCAGGGCCAGCCCCACCTCGGTCTTGAGGAACAGGTACAGCAGCCCCGCCGCCGCCACCCCCAGCGCCAGCACCAGCGCGATCTGCACCGTCAGGTCGGTGGCGGCGCCCTGCAGCAGCATGTCGAAGATGTCGTCGTAGGCGAACAGGGCGATGTTGGGCTTGCCCATGATGCGGATGTTCACGCTGAACAGCATGGTCAGCACGATGATCCCGCACAGCAGCGTGTTCAGCCGCAGCGCCAGGTGGATCAGCGCCGTGGCGCAGCCCGCCCCGAACCCCGCCGCCAGCGCCAGCGCGGTGGAGGTTATGGGATCGAAGCCCCCCGCGATCGCCGCCGCCGCCACCGCGCCGCCCAGCGGGAAGGACCCCTCGGCGGTGAGGTCGGGGAAGGACAGCATCCGGAAGGGCAGCATCACCCCCAGCGCCACGAAGCCGTAGATCGCCCCCTGCAGCAGGGTGATCGGCACCAGGTTCAGGAAACTGGAGAGGATATCGCCCAAGGTTCGCCTCCGCCTAGACCAGCAGCATCTTGTCGTCGACCAGGTGGAACCGCTCGATCAGCTGCTCGACGGTCAGCGAGCGTTTCTCGTCCCCCGAGGCCTCGAAGACGATGCGCCCGTCCATCATCATGATCAGCCGGTTCCCGTAGTCGATGGCGTGCTGCATGTTGTGGGTGACCATCAGCGTGGCCAGCCCGCCGCCCTCGACGGCGCGCACCGTGGCCTCCATCACCGTGGCGGCGGTGCGCGGGTCCAGCGCGGCGCAGTGTTCGTCCAGCAGCAGCACCCGGGGCGTGGTCAGCAGCGCCATGGCAAGGGCCAGCGACTGGCGCTGGCCGCCAGACATCAGTTCCACCTTCTGGTGCATCCGGTCCTCCAGCCCCAGGCCGAAGACCGCCACCGCGTCGCGGAACCGGGCGCGCCGGTTGCCGCCGAGCGCGAAGCGCAGGCGCCGCCGGTCGCCCCGCGACAGGGCGAGCGCCAGGTTCTCCTCGATGCTCATGCTGCCGGCGCTGCCGGCCAGCGGGTCCTGGAACACCCGCGACACCCGCCCGGCGCGGCGGTGGGTAGGCAGGCGGGTCACCTCGGCGCCGTCGATCCAGACGCTGCCGGAATCGGCCGTGACCTCGCCCGCGATGGTGTTCAGCAGCGTCGATTTGCCGGCGCCGTTGCCGCCGATGACCACGGCGAAGTCCGCCTCCTCCAGCCGCAGCGACACGTCGCGCAGGGCCTGCCGCTCGCTGGCGGTGCCGCGGTTGAAGGTCTTGTGCAGGTTGCGCGCGTCGATCATGCCGCCGGCTCGCCGCCGGCCTCAGTCAACGAGGCAGTCGCAGTCGGCCAGCGCCTCGGGCAGGGTCAGGCCCGCCGCCTCCAGCCGCCGCGCGCTGATCAGGGGCACGTGCTCCTCGATCTTCGGGCGGTTGTTGGGCAGCGAGGCCGGCGAGGCGCCGTTCAGCACCTCGGCCGCCAGCAGCCCGCTGTTGTAGCCCACCTGTTCCCAGGAGATCGAGATCGAGGCCAGCACCGCGTGCTCGCGCACCGCGGGGTGCGAGGCGTTGATGATCGGCACCCCCAGGCGGTCCGCCGCAGAGGCCGCCGCTGGCACCGCCGGTTGCAGCAGGCTGGACGAGGGGATGTAGATGAAATCCACCCCGCGCAGCGCCATGGTGCGCTGCTGGATGTCGTTGACGCTTTCCACGCCCTCGGCCTTGAACGCGATGCCCGCCGCCTCGGCCACGCTGCGGGCGGCCTCCAGCTGGGTGGTGTCCGAGACGTCGCCGGGATTGTAGAGCATCCCCATGGTCTTGACCTCGCCCAGCAGGTTGCCGGCGAATTGCAGCACCGCCTCCATCGACTGCATGTTCGAGGAGCCGACGAAGCGGTCCGACCCGTTCTCCCAGTTCGGCACCACGCCGGCGGCCACCGGGTCCGTCACAACGGTGAAGACGATGGGCAGCGACTTGTCCTCGATCAGGTCCACCGCCGCCTGGGTGATCGGCGTGGTGATGGTGACCAGCAGGTCGGGGTCCTTCGCCTCGAGGCTGCGCAGGATCTGCGGCACCAGCGAGGGGTCGAAGTTGCCGTGGGCGTATTCGTAGGTGATGTTCTCGCCCTCGACGAAGCCCTTGTCGGCCAGCGCCTTCTTGAAGCCCTCGACCGCCTGGTCGAGCGTCACGTGGGGGCCGAAGTTGGCGATGGCGACAAGCTTGCCGTCATCCTGCGCCAGCGCCGGCGCGGCGATTGCGCCGAGGGCGGCCGCGCCCAGCAGGGCGGCGCCGAGGGCGCGTCTGTCGATGCGGAAGGTCATGGCCGGTCATCCCCGTTGCTGTTCTGGATCTGCCGGTCGCGCCGGCATGGAGAGAGTGCAGCACGGGGCCGGATTCCAGTCAATACCATTCGGTATTGAATTCAGCTGCGTTGCTCCCGCAGGGCCCGGCGATAAAGCTTGCCGGTGGGGCCGGTGGGCAGCGTGTCGTGGATGTGGAAGCGCTTGGGATGCAGGGCGCGGGGCAGGGGGCAGGCGTCGGCGAAGGCGCGGGCAAGGGTGTCCGCGTCGCAGTCGGGGTCGGCGAGGATCACGTGCGCCTCGATCCGCTCGCCCCACTGGGGGTCGGGGTGGCCCACCACCGCGGCGGCGCGCACCTGCGGCAGGCGCAGGATGGCGGCCTCGATCTCCTCGGCGTGGACCTTGACGCCGCCGCTGTTGATCCGGTTGTCCAGCCGTCCCGCGATCTGCACCAGCCCGCCGGGGCCGATCCGCCCCAGGTCGCCGGTGCGCCACCAGCCGCCGGGAAAGCGCCGGGCGGTGAGGTCCGTGTCGCCCCGGTAGCCGATGCTCAGCGAGGCGCCGGTGACGGCGATCTCGCCGGTCTCGCCGGGGGGCAGGTCCACCAGCCCCTCGGCCTCTGGGTCCACCACCCGCAGGTCGGCCCCCGGTACCGGTCGTCCCGCCGCGCCGGCCATGCCGGGGGCGTCCAGGTCCGCCTCGGTCGCGACGATGCCCGCCGCGCAGCCGCCCTCGGACCCGAGGTAGACCCCGCGCACCGCCGGGAACCGGCCGCACAGCGCCGCCACCAGGTCCGGCGTGCCCGGCTCGCCGGAAAACATCGCCACCCGCAGCGCCGGCAGCGCCCGCCGGTCCAGCGCCGGCAGCACCGCGCGCCAGAGCGTCGGCACCAGCGCCGCCACTGTCAGCCGCTCTGCCTCCATCACGTCGAGGTAGCTTTCCACCTCCATGCGCGGCAGGAAGGCGATCCTCCCCCGCAGCGCCAGGAACGGCAGCACCACGTGTACCCAGGCCGCGAAGGAGGGCGGCATCGGCACCGCCACCCCGTCCCGCGGCCCCAGCGCGCCGTAGACCGGCCCGGCGGTCATCGCGGTGGCGGCGAGGCTTTCGTGACTGTGCATCACCTGTTTCGGCGTGCCGGTGGTGCCGGAAGATAGCAGGATCGCCGCCAGCGCCCCGGGCGCCACCGGCCGCGGCGCCAGTTCCCGGCCCCCGCCGTTCCCCGCCACCTCCGGGGTGGCGACCACGGGGCAGGTGAGGCCGGCCTGCCGCGCCACCCGCCGCGCGCGCTCCAGTTCCTCGGGGTCGGCGATCAGGATGGCGGGGCGCAGTTCCGCCAGCGCCAGCGCCAGCCGCGCGTCGGTCTCGCGCACGTGCAGCGCGCAGAAGACGCCGCCGGCGCCGAGCACCCCGAAGACGGCGACGAAATGGTCGGTGGAGGGCCCGCAGAGAAAGGCCGCGACCCCGCCCGGCCCCAGCCCCAGCGCGTCCAGCTGCGCGGTGGACCGGCGGGCGGCGGCGGCGGCGGCGGGCCCGGTCAGCCGCCGCGCGGGGTCGGTGAAACGGTCGCCCTCGCCGCCCCAGCGGCAGGCGGTCTCGAAAAGCTGCGACAGGCTTTCCGGGCGCGGCATGGCGTCAGAGATCCCGGCCGATGATGTACTTCATGATCTCGTTGGTGCCCGCGTAGATCCGGTGCACCCTCGCGTCGGCCCAGGCGCGGGCGATGGGGAAGTCCCACATGTAGCCGTAGCCGCCGTGCAGCTGCAGGCAGTCGTCCAGCACCCGGTCCGCCAGTTCCGTGGTCCACAGCTTGGCCTTCGCCGCCGTCACCGGGTCCAGTTCGCCGCGGGCGTGGGCCTCGATACAGCGGTCGGTGAAGGGGCGGGCCACCTCGATGTCGGCGGCCATCTCGGCCAGCTTGAACTGGGTGTTCTGCATGTCGAAGACGGTCTTGCCGAAGCTCTTGCGGTTCTTGACGTAGTCGACGGTCTGGTCCAGCGCCGCCTCGGCCATGGCGACGGAGCGCACCGCCACCACCAGCCGCTCCTGCACCAGCCCGTGCATCAGCACCCGCCATCCCTCGTTCTCGCCGCCGATGGCGTTCTCCACCGGCACCCGGACACCGTCGAAGAACAGCTCTGCCGTGTCCTGCGCCTTGTTGCCGATCTTCTTGAAGTTCCGCCCCCGGCCAATCCCCTCGGCGTGCAGGTCGACCCAGAGCATCGTCACCCCCCGGGCACCCGCCTTCGGGTCGGTCTTGACCGCCAGCAGGATGCGGTCGGCGATATGGCCGTTGGTGATGAAGGTCTTCGAGCCGTCCACCACGTAGACGTCCCCCTCGCGCCGCGCCGAGGTGCGCAGCTCCTTCAGGTCGCTGCCGCCCCCCGGCTCGGTCAGCCCGATCGCCCCGATGGTGGAGCCGTCGGCCATGCCCGGCAGCCAGGCGCGCTTCTGCGCCTCGGTGCCGAAGGCGGTCAGGAAGGGCGCGATGATGTAGGAATGCATGTCCCAGGCCGGGGCCGCGACCCCGTGGCGGCCCAGCTCCTCCAGCACCACCGCGTCGAACAGGAAATCCCCGCCCATGCCGCCGTAGGCCTCGGGGATCGAGGTGCCGAGAATGCCGATCTCGCCGGCCCGGGCCCAGATCTCGCGCGGGGTGCGCCCGGCCTCTTCCCAGGCCTCGTACTGCGGCAGCACCTCGGCCTTCAGGAAACGCGAGACGCTGTCGCGGAACTGCTCGTGGGTGGCGTCGAAAAGCCTGCGCTCGATCCCGAATTTCATGCCATGGTCCCGGTCCTGCCTGTGCTTCCGGCAGCATCCGCGCGGCCTGCGCGGCTGTCAATACCATGAAGTATGGAATACCTCTTGCCGTGGGCCGCGGGGCTGCTACCCTTCGCGCTGAAACCGAACCAGCGGGCGCGCATGCCAGACAGCCAACCCAAGGGAGCCACCGACAAGGCCCGCCGCGGCCGCCGCGCCGACGTCAGCCGCGACGCCTGGATCGCGGCGGGGCTGGAGGAGCTGGGCCGCCACGGCGAGGGCGCCCTGCGGCTGGACCGGCTCTGTGCCCGGCTGGGCATTACCAAGGGCAGCTTCTACTGGCACTTCACCGGCCGCGAGGACCTGGTGCAGGCGATGCTGGAAACCTGGGAACGCCGCGACACCCTGGCCCTGATCGAACTGGTGGAGGCGGAGGGCGGCGGCCCCGCCGAGCGGCTGCGCGCGCTGTTCCGGGCGGCCAACTCGGGCCGGGTGAACTTTGCCGTGGAACAGGCGATCCGCCACCTCGGCCATGGCAACCCGGCGGTGCGCCGGATGCTGCTGCGGGTGGACGCGCGGCGGCTGGAATTCCTCGCCGACCTGTTCGCCGCCCTGGGGCAGGAGGCCGCGCAGGCGCAGGCGCTGGCCTCGCTTTACTACGGGCTGGTGTTCGGCGAGGCGATGACCTTCCGCCGCGAGGACCGGGCGCTGCGCGAGGCCCGCCAGACGGCGGCGCTGGAGACCATCATCGCGGCCGCGACCGGCCGGCAGGGAGAGACCACATGAGCCATCCGACCGAGATGACCGCCATCCGCATCGACGGCGCGGGCGGCCCGGAAACGCTGATCCCCCACCGCATGGCGGTGCCGGTGCCGGGGCCCGGGCAGGTGCTGGTGCGGGTCGAGGCCGCTGGCGTCAACCGCCCGGACGTGGCGCAGCGGCAGGGGGTCTACCCGGTCCCGCCCGGCGCCAGCCCGATCCCGGGGCTGGAGGTCGCCGGCACCGTCGCCGCCCATGGCCCCGGAGTGCAGGCCCCGCCGCTCGGCACGCGGGTCGCGGCGCTGGTGGCAGGGGGCGGCTACGCCGAGTATTGCCTGGCCGAGGTGGGCTGCCTGCTGGAGGTGCCGGAGGGGGTGCCCACGGACCTCGCGGGGGCGCTGCCAGAGACGGTCTTTACCGTGGTGTTCAACGTGCTGATGCGCGCCGGCCTGACGGCGGGCGAGACGCTGCTGGTGCACGGCGGCGCCAGCGGCATCGGCACCACCGCGATCCAGCTGGCCAAGGCGAAGGGCGCGCAGGTCATCGTCACCGCCGGCAGCCCCGACAAGTGCGCCGCCTGCCTGGAGCTGGGGGCGGACCACGCCATCGACTACCGCGCCGAGACCTTCGAGGACCGGGTGCTGGAACTCACCGGGGGCCGCGGCGCCGACGTGATCGTCGACATGATCGGCGGCGACTACCTTAACCGCAACATCGCCTGCGCGGCGGTGGAGGGACGCATCGCCCAGATCGCCTTCATGCAGGGGCACCAGCCGGTGCTGAACCTGCTGCCGATGCTGCAGAAACGGGTGGTGCTGACAGGCTCGATGCTGCGCCCCCAGAGCCGGGAGACCAAGGCCCGCATCGCCGCCGAGGTGCGCCGCGAGGCCTGGCCCCTGGTGGCCTCGGGGGTGCTCGCGCCGCCGATCGACAGCCGCTTTGCCCTGGAGGACGCGGCCGAGGCGCACCGGCGGATGGAAAGCGGCGCGCACGTGGGCAAGATCGTGCTGCAGGTGGCGGAGCGGCAGGGCTAAGCGCCCTCCCGCGCCCGCCAGCTGCCGTCCGAAAGGATCACCTCGTCCATGGGCACGTCCCATGGCATCGGGAAGATCGTCGGCAGCTGGCAGCCGTCGAACCCCACCCCGATCGCCCGGGGCCGGGGCGCCAGCGCCGCCAGCGTCCGGTCGTAGTAGCCGCCGCCGTTGCCCAGCCGGAAACACGCCGCGTCCACCCCCAGCAGCGGCGCCACCACCACCTCCGGCACCAGCGCCGCGCCCGCCGCGGGCACCGGGATGCCCCAGGCGCCCCGGGTCATCCGGGAGCCGGGGGCCCAGCGGTGGAACTCCAGCGGCGCGTCCCGGGCCACCACCACCGGCAACAGCACCCGCGCCCCCGCCGCGTGAAGTCCGGCCATCCACCCCCGCAGGTCCGGCTCTCCCCGGATCGGCCAGTAGACCGCCACCGCACACCCCGGCGCCGGCATCACCCGCGCCTCGAGCGCCGCCCGCAACGCCGCCGTCGCCCGCTCCCGCGCCGCCACGGACAACGTCCGCGCCCCCATCACCCGCCCCCGCTCCCCCCGCCGAAACCGCGCCACGTCCCGCGCCGTCACGGGATCCACGGGCTGCCCGCCCACGAGTTCATGGGCGAAACAGGGGGCAGAGCCGCCGGGAGTGTCGTCTTCGGTCATGGGCGCGCCGGTATGATTCGCTGTGGGGGGAGTGTAGCGGGGCACGGGGGGTGAGGTCAGGAAAGGGGTTCAGAGGGATGGCCGGTGTGCGGGAGCATGAGGTGATGGGGGCCGCCAAAGCCGGGAAGCGCCCCTGCAGGGGAAGCTTCGGGGGTAGCTGAATTACTTGGAAAAATTGGCTCCGGCGGTAGGGATCGAACCTACGACCAATTGATTAACAGTCAACTGCTCTACCGCTGAGCTACGCCGGAACACGGGGGTGCATATAGCAAGGGTGTCGGGGGGCGTCCAGAGGGGGTGGGGCGGTTTTTGTCTCAGGGGGGCGATGCCGCTAGGTAATGCGCGTCGGGGGACAGGTGCGGCGTCGCGGTGACGCGGTTTCTAGTCGTAAGATCAATGAGATGGGCGAAGACGTTGCGTTCCGCGGCGGGCAGGAGCGGCGTTGGGGTGTCGGTGTAGACCGCGCGGGTGAGGGTGGGGATCGTCGCGCCCTCGGGGGGGAGGTGGGCGAGGATGGCTGCCTCGCGGGCGGCGCGGTGGTTCAGCAGCCAGCGGCAGCGGGCGGGCGGGTCCTCCACCGGGGCGCCGTGGCCGGGGTAGTGGCGGCGGGCCGGGTGCGCCATCAGGCGGCGGACCGAGGCGAGGAAGGCGGTGAGGTCGCCGTCGGGGGGCGAGACGATGGTGCTGGCCCAGCCCATCACCGTGTCGCCGGAGAACAGCGCCTCCTCCCATGCCAAACAGATGTGGTTGGCCGCGTGGCCCGGGGTCCAGAGGGTGGTGAGCGCGGTGCCCCCGACCGCAAGCGTCTCGCCGTCGGCCAGGGTCTCGTCGGGGGCGAAGCCCTCGTCCAGCCCCTCGCCGCCGCCCGCCAGCCCGGCCGCCGCCAGCGCGCGCATCACCTCGGAACGGCCGGCGAAGGCATCGCCGCGGGCGTAGACGGGGGCGCCGGTGGCCTCGGCCAGCGGGCGCGCGAGGCCGGAGTGGTCGCGGTGGGCGTGGGTGACGAGAATCGCCGCCACCCGCTCTCCGGGGGCGAGGGCGGCCAGCAGCGCCTCCAGATGCGCCGGGATGGCGGGACCCGGGTCGATCACCGCCACCGCGCCTTCGCCGAGGATGTAGCTGTTGGTGCCGTGCAGCGTCATGGGCGAAGGGTTGGGCGCCAGCACCCGGCGCAGGCCCGGGGCAAGCTGCTGCGAATGGCCGGGCGCGGGCGGATCAATGGGTGAGGACACTTATCGCCTTTCTCGGCCGGGGCGGATGGGGCTATTGCTAGCCCATGGATTTCGGTTTCGCAAAAGCCTACATGCCGCGCTCGCTGTACTGGCGGGCCGCGCTGATCCTGCTGGCGCCGGTGGTGACGCTGCAGCTGGTGGTCTCGGTGGTCTTCATCCAGCGCCACTTCGAGGGGGTGACGGTGCAGATGACCCGCTCCATCGCGCTGGATCTGGGCTACCTCCGGCAGGTGGTGGACGCGGCGCCGGATCTGGCGGCGGCGCAGGAGGCGCTGGAGCAGGTGGCGGCGCCGCTGGTCTATGGGGTCGCGCTGCCGGCCGCGCCGCCGCCGGGCGACGCGCGGGCCTGGTACGACTTCTCGGGGCGGGCGATGATCGGCACCCTGCGGCGCGAGATGGAGGGGGTGCTGGCCGCCGACCTGCTGGGCGCCGGGCGCGGGGTGACGGTCTGGCTGGACAGCCGGCACGGCCCGCTCGAGGTGCGGTTCGAGCGGCGGCGGGTCTCTGCCTCGAACCCGCACCAGCTGCTGGTGCTGATGCTGGTGACCGGGGTGCTGATGACGGTGATCGCCTACCTCTTCCTGCGCAACCAGCTGCGCCCGATCCGCCTGCTGTCCCGGGCGGCGACGGAGTTCGGACGCGGGCGGATCGTGCCCTACCGCCCTTCCGGCGCCACCGAGGTGCGGGCGGCGGGCAGCGCCTTCCTGGAGATGCGCGGCCGGATCGACCGGCATATCGAGCAGCGCACGATGATGCTCTCGGGGGTCAGCCACGACATGCGCACGCCGCTGACCCGGCTGAAGCTGGGGCTGTCGATGATGGAGGAGGACGCGGAGGTGCGCGCCATGCAGCGGGACCTGACGGACCTGGAGCGGCTGCTGGACGAGTTCCTCGATTTCGCGCGGATGGACGCTTTGGACGACCCGGTGGCCTGCGACCCGGCGGCGCTGGTGGCCGGGGTGGTGGAGCAATACGCGGCGGCCGGGGGCGACGTGCGGCTGGCGAAGGTCACCGGCAGCGGCGAGGCGCGGCTGCGGCCGGTGGCGGTGCGCCGGGCGCTGGAGAACCTGATCGGCAACGCGCTGCGCTACGCGGGCCGGTGCGAGCTGCGGCTGGCGCTGTCCGAGCGCAGCGTGCGGATCACCGTGGAGGACGACGGCCCCGGCATCCCCGAGGCCCGGCGCGAGGAGGCGCTGAAGCCCTTCGCCCGGCTCGACGCGGCGCGCAACCAGGACCGCGGCAGCGGGGTGGGGCTGGGGCTGGCGATCGCCAAGGACATCGCGCGGCGGCACGGCGGCAGCCTGACGCTGGGACAGAGCCGGTCGCTGGGGGGGCTGAAGGTGGAGCTGGTGCTGGGGCGGTGAGGGGGCGGGGTGTGCTGTCAAGGCATGGGCACTCGGTCGGGAACACGGCACGCAAGGGCGCCGGGCCAGCGCTTGGACCCTAAAGAGGCACGGCCCTTCATAATCCCTTGCGACAAGAGCACCCGGCCCGGAACAAGGCGCGCAGCGCCGCCGGGCCAGCGCCCGTCCGTTCCCCGGGCGGGCGCTTCGTCGACGTTGGCGCGGGGGTGGAGCGTGGGGAGTGGCGGTTGGATAAAGTGGGGACCACCGGCGTCACGTGCGCCCCCCCACGGACGGGCGCTGTCCCTCTGTTGGTCATAAGCACTCGGCCCGGAACAAGGCACGCAGTGCCGCCGGGCCAGCGCCCGTCCGTCCCCCGGGCGGGCGCTTCCTCACCGTTTGCGCGGGGGGTGGAGCGGGGAAGTGGCGGTGAGATAAAGTGGCGACCACCAGCCGTAGCGGCGCCCACCCACGGACGGGCGCTGGCCCTCTGTTGCGGCATAAGCACCCGGTTCGGAATAAGGCGCGCAGCGCCGCCGGACGCGCGCTGCCCCTCAATCGGCGCGGCTGGCGAAGGAACACCCCGCCAGCCGCCTACTCCCCCAGATACCGCTCCAGCACCATCGCCGGCATCGCGCCGCGGATCAGCCGGTCCGGCATCGCGTAGGACGGCAGCAGGTCCAGCGCCAGCCGGTCCATCAGCGCCGCGTTCTCGGGCAGGGAGACGTCCAGCACCGCCACCCGCACCCCCAGCCGCGCCGCCATGGCCTTCAGCTCCGTCACGGCCCCGGGGCAGTCTTCGCAGTCAGGCCCGGTAAACAGAGCGATCGCAACCGGCGCGCCTTCGGGGCCGGCGCCGGGGCTGGCGGGGTCGAAGAGCAGGGCGGCCTCGGCGGCCAGCAGGGCGCGGTCGGCGGCGATCTCGTCGGCGTAGAGGTCGCTGGCGGTGGGAGAGATCGGCGGGGCGAGGGCGCGCAGCCGCTCCAGCGGGTCCTGCGCCAGCGCGGGCAGGGGCGCCAGGGCCAGCGCGAGCAGAAGGGCCGCCCTCATGCCAGCCGCTCCCAGAGCCGCGCCGCCAGCGGGTCCGGCGCCTGCAGACCGATCCGCGCCATCAGCGCGGCAAGGTCCGCCGCGTCCTCCAGCTGCCGCGCGGCGCAGCTGTCCGGGCCCGTTTCGGTCAGCCGCCGGTTGAACAGGCCCAGCCGCAAGGCGCCGTCCTGTCCCCCCAGCAGCAGGTTCGCGGGAAAGGGGCTGCCGGGCCAGTGCGACGCCAGGTAGTTCGCCGCCAGCACGTCGCCCTCGGTCACGTGGGAGCGGTCAAAGCCGAAGAGCGGCGCCCAGCCGTCCCCCTCCATCCGTTCCACCACCGTCTCGCCGGTCACGGGATCCTTTATCAGCCGGTAGCGCCCGTTGCTGACCTGCTGCGCGCCCTCCCGGATCTCCAGCGGCTCGCGCGGGCCGGGGCCGCCGAAGCCGCAGTCGGCCAGCCATTCACGATCTTCAAGGGTCACCAGCAGCGCAAGGTGGGTGCGGGGGCCGGGGCGGGGCTGGCGCTGGCGCACCCGGGCCAGCACCCGGCGCAGCCCGAAGCCGGCGTGCCGCAGCGCCGCCTCCAGCAGCAGGTTCTGTTCGAAGCAATAGCCGCCGCGCCCGCCGTGCAGCATCTTCGCGGTCAGCGCCTCCGGGTCCAGCGAGGGCTCGATCCCGAGGAAGGGGTCGATCCCCTCGAAAGGGATCGCCGCCAGGTGCGCGCGCTGCACCGCCGCCAGCCCCTCGGGGCTGACCTCGATCCCGTCCAGCCGCAGCCGGGCGAGATACCTGTCGTGGTCGTCCGGCCGCATGGGCCTCAGCTGTCGCCGCGCACCTTCGCCACGATCTCCTGCATCCCGTCGAGCGGCACGTAGCCGCGCACCATCTCGTCCTGGAAGACGAAGGAGGGGGTGCCGTTGATCTGCAGCCGCTGCGCCAGCGCGCGGTTCTCCGCGATGATCTGCTCGGTCTTGGGGCTGTTCATCTCGGTGAAGATGGAGCGGGTGTCCCAGCCCTTTTCCTCGGACATGTCGGAAAGTCCCTGCTCGGAAACCTCGCCGCGCAGGGTCATCAGCTCGTCGTGCACGTCCCAGTAGGCCTCGTCTCCCTCGACCGCCGCCACGGCGATGGCGAAGCGCGAGGCCAGCACCGATTGTTCGCCGAGGATCGGGAATTCCTTGACCACGAAGCGGATGTTGCCGTCCGTCTCCAGCAGCTCGGTCACCTCGGGATGCGCCTTGCGGCAGTAGCCGCAGCGGTAATCCATGAATTCCACGATGGTGATGTCGCCGTCAGGGTTGCCGCCCACGATGGAATGCCCGTCGCTGAAGATCGCGTCGGCGTTGGTCTGGATCAGCGAGACGTCACCGGCGGCCTGTGCATCGGCCTGCCGGCGCTCCAGCACGTTGATCGCCTCGATCAGCACCTCGGGGTTGTCCATCAGGTAGTTGCGGACCTCGGAGCGGAACAGCAGCCGCTCTTCGTCGGTCATCCCCGCGATGTCGAGCGCGGCAAGCGGCGTGGCGGTCAGCGCCGCGAGGGCGACGGCAAGCAGGCGGGTCTTCATGAGTGCATCCTTCCGTGTTGAAGCCGGGCGGCCTTGGCCGCTGATAGCACATCAGGGGCGCGGGTCCAGCCGGAGGAGGGGTGGATCACGAGGACGCGATCAGGTGTGGGGGGGATTTGGCGGTGTTGGGGGGTGAGAGAGGTGGTTTTTCCGTTGGTTGCGGCGG
>JBLXFD010000031.1:0-38388 GCA_048262455.1 Rhodobacter sp.
GCCATGGAGAACGGCCTGCGCTTCGCCATCCGCGAAGGCGGCCGCACCGTCGGCGCCGGCGTGGTGTCGGAAATCCTGGAGTAAGGCGGACCGCAGGGGGCGCTGATTTTGCCCCCGGCAGACCGCAGGCGCGTGGCTCTCACGCGCTGAAAGAAAAAGGTTCGACGAGGATCCCGGGGCGTCCCGGGATCCTCCTCTCAACGCAAAGGAAACAAGATGGCCATTCAAAGCCAGAACATCCGGATCCGCCTGAAGGCGTTCGACTACCGCGTGCTGGACGCCAGCACGCAGGAGATCGTGAACACCGCCAAGCGGACCGGCGCCCAGGTGCGCGGGCCGATCCCGCTGCCGAACAAGATCGAGAAGTTCACCGTCCTGCGCGGTCCGCACATCGACAAGAAGTCGCGCGACCAGTGGGAAATCCGCACGCACAAGCGCCTGCTGGATATCGTGGACCCGACCCCGCAGACCGTGGACGCGCTGATGAAGCTCGACCTGGCCGCCGGCGTCGACGTGCAGATCTCGGTTTAAGGGGGTAACGGCAGATGTTGCGCTCTGGAGTAATCGCCAAGAAGGTCGGGATGACCCGGCTGTTTCTGGAAGATGGCAAGCAGATCCCCGTCACCGTGCTGCAGCTGGACAAGCTGCAGGTGGTGGCGCAGCGGACCCTGGAAAAGGACGGCTACGCGGCGGTCCAGCTGGGTGCCGGCTCGGCCAAGGCCAAGCGGACCAGCCAGGCCATGCGCGGCCACTTCTCGGTCGCCAAGGTGGAACCGAAGCGGAAGATCGCGGAATTCCGCGTGGCGCCGGAGAACCTGATCGAGGTCGGCGAGGAAATCACCGCCAACCACTACTTCGAAGGTCAGTTCGTCGACGTGTCCGGCACCTCGATCGGTAAGGGCTTTGCCGGTGCCATGAAGCGGCACAACTTCGGCGGCCTGCGCGCCTCTCACGGCGTGTCGATCAGCCACCGTTCGCACGGTTCGACCGGTCAGTGCCAGGACCCCGGCAAGGTGTTCAAGGGCAAGAAGATGGCCGGCCACATGGGCGCCGCCCGCGTGACCACCCAGAACCTGCAGGTCGTGCGCACCGACGCCGGCCGGGGCCTGATCATGGTCAAGGGCGCCGTTCCCGGCTCCAAGGGTGGCTGGGTGACGATCAAGGACGCGGTGAAGAAGCCGACGCCCGAGAACGTGATCTACCCCGCCGCTCTGAAGTCGGCCGCCGAAGAGGCGGAGCGTCTGGCCGCAGAGGCCGCCGCTGCCGCGGAAGCCGAAGCCAAGGCCGCCGAAGAGGCACGCCTGGCCGAGGAAGCCGCCGCGCAGGAGGCCGCGCTGAAAGAGGCCGAGAGCCAAATCGAGGCGGACAAGGAATCCAGCGGCGACGCGCCCAACGACGACGCCACGCCGGAAGGAGGCGAGGACAAATGAAGACGGACGCCATCAACCTGGACGGCGGCGCGGCCGGTTCGATCGATCTCGACGACGAGATCTTCGGGCTGGAGCCCCGGGCCGACATCCTGCACCGCGTGGTGCGCTGGCAGCGTGCCCGCGCCCAGCAGGGCACCCACAAGGTCAAGACCCGGTCGGAAACCTCGTATTCCACCAAGAAGATCTATCGCCAGAAAGGCACCGGCGGCGCCCGCCACGGTGACCGCAACGCGCCGATCTTCCGCAAGGGTGGTATCTACAAGGGCCCGACCCCGCGCAGCCACGCCCACGACCTGCCCAAGAAGTTCCGCAAGCTGGGCCTGAAGCACGCGCTTTCGGCCAAGCTGAAGGCGGGCGCGCTGGTGATCCTCGAGAACGCTGAATCCGAGGGCAAGACCGCCGCGCTGGCCAAGCAGATCGCTGGCCTGGGCTGGAAGCGTGCGCTGATCATCGACGGCGCCACGGTGAACGAGGGCTTTGCCCGCGCCGCGGCCAACATCGACGGCGTGGACGTGCTGCCGAGCATGGGCGCCAACGTCTACGACATCCTCAAGCGTGACACCCTGGTGATCACGAAGGCGGGTGTCGAAGCTCTGGAGGCTCGACTGAAATGACCGCTAAAGCCGAAATGTACGACGTGATCCGCCGCCCGCTGATCACCGAGAAAGCGACCACGGCGTCCGAGTACGGCGCCGTCGTCTTCGAAGTGGCCATGGCCGCGACCAAGCCGCAGATCCGCGACGCGGTCGAGACGCTGTTCGGCGTCAAGGTCAAGGCGGTGAACACCTCGATCACCAAGGGCAAGGTCAAGCGTTTCCGGGGCCGCCCCGGCAAGCGCCGCGACATGAAGAAGGCCTACGTGATGCTCGAAGAGGGCAACACGATTGACGTGACCACCGGTCTTTAATATGTGACCGTTTCGGCCCCGGGTTCCGGGGCCGAAGCATTTCAAGACGGGGTGCGTCCAGACACGCATCCGACAGAGACCTCCCGCGGGTCGCGCCTTCGGGCCCAGCCTGCGCAAGCAACAACGGAAGACAGAAAGCATGGCACTCAAGTCGTATAAACCGACGACGCCGGGCCAGCGTGGGCTGGTGCTGATCGACCGTTCCGAGCTGTGGAAAGGTCGCCCGGTCAAGGCCCTCACCGAGGGTCTGACCAAGCACGGCGGCCGGAACAACACCGGACGGATTACTATGCGCCGCCGCGGCGGCGGAGCGAAGCGGCTGTACCGCGTCGTCGACTTCAAGCGCACCAAGCGTGACGTCGAGGCCGTCGTGGTGCGGATCGAGTACGATCCCAACCGGACCGCCTTCATCGCCCTGGTCCAGTACATGGACGGCGAGCAGGCCTACGTCCTGGCACCGCAGCGGCTTGGCGTGGGCGACAAGATCGTCGCCGGCGCGAAGACCGACGTGAAGCCCGGCAACGCGATGCCCTTCTCGGGGATGCCGATCGGCACCATCGTGCACAATGTCGAGCTGAAGCCCGGCAAGGGCGGCCAGCTGGCGCGCGCTGCGGGCACCTACGCCCAGTTCGTCGGCCGTGACGGCGGCTATGCCCAGATCCGCCTGTCCTCGGGCGAGCTGCGCATGGTCCGTCAGGAATGCATGGCCACCGTGGGCGCGGTGTCGAACCCCGACAACAGCAACCAGAACTTCGGCAAGGCCGGCCGGATGCGCCACTACGGCAAGCGTCCCTCCGTCCGCGGCGTCGTGATGAACCCGATCGACCACCCGCACGGCGGCGGCGAAGGCCGCACCTCGGGCGGCCGTCACCCGGTTACCCCCTGGGGCAAGCCGACCAAGGGTGCCAAGACCCGCGACCGCAACAAGGCGTCGAGCAAGCTGATCATCCGCAGCCGCCACGCCAAGAAGAAGGGGCGCTAAGAATGTCTCGCTCTGTATGGAAAGGCCCCTTCGTCGACAGCTACGTGCTGAAGAAGGCCGAAAAGTCGCGTGAGTCCGGCCGCAACGAGGTCATCAAGATCTGGTCGCGCCGCTCCACCATCCTGCCCCAGTTCGTGGGTCTGACCTTTGGCGTCTACAACGGGAAAAAGCACATCCCGGTGAACGTTTCCGAGGACATGATCGGCCAGAAGTTCGGTGAGTACTCGCCGACGCGGACCTACCACGGTCACGCCGCCGACAAGAAAGCGAAGAGGAAGTAAGCCATGGGCAAGGATAAGAATCCCCGCCGCGTGGCGGACAACGAAGCGATGGCCAAACTGCGCATGCTGAAGACCAGCCCGCAGAAGCTGAACCTGCTGGCGGGCCTGATCCGCGGCCAGAAGGTCGAGAAGGCGCTGAACGACCTGACCTTCTCGAAAAAGCGGGTGGCCGAGGACGTGAAGAAGTGCCTTCAGTCCGCGATCGCCAACGCCGAGAACAACCATGGCCTGGACGTCGACGAACTGGTCGTCGCCGAGGCCTGGGTGGGCAAGAACCTGACCATGAAGCGCGGCCGTCCGCGGGCGCGTGGCCGGTTCGGCAAGATCATCAAGCCGTTCGCCGAGATCACCATCAAGGTCCGCCAGGTCGAGGAGCAAGCCTAATGGGTCAGAAAGTCAATCCGATCGGTATGCGTCTGCAGGTGAACCGCACCTGGGACAGCCGCTGGTACGCCGACACCAAGGACTACGGCAATCTCCTGCTGGAGGACCTGCGGATCCGCAAGTTCATCGAGACGGAATGCAAGCAGGCCGGCGTCAGCCGCGTGATCATCGAGCGCCCGCACAAGAAGTGCCGGGTGACGATCCACACGGCCCGTCCCGGCGTGATCATCGGCAAGAAGGGCGCCGATATCGAGACCCTGCGCAAGAAGCTGGCGGCGATGACCGACAGCGAACTGCACCTGAACATCGTCGAGGTCCGCAAGCCGGAACTGGACGCCCAGCTGGTGGCCGAGAGCATCGCCCAGCAGCTGGAGCGCCGAGTCAGCTTCCGCCGCGCGATGAAGCGGTCGGTGCAGAACTCCATGCGCATGGGCGCCCTGGGCATCCGGATCAACCTCGCCGGCCGTCTCGGCGGCGCCGAGATCGCGCGGACCGAATGGTACCGCGAGGGCCGCGTGCCGCTGCACACGCTGCGGGCCGACATCGACTACGCCACCGTGGAGGCGAAGACGCCCTACGGTATCATCGGGATCAAGGTCTGGATCTTCAAAGGTGAGATCCTCGAGCACGATCCTTCCGCCCGCGACAAGCGTCAGCAGGAACTGCAGGAGGGCCCGGCCCCTCGCGGTGCCGGCGGCGGCCGCCGGAACTGAGGAGTTTGAGAGATGCTGCAACCCAAGCGCACGAAATTCCGTAAGGCCCACAAGGGCCGGATCCGGGGCGAAGCCAAGGGCGGTTCCGACCTGAACTTCGGCACCTTCGGCCTCAAGGCCACCCAGCCCGAGCGCATCACCGCGCGGCAGATCGAAGCGGCCCGCCGCGCGATGACCCGCCACATGAAGCGCCAGGGCCGTGTCTGGATCCGGATCTTCCCGGACCTGCCGGTCACGTCCAAGCCCACCGAGGTCCGGATGGGTAAGGGCAAGGGCTCGGTCGACTTCTGGGCAGCCAAGGTGAAGCCCGGCCGCGTGATGTTCGAACTCGACGGCGTCAGCGAGCCCATCGCCCGCGAGGCCCTGCGCCTTGCCGCGATGAAGCTGCCGATCAAGTCGCGCATCGTCGCCCGCGAAGACTGGTAAGGCGCAGGCGGTCTGTCCGCCACGCCAGAACGATCATGGAAAAGGGCGGGGGTCTCCCCGCCCTTTCGCCGTTTCGCCCCCCCCTTTGCCGGAGCTTTCCCATGCCGCAGATCCGCTCTCTCTTCGCCACCCGCCTGTACCACGCCGCGCTGCCCGACCTCGGCGCCGCGCCGGACCAGGACGAGCTGCGGGCCTCCTGCTATTCCATCGCCGAGGATGACGAGGCCGGGCAGGAGTGGTGCGAGAAGAACGACTACCCCGGCTACACCAGCTATGCCTCGCTGACCGACCTGCCGTGGCGGTTCCCGATCTTCGGCGACCTGGTCAAGCTGCTGGACCAGCACGTCGCCGCCTTCGCCGAGGACCTGGGGTTCGACCTGGGAGAGCGGGAACTGAAGCTGGAGGACATCTGGATCAATATCCTGCCCGAAGGCGGCACCCACAGCTCGCACATCCATCCGCATTCGGCGATCAGCGGCACCACCTACGTGGCCATGCCCGGCGGCACCAGCGCGCTGAAGCTGGAGGATCCGCGCCTGCCGATGATGATGGCCGCACCGCCGCGGCACAAGGAGGTGCGCGAGGAGCTGAAGAGCTTCGTCTACGTCAAGCCCGAGGTGGGCGACGTGCTGCTGTGGGAAAGCTGGCTGCGCCACGAGGTGCCGATGAACATGGCCGAGGACGACCGCATCTCCATCAGCTTCAACTACGCCTGGGGGTAGGGCAGGGCGCGGGACCGGTTGGTCCCCGCGCCTGAACGAAAACCCCCGCCCGCGTCTCCGCGGGCAGGGGCCAGTGTCTTCAGGGTCGTCAGGCAGTTGCCGGCTCGAGATCCTCGATGACGATATCGGCGTCGGTGGTGCCCGGCGGGAGAGTTACGAGAAAGTCCATCCGGCCCCCGTCCTGATCCACGTAGGAGAGCGTCAGAAGCATCCGTGACCCCGGCTGGCTGCTGGTGGGTTCCAGCACCACGGACGAGATCCGTGCGGCCGCATCGTCCGCCAGGTTCGTCTGCACCGTCAGCACTTCCTCTCCCGGCTCGAGGTCGATGAAGTTGACCACCCGGGCGCTGTCGGAGGCCCCGTCGAACGGCCCGTCTACCCGAAGCTCCAGCAGGAACTCGTCGGTGCCGTCGCCGCCGGCGATGTCCCCCGGCGCATCCTCGCCGTTCTGAAAGGTAAAGCCGTCCGAGGCCAGCACCCGGATGCTGTCATTCCCCTCGCCGCCATCCGCGTTGTTCTCGTAGCCGGTATCGGCACGAACGGTGATCACGTCGTCGCCGCTTTCGCCGAAGACGTCGGTGGAGGCCGCGACGGATGCATCGATGACGTCGTTGCCTTCGCCACCCAGAACCACGCGGTTGAAGTTGTCGACGGTGATCCTGTCATCGCCCGCACCCGCGTCGATGTCGGTGTCGAATGCATCGATGACGTCGTCGCCGTTGCCGGAGAAGACCGTCGAGGTATCGGCGAAGATCACGTCGTCGCCGTCGCCGGTGGAGATCTCGTTGAAGATGCCCCCGTTGACGCGCAGCACGTCGTTGCCGGCGCCCGTCTGGATCAGCGAGTAGCTCAGGTCGGCCTCGATCAGGTCGTCGCCGTCGCCGGTGTCGATTTCGAGGTTGTTGACCGAGCCGCCGGTCAGCGTGTCGTCGCCGGCGCCGGTGGTGACGACAGTATCGCTCTGCAGGGTGATGGTCTCGCCGGCAGGCTTCTCGCCGTCGCCGTCGCCATCGCCGGGCTCCTCGCCCGTGGGCTCCTCGCCGTCACCGTCGCCATCGCCGGGCTCCTCGCCCGTAGGCTCCTCGCCGTCACCGTTGCCATCGCCGGGGTTCTCACCGGTGGGCTCCTCGCCATCCCCGTTGCCATCCCCCGGGTTCTCGCCGGTAGGCTCTTCGCCATCGCCATCGCCATCGCCATCGCCATCGCCATCGCCATCGCCGGGGTTCTCACCAGTGGGCTCCTCTGGCTCAGGCTCAGGACCCTTCCCAACCGGCTCTTCGGGTTCCGGGGCCGTGGGCGACGGGTTCGGCGCACCGGGATCCAGAGGCTCCTTGTCCGGGTTCTCGCCAGCCGGCGGGAGCGGCGCCGGATTCCCACCCGGATCAATTGGGCTTTTGTCCACCGGAGGCTCTTCCTCCTCGGGAAGATACTCGTCGATCGGCGTCTTGTCGTCCGGCGTGCCGGGCGTGGGACCGTCGCCAGCCGTCACCGGCTCGTCGTCGTCGTTCCCGAAAAAATCAAATGCGAAAATGGAAAAACCCAGCAATAGCGCCAGGGCAATGAGATCTGCAAACATGACAACCCCCCAGTTGTGCAAGCCCCGGTAGGGTGGGGGAAGCGCGGGGGAAACACTAACGTAAACGTTACCGTGGCGCAGAAACAGACTGTTTCGCGCTTGAATGCGGGAATCCCTTAGGTTGATCGGTGGGTCCTGCCTACCCTATCCGGCAGTTTTTGGTGGGAGAAGAGTATGTTTGGTGGAGCGATTGCATTGGTCCTTTTGCTGGGCCTGTCGGTTTTCGTCTTCGATTTCTGGGGCGATGACAGCGACGAAAAGACATCTGACAATGGAAACGGCGGCGGTGGCGGTGACGGCGGGGAAGAGCCCGCGCCGGAGGGCGAGGTGATCGCGCTGGAGGACTTCGTTACCGTCAACGCGGGCGACGGGGACGACACGATCACCGGCGTCGGGGTGGAGTTCGTCGAGGTGAATGCCGGGGGCGGCAACGACCTGATCGACGCGCAGGCCTCCAATTCCAGCTTTGACGGCGGCGCGGGGGACGACCGGATCTTCGTGGAGGGCACCGACAATGTCATCGATGGCGGCACGGGCGACGACGAGATCGACGCCGGCTTCTCGTCGATCTTCGGCGGCGAGGGGGACGACACCCTGTCCGGGATCGAGTCCGCGATCGACGGTGGCGACGGCGACGATTTCATCCTGGCGGAGTCCTATTACATCGAAACCCGCGGCGGCGCCGGCAACGACACCATCGTCGGTTCCGGCCTGCCGGGGCTGATCTTCGGCGAGGAGGGCGACGACACGATCGTGGTGCAGGGCGGGAACCCCGAGGATTCCGAGGTGGACGGGGGCGATGGCGACGACCGGATCGTGGTGGAGATCGCCAGTACTTCCACCACCCACCTGCAAGGCTCCACCACCGAGGTGACGGGGGGCGCGGGGGTGGACAGCTTCGGACTGGACCTGACCGTCTCGTCCGACGCGCCCGACACGGGGTCGACGCAGTATTCGCCGGAGCTGGTGGTGTTCGAGGACTTCGATCCGCAGACGGAGGTGCTGGAGATCGACACCAACCTCAACTCGGCCGACGCGCCGCGGCTGATGTCCTTCGACCTCACCGCGTCGGGGCAGGACACGGTGCTGTCGCTGTCCTACGAGGACTCCCTCGACGGCAGCGAGCAGATCTACACGGTCCGCTTCCTCGGCACCACGGCGGTGACCGCGGACAACCTCGTCTTCAGCGACGGCGTGGAACTGGCCGCCTGACACGGCGCGGCCTGCCTTGCGCCCGGCCCGCCGTCCCGCGGCGGGCCAGAAACTCCTTGCATCCCGGGGCTTCCGGCCGTAAAGGACGCGCTCATTCACGAACTCCACCGGATGCATGGGTGACCCTACGGGGCCCTCCGGTGATGTTGAAAGGAAGAGACATGGCAGCGAATGCCAAGGAATTGCGTGACAAGACGCCCGACCAGCTGCGCGACCAGCTGGAAGAGCTGAAGAAAGAATCGTTCAACCTCCGGTTCCAGCAGGCCTCTGGCCAGATGGAGAGCACCGCGCGCATGCGCGGCGTGCGGCGCGATGCCGCGCGGGTCAAGACGATCCTCAACGAAAAGGCGGCCGCCGCCGCTGCCGACAAGACGGAGGCCTGATAGATGCCCAAACGTATCCTGCAAGGCACCGTGACCTCGGACAAGAACGACCAGACGATCACCGTCCTGGTGGAACGCCGCTTCAAGCACCCGCTGCTGCAGAAGACCGTGCGTAAGTCCAAGAAATACCGGGCCCACGACCCGGAGAACAGCTTCAAGGTCGGCGACAGCGTGCGCATCCAGGAATGCCCGCCGGTATCGAAGTCGAAACGCTGGGAGGTGGTGACCGCCTGAGGTCCCATCATCCGGTTTGAACGAAACCCTGGGGGAGCTAACAAGAATAGCCCCCATAGGTCGGGAGAAACCCAATGATCCAGATGCAGACCAATCTGGATGTCGCTGACAATTCCGGTGCCCGGAAAGTTCAGTGCATCAAGGTGCTCGGCGGATCCAAGCGGAAGTATGCCTCTGTTGGCGACATCATCGTGGTGTCGGTCAAGGAGGCCATTCCGCGTGGCCGCGTGAAGAAGGGTGACGTGCGCAAGGCCGTCGTTGTCCGCACCGCCAAGGAAGTGCGCCGCGAAGATGGCACCGCCATCCGCTTCGACCGCAACGCCGCCGTGATCCTCAACAACAACAACGAGCCTGTCGGCACCCGTATCTTCGGGCCGGTTGTTCGCGAGCTGCGCGCCAAGAACTTCATGAAGATCATCTCGCTCGCTCCGGAGGTGCTGTAATGGCTGCCAAGCTGAAGAAGGGCGACAAGGTCGTCGTCCTCGCCGGTAAGGACAAGGGCAAGACCGGAGAGATCCAGTCTGTCGACCCCAAGGCGAACAAGGCCGTCGTGGAAGGCATCAACATCGCCATCCGCCACACCAAGCAGACCCAGGCCAACCAGGGCGGCCGCCGCCCCGAGGCGAAGCCGGTCGACCTGTCGAACCTCGCGTTCGTCGATGCCAACGGCAAGGCCACCCGCGTCGGCTTCAAGACCGAAGACGGCAAGAAGGTGCGTTTCGCCAAGACCACGGGGGACGTGATCTGATGCTGGATACCGCCAACTACACCCCGCGCCTGCGCCAGCAGTACCGCGACACGATCCGCCCGGCGATGAAGGAAGAGTTCGGCTACAAGAACGACATGCAGATCCCGCAGGTCGAGAAGGTGGTCCTGAACATCGGCTGCGGCGCCGAGGCCGTGCGCGACAGCAAGAAGGCCAAGTCGGCGCAGGAAGATCTTTCCCGCATCGCCGGCCAGAAGGCCGTCATCACCACCGCCAAGAAGTCGATCGCCGGCTTCCGGGTGCGTGAGGAGATGCCGCTGGGCACCAAGGTGACCCTGCGCGGCGACCGGATGTACGAATTCCTCGACCGCCTGATCACCGTCGCCATGCCCCGCATCCGTGACTTCCGCGGTGTGAAGCCCTCCTTCGACGGCCGTGGCAACTTCGCCATGGGCATGAAGGAGCACATCGTGTTCCCCGAGATCGACTTCGACAAGGTCGACGAGGTCTGGGGCATGGACATCATCATCACCACCACCGCGCACACCGACGCGGAAGCCAAGGCGCTGTTGAAGCATTTCAACATGCCCTTCAACGCCTGAGGAGCGACATCATGGCTAAGAAAGCAATGATCGAACGCGAGAAGAAGCGTCAGAAGCTGGTGGAGCAGTACGCCTCCAAGCGTGCCGCGCTGAAAGAGATCGTGAACGACGAGTCCAAGCCGATGGAAGAGCGGTTCCGCGCTTCGCTGAAGCTGGCGAAGCTGCCGCGCAACAGCTCTGCCACCCGTCTGCACAACCGCTGCCAGCTGACCGGTCGGCCCCGCGCCTACTACCGCAAGCTGAAGATCAACCGGATCGCGCTGCGGGACCTCGGCTCGATGGGCCAGATCCCCGGCATGGTCAAGTCGAGCTGGTAAGGAGGGTATACAGATGAACGATCCTCTCGGAGATATGCTCACCCGGATCCGCAACGCGCAAATGCGCGGGAAGTCCACCGTGGTGACCCCGGCGTCCAAGCTTCGCGGCTGGGTGCTGGATGTGCTGGCGGACGAAGGCTACATCCGCGGCCACGAGAACACGACCGACAAGAACGGCCACCCCGCCATCGAGATCAGCCTGAAGTACTACGAAGGCACCCCGGTGATCCGCGAGCTGCGCCGCGTCTCGAAGCCCGGCCGTCGGGTCTACATGGGCGTGAAGGACATCCCGCAGGTCCGTCAGGGCCTCGGCGTCTCGATCGTCTCGACCCCCAAGGGCGTGATGTCCGATGCAACCGCGCGCAGCCAGAACGTCGGCGGCGAAGTGCTCTGCACCGTATTCTGAGGAGTAGGCTATGTCTCGTATTGGGAAACGACCGGTCGAGCTGCCCTCCGGGGTAGAGGCCAAGGTCTCCGGCCAGACGGTCGAAGTGAAGGGGCCCAAGGGCACCCGCAGCTTCACCGCCACCGACGACGTCACGCTCGCGATGGAAGACGGCGCGGTCAAGGTGACCCCGCGCGGCAATTCCAAGCGCGCGCGGCAGCAGTGGGGCATGTCCCGTACCCAGGTGGCGAACCTGGTGCAGGGCGTGACCGCCGGCTTCAAGAAAGAGCTTGAGATCAACGGCGTCGGCTACCGTGCGCAGATGCAGGGCAATGTCCTGAAGCTGTCGCTGGGCTACAGTCACGAGGTGAACTTCAACGTCCCCGAGGGCGTCACCGTCACCACGCCGAAGCAGACCGAGATCGTCGTCGAGGGCAACGATCAGCAGCAGGTCGGCGAAGTCGCCGCGAAGATCCGCGAGTGGCGGCGTCCCGAGCCCTACAAGGGCAAGGGCATCAAGTACAAAGAGGAATACATCTTCCGCAAGGAAGGCAAGAAGAAGTAAGGACCGGACACATGGCACTTTCGAAAAGAGAGCTGTTCCAGAAGCGCCGCCTGCGCGTCCGGAACAAGCTTCGCAAGATGAACGCCGGCCGCGTGCGGCTGTCGGTCCATCGCTCCAACAAGAACATCAGCGCCCAGCTGATCGACGACGTGAACGGCGTCACCCTGGCCTCCGCCTCCTCGCTGGAGAAGGACCTGGGCGTCGCCGGCACCAACAACGTCGATGCGGCCACCAAGGTGGGGTCGGCGATCGCGGAACGTGCGAAGAAGGCGGGCGTCGATTCCTGCTACTTCGACCGTGGCGGTTTCCTGTTCCACGGCAAGGTCAAGGCGCTGGCCGAAGCGGCCCGCGAAGGCGGCCTGCAGTTCTGATCCCATCCCCGGCCTTCGGGCCGGGGCCCGTGCGGGCGGTGCGCCGCCCCGATGATCCGGGAGTTGTCCCAGCCGGGACCTCACCAGGATTGCCACCACCACGGCGCGGCACGCGCCAGACCCGAAGGAGGCCGCATTGGCCAGAGAACATCAAAACAGGGGCAATCGCCGCGAGCGCGACGAGAACCCGGAATTCGCCGATCGCCTCGTCGCGATCAACCGCGTGTCGAAGACCGTGAAGGGCGGCAAGCGCTTCGGCTTTGCCGCGCTGGTCGTCGTGGGTGACCAGAAAGGCCGCGTCGGCTTCGGCAAGGGCAAGGCCAAGGAAGTCCCCGAGGCGATCCGCAAGGCCACCGAGCAGGCCAAGCGCCAGATGATCCGCGTGCCGCTGCGCGAGGGCCGGACGCTGCACCACGACATCAACGGCCGCCACGGTGCGGGCCGCGTCGTGATGCGCACCGCTCCCGCCGGTACCGGCATCATCGCGGGCGGCCCGATGCGCGCCGTCTTCGAGATGCTGGGCGTGCAGGACGTGGTTGCCAAGTCGATTGGCACCCAGAACCCCTACAACATGATCCGCGCCACCCTCGACGCGCTGAAGCAGGAATCCAGCCCCCGTCAGGTGGCCCAGCGTCGCGGCAAGAAGGTCGCCGACATCCTGCCCAAGCGGGACGACCAGGTGCAGGAATCCAGCCAAGTCGCGGAGGACGCGTAAACCATGGCCAAGACCATCGTCGTCAAGCAGATCGGCAGCCCGATCCGCCGCCCCGCCATCCAGCGCGAGACGCTGAAGGGCCTGGGCCTGAACAAGATGCACAAGACCCGCGAGCTGGAGGATACGCCTTCCGTCCGCGGCATGGTCAACAAGATCCCGCACCTGGTGCAGATCATCGAAGAGCGCGGCTGACCTTTCGCCGCCCTTCCACCGGATCGGAACGCCGCGCCCCCGGGTGCGGCGTTCGCCGTTTCAGGCCTCGGCGTCCCCCGGCTCGCCCCGCAGCAGCACCTCGCGAGAACGCGATCCGAACTCGCGCCGCCAGATGATCCCCAATGTTCCCGCCGTGGCCAGCAGCAGCGCCTCGGGCCCCAGCAGCCAGGCCGCGGCGCCGAGGGCAAAGTAGATCGCCCGCAGCCCGCGGTTGTAGGCCGCGGCGGCGGAATTGGCGATGTCCGCCGCCTGCGCCGCGCGGTGGTAGGCCAGCGGCCCGTCGTCGTTGGGCGCCGCCCCCATGACGATGGCGCAGTAGCCGAACAGCCGGTGCGACCAGATGAAGGCGAACAGCCCGCTGGCCAGGAACAGCAGCACCAGCAGCACCTTCACGTCCCAGACCAGCGCCGGCGCGTCCTCCAGCGACAGGTCCTGCGCGAGGCCCAGCAGTTGTTCGGTATTGCCGATCAGCGCGGCGCCGCCGCCGATGGCGATCAGGCAGGTGGAGGCGAAGAAGCTGGTGCCTTGCCGCAGGTTGCCCAGGGTCATCGAATCGAACACCCGCGGCTCGCGGGTGACGAAGGCGTGCATCCACCGCTTGCGGTAGTCGCGCATCAGCATCGAGGTGGAGGGGCGGCCGTGCGGTGCGTGCTCGATGATCCAGCCGCAGCCGAACCAGGAAACCGCCAGCGCCAGCAGCGCGGCGGCGTCGATGACACTGAAGAATTGCAGCCGTTCAAGAAGGTCCATGCCGCGACATTAGGCCGGCGCGCCGGCGAACGGAACCTGCGCCGCGCTTGCCAGAACCCGGGCGCAGGTTTATCTGCCGGTCAGGAGGATCTGTCATGGAAATGCCGCGCCCGCTGCCGTCCGTCCTGGCGAAGAAGCCGCACCTTGTCGCGCGGCTCCGGTCGGTCCTGCCCGACGAGGCGGTGATCCACGAAGAGCACGAGGTGCGCGCCTACGAGTGCGACGCGCTGACCGCCTACCGCTGCCCGCCCTTGGCGGCGGTGCTGCCGTCCTCCACCGCCGAGGTCGCCGCCGTGCTGAAGATCTGCCACGAAGAGGGCGTTCCGGTCGTCCCCCGCGGCTCCGGCACTTCGCTGGCGGGCGGGGCGCTGCCCACCGCCGACAGCGTGATCCTCGGCGTGGCGCGGATGACCCGGGTGCTGGAGGTGGACTACGACAACCGCTTCATCCGGCTGGAAACGGGGCGCACCAACCTCTCGGTCTCGGGCGCCGTCGAGGATGACGGGTTCTTCTACGCCCCCGATCCCTCGTCGCAGCTTGCCTGCGCCATTGCGGGCAACATCGCCATGAACTCCGGCGGGGCGCATTGCCTGAAGTACGGGGTGACGACGAACAACCTGCTGGGCGTCACGGCGGTGCTGATGGACGGCACCGTGATCGAGATCGGCGGCGCGCACCTGGATGCCGGCGGGCTGGACCTGCTGGGGGTGATCTGCGGCTCCGAGGGGCAGCTGGCGGTGGTGACCGAGGCGACGCTTCGGATCCTGCCCAAGCCCGAGGGCGCGCGGCCGGTGCTGATGGGCTACGACAGTTCCGAGGTGGCGGGGCAGGTGGTCAGCGACATCATCCGCGCCGGCATCCTGCCGGTGGCGATCGAGTTCATGGACCGTCCCTGCATCCGCGCCTGCGAGGCCTTCGCCGGTGCCGGCTACCCCGATTGCGAGGCGCTGCTGATCGTCGAGGTGGAAGGCGCGCCGGCGGAGATCGACGCGCAGCTGGAGGTGATCCTGAAGATCGCCCGCAGCCATAACCCGGTGGCGCTGCGCGAAAGCGGCTCTGCCGAGGAAAGCGCGCGGATCTGGCTGGGGCGCAAGTCTGCCTTCGGCGCCATGGGGCAGATCAACGACTACATGTGCCTCGACGGGACGATCCCGGTCGACAAGCTGCCGCAGGTGCTGGGCCGGATCTCCGAGCTGTCGGAGGACTACGGGCTGGAGGTCGCCAACGTCTTTCACGCCGGCGATGGCAACATGCACCCGCTGATCCTGTTCGATGCCAACAAGCCCGGCGATCTGGAGAAGTGCGAGGCTTTCGGCGCCGACGTCCTGCGGCTTTGCGTCGAGGCGGGCGGCTGCCTGACCGGCGAGCACGGGGTGGGCGTGGAAAAGCGCGACCTGATGCTGACCCAGTACGACCCCGCCGACCTCGAGGCGCAGATGCGGGTGAAGGACGCCTTCGATCCGGCGTGGCTGCTGAACCCTGCCAAGGTCTTCCCGCTTTCGGTCAGCGCCGGCCGCCGCGCCGCCTGACGCGATGCGCCGCCATTGCCTTCGCCGCCGCCATGACCGATAGCCGTTTACACCACCTGCCAGACGAGAGGCCCGCCTTGTCCGTTCCGCTCGCAGACCGTGCGCCCGCTTTCCCGCAAGCCGGACCCCCGGCCGCGCGCCAATGATCGTGCCGCGCTCTGAATCCGAACTGGCCGAGGCGGTCGCCGGCGCCAACGGCCCGCTGCGGATCCGCGGCGGCGGCACCCGCCCCGTGGGCCGGCCAGTGGAGGGCACGCCGCTGGATCTGTCGGGCCTGTCGGGCATCGAGTTGTACGCCCCCGGCGCCTTGATCGTGGTGGTGCGCGCCGGCACCCCGCTGGCGGATCTGCAGGCGGCGCTGGCCGAGGAGAACCAGCGCCTCGCCTTCGAGCCGATGGACCACCGCGCGCTGCTGGGCACCTCCGGCACCCCGACCATCGGCGGCGTGGTGGCCGCCAATGCCTCTGGCCCGCGCCGGGTGCAGGGGGGCGCCTGCCGCGACTACATGCTGGGCGTGCGCTTCGTCGACGGCACCGGCACGGTGGTCAAGAACGGCGGCCGGGTGATGAAGAACGTCACCGGTTACGACCTGGTGAAACTGATGGCCGGCAGCTGGGGCACCCTCGGGGTGCTGACCGAGGTGGCGCTGAAGGTGTTGGCCCGGCCGCAGGCGGAATGCACCTTGGTGGCGCGGGGGCTGGACCCGGCGGCGGCGGTGCGGCGGCTGTCGGCGGCGCTGGGGTCGCCCTTCGACGTCAGCGGCGCCGCGCATGTGACGGCAGAGGCGGGCGGCGAGGCGCGCACGCAGGTGCGGATCGAGGGGCTCGGCGCCTCGGTCGACTACCGCCGGGAACGGCTGCGGGCGGGCGTGCTGGAGGGGTTCGAGCCTGTGGAGGGCGAGGACAGCGCCGCGCTCTGGCGCGAGGTGCGCGACGTGACGCCTTTCGCCGGGGTGCCGGGGGCGGTCTGGCGGATCTCGGTCAAGCCGGGGGACGGGCCGGGGCTGAGCCAGGCGCTGACGGCGGGCAGCACCGCGCACCGGGCGATCTACGACTGGGGCGGCGGGCTGGTCTGGCTGCTGGTGGACGAGGACGGCGACGCCGGGGCGGCGCAGGTGCGGGCCGAGGTGGCGCGGCTGGGCGGCCACGCCACGCTGCTGCGCGCCCCTGACGGCCTGCGCGCCCGCGTGGCGTCCTTCCCGCCGCAACTGCCCGCGCTGGCGGCGCTGGAGCGGGGGCTGCGACAGCGCTACGACCCCAAGGGCATTCTGAACCCCGGCCTCATGGACTGAGCCGGGGCAGCGAGGACGCGATGCAGACGAACTTTACCGAAACGCAGCTGGCCGACCCGGCCACGGCGCGCTCGAACCAGATCCTGCGCGCCTGCGTGCACTGCGGCTTCTGTACCGCGACCTGCCCCACCTACCAGGTGCTGGGGGACGAATTGGACAGCCCGCGCGGGCGGATCTACCTGATCAAGGACATGCTGGAAAAGAACCGTCCCGCCGACGCCAAGACGGTCAAGCACATCGACCGGTGCCTGTCCTGCCTCGCCTGCATGACCACCTGCCCCTCGGGTGTGCACTACATGCACCTGGTCGACCACGCCCGCGCGCATATCCAGAAAACCTACCGCCGGCCGCTGGGCGAGCGATTCCTGCGCGGGCTGCTGGCCCGGGTGCTGCCCTATCCCGGCCGTTTCCGGCTGGCGCTGCTGGCGGCGAAAATGGGGCGGCCGTTCCGCCGGCTGCTGCCCGATCCCCGGCTGCGGGCGATGCTGGACATGGCGCCGCGCCGGATCCCCGCCGTCAGCTGCAACGACGACCCGCAGGTCTTCCCAGCGCAGGGGCCCGAGCGGATGCGCGTGGCGCTGCTGACCGGCTGCGCGCAAAAGGCGCTGAACACCGACATCAACGACGCCACGATCCGGCTGCTGACCCGGCTCGGCTGCGAGGTGGTGGTGTCGCGCGGCATGGGCTGCTGCGGCGCGCTGGTGCACCACATGGGTCGCGAAGACGACAGTCACGCCATGGCTGCTCGCAACATTCGCGCCTGGATGGCGGAGGACCGCGGCGCCGGGCTGGACGCGATCGTCATCAACACCTCGGGCTGCGGCACCACCGTCAAGGATTACGGTCACATGTTCCGCAACGACCCGCTGGCGGCCGAGGCCGCGCGGGTCTCTGCGCTCGCGGTGGATGTCACCGAGCTGCTGGAACGGCTGGACCTGCCCGAGGGCCGGCCGCGCGGGATGCGGGTGGCCTACCACTCCGCCTGCTCGTTGCAGCATGGGCAAAAGGTCAAGGCGGCGCCCAAGGCGCTGCTGAAACGCGCCGGTTTCGAGGTGGTGGAACCGGCCGATCCGCACCTGTGCTGCGGCTCTGCCGGCACCTACAACCTGATGCAGCCCGAGATCTCGGCCGAGCTGCGCCGCCGCAAGGTGGCGACGCTGGAGGCGGTGACGCCAGAGGTGATCGCGGCGGGCAATATCGGCTGCATGATGCAGATCGGCGGCGCCACCGGGGTGCCCGTGGTGCACACGGTGGAGTTGCTCGATTGGTCAACAGGTGGCCCTAAACCGCCATCATTGTCCGCGAAGTGACCATCCACGGGCCGCATTTCGGCCCCGCCGCCGCTCTATCCCTTAACGTGCAAACGAAGGGGATGGCGAATGAAGCGCGGTCTGTTCTTTCTGGTACTTCTGGTGATCTGGGGCAGCGAAGGCCGCTCCGAGAACGAAAGCGCCCTGCGCCTGCTGCTGACGGGCGACGACAGCCGCGGCTGGCAGGCGGTGGGGCGGCTGAACATCGCGAACCGCAGCTTCTGCACCGGCTCTCTCATCGCGCCGGACCTGGTGCTGACGGCGGCCCACTGCCTGTACGACCGCGACAGCGGCCAGCGGGTGGCGGATGCCGAGGTGGAGTTCCTGGCCGACCTGCGCGGCGGCCGCGCCTCTGCCTACCGGGCGGTGAAGCGGTCGGTGGTGCATCCGGATTTCGTCTACGGTTCTGACAACTACGCCTCGCGGGTCGCCAGCGACCTGGCGGTGCTGCAGCTGGACCAGCCGATCCGCAATTCCTCCATCGTGCCCTTCGCCACCCACGGCGGCCCGCGCGAGGGCGATGCCGTGGGGGTGGTCAGCTATGCCCACGACCGCGCCGACAGCCCCTCGCTGCAGGAGGTTTGCCACGTGCTGGCCCGGCAGGGCGGGTCACTGGTGCTAAGTTGCGACGTTGACTTCGGAAGTTCCGGTGCGCCGGTTTTCGTTCTGGAAAACGGGGTGCCGCAGATCGTATCGGTGGTCTCGGCCAAGGCAGACCTGAACGGCAGCCGCGTGGCCCTGGGAATGAGCCTCGAGGCACCGCTGCCGAAACTGATGGCGATGCTTGCCTCCGGCGACGGGGTCTTCGGCAGCGCCGAACCGGTGGTGCGTCGGCTGACGCTTTCAGAGAACCGTAACACCATCGGTGCAAAATTCATTCGGCCCTGACCAAGTTGTATCGAGGAGATTTTTGATGACCGAGGCGGCAATCATGTGGATCGTGGTTACGCTGCTGCCCGGCGGCGACTACGAGACCCGGCCCTACCTGTACGAACCTTCCTGCCGCGCCGTGGCCGAGGCCTTCGAGCGGATCAACACCCAGACCGGCAACGGCAAGCGCAGCCTCTGCGCCCATGTTTCCGAGGCCGAGCTGGCGGACAGCCGCGACCTTGCCTGGCTGCTGCGCTGAGGCGGCGAAAAATCGGCCGCGCCGGGTGGCGGGGGGCTTGAAAGGCCCCGGCTCCATTTCCAGATAACGCCGTGCCGGATGCCCATGACGGGGCCGGCATACCAGGTCCGTCCCGAACGGGAGGGCCGTGACATCGTTATCGCTCAATGGAGGATGACCCATGCGTAACTACGATCTTGCACCGCTGTACCGTGCAACCGTCGGCTTCGACCGCGTCGCCGACCTGATGGACCGGGTCCTGTCTGCGGACATGACCCAGCCGACCTACCCCCCTTACAACATCGAGAAGACCGCGGGCGATGGCTATCGCATCTCGCTGGCCGTGGCCGGTTTCACCGACGAGGAACTGTCGGTCGAGGTGCGCGAGAACGCGGTGATCGTCGCCGCGCGCAAGGCCGAGGAGGAAGGTGAGCGCACCTACCTGCACCGCGGCATCGCGACCCGCGCCTTCGAGCGCAAGTTCCAGCTGGCCGACCATATCCGCGTGACCGGTGCCGCCCACGAGAACGGCATGCTGCACATCGACCTGGTGCGCGAGGTGCCGGAGGCGCTGAAGCCGCGGCGGATCGAGATTGCCAGCGGGCAGAGCGTGAAGCACAAGGCGCTCGGTTCCGACAAGCCGGCAAAGGAAACGGCGGACGCCTGATCCCGCCACTGTCCGGTAACGAGGCGCGTCCTGCGGGGCGCGCCTTTTTCGTTGGGCGGTTGTAGGAAGCACACGGCACGGAATGAGGCACGCAGTGCCGCCGGGCCAGCGCCCGTCCGGCGGGCGGGCGCTTTGTCATCGTTTGCGCGAGGGTGGAGCGGGGGAGTGGCGGTGTGATAAAGCAGCGACGTCCCGCGTTCGAACGCCCCCCCACGAACGGGCGCAGGCTTTCTGTTGTGGCATGAGCAATCCGGCCCGGAACAAGGCACGAAGTGCCGCCGGGCCAGCGCCCGTCCGTCCCCCGGGCGGGCGCTTCGTCCACGTTGGCGCGGGGGTGGAGCGAGGGAGTTGTGGTAGAATAAAGTGGCGACCACAAGCGTAAGGAGCGCCCACCCACGGACGGGCGCTGTCCCTCTGTTGCACCCGGCGCCCGGCTCAGCGCGACAGGCTCTGCGCCAGTCGCATCAGCGACACCGCCTCGCGGCGATAGCCGAAGCGGTCCTCGCCCAGCGCCGCCGAGGCCAGCGCGATCGCCTCGTCATACCCCCAGCCGCCGGTATAGGTGCTGCCCTGCAACAGCTGCGCGAAGCCGGCCACGGCGGCGGCGAAGCGCGTGTCGTCGCTTTCGGCGCTCATCGCCTCTGTCACCGGCATCTCCAGCAGTCGGCTCTCCGCCTCCCCCGGCTGCTTGTAGCGCAGGCGCAGGAAGGCCAGCTCCCCCCCTTCGCCGGTCGGGGCGGCCTCGCCGTAGCGCAGCGGGTCGTTCAGCACGGCGGGCGAGCCGGCGGGCGTGATCTCGTACAGCGCCGTCACCGCGTGACCCGCGCCGATCTCGCCCGCGTCCACCCGGTCGTTGTTGAAGTCCTCGCGCCGCAGCGCGCGGGTCTCGTAGCCGATCAGCCGGTACTCGGCCACCTCGGCGGGGTTGAACTCCACCTGGATCTTCACGTCGTTGGCGATGGGGAACAGGGCGCCCGACAGCTGGTCCACCAGCACCTTCTGCGCCTCGCTCAGGGTGTCGATGTAGGCCGCGGTGCCGTTGCCGTTCTGCGCCAGCGCCTGCATGACGCTGTCCTGCAGGTTGCCGCGGCCGAAGCCGAGCACCGACAGGTAGGTGCCGCTGTCACGCTTTTGCGCAACGAAACGTTCCAGCGCCTCGGGGTCGCTGAGGCCAACGTTGAAGTCGCCATCGGTGGCCAGCAGCACCCGGCTGACCTCGCCCTCGCCGGTCATGCGCGCGGCCACGGCATAGGCCTGTTCCAGCCCCTCCTGTCCGGCGGTGGCGCCGCCCGCCTCCATCCGGTCAAGGGCCGCGAGGATCGTCTCGCGCTCGGCTGCCGCGGTGGGGGGCAGGGCCAGACCGGCAGAGCCGGCGTAGGTGACGATCGCCACCTCGTCCTCGGGGCGCAGCTGGCCCAGCATCAGCCGGAAGCTCTGCTTGAGCAGCGGCAGCTTGTCCGGGTCCTGCATCGAGCCCGAGGTGTCCACCAGGAACACCAGGTTCAGCGGCGGCCGGTCCGCCAGCGCCGGCAGCTCGCCCTGCAACGCGATGGTCAGCAGCCGGGTGTCCGGGGTCCAGGGCGTGGGGGCAAGGCTGACGGTGGGGCGGAAGGGGCCCTCGCCGGCAGCGGGCGCGGGCCAGGCGTAGGTGAAGTAGTTCACTATCTCCTCGATCCGCACGGCCTCCGGCGGAGGCAGCTGGCCCTGGGTCAGCATGTTGCGGACAAGGGCGTAGCTGGCGGTGTCCACGTCGATAGAGAAGGTCGAGACCGGCTCTTCCGCCGTCACCTTCACCGGGTTCGCCTCTGCGGTGGCGAAGCTTTCGCGGTCGGGCAGGTCGGCGAAGGCGATCTCCGGCGCGGGCATGGGGGCGGGCAGGGGCATTGCCTCCATCATCGCGTCGCCCTCCACCGCCCCGGCCGGGGCCGAGCGGTGCAGCGCGGGCGGCGCGGGGGCGACGACGGAGGGGGGCGGGACATCCGCCATGCTCTCGGGGGCGGCGGGGGCGGCTTCCTCCACCACGATCTCGGCGGGTTCGGCAACCGACAGGTCCTTCGCGTCGACGGCGGGCCGCGCGACCTCGGGCTGCGACAGGCTGCCCGGCGCGGGCATGTCGCGCAGCACCGGGACGAGGGCGATCATCCCCACGGCGACAAGCGCGGTGGTGGCGGTCAGGGCGGGGCGGGTGGTCAATGCGGCGAACATCCATATGGCTCCTCTGGCAAAACCCGCCCCTTTTCGCGGGCGGTCAGAGGTGGGACGCACCGCGCCCGCCGATCCTTGGGCGCGGTCGTAAATTTCCTGCGCGCGGGTCATGTTCGCGGCGCGGCGGGCCGCGTCGGGCGGCGGCGTGGCGGCGCGCAGGGCGCGGTCCAGGTCACCCAGAGGGTCGTGGTCGGTCATGCGGTCAGCTCCTCGTCGCGCATCGCGCGCAGGCGGCGGCGGATCTCGGACAGCCGCCAGCTGACGGTGCCCTCGGAGATGCCAAGCGCCTCTGCGGCCTCGGCATGGGTCAGCTCGTCGCCCATGGTCAGCGCGGCGGTGTCGCGCAGGTCGGCGGGCAGGGCGGCCATGGCGGCCTGCAGCCAGCCCAGCCCCTCGGCGGTTTCGGCCGCCTCGGCGCGGCGCCCGGTCTCCCAGTCGCCCCAGCCCTCGGCGGCCCGCGCATGGCTGGCGGCGCGGCGGCGGGCGTCGTGCGCGGCGTTGACGGCGACACGGTAGAGCCAGGTGCTGAACTTCGCCTCGCCGCGAAAGCCGTGCAGCTTGGCGGGCAGCGCCAGGCAGATGTCCTGCACCAGGTCCTCCGCCGCGTCGCGCCGCCCGGTGAGGCGGAAGGAGACGCGGAACAGCCCGTCGTAATGCCGTTCGAGCAGCGCCGCGAAGGCGTCGCGGTCACCGCGCGCGGCGGCCAGTGCCAGGGCGGTATCGCCGGGGGTCATGGGCATCACATTGGGTAAGACGCGGGCGGCGGGTCAATCCTTGGCGTGGGTAGTGATGATATTTGGAAGCGGCGCCCGGCCCGGAACGAGGCACGAAGTGCCGCCGGGCCAGCGCCCGTCCGTCCCCCGGGCGGGCGCTTCTTCACCGTTTGCGCGGAGATGGAGCGACGACGTGGCGGTGAGATAAAGTGCAGACCACCAGCGACAGCAGCGCCCACCCTCGGACGGGCGCCGGCCCTCCGTCGCGCCGAACCTTCCGCTTTCCCCCGCCCCTCATCCCTGCCACATGATGAACCATGTTCCGCACCGTCGAGATCCCGCTGGTCCTGCTCGTCCTGATCGTCCTCTTCGCGGCGGTTACCTTCCTGTCGCACTTCCTCTTCCCCTCGGTGCGCTGGTTCTTCCGCCGCCGGATGGAACGCGCTGTGGCCGAGCTGAACAAGCGGCTGGAGCGGCCGATCCAGCCGTTCAAGCTGGCGCGCCGGCACGACATGATCCAGCGGCTGATTTACGACACCGAGGTCGCCGCCGCCGTGGCAGAGCACGCGCAGGCGGAAGGGGTGCCCGAGAACGTCGCGATGGAGCGGGCGCGGGGCTATGCGCGCGAGATCGTGCCGTCCTTCTCTGCCAGCCTCTACTACAGCTTCGCGATCCGCGCCGCGCGCTGGCTGAGCCGCAAGCTGTACACCGTCAAGATCGACGAGGGCAGCGGCGCCGCGGTGACGCGGATCGACCCGGAGGCGACGGTGATCTTCGTGATGAACCATCGATCGAACATGGATTACGTGCTGATCACCTACCTGGTCGCCGAGCGTTCGGCGCTCAGCTACGCGGTGGGGGAATGGGCGCGGGTCTGGCCGCTGTCGGCGCTGATCCGGGCGATGGGCGCCTACTTCATCCGCCGCCGCTCGCGCAATGCGCTCTACCGGCGGGTGCTGGCGCGCTACGTGCAGCTGGCGACGGCGGGGGGCGTGACGCAGGCGATCTTCCCCGAGGGCGGGCTCAGCCTCGACGGGCGCATGGGGCCGATGAAGCTGGGGCTGCTGAACTACGTGCTGACCGGGTTCGATCCGGAAGGGCCGCGCGACGTGGTCTTCGTGCCGGTGGCGCTGAATTACGACCGAGTAATCGAGGACCGGGTGCTGACCGAGGCGGCGGCCGAGGGCACGCACCGCTTCCGCGCCACGGTGCCCGGCGCCATCTGGTTCGTGATCCGCTACACTTGGCGGCGGCTACGCGGCAGCGCGGTGCGCTTCGGCGACGCGGCGGTGCGCTTTGGCCGGCCCCTGTCGCTGCGGGCCTTCCTGGCGGACCGGCCCGACGAGGCGACCGAGGCGGTGGGCGCCGAGCTGCGCGACCGGGTGCGCGAGGTGCTGCCGGTGCTGTCGGTGCCGCTGGTCGCCCTGCTGGTGGAGCGGGCGGGGGGCGGCCCGGTGACGCGGGCGGCGCTGGTGCAGGAGGCCGGGCGGCTGCTGGCCGGACTGCCCTCGCCGATGGTGGAGGGGGCCGAGGCGGTAGTGACCGAGGGGGTGCTGGGGCTGACGAGCCGGCGGATCCTGCTGGAATCGCCCCAGGGCCTGCGCGCCGCGCCGGGGCAGGAGGCGCTGGTGCACTACTACGCGAACTCCGTCGCGCATCGGTTCGAGATGATTACCGAGTAAAGCTTTCCCGCGACATTGTCGCGAATTTTGAAACAGTTACGTCCGCAGACCAGCACTGTCTCCAAATCAGATCTGCCTGCAATTTTACGCACCAGCCTTATCTCAACCCGGCTTTAACGGCTGCTCCCCATTTTCAGCGAATATGAATCTCGGGGGCGGGTTCTAGTATGAAGATCCTGCTTTCGGTTTAAGCATCTATTAACCATTCCGTGGAGAGATGAAGGTGGCAAACGATTGGATGATTGACGTTCTCGCGGACCTGAAAGCCTATGCCATCAAGAACGGGCTTCAGACCACGGCACAGCAACTGGCGGATACCATGCTGCTGGCCTCAACCGAGATCGCGTCGAACGAGGGGGCGAGGCCCAAGGCGGCGTCGACGTGCGATGAACGGACGGCTGGACTCGTTTATTGAAGGGCTTCAGGGCGCGCAGACGCTTGACCAGCTGCAACAGCTGATCCTCGGTCTCGGCACGGTCTTCGATGTCGAGCACGTGACCTACCACGCCGTCAGCGGAACAGGGCAGCAGTATGCCGTCACCACCTATTCCGACGCCTGGTCCGCACAGTATTTCGACCGCGATTACGCGCGGATCGACCCGGTGGTGCGGGGCTGCCTTCGCCGCTTCCACCCGGTGGACTGGCGCCGGCTGGACTGGTCCGGCCGCGCCGCCCGCGGGTTCATGGACGAGGCGCGCGATGCCGGGGTGGGCAACGAGGGGTTTTCCGTTCCGATTCGCGGCCCCTCGGGACAGTTCGCCCTGTTTACGATTTCCGACGCCCGCACCGATTCCGGGTGGGAGAGTTACACCCAGGAGCATACGCGGGAACTGATCCTCGCCGCCCACTTCCTGAACCAGCGGGCGCTGGAGATCGGGCGCGGCCCGGACACCAAGGCGCCGCAGAACCTCTCGCCGCGGGAGGTCGACGTCTGCACCCTGCTGGCCATGGGCTACAGCCGCGCGCAGGCGGCGGAGACCCTGACGATCAGCGAACATACGCTGCGGGTCTACATCGAGAGCGCCCGCTTCAAGCTGGGCGCCACGAACACGCTCCACGCCATCTCCATGGCCCTGACGCAAGGCCTGGTCACCATGTGACCGGCCCGGCATCGAACGCAGGGGTTAACGGCCGTTAACTGCGCGGGCCGAGTCTGCTTGCCGATCCCAGGGCAAGGAGACGGCCATGCTGCGCTACATCTACGCGGACGAACTGCACCGGCACCCCCGACTGCGGCAGGAAATGTTCATCGACCGCGCCCGCCAGTTCCGCGACCGGCTGGGCTGGGACGTGCAGGTGGACGCCGAGGGGCTGGAGCAGGACGAATACGACGAGATGAACCCGCTTTACGTGATCTGGCAGCGCAAGGACGGCGGCCACGGCGGGTCCATGCGGTTCCTGCCCACCAGCGGGCCTGTGATGGTCAACGACCACTTCGCCGGCCTGGCGGGCGCCGAGATCCGGCATCCGCTGATCTGGGAATGCACCCGCTTCTGCCTGGCGCCGGACGCGGCGCCGAACAGCGCCGCCGCGCTGATGCTGGGGGCGCTGGAGGTGGGGCTGAACTTTCACCTGACCGACCTCGTGGGGGTCTTCGACGCGCGCATGCCCCGGGTCTACCGGCGCCTGGGGTGGGAGCCGACGGTGCTGGGCACCGAGGGCGCCGGGCGCGGGGCGATCAGCGTGGGGCTGTGGTGCTGCGAGCCCGAGGTGCGGCCGCGCCTGCTGGATCGGGCGGGCCTGCCGGGGGACCTGGCGCAGGCCTGGTTCGACGAAGCTTTCGGCTATCGCGGCGCGCGGTTGCAGGCCACCGGCTAAGGCGCGCGGCGGCGCGTTTCGCAGGTTCCCCCCGCCTGCGCCGCGGTCTAGGGTCGCGCCATGAGCGCCCCCGCCCTTCAGTTCAGCGACGACCAGGCCGAAGCCTACGACAGCGTCACCGAGATGCTGCGCGGCGCCGGCGTCGACCTGGTCGAGGGCACCCTGACCCCGCCCGTCGAGGGGCGCGGCAGCGTGGTGGCGGTGCTGGGGCGGGCGGGCTCCGGCAAGACCATGCTGCTGGCGCAGCTGACCGAGGCGCTGAAGGCGGCGGGGGTCGAGGTGGTCTCGGGCGACTGGGAGGGGCGGCGGCGCAAGGACCGGCGCACGCTGGCCATCCTCGCCCCCACCAACAAGGCCGCCAGCGTGCTGCGCAACCGCGGCGTGCCGGCGACCACGATCCACCGCATCCTCTACACCCCGGTCTACGACCCCGAGTACGAGCGCATCGCCGAGTGGCTGGCAGGGCAGGGCGAGCGGCCGGAGATCGAGGGGCTGGGCGACGCCGCGCTGGACCGCGCCCGCGCCTTCTACGCCGCCAACAATTCCATCCCCGGCGCGCTAGCGGCGGCGGGGCTGCGCGGCTCGGACTTCATCCGCGGCTGGAAACGCCGCGACGATCCGCTGGATATCGGGCTGGTGGACGAGGCCTCGATGCTGGACGACCGGCTGATGGAGGACCTGAAGGAGATCTTCCCGACGCTGCTGCTGTTCGGCGACCCGGCGCAGCTGGCCCCGGTGGGACAGTCGGGCGAGATGGTCTTTGACCGGCTGGAGGGCCGCCGGCGGCTGGAGCTGACGCGCATCCACCGGCAGGCGCAGGACAACCCCATTCTCGATCTCGCCCACGCGCTGGGCGATCCCGACGTCGACTTCGCCCGGTTCGAGCGGATGGTCGAAGAGGCCGCCCGCCGCGACGACCGCGTGGTGGTGGCGCCGCGGGTGCAGGCCGGGCTGATGTCGCGCTCGCCGGTGCTGGTCTGGCGCAACGTGACGCGGGTGCGGCTGATCACTGCCTTCCGCGCCGCCTACGAGGCGCCCGCCGACCGGCTGCTGCCGGGCGAGCCGCTGATCTGCGACGGGCTGGAACTGCCGCTCAAGCACCGCAAGAAACGCATCGACCTGGAGGCGCGGGGGCTGATCAAGGGGGCACAGGTGATCTACCTCGGCCCCGGCCGCAAGCCCGGCTTCTCGCGCCTGCACGTGATCGGCGCTGAGGACCCGCGCCTGTCCGCCGCCTCGATCGTCAAGATCGAGCTGCCGGACGAGGAAGAGCCCTTCATCCCCTACGCCGCGCGCATGGGCGCCACCTTCCTGCACGGGGCGGCGGTGACGATCCACAAGGCGCAGGGCAGCCAGTGGCCGGAGGTGCAGGTCTTCGCCCCCGACATCTGGGCCGCCGCACGGGCCGGGCGGATGGAGGCCGGGCTGCCGCTGTGGAAGCGGCTGGCCTACGTCGCCATCACCCGCGCGCAGGAGCGGCTGCACTGGGTCACGCGCTACCGGCTGGCGCGGCCCGAGGCGCCGCTGGGGGTAGAGGATCTGCGCGCGCCGAGTGCGCCGCTGGAATTGCAACAAGAGGAAGAGACATGACGGGAACGATCCTGATCACCGGCGCCAGTTCCGGTATCGGCCGCGCCACGGCAGAGCATTTCGCTGCCAACGGCTGGCAGGTGGGGGCGCTGGCGCGCCGCGCCGAGCCGCTGCAGGAGATGGCCGCCGCCGCCGGCTCCATCGTGCCGCTGGCCGCCGACGTGACCGACGCCGCCGCAGTCGAGGCGGCGGTGGCGCAGCTGGTGGAGAAGACCGGGCGGCTGGACGTGCTGTTCAACAACGCCGGCATGTTCGGCGCCGCCGAGCTGATCGACGACCTGCCGCTGGAGACCTTTGAGAAAGTGGTGAACGTCAACATCCACGGCATGTTCAACGCGGCCCGCGCGGCCTTCGGCCAGATGCGCCGGCAGGAACCGCGGGGCGGGCGGATCGTGAACAACGGCTCGATCTCGGCGCAGGTGCCGCGGCACAAGTCGGTGGCCTATACCATGACCAAGCACGCCGTCACCGGGCTGACCCGCGCGCTCAGCCTTGACGGGCGTGACCTGGATATCGCTTGCGGGCAGATCGACATCGGCAACGCGCGCACCCCCATGGTCGAGGCGCAGCACGAGCGGGCGCGGGCCGAGGGGCGGACCCCGGACGCCTCGATGGACGTGCAGGCGGTGGTGGATGCGCTGTGGTACATGGCGGGGCTGCCGTTGGAGGCCAACGTGCAGTTCATGACGGTGATGGCGCGGCAGATGCCGTTCATCGGCCGGGGGTAGGCAGGGGGTGCGTGGGGGCGGGGTGAACCCCGCCCTACACCTCGCTCGAATGGAGCGGTGATGCGCCCTGGACAAGCCGAAGGCGCGGGGAGCGCCTGCCCGTTCCGGCGGGCTGGCGCTTTGTCATGCGCGGGCAACGCTCATTCTGCGCGCGGATCTGACTGGGATTAAGTGCCTCTGCCAGAGGTAGGAGGCGCCAGCCCACGGGCAGGCTTGCGTTGCGCTTCGGTGGGGTGAACCCCGCCCTACCTGCGCGTCAGCCCGCCGCCTGCGGGTCCGTCCGTTCCAGCCGGTTGCGCAGCTCTTCCGCCTCGTGGCGGGCGTCGCGCAAGCCGTCCATGGCGGCGCGCAGTTCCGCCTCTGTCTGGGCCAGCGCGTTCTGCAGGTCCTGCTCTCGCTGCTGGTAGTAGGCCACCGCCTGGTCGCGCTGGTCCTCGGCCTCGTGCAGCTGCTGGGCCAGCTTGTCCAGCTCGCCCATGTCCGATCCCTTGACCCGCACGAAGCGGTGGATCACCCAGTGGCCGAACCAGCCAAGCACGAAGGCGACGAAGAGGATCGCCGCGGTCAGCGCGATGAATTCAGTGCGGTTCATTGGGTTTCCTCGGTCTGGCTGTCATCGTCCGGCGCGTCTTCGGAGGGAGACTCCTCCGCGGTCTCGTCCCCGTCGCCGGCATCCTCCGCCGGGCGCAGGGTGAACTCGATCCGGCGGTTCGCCTCGCGCCCTTCCTCGGTGTCGTTGTCGGCGATCGGCATCTCCTCGCCATAGCCCTTGGCGGTGAGGTTGGAGGTCAGGACCCGGCGGATCATCAGCGCCTCCAGCACCGCCTCGGCCCGGCGCTGGGACAGCCCGAGGTTCATCGTCTCGCGCCCCTGGCTGTCGGTGTGGCCGCCCACCTCCATCGGCACCGCGGTGCAGTCGCGCATCACCTCGGCGATCCGTTCGACCGTGGCGCGGGCGGCGCTGTCGATCTCGGCAGAGCCGGGCTCGAAGGTGATCTGCCGCGCGGTGAGGATGGCGTTGATGGCGTCGACGCATTCCTTTGGCGAGGGCAGGTCGGCCACCGGGTCCAGCGTCTCCTCGTAGCTTACCTTGATGGTGAACTTGCCCGCGTCGCCCAGTTGTTCGCCCAAGATACGCGCGATCTCGGCCTTGGCCTCGGCATTGCCGGTGTCGCCGCTGATGCTCAGCAGGTCGGGCTGCACCAGCAGGTTGCCGTTGGACAGCAGCGACAGCGATTCCAGCCCCGCCAGAACCCGGCCCGGCCAGCCGATGGGCAGCCCGTCGGTCACCCGCATGGCGGCGTCCACGTCGGCGGTGGAAAACCGCGCGCGGGCGAAGCCCTCGACCGCGGTGCGGGTGCGTTCATCCGAGACGCGGCCGCGCAGTTGCAGCAGGCCCTCGGGGCTGAGGGTGGCGGAAAACTCGGGCCGGCCGGCGGGGGCGTCCTGCCCGGTGCCATCGGCCTGCGCCGGCTCCGGCAGCACCGGGTGCAGCGAGAAGACGTCGGGCAGCGCGGCCTCCAGTTCCCCCACCACGCGGTCGAACTTGTTCTGCGCGGTGCCCACCGGGGCCACCAGCGTCACGTCGGCATCGGTGAAGGACAGGGTGCCGCCGCCAAGCCGGGCGACGGCGCGGATCCCCTCGGTCACGGCATCGGGCCAGCGCGGGCTGGGAACGCCGAGACCCAGCGTGCAGGTGGCGTTGCCCTGCAGCCCCGCCTCTGCGGCGGCGGCGAGGATGCGGGCGCGGCCATCCTCGGTATGGGCGGCGCAGGCGTCGAAACGCCCGCCGGTCTCGTCCAGCAGGAAGCGCAGGGTGAAGGGCGTGATCACCGGGCGCGGCGCGCTGATGTCCAGCGAGACCTTCAGGTTCGCCGGGATCTCGCCGCGCAGGGCGTTCTCCAGTTCCCGCTTCTGCTCGCCGCTGTCGGAGATGGCGGTGATCTGCACCCGGTCCGGCGCGACGGATATCTTGGAGCGCGGCAGCCGCGCCAGCGCCTTCAGCGCGTAGCCCAGCGCCCGGTCCCAGCCCGGCGGCACCGGGTAGTCGGCGGTCTCCAGCAGGTCCGTCACCTCGGCGCGCCCGGCGATGCGCTGCAGCCGGTCGGACATCTGCGGCCGGTCCAGCGCCAGCGGCACCAGCCCGATCATCGAGATACCGTCGTCGTTGCGCAGGATCTCGATGGAGAAGTCGGGGGGCTGCACCTGCCTCGGCGGGTCGACGTGCATGTCGTCGATCACCCGCGTGGCGTCCACCACGTTGCCGGCCAGCGTCAGGGCGCGGAACCGCGTGGCCTCGTCCGGGGCGCTGCCGGACAGCGTGACGCGCAGCCCGTCCACCTCGACCTGCGCCCAGTCGTACTGTTCCGACAGCAGCTGCGCGCGCACCTCGGCCTGCGAGTTCTGCTCGATCCGCTCGACCATCAGCGCCGCCGCGCCGGTGGCGGCCAGGGCGGCCAGCAGGATGGCCAGGGCGGTAAAGAGGATCGTTGGACGCATGGGGCACGCGGCCTTTCTTGGGAAGCTTCGCCGGGGGTCTTAAGCCCGCGGCGTCGGCGCTGCAATCATACCAGCAACGCCAGGGCGAGAAACAGCGCAGGAATCAGCCCCGCGTCCCGGTTGGCGCGGAACAGCTTCAGGCAGGTGTCGGGGTCGTCGATGCTCAGCCGCCGCAGCTGCCAGGCCAGGTGCCAGCCGAAGGCCCAGACCCCGCCCAACGCCAGCACCAGCGCCAGCAGGTTGGTCTCCGCCGGAACCAGCGCCGCGATCACCGCCGCCGCCATCAGCGTCACCGCGGCGATCATGAAGTACTGCAGGTAGCGGTGGGTGTTCGCGCCGAACAGCCGCGCGGTGGACTTCACGCCGATCAGCGCGTCGTCCTCCTTGTCCTGGTGGGCGTAGATCGTGTCGTAGAAGATCGTCCACGCGATTCCCGACAGGTACAGCAGCAGCGGCGCCGCCGAGAGCGAGCCGGTCACCGCCGCCCAGCCCAGCACAGCGCCCCAGTTGAAGGCGAGGCCAAGGAAGATCTGCGGCCACCAGGTGAAGCGCTTGGCGAAGGGGTAGATGCACACGAGCCCGAGCGAGCCGATGCCAAGCCAGATCGCGGTGGGGTGGAAGGTCAGCAGCACCGCGAAGGCCACCAGCGCCTGCACCGCCATCCAGATCGCCGCGCCGGTCACGCTGACCTGCCCGGACGGGATCGGCCGCGAGGCGGTGCGCGCGACCGAGCCGTCGATGTGCCGGTCGGTGATGTCGTTCCAGGTGCAGCCCGCCCCCCGCATCAGCACCGCGCCGATGCCGCAGCCGGCGATCAGCCACGCCTCGCGCCAGCCAAAGACGCCCTGCGACAGCGCCGCCAGCAGCACCGACCACCAGCAGGGCAGCAGCAGCAGCCAGGTGCCGATCGGCCGGTCGGCCCGCGACAGGCGCAGGTAGGGGCGCGCGGCGGGCGGGGCCCAGCGGTCAACCCAGTTGCCGCGCACCGCGTCCGCCACGCTGCCCGCGTTGGTCTCTGGCGCTTGTCGCATGGGATCCCTATCTGTGGCGCATGGTCAGGCTCTATGTAGATCACCCGCTGGTGCCGGGACAACCGGTCGCGCTGGACCAGGCGCAGGCGCATTACCTGTTCGGGGTGATGCGGCTGGGCCCCGGCGATGCGGTGGCACTGTTCAACGGGCGCGACGGCGAGTTCCGCGCTGTGGTCGAGGATGCCGGCAAGCGCCGCGGGGTGCTGCGCTGCGAGGCGCAGACCGCGCCGCTGCGGTTGCCGCCGGACCTGTGGCTGCTGTTCGCGCCGATCAAGAAGGCGCGCACCGACTTCATCGTGGAAAAGGCGACGGAACTGGGCGCGGCGCGGATCATGCCGGTGCAGACCGACTTCACCAACTCCGAGCGGATCCGCCGCGACCGGCTGCAGGCCCACGCGGTGGAGGCGGCAGAGCAATGCGGCGGCACCTGGGTGCCCGAGGTGGCCGAGCTGGCGAAGCTGGACCGCGTGCTGGCGGACTGGCCCGAGGAACGCGCACTGTATTTCTGCGACGAGGCAGAGGCGGGGGCGGGGGCCGGGATTGAGCCCGGTGCCCCGCGCGGCGCGCCCGCGGCGATCCTGATCGGGCCCGAGGGCGGGTTCTCGCCGCGCGAGCGGCAGATGCTGGGGGCGCGGGACGGGGTGCGGACCATCGCGCTCGGCCCGCGGATCCTGCGGGCCGATACCGCCGCGGTGGCGGCCATCACCCTGTGGCAGGCTGCCGCCGGCGACTGGTAGCAGCGGAAATGTCCCTTTGCCGCCACATACCTGCCGCGATGCGCCTTTACGTCCACGTTAACCAACTCTTCAGACAGGTACTGCCATGCTTTCGTTGATCCGCCCCGAGCTGAAACAGAAATTCTGGCGCTGGCGCGAGGCCCTGCTGGGGGTGTTCCTGGCCAGTTGCGGCATGTTCTGGGCGGTGACGCAGCACGGGGTTCTGGCGGCGGTGGGCACCTCGTTGTCGATCGTCGGCGCGCTGATCCTGTTTGCGGGCATCCAGCGCACCCGCTTCCGGGTCGGCGCCGGCGGGCCGGGTGTGGTGCACGTGGACGAGCGGCAGGTGACCTACTACGGGCCGTTCGAGGGTGGATCCGTCTCCATCGACGCGCTGGGGATGGTGGAACTGGACCCGGCGGCCAAGCCCCACGCGGTCTGGGTGCTGACGGAAAGCGGCGGCAACACCCTTGCGATCCCCACCAATGCCGAGAACGCCGAGGTGCTGTTCGACGTCTTCGCCTCGCTGGAAGGCATCCGGACCGAGAACATGCTGACCCAGCTGCGCGCCAATCCCGAGCAGCGGGTGAAGATCTGGCACCAGCCGCCGCGCCGGCTGCATTGACTTCCCGCCGGTTCGCGTCCAGTTCTGCCCCCTGAAACGAGGCCAGAACCGGAGCGAGCCGATGTCCATTCCCCAGTCCGGTGGCGGCCCGATCGAAAACCATTCGCAGCTGGCGGGCTACCTCGCCGATGGCTGCAAGCCGCCGGAAGACTGGCGCATCGGCACCGAGCACGAGAAGTTCGGCTACTGCCGCGACACCCAGCTGCCGCTGCCCTACGACGGCCCCCGTTCCATCAAGGCGATGCTGGAAGGGCTGCGCGACCGCTTTGGCTGGGCGCCGATCCTCGAGCAGGGCAACATCATCGGGCTGGAGAAGAACGGCGCCAACGTCTCGCTGGAGCCGGGCGGCCAGCTGGAGCTGTCGGGCGCGCCGCTGGAGACGATCCACCAGACCTGCGACGAGGTGAACGAGCACCTGCGCGAGGTCAAGGAAGTGGCCGACGGCATCGGCGCCGGATTCATCGGTCTCGGCGCCGCGCCGGAGTGGTCCGAGGCGCAGATGCCGATGATGCCCAAGGGGCGCTACCGGCTGATGACCGACTACATGGGCCGGGTGGGCACCCACGGGACGCAGATGATGTACCGCACCTGCACGGTGCAGGTGAACCTCGACTTCGCCTCCGAGGCGGACATGGTCAAGAAGCTGCGGGTGGCGCTGGCGCTGCAGCCGGTGGCGACCGCGCTGTTCGCCAACTCGCCGTTTTTCGACGGCAAGCCGAACGGTCACAAGTCATGGCGCAGCCGGATCTGGCGCGACCTCGACGCCGACCGCACCGGCATCCCCGCCTTCGTGTTCGAGGACGGCATGGGGTTCGAGCGCTGGGCGGACTACGCCCTGGATGTGCCGATGTACTTCGTCTACCGCGACGGGCGCTACATCGACGCGCTGGGCCAGTCGTTCCGCGACTTCATGAAGGGCGAGCTGCCGGCGCTGCCGGGCGAGATGCCGACCCTGTCGGACTGGGCCGACCACCTGACCACCCTGTTCCCCGAGGCGCGGGTGAAGAAGTTCATCGAGATGCGCGGTGCCGATGGCGGCCCCTGGCGGCGGCTCTGCGCGCTGCCGGCGCTCTGGGTCGGGCTGACCTACGACGCGGGCGCGCTGGACGCGGCCTGGGACCTGGCCAAGGACTGGGACCAGGAGACGCGCGAGGCCTGGCGGGTTGCGGCCTCGGTCAGCGGGCTGGACGCCGAGGTGGGCGGGGTCCGCATGCGCGACCTGGCGCGGGAGGTGGTGGACATCGCCCGGGCGGGCCTGAAGGCGCGCGCCCGGCCCGGGCTGGGCGGCATGGTGCAGGACGAGCGGCATTTCCTGCACGCGCTGGAGGACAGCGTCGAGAACGGCCGGGTGCCGGCGGACGAGCTGCTGGAGAAGTACCACGGCGAATGGCAGGGCGACCTGTCGCGGATCTACGAGGAATACGCCTACTGACAGCGCGGAGGGGGACGCTGTCCCCCGCCGCCTGCGGCGGCCCCCCTGGGATATTTCCGGACCAGAAGAATTTGCAGCGGGGTCAGCTTTTGCGGCCGATGCGCGGCTCTGTCCCGGCCAGAAGGCGGCGGATGTTGGGGGTGTGCTTGAAGAAGATCAGCAGGCTCATGGCGGCGACCAGCAGGGCGCCGTGCCAGTGGTAGAAGTAGGCGGTGAAGACCGGCGCCAGCGCCGCGGCCACCAGCGCGGCCAGCGAAGAGATCCGCGCCAGCAGCGCCGTTGCCAGCCAGGTGGCGCAGGCGGCCAGCCCCACCGGCCAGGCCAGCGCCAGCAGGGTGCCGAGGAAGGTGGCCACCCCCTTGCCGCCCCGGAAGCCGGCGAAGCAGGACCACAGGTGCCCGGCCATGGCGAAGATCGCCGCCGTGCCCGCCGCCGCCTCGTCGCCGGTCAGCCAGCGCGCCAGCAGCACCGCCGCCGCGCCCTTGCCGGCGTCGCCCAGCAGGGTCAGCAGCGCGGCCAGCTTGTTGCCGGTGCGCAGCACGTTGGTGGCGCCGATGTTGCCCGAGCCGACCGTGCGCAGGTCGCCCAGCCGGAACAGCCGCGCCATCAGCAGCCCGAAGGAGACCGAGCCGAGCAGGTAGGCGAGGATCGCGGTGAGGATCAGGGGCAGCATCGGGGGCTCCGGTTTGACTGCGCCATGGTGGCGGTTAACGCGGGGCTTGGAAACCCGGAAGGCGGCGCCTGTTGCGCCGGGGCTACTGCGCCGCCTCCACCAGTTGCAGCACGTGGGGGCCCAGCGCCTCGACGATGATCTTCACGCCTTCCGCATTGGGGTGCACCCCGTCGGCCTGCAGGAAGCGGCGCGGATCGCCCCCCTGCGCGCGCAGGGGCGCCAGGAAGGTGGGGCCGGTGAGCACGCCGTATTCCTCGGCCAGCGCCGGGTAGATGGCGTCGAAGTCGCGCTTGTATTCGGCGCCGTAGTTTCCCGGCGCGGCGATGCCGATCAGCAGCACCTTCACATCGGCCTTCGCCGCGGCTTCGAGAATGCCGGAGAGGTTCTGCCGCGCCGCCGCCGGGTCCAGCCCGCGCAGCACGTCGTTGCCCCCCAGCGCCACGATCATCGCGTCCACGTCCGGGGTCAGCGTCCAGTCGACCCGCGACAGCCCGCCGCGGGTGGTGTCGCCGGAGACGCCGGCGTTGCGCAGCTCCGTCTCGGCGCCCTGGGCGTTCAGCCATGCCTGCATTTGCGGCACGAAGCCCGCTTCGGCGGCAAGCCCGTAGCCCGCGGTCAGGCTGTCGCCCAGCGCCGCGATCACCACGGGTTCCGCCGCGGCCGTTCCCGTGCCAAGAACAAGCGCCGCCGCGAGGTTGCGCAGACCGCGCCCGGCCCCATATGCAACTGACCCCAGCCGCTGCAGGAGCTTTCCCATGACCGAACCCGTCGCCCGCCTGGACGAGGCCCGCCTGTCATTGTCCGGAAACGCGGGGCGGGTGGATGTCCTGAAGGGCATCTCGCTGGAGGTGACGCGGGGCGAGACGCTGGGGCTGGTGGGTCCGTCGGGATCGGGCAAGTCGTCTCTCCTGATGCTGCTGGGCGGGCTGGAGCGCGCCACCGGGGGCCGGGTCGAGGTGCTGGGCCATGACCTCACCGCGCTGGGCGAGGACGCGCTGGCCCGGTTCCGTCGGCACAATATGGGGGTGGTGTTCCAGTCCTTCCACCTCATTCCGACGATGACCGCGCTGGAGAACGTCGCGACGCCGCTGGAACTGGCGGGCCATGCCGATGCCTTCGACCGGGCGGAGGCCGAGCTGGAGGCGGTGGGGCTGGCCGCGCGCGGCGGGCATTACCCGGCGCAGCTGTCGGGGGGCGAGCAGCAGCGCGTGGCGCTGGCCCGGGCCGCCGCGCCCAGGCCGCAGATCCTGCTGGCGGACGAGCCTACGGGCAACCTCGACGGTACCACCGGGGCGGCGATCATGGACCTGCTGTTCGGACTGCGCGACCGGCACGGGGCGACGCTGGTGCTGGTCACCCACGCGCCGGAGCTGGCGGCGCGCTGCGACCGGGTGATCGAGCTGGTGGACGGCCGGCTGGCCGAGGCCGGCGCGCGGGCGGCGGCGGAATGAGCCTTGTGAACGCGGCGCGCATCGCCCGGCGCGAGCTGCGCGGGGGCCTGTCCGGTTTCCGCGTCTTCCTGGCCTGCCTGGCGCTGGGGGTGGCGGCGATCGCCGCCGTGGGCAGCGTGCGGGAATCGGTGGAACAGGGGCTGTCGCGCAATGCTGCCGAGATCCTGGGCGGGGATGCCGAGATCGAGCTGCACTACCGTTTCGCCAGCGCCGGAGAACAGGCCTGGATGGCCGAGGTGTCCGAGGCGGTGTCGGAGACCGTCGACTTCCGCTCCATGGCCGTGGCGCCGGGGCCGGAGGGCGACGAGCGCGGGTTGACGCAGGTGCGCGGGGTGGATGGCACATACCCGCTTTACGGCGCGGTGACGCTGACCCCCGCTATGCCGCTGGAGCGCGCCTTTGACGGCGCCGATGGCCAGCCCGGGGCGGTGATGGACCCGCTGCTGATCGCCCGGCTGGGGCTGGAGACCGGCGACGTTTTCCGCCTTGGTAGCCGCGACTTCGTGCTGATGGCGGAACTGACGCGCAACCCCGACGACGCGGCGGGGGGCTTTTCGCTGGGCCCGCGCACGCTGGTGCGGACCGCCGACCTCGAGGGGGCGGGGCTGCTGGCGGAGGGCACGCTGTACGAGACCGAGTACCGGCTGCGCCTGCCGCCGGGCAGCGACCTTGACGCGCTGCGGGCCGGGGCGGCGGCGGCGCTGGAGGGCGGGCACCGCTGGACCGACAGCCGCAACGCGGCGCGCGGCGTGGGCACCTTCGTGGACCGGCTGGGCAGCTTCCTGGTGCTGGTGGGGCTGGCCGGGCTGGCGGTGGGGGGCGTGGGCGTCTCGGCGGCGGTGCGGTCCTATCTCGACCGCAAGACCGGGGTGATCGCGACGCTGAAGACGCTGGGGGCCGAGACGCGGACGATCTTCCTCGCCTACGCGCTGCAGATCGGCGCGCTGACGGTGGTGGGCATCGCGGCGGGGCTGGTGCTGGGGGCCCTGATGCCGCTGGCGGCGCGGCCGCTGCTGGAAGCGCGGCTGCCGGTGCCGGCGGTCTTCGGGCTGCACTGGCGGCCGCTGGGCGAGGCGGCGCTGTACGGCACGCTGGCGGCGGCGCTGTTCACCCTGTGGCCGCTGGCGCGGACCGAGGCGGTGCGGGCGGCGGCGCTGTTCCGGGGCGGGGTGCAGGAGATGCCGTTCCTGCCGCGCCGGCGCTGGGTGCTGGCGACCCTAGCGCTGCTGGCTCTGCTGGTGGCGGCGGCCACCCTGCTGTCGGGGCTGGAGACGCTGACGCTGTGGTCGGCGGCGGGGCTGACGGCGGCCTTCGCGGTGCTGCTGGCGGTGGCGGCGGGCACGCGGGTGCTGGCCCGGCGGCTGGGGGGCGGGGGGGGGGTGCGGGGGCAGAGGGGGGCGCGGATGGGGCGGGGGCGCGGCGGCGGGCCGGGGGGCGGCGCGGGGC